>CAZNZC010000010.1:0-122849 GCA_964577425.1 uncultured Phycisphaeraceae bacterium
ACACTGTTCTGGAGAGAGGAGAGATGAAACTTGTGAAACCTGTCTGCTTTTCCGTTTTCCGCCCGGAACTTTCGTTCCTGACCCCATTGATACGGAACCCGCCGCGGAGTTGTTCGACCACGGTTCAAATTGCCCGTCAAATCGGGCAAATGCCCGCACCCGGACCCGCCAGACGCCCGGAATCATCCACCGACAGGGCACCCTCTCCGATCATTTTCCGAACAAGCTCGTAGACCGCCACGGAGACCGCGTTGGACAGGTTCAGCGACCGCTCCCCGGGGCGGAGGGGGATGCCCACCAATCGGTCGGCGTGGCGTTCCTGAAGTCCCGGGGGCAGGCCCACGCTCTCTCGCCCGAAGACCAGAAAATCGCCCGGGCGCAGCGGGGCGTCGTAGATCGAGCGGGTCGCCCGCGCGCTGAACAGCCACACGCCGGGCGCGGCCGGATCATCGCGCCCCGGCAGCGAACGCTCCCACGCCTCCACATCCGCGTGCTCGGTCAGGTCCACCCGGGGCCAGTAGTCCAGCCCGGCCCGGCGGCACGCCTTCTCGTCGATATCGAAGCCCAGCGGATGCACCAGGTGCAGCGCGGACCCCGTGGCCACGCAGGTGCGCGCCACCGACCCCGTGTTGTTGGGGATCTCGGGCTCGACCAGCACGACCCGGGCGGGGGGGAGGGGGAGGGGATCAGCCATCAGCCATCCGGGATCAGGGAAGGGAAAAAGGCCGACTGGAAGTCGGTCCCACGGGGGGACGAAGAGGAAGAACCCCACGATTCGAGGACTCATCGTGGGCGTGACCGGAGGAGACGGCACGGAGTGCCGTCCTACCCGGCCGTGAGATTACTGAAGGCCGGGATCGACGCGGAGGATCTGGTCCACGGCCGCCTGGAACGCGGATGAATGGGGATTGCCCTGCCAGCGGACCACGCCGTCGGTGGACAGCACGACGACATGCGGGATGGCGCGGATCTCCAGCGATTTGTACACCCGCTGCTGGGGGTCGATGACCTGTCCGTAGGAGTGCTTGTTCTTGTTCATGAAGTTGCGGACCGCGTTGGCGTCCTCGGGGTAGCCCTGGCGCGCCTGCCCGGCCACGCCGAGGACGGCCAGCTTCTGCGGGTTGCGCTTCTGCATCTCGTCCAGGCGCGGCATGACGGCGATGCACGGCCCGCACCAGGTGGCCCAGAAGTCCAGCACCACCACCTTGCCGGTCAGGTCCTGCTTGGTCGTCAGCCAGGTCTCCGAGCCGAGGGCGACGGGCAGCGGCTGACCCTGGACATTCTTGCCGTGGAGCGTGCCGTCGTTGTGCGCCGGCCAGGCCGCGGCGCGGTACTGCTCCGGGGTGGCCTTGTTCGTGCTGGTGCGGGCGGGGGCGACCGCCGGGGTCGGGCGTTCGGCCATCAGGGCGTCGCGTGACTTGGATTCCAGGCGGGCGTTCTCGGCGGCCTGGGCGGTCGATTCGCGCAGCAGGCGCGTGACGGCCAGTTCGAGCACCCGCGTCTCGAAGTCGGCGTATCGCAGGTTGCCGGCGCGGTCGATGATGTAGACATCGGGCACATCGTCGGAGAGCACGGCCTTGGCGAACGCCCCGCCTGCGTCCTTGGCCACCGGGATGCGGACGCGCCCCTGATCGGCCAGGGCGGTCAGCGCGTCCCAGTTCTCCTCGCCGTGGACCGCGAAGACCCGGAGGCCCTTGTCCCCGTGGGTGCGGGCCAGGCGGGTCATGGTGTTGAGCAGGGTCATCGCGGCGGCGTTCTGGCTGTCGATGATGGCGAAGGCCACCACCTGTCCATCGGTCAGGCCGGACTCGGTGAAGGCCTCGCCGCCCACCCATTCGCCCAGCCCGGCCAGGGCCGTCGCGGGGAAGGCCTTCGCTTCCAACTGGGACACCTTCTCCCGGTGGGCGGAGTCGCCCTCGCGCACGACGGCGGGCGACATGGCCAGCATCCCGGCGGCGGCGACGCCCAGCCCGGCGGTGAGGATCAGTCGGCGAGGGGTGTTCTGCATGGTCAGGCTCCTGATGGTCCGGCGGGGTGCGCCGGGAGATGGGATGGTTTGCCCCGCCAGTATCCCCGAAAACCGCGCCGGGGGGAATCACCTCGACGAAAAAATTTCGGGTGCATCGTTCCCCGGCACGCTCGCCGGCGCGTTCTTCGGTTTCAGCGGCTCGCTCAGCCGCCCACCGGCAACAGTCGGTGCAGAGCAACCCCCGCCGCCACGCCGATATTCAGCGAGTCCGCGCCCGGCATCTGCGGGATCACCGCCCGGCGATGGACCACGGCCCGCAGCGCGGGGCTGAGGCCCGGCCCCTCGGCCCCCAGGATCAGGGCGGGGCGTTCGGGCACGGGCATCCGGTCGATCCGCTCCGCGTCCGGGGCGGGGTCCAGGGCGATCAGCTCGAACCCAAGCCCCTTCAGCCCCCCCAACCCGCGCGGCCAGTCGTCCACCACCGCGAACGGGATGCGCAGGGCGTGCCCCATCGACACCCGCAGGGCCTTGCGGTAGAGCGGGTCGCAGCACCGGGGGCTGAGGAGCACGCCCATCCCCGCGCCGCCCAGCACCGCCGCCGATCGGAAGACCGATCCCAGATTGTCGTGGTTGGCCAGGTCTTCCAGGATGACCAGGGCACGAGAGGCCCGGGCGAGTTCCACGGGGTTCCGGGGCGGGAGACGCCGCCCGACGGCCAGCAGGCCCCGGTGCAGGTCGAACCCGACGATGGACTCCATCACACCCCGGGAAACCGCGTAGATCGGCACGCCCTTCGGCACTCGCCCCAGAAGGTCGGCCAAGGCCCCGGCCCGGGCTTCCGAGACCAGCACCGACTCCGCCGGGTAGTCCGAGGCCAGCAGGTGCTCGACCACCAGCAAGCCCTCCGCGATGAACAACCCGTGGCCCTCGGGCGTAGGCGGATTCTCGACGGGACCGGTCGTGGGGTTGTGGGCCGCCCGGAGCCAGGCGTCCTTCTGGTTGAGATAGCGGGCGACCCGTGGGTCATCGCGGTCATGGATCGGGGTCAACCGGTCGATCATGTCGTCATGTCCCTCATGGGGGCAAGGCTACCCTCCCGGCGCGGGAGACGGACGGGTTGAGAGGTTCTCGGACGCAGAGGCGGTCGGGTCACACGCGGGAGCGGCACGCATGAGCGCCATGAGTCTGACCCAGGCCCTCGTTCTCGGCATCGTCGAGGGCATCACCGAGTACCTGCCGGTCTCCTCCACCGGGCACCTCATCATCGCCTCGGCCCTGATGGGCCTGGACGAGACGCCGGTGCAGAAGTCCGCCGTGGACGCATTCAACATCGTGATCCAGGGCGGGGCGATCCTGGCGGTGCTGGGGCTGTACTTCCCGCGCGTGCTGCGCATGGCCAAGGGGCTGCTCGGGCGGGACCGCGAGGGCCTGGCCCTGGCCCTGCGCCTGATCGTGGCCTTCCTGCCCGCGGCCATCCTCGGCGTGTGGCTGGCCGACGCCATCGGGGAACGCCTGTTCAACACCCCCAGCGTGCTGACGGCGTTGGCGCTGGGCGGGGTGTTCATGATCGTGCTGGACCGGGTGCGCATGAAGAAGTTCCGCGATGCCGCCGCGACGGACCCCGACCACGCCCTCGGTCCCGACCTGCACGAGATGTCCTTCGTGCAGGCTCTGCTGATCGGCCTGCTCCAGTGCGTGGCCATGATCCCGGGCACCTCCCGCTCCATGATGACCATCGCCGGCGGGGTGCTGGTCGGCCTGCACCCCAGGCGGGCGGCGGAGTTCTCGTTCCTGCTTGGCCTGCCCACGCTCGGGGGGGCGTGCGTGTTCTCACTCTACAAAAACCTGAAGGGCGACGGGCCGAACATGTTCGAGGTCATCGGCTTGGCGCCGATCGTGGTGGGGATGGTCGCCGCGACCGTGTCGGCGGTGATCGCCGTCCGCTGGCTGGTCGGCTTTCTCAACAGGCACGGGCTGGCGGTGTTCGGCTACTACCGCCTGGCGCTGGCCGGCGTCCTGGGCGGGTTGATCGCCGCCGGGGTCGTCACGCTCAACGGGCCGGACATCGCCGATGCCGCCCCTGTCCCGTCCGTTCCCACCGACTTCGATCCGCCCGCGCCCCTTGAGACCCTGCCATGAAGACCTCCTTCCCCAAGGACCGCATTGAGTTCGTGCTGCTCGAGTCCGTCCACGAGGACGGCATCGCCGAGCTGGAGCGCACCGGCTACACCGTGCGTGCCCACAAGGGCGCGCTCGAGGGCGATGCGTTGATCGAGGAGATCCGCCGCGCCCATGTGGTGGGCGTGCGCTCCAAGACCCGGCTGACCGCGGATGTGCTGGCCAAATGCGAACGCCTGCTGGGCGTGGGCTGCTTCTGCGCCGGCACGGACCAGGTGGACCTGGACGCGGCGGCCCGGGCGGGCATCCCCGTCTTCAACGCGCCGTTCTCCAACACGCGGTCCGTGGCCGAGCTGACCATCGCCGAGATCATCGCCCTGCACCGGCGTCTGACGGAACGGTCCGACGCGCTGCACCGGGGCAGGTGGGACAAGTCCGCCGCCGGCAGCCACGAGGTGCGGGGGCGCACGGTCGGCATCATCGGCTACGGCCACATCGGGGCGCAGGTCTCCGTGCTGGCCGAGTCCATCGGCATGCGCGTGCTGTACTACGACATCGCCACCAGACTGGCGTTGGGCAACGCCCGGCAAGTGGCCTCGCTCGACGAACTGCTCAGGGAGTCCGATGTCGTCACCGTCCATGTGCCCGACACCGGCACGACCAAGGGTCTGATCGGGGCACGCGAGATCGCTCGGATGAAGCCGGGCGCGTACCTCATCAACAACGCCCGCGGCGGGGTGGTCGATCTCGACGCCCTGGCCGCCGCCCTGAACGACCGCCGCCTGGGCGGCGCGGCCCTGGATGTCTTCCCGTCCGAGCCGGCCAGGACCGGCGACGCCTTCGAGTGTCCGCTCCAGGGCGTGCCCAATGTCATCCTCACCCCGCACATCGGCGGCAGCACGGCGGAGGCCCAGCGCGCCATCGCGCTGGATGTGGCGGCCAAGCTCACCCGCTTCATGGACACCGGCTCGACGATCGGCTCGGTCAACGCGCCGGAGGTCGATCTGCCCGAGCAGGCGGCCGCCGACAAGCGCCCGCACCGCATCCTCAACTTCCACCGCAATGTGCCGGGCGTGCTGGGCCAGATCCACAAGGCCGCGGCCGAGCTGGGCGTGAATGTCGCGGGCCAGTACCTGCGTACGCTCGGCGACATCGGTTATGTGGTCATCGATGTCGATCCGTCGGATACCGAGGCGTTCAACGACCGCCTGCGCGCCATCTCCGAGACCATCCGCACCCGCGTGCTGTGGTGAGGAGGGCGAGGGGGAGGGGAGGAACGCAGAGGCCGCGAAGGTCACGCAGAGGACGCGGAAGGGGAGACTGGATGTCAGAATGAGCCGCGGGCTTCAGCCCGCGCGGTGGTTGCGCCCCCCTGGGCACACGGGGGGTAAGGATCGGGAATGCCGAGAACTTGGGGGAGCGCGGCCTGGGGCACAGGGAGGGTGTGGAGACCGCGCGGGCTGAAGCCCGCGGCTCATTCGCTGCGTGCCTCGAATTCAAACGATCCCCAGCAGCCCCGGCAGCTCGTCCAGGCGTGTCATCACACGGGGCGCGCCGGCCGCGCGGAGCAGGTCCGCCGGTGTCAGGTCCTCGTAGCCCACGATGCCCATGCCCGCCGCCAGCGCGGCCAGCACCCCCTGGGTCGAGTCGTCCACCACCAGGCATCGCGACGGCTCGAACCCCATCCGCTCCGCCGCGTGGAGGAACAGTCTGGGCGATGGTTTCGGCTCGCCCACATCGTCGGCGGAGAAGATCCGTCCGCCGTCCATGCCGCCGAGCCGGTCGAGCAGCCCGGCGGACCTCATCGACACGGCCATTTTCACATACGGCCCGTTCGACGCCACGCAGAACGGCACGCCCGCCGTCGCCAGGGCGTCCAGCACCGCGCCCGCGCCCGGGATCTCGGGGATGCCCGCCTCGAACGCCTCGAACATGGACCGCCGGTACCCTTCCACGAACCCCGGCAACGCGCGTCCGAGGCGCGCCTCGGTCAGGCGCTGGATCTCGACGATGTGCGAGCCTTTGAGCGTGCGCGCCGATTCCTCGGGGGTCATGGGCCAGCCCTGACCGGTCAGCCAGTCCGAGAGCACGCGCTGCACCACCGGCTCGGTGTCCACCAGCACGCCGTCGCAGTCGAAGATCACCAGCCCGGGGCGCTCCATCCGGGATCGTACGGGCCTTACGGGATGGGCAGCGCGGGCGTTCCGGCCCCGGGCCACAACCACGCGAACATCCCGGCCGTGATCATCGCGTAGATCGCCGCGTCGATGATGTCGCGGATGACCCAGCCCGTCGGTTTGCCGAACCAGATCCCGTTGGTGATCCCGCCGAAGGTGTAGGCCAGCACCGCCGCCGTGCCCGCCACCTGGAAGACGCGGAGGTAGGCCGTCCCCGGCGGCAGCACGCTGCCGGTTAGGTAGGCGATCAGCACCGAGATCACCAGCGCCACCAGGAAGGACAGGGCCATGTTCCTGCCCATGTTCGGCTTGCCGGGCAGGACATTGATCGTGGCCCAGGGTCCGCGCTTGTACCGCTCCTGATACGCCGCGCTCTTGCACTCCTGGGCGTCGTGCGTGCAGGGCACCATGTAGAACCCCGGGCGCAGGGCGAGGTCCTCCAGCATCCGATCCGCCGCGGCATCGTCCGGCACGCGGTTGACATCCGGCTTGTGCCAGGGCGTGGCGGCCCAGAGGATGAAACTGGCGAAGAACACGCCCACCGCCGACGCGAGAATGGGCAGCCACAGCGAGATCAGGTCCGTCGTCATGCCTTGCTCCTTGTGTGTGGCGCGCAGCCTACCGCGCCGGACGCGGGGTGGCGGGTGCGGGCGGGGACAAGCCCCCTGTTCGGGGGGTGAAAAATGAAAAACCGGGCCGTGCGGCCCGGGTGGAGTCACGCATGGAATCGGTCGCGGCTCAGGACTCGCCGGACGGCTTGGGCATCGAGTGCAGCACCTTGTCGATCAGCCCGTACTCGACCATCTCCTGGTCGTCGAGCCACAGGTTGCGGTCGCAGTCGCGGTGGATCTTCTCCTTGTCCTGCCCGGTGGCCTTGGAGTAGATCTCGTAGAGCCGGTCGCGCAGGCGGAGCATCTCCTTGGCCTCGATCTCGATGTCGGTGGCCTGGCCCTCCATCACGCCGGACAGCAGCGGCTGGTGCATCAGGTTGCGGCTGTTGTGCAGCGCGTACCGCTTGCCCTTCTCGCCGGACGCGGCGATGACCGAGCCCATGCTCGCCGCCTGCCCGATGATGTAGGTGCAGACATGCGGGCGGATGAAGTTCATCGTGTCCACGATGCCCAGCCCGGCCGTGACGCTGCCGCCGGGGGAGTTGACATACATGTGGATGTCGGCCGCCGCGTCCTCGTTGGCCAGGAAGAGGAGCTGGGCCACGATCAGGTTGGCCATGTCGTCCATGACCGGTCCGGTCACGAACACGATGCGGTCCTTCAGCAGCCGGCTGAAGATATCGTACGCGCGCTCGCCGCGGGCGGACTGCTCGACCACGATGGGGACGAGCGTGCTGGCGGACGGCGAATGGGAATGCGAGCTGGTCATCGGTCTTCCGTGCCCTTCGTTGAGTGTCTGGTGTCCTTCGCGGGGGGAGGGGAGGGGGGGGGCTCAGGCCGTGGGGCTGCCGGTGGTGACGGGCAGGTTCTTCGGCGGCTCGGTCAGCACCTCGTCCACCAGGCCGTAGGCCTTGGCCTCCTCGGCGGTGAAGTACTTGTCCCGCTCGGAGTCGGTCCGCACCCGGTCGATGTCCTGCCCGGTGTGCCGTGCGATGATGCCCGTGAGGATGTTCTTGCTCTTGATGATCTGCTCGGCCTGGAGGCGGATGTCCTCGGCCTGGCCCGTCACCCCGCCGTAGGGCTGGTGGATCATCACCTTGGCGTGCGGCAGGATGAACCGCCGCCCCTTCGTCCCCGCCGTGAGCAGCACCGAACCGCCCGAGTACGCCCGTCCGATGCAGAAGGTCGCCACCGGCGAGGACAGGAACCGCATCGTGTCGTACAGCGCCAGCGTGTCGTCCACCGCCCCGCCGGGGCTGTTGATGTACAGGCTGATCTCCTGGTTGCGGCGCTGGTTCTCCAGGTACAGCATCTGCATCATCACGCGGGCCGCGCTGGACTGGTTGATCTCGCCGATCATGAAGACGATCCGGTTCTCGAGCAGCAGCTCGTCGATCGTCATCTCTCGCGTGCGCTGGTAGCTCACAGAGGCTGAAGCCATGCGTCCATCCCTGGTCTTCGCCGGGCGGCCTGGCCGCCGGCTGGGTCCGTGCTTGTTGGTCCCGCCGCCGGTGCGTCGGGGTCCAGACCCCGAACCGGCCGGCAGGCTCCGGCATTCCATCGGTCGGATCGGAACCCTGCATGATACGCGCCGCCCGAAACCCCCAAAGAGCCTGCATCCCCCCCGCCCCCCCTGGCAAGCCCCCTTGATCTTCCCGCGTTGCCCCAACCCCCGCCGCTCTCTACAGTTGCCATCCGGTTCGGGGCCTGCCCGCGCGGGGCTGAAACCGTAACTCCTTCACCCACCGAGAGATCCGTCGTGCGCACCGCAGTCGTCTCCGATATCCACGGCAACGCCGAGGCGCTGCGCACCGTCCTTTCCGACATCGCCGACCGAGGCATCGAGAAGATCGTCTGCCTGGGCGACATCGTCGGCTACGGCCCGGACCCCCTCGAATGCGTCGATCTCGTCCGCGAGAAGTGCGCCTGGGCGTTGATGGGAAACCATGATTTCGGCGTGCTCTACGAGCCGACCAACTTCAACCCCTCCGCCGAGGCCTCCGCCTTCTGGACCCGGGCCGTCTTCGATGCCGAGCCGGACGAGCGGATGCGGACCGAACGCTACCAGTACCTCGGGCGACTCCGCGTCCGCGCGGTCGAGAACCTGCTGGGCGACGACACCCCGGTCCTGGCCGTCCACGCCTCGCCCCGTCGCCCGGTCAACGAGTACATCTTCCCCGACGACGCCGCCGACCAGCCCGACAAGCTCGAGGCCATCTTCGAGCGCGTCGAGCGGGTCGCGCTGGTCGGGCACACCCATGTGCCCGGCGTGTTCTCCGACGAGCCGGACTTCTACCCCCCCACCGAACTCGGGGAGACCCGCACCTACCGCTTCATCGACGGCGAGAAGTCCATCGTCAATGTCGGCTCCGTCGGCCAGCCGCGGGACTATGACCCCCGCGCGTCGTATGTCATCCTCTCCCCCGGCCAGGTCGAGTTCATCCGCGTCGAGTACGACATCAGGAAGACCGTCGAGAAGATCCACGCCATCCCCGAGCTGAACAACTTCCTCGGCGACCGCCTCTTCGAAGGCCGCTGACCGCCTCCCCGGTGGCACGGCTCGCCGAGCCGTGTCTCCCCAAGTCCCCCGCCCCCCCGCCCCCCAGGACCGACTTCCGGTCGGCCTCCCCCCGCCTCTCCCGTCCCCCATGCCCGCACACCACACCACCCACGCCGTCCCTTTCCTTCCCTTCATGGTCCGGGCCGTGGTCGGGCTGCTGCTTGTGCTGGGCGCGCCCCGCGCTCACGCCCAGGACGCGCCCCCCGAAGAAGCCCAGGTCCAGCCCGCGGCCCAGCCCGTCGAGGCCCGCGCCGTCCCCGTGCCCCGCCCGGCCGAGTTCACCGAGCCGGTCCCCCTCGGCTCGGAGAACGGCGACGACAAGGCGTTCATCCGCTTCACCCCGTACAGCGCGGGCATCGCCTCGCTCAGCCTCCCCGACGCCTACAACGCCGTGGGCGACACCTCGCACATCGAGCTCCAGGCTCTTGCGACGGACCCGGCCACCGGCTTCGTCGCGGTGCCCTTCGCCGTGCTCGGCGTGGAGATCGAGGGCGACTTCGTCTCCCTGTCCGGCGCTCAGGGCGCGCCGATCTGGTCGCAGTCCGCCCCCGGCGTGTTCGTCGCCCATGTCGATGCGGCCGACGGCTCGCCCCTCCTGCGCATCACGCGGGCCTACGCCCTCAACGGCAAGGACCGCTACGGCTTCACCGTCACCACCACGCTGGAAAACCTCTCCGCCGCCCCCGTCAACGCCCGCCTGGTCCAGACCGGCCCCATCGACCTGCCCGAGGCGGAGAACAACTACGCGGGCGACAAGCGCCGCTTCCGCTTCGGCTACCTCAACCCGCCCGAGCGGCAGGTCGATCTGGGCGTGCATGTCGATGACCGCCTCGACCCCCGCACCGCCCTGCTCGGCAAGCGCGTCGCGGCGTACGCGGGCGGACCCAAGGTCTATCCGGGCCAGTTCTTCGTCTGGCCGAACGCCCGCACCAGCGCGCGCGGCGAGCGTCTCTCCTGGCTCGCCTTCTCCGACCGCTACTTCGCCGTGGTCGTCCACCCGATCTTTGATCCCGCCCAGGTCTCCCAGCCCGAGGACAAGCTGCTCAAGGGCCTCGGCCCGATCGACCGCCTCATTCTCAACCCGGCCGCCGCCACGCCGGACACGGTCATGGTCCTGCGCTTCAACGGGGACAGAACCCTCATCGCCCCCGGCGCGGCCCACACCACCCGCTTCGGCGTGTACGCCGGGCCGATGTCCCGCGCCGGGATGCGACAGGACCCCCTGCTCGCCTCCCTCCGCGTCCCCGAGCTGGTCGTGTACAACCTCGGCGGCATGTGCGCCCCCTGCACCTTCCACTGGCTGACCGACGCGCTGATGGGCGTGCTGCGCCTCTTCCACACCCTCACCGGCGACTGGGCCGTGGCCATCATGCTGCTGGTGGTCCTGGTGCGCGGCGTGCTCCACCCCGTCACCCGCTGGTCCCAGATCCGCATGCAGAAGTTCGGCGTGCAGATGCAGGGCATGGCCCCCAAGCAGGCCAAGCTCAAGGAGAAGTACAAGGACGATCCCAAGAAGCTCCAGCAGGAGATGGGCAAGCTCTGGAAGGAGGAGGGCATCAACCCCGCCGGCATGTTGGGCTGCCTGCCCATGTTCCTCCAGTCCCCCGTCTGGATCGCCCTCTACGCCACCCTGTTCTTCGCCATCGAGCTGCGCCAGTCCGCCGCCTTCTACGGCGCGTTCCAGGCCATCTCCGGCGGGCGCTGGCAGTTCCTGGCGGATCTTTCCGTGCCCGACCACGCCATCCCGCTGCCCGCGTTCCTGCACTTCTCGTTCCCGCTCTGGGGCGCGGTGCAGGCGATCAACATCCTGCCCATCCTCATGGGCGCGCTGATGTGGGCGCACCAGAAGTTCCTCACCCCGCCCCCCTCCGCCGCCATGACCCCCGAGCAGGAGCAGCAGCAGAAGATCATCAAGGTGATGATGGTCGTCATGTTCCCCCTCATGATGTACGCCGCCCCCGCCGGCCTGACCATCTACTTCATCACCAACTCCACCCTGGGCATCGCCGAGCACAAGTGGATCCGCGCCCACATGAACAAGCACGGCCTGCTCGACCCCGAGAAGATCAAGGCCGAGCGCCAGGCCCGCGGCCCCGGCTTCATGGCCCGCCTCTCCGAGGCCGCCGACGCCCAGAAACGCATCCAGGCCCAGGCCCACGGCGGACGCCCGCCCATCATCCCCGACAAGAAGCGCAAGAAGAAGTGACATGCCCACCGGCGACACCATCGCCGCCGTTGCCTCCCCGCCGGGCCGCTCCGCCCGCGCGCTCATCCGCGTCAGCGGCCCGGACGCCCCCGCCGTCGCCCGGGAACTGCTGAATCTCGCGGACTTTCCGCGGGCGGTCCGCGCGGCACGGATTCTGGTGGAAGCGACGGAGCGACGAAGCGACGGAGCGACGAAGGGGGGGAGAGGGGATGCCTTCCTCTTCCCTCCGTCGCTTCGTCGCTCTGTCGCTTCTTCTCTCCCGCTCCCCCTCCTCTCCCTCACCTTCCCCGCCCCCAACTCCTTCACCGGCGAGGACACGCTGGAACTGCTCCTCCCCGGCAACCCCCACCTGGTTCGGCGCGTGCTCGACACGATCCTCGCCCGCCCCGGCGTGCGCCAGGCCGAGCCGGGCGAGTTCTCCGCCCGCGCCTATCTCAACGGCAAACTGACCCTGGAGCAGGCCGAGGGCATCGCCCAGCGCATCGCCGCGGAGACCGCCGACCAGCTCGCCGCCGCGGATGCGTTGATGGACGGCACGCACGCCGCGCGCCTCCACGCCCACGCCGACGCGCTGACCACCTGCCTCGCCCTGGTCGAGGCGGGCGTCGATTTCGCGGACCAGGAGGATGTCGTCCCCATCACCCCGGCCGATCTGCGTGCCCGCCTTACCGTTGTCGCGGAGGATCTCGCGGCCCTCCTCGGCCCAACCGCCGCCCGCGCCGCCGACCGCGACCGGCCGGAGGCCGTCCTCGTCGGCCCGCCCAACGCGGGCAAGTCCACCCTGTTCAACGCCCTGCTCGCCCGCCCCCGCGCCATCGTCTCCGAGTACGCGGGCACCACGCGCGACGCCCTCGCCGAACCGCTCGACCTGTCACACGACGCCCCCGGCGCGGGCGCGATCACCCTCGTCGATCTCGCCGGGCTGGCCGATGCCGGCATCGATCAGATTGATGCCGCCGCTCAAGCTCTCGCCCGCGAGCGCATCGCCCGCGCCGATGTCCTGATCTGGTGCGACCCCACCGGCCGCTTCGACGCCGCCGCCTTCGCGCCGTCCAGCAAGCCCACCGTCCGCGTCCGCACCAAATCCGACCTTGCGACCCAGAGAGCCCCGAACGCAAGTGAGGGGATGGTCTTCGTTCCCGTCTGCGCCCTCGACCATACCAACCTTCCCACCCTCCGCCGCGCCATCGCCGACGCCGCGGGTGCGACCGCCCCCGCGGGCGCGATCGCTCTTCCCCGTCACCGCCGCGCCATCGCCCGGACGCTCGCGCACCTCCGCGCCGCCACCGCCGCCATCGACTCCTCCGACGCATCCCTGCCCGAGCCGGAACTCACCGCCGCCGCCCTGCGCGCCGCCCTGGACGCCCTGGGCGAACTCACCGGCCCCGTCGGAACGGAAGACCTCCTCGCCCGCGTCTTCAGCGCGTTCTGCGTCGGCAAGTGACCCCCCGTGGGGCCGACTTCCAGTCGGCCTCTCCTGCTCCCCCCGCCTCCCCCGGTCACGCCCACGATGAGTCCTCGAATCGTGGGGTTCTTCTCTTTCTCTTCTTCTCTTGCCCTTCCTTCCCTCACCCATCCGCCGGCTCCACATGGATCAGCACATTGGTCACCGCGGGCATGCGCTCGCGCACCGCCTGTTTGATCCGTCCCGTACACCGGTGCGCCTCCGCCACGCTCATCGCGGGGTCCACCTCGATGTGCATGTCCACCCAGTACCGCCGCCCCAGCCGCCGTGCGTGCGATTTTTCCACGCCCGTCACCGCGTCGTCCTCCAGCGCGATCGTCCGCGCCAGGTCGGCCACTTCCGGGTTCACGGTGTCCATCAGATCCCGCACCGGGCCCACGGCCAGGCGCGCGCCATTGAACAGCACCACCACCGCCGCGATCAACGCCGCGATCGGGTCCGCCATCTCGAACCCCGGCCCGCCCCACACCGCTAGCGACACCCCCGCCAGCGCGGCCACGGAGGTGATCGCGTCCGTCCGCTGGTGCCACGCTTCGGCCGTCACCGCGTCGGACCCGATCCGCCGCCCCTCCCGGCGCATCAGCCGGAACAGCGATTCCTTGATGACGATCACGCCCGCCAGCGCGCCCACCGCCCACGCCGCCGGCGCGGGCGTGGGGCGCGTCAGCCGCTCGATGCCCCCGTGCATGATCCACGCGCCGACTCCCAGGATCAGCACGCTCGTTCCCAGCGCCGCCAGGGATTCCGCCCGCCAGTGCCCGTACGGATGGTTCTGGTCCGCCGGCTTGCGCGCATACCGCAGCCCGGAGTACACCAGCGCCGCCCCCGCGATGTCCACCAGAGATTCCGCCGCGTCCGCGACCAGCGCGTACGACCCGCTCAGGATGCCCGCCGTCAGCTTGCCGATCCCGAGGACAAGGTTGCACAGAATGGCCGCCAGGGTGATCCGTTCCGCGCGGCGTCCGGTGTCGATCATCCCAGACTGTACCCCTCTCCCCCCGTGGGGCCGACTTCCAGTCGGCCTCTTCTGCTCCCTCCGCCTCCCCCGATCACGCCCACGATGAGTCCTCGAATCGTGGGGTTCTTCTCTTCTCTTCTCTTCTCTTCTCTTCTTCTTCCCCTGATGACTGATCCCTGATCCCTTCGTTGCTCCCCCGCCCCATAACCCCCTTCCCCCTCGCCCACCGATCCGCACGCAAAATCTCGCAAATCAATCGGCTCTCACCGTTCTGGAACGCTTCCGCCGCGTGTGCCAGCCCTCAAACTTCAAACTGCCGCCTTCTCCCCTCCGTCCGGTCCAGCCCGTGCCCGATCGCTCCCGATGCTTTGGCCCGGCCGATCGCTCTGCCCTCGGTGGCGGGGGAGCGGTTCGGATTCTGGAGGAGGCTTCCCATGACCATCCGCCTCGGCGACCTGCTGGTCGGCCACCGCTGCATCACCCCCGAGCAGCGCGACGAGATCCTGCGCGTCCAGCGCGACACCGCCCGTCCTTTCGGCGTGCTGGCCGAGGAACTCTTCGGCGTCTCCCCCGCCGATGTCGAGACGGCCTGGGCCGCCCAGTACGCATCCATCGCCCCGCGCTTCGATCCGCGCCTCCACGCGGTCGAGCCCGAGGTGCTCTCCGCCATCGAACGCCGCCAGGCCTGGCAGTTCCGCCTCATCCCCGTCCGCCGGGAGGGCGACGAGACCGTCTTCGTGACCAGCGTCGAGGACCTGGCCCGCGCCCTGCGCTTCACCGGCTGGCGCATCCCCGGCCCCTGCACCTTCTGCATCTGCGACCGCGACACCCTGGCCATCGGCCTCTCGATGCACTATCCCATCGACGGCATGGACCACACCTTCCTCAAGCGCGTCATCGACGACCTCGAAGCCGCGTGACCCTCTCATCTCGTAGCGGGGGGCTTCCAGCCCCCCGTCGGCCCACCGGGCCGAGCCTACCACTTCTTCGCCCGGTCCCGCTCCAACTCCGCATCCACCCGCGCGTCCCGCGTGGCCTGGACCTCGCGCATGGCCCGGGCGTACTCATCAAACGCCGCGCGGAGACAGTCCGGATCGCCCGCGCACGCGGCCACATCCGCCGCGAGCCTGGCGTCGGCCTGCGCCTCCGCGTCCTCGGCCTCCCGCTGGATCATGTCGAACCGGGCTTGCCGGTCCACATAGCAGCCGGATGCCAGCAGGCAAAGCCCCAAAACTACGACCTTGGCGCAGATGCAAGTCAGCGATGGAAACCGACTCGGCATGACCGCCTCCCGAACAAAATCAAATCCGCGGATCGGCTTCTTCACCCTGAAACCTCCAGCACGCGCGGCAGGCCCCAGGGTCCTGAAGCGGTCCACCCCCGTTCCCGGGGGTGGACCGGATTCATTCTTCATCCGCTTCAGCGGCTTCACTTGTGTTGGTCGCACGCCTCAATGAGAACTTGAGCGCAAGCAGTTCCTGGTTGGCTTTCTCCACCCGGTCCTGCACCGCCCGGAAGACCTGCCGACGATCCGCCTCCGAGAAAACGGGATCGAGATAATCGCTTGCCATCGACCTGGACTCGAGGATCGTGGTCAGCAGAAAGTCGACCCGCTGCCGGATCCGGGTTTTCTCATGCTCCGGCAGGTCGGCTTTTTGAATCAGCATCTCGATGTCGCCGAATGGCGTCGTGGCAAGCACTGCGTGATTCATTGCGGATCTCAAGAGTTCTCGGCCGGTGAGCGGGCCGGATTCATAACCCCCGGCGTCGATGTCGACATGCCTCATCTGCGGCGAGCACGCGCCCGTGCCCGCCATGATGCACACGAGCAAGATCCGGAGGATGGTCATGTGGCGTACTCCAGTCCGTCCAGAGCCAGCTTCATCCGATCCCCTCGTTGGCTCAAATGGATCAGCCGCCGCTGAAGCATGGGCCTTCTCCAGAAGCCGCCCGCCCGGATTTCACCGGACAGGTGGATTGTCATGGGCTTTCCGAATCCGGTTGCGAGAGGGTTTGGAGTCGAAGCGCAAGTTCCAATCGTTCCTGGGAGACCTGTGCAATCCTGTCACAAACGGCTCGGAAGACCCGCCTTCGGTCGGCCTCGCTGTAATCGTTGCGCCAGTACGATGAAGCAAGCGCTCTCGACTCAAGCACGACCGTCTGCAAGTAGTCAATCCGCTGGCGCAGCCGCACTTTTTCGGACTCGGGCAACGACGAGTCGTCGATCTGACGCGGCAGCATCACGAACTGGTGGTTGGCGGCGAGCGCGTAGTCCTGCGCGACTCGGAGCAACTCCTTGCCGGTCAGTGGTGTTTGCACATACCCGCCCGCCTCGATGTCCGCGCGGGAGGGGCCGCTGTCGCAGCCCGTCGCCACGCACGCCCATGCCAGCAGGACCGCAGCGATGGTCCTTCTCATGGAGCGGTGCTCCAGTCGGTGCGGAACTGCCTCCACGCAGCGGCATCGTTGAACTCGCTCATGAACAGGTCCAAGTCAGCCTGGTCTACCACGCCGTCAGCGTTCACATCCGCGTACGGGTCTCCGCTGTGGTAGTCCGCCATGAATGCCGAGAGGTCGAAGGCGTTCACCATGCCGTCGCCGTCGTAGTCTGCGATCAGGTCGCGCGGCCGCTCCAGCAGCAGATGTCCAGGCACGAACGCTCCGCCCGAGGAGATGCGGAGATCCTGCCCCTCCAGCCGTACCGGGATCTCCAGCACAACCTGGTCTCCACTGTCCGTGTCGTTCCATTCGTCCGCGTGATCGGTGAAACCCGCGATCCGCAGGAAGCCGTTCCCGTTGGCGAAGATCCGCAGATTCGAACCGCCGACCACCGTCGAGAGACGGATCGTCAGTTCACCCCCGAACAGACTCACCGTTCCGCCGGTCAAGCCGATCGAATCGCCCGGGCGCAGCGTCCCGTTGTACATCCCTTCCAGATGGAAGACCCCCGTCGTTGCGATCGTTTCGTCCCCCTCCACGATCTCGTACGCCACGCTTCCGGTGATCGTCAGCCGATACGCCTGCTCCCACGAGTCGGGCGAGCCAATCAGAGAGACAGCATTGGCTGCTGCCGCCTGCGGCGTCAGCACCGCCGGGTCGCCGCTTCCCGCCGCACCGTCCGGGTCGTCGGTGGTCAGCACCCGCAGGGCTCCCGTCACCAGCACGCCCTCCGACCGATTGATGAGTTTCTTCAACTTCTCGATGAATGGCGACAACTGCTCCCAGAACTTCCTGACATCTGGCGGCAGACTGCGCAGCCATGTGTCCCAGGCGTTCTCTGCTTCCTGGGCCTGACTCAACTCTCCGTCGATCCGCCTGTTCTGAATGGCTTGCAGCAATTGCATTGCTGCTTGGTGTTCGTTGTGAGCGGCCTGGATACAGGCCGGGTCGCCGCGGCAGGCTCTAACTCGCTTGGCCAGCACCCGGTCGGCCCGTGCCTCCGCGATCTCCGCCTGCTCGTTGATGAGTGGGATTCGTTTCGACGGTGAGAGTCGGCAGCCCGGGATGCCGATGAGGAACCCCGCCACGGACATGAAGGCGGCGACCCGAGCGGTGTTCCCAAGGAAAGTGTTCATCTGCAAAGCTCCTTTGCTCAAGGTCAGCCGATCGTCCGACACCGGCGCGACCGTCTGGCGGAATGGACCCAGACTAGGCAAAGGGGGGGGGGGGGGGGAAACCCCTTTGGGGTGTTTTAACCATGAAGGCGATCCGCCACGCGCCAAGACCCTTCTTCTCGCCCATCGCGGCAACTCGCGCATACCATTGTCCCCTTGGCACATACGACCCCCGACACCCTGACCGCCGCCCGGCCCGACCCGGAGATCCGCACGGTCTCCTTCGTCTCGCTGGGCTGCCCCAAGAACCTCGTCGATTCCGAGCGGATGCTGGGCGTTCTGGCCGCCGACGGCATCGCCCCGGTCTCCGCCGAGGCCATCGACACGGGGGAGAGTGGGGGGGCGGTGGGGGACGATCTCTCCATCGCCGGGTCGGAGCAGGACGCCTCCGCCGCGGTCGGGCGGATCACCGCGGCGGACGCGGTGGTCATCAACACCTGCGGCTTCCTCGAAGCCTCCAAGCAGGAATCCCTCGGCGTCATCCACGACGCCCTGGCCGCCAAGGCCCGCGGCGAGGTCAAGCGCGTCGTCGTCGCCGGCTGCCTCGTCCAACGCCACCGCGCCAAGATGCTCGAATGGGCGCCGGGCATCGACGCCATGCTCGGCGTCTTCGACCGCGACAAGGTGCTCGAGGCCGTCCGCGGCGAACGCTCCGTCCGCACCGACCTCAACCAGGCCGTCGAGCAGGGGCCGAAGTACTGGATCTCCTCCAACGCCCTGGTCAAGGCCAAGAGCGAGGGGCGCGACACCATCGGCCTGACCGTCAACGGTAAGGACGGCAAGGGCATCGGCTACTTCGAGTCCGATTCCGCCCGCCTGCGCCTGACCCCGCGCCACTACGCCTACCTGCGCATCAGCGAGGGCTGCAACCAGAACTGCGCCTTCTGCACCATCCCCTCCATCCGCGGCAAGATGCGTTCCAAGGGCGTCGACGCCGTCACCGCCGAGGCCCGCGAACTGCTCCAGGACGGCGCATTCGAGTTGTTGCTGATCGGGCAGGATACGACTTCCTACGGCGACGACATCGGGATCGGGCTTGGTAGGTCGGCACTCCGTGCCGACTCTTCTGCTTTTTCATCCGGCACGGAGTGCCGGCCTACCAAGGACCTCTTCTCCGCCGGCCTCCCCAAAGTCCTCAAGTCCCTCTCCGACGCCATGCGCGAGGAGGTCGGAAAGGGCTGGCTGCGCCTCATGTACGCCTACCCCTCCAACTTCTCCGACGAGATCATCGACGCCTTCGCCGCCCTGGTCGAGCGCGGCAACCTGCTCCCCTACATCGACATCCCGCTCCAGCACGCCTCGGACAACATGCTCACCGCCATGCGCCGCCATGTGAAGGCCGAGCAGCAGCGTGACCTGATGCTCAAGCTCCGCGAACGCATCCCCGGCATGGCCGTCCGCACCACCTTCATCACCGGCTTCCCCGGCGAGACGGACGCGGACCACGAGCAACTGCTCGAGTTCATCGATGAGATCGGCTTCGACGCCGTCGGCTGCTTCAAGTACTCCCACGAGGAGGGCACCGTCGCCGGCACGATGGAGGAAGACCCCGACCTGGCCGTGCCCGCGGAGATCAAGCAGCAGCGCCACGACGAGATCATGGCCCTGCAGCAGGAGATCGCCCACGACCAGGCCGCCTTCATCGCGTCGCACTTCGACGAGAAGGATCCGACCAACACCGGCCACCAGTTCGATGTGCTGATCGACAAGCCGACCAACTCCGTGGTCGAGGCCACCACCGGCGTGTCCTCCGGCGGCACGCTCTACCAGGGCCGCACCTACTTCCAGGCCCCGCAGATCGACGCCGTGACCTATGTCCAGTCCCGCGAAAAACTCGCCCCCGGCGAACTTATCCGCTGCACCATCGTCGAATCCAGCGGCTACGACCTCATCGCCCGCCCGGTGACGGAACTGGAAAAGAAGTTCTCGCTGCCGCTGGTGTGACAGGTCATACGGATTCCATTTGATTTCCGGTCGTGGCCGGATCGACAAGCCGCGACTGCAAGGGAGCGGCCGAGCGACGCCCATGCCCTTCGCGGCCGGCAAACCACGGCGAGCCGCAAGCCCGCTTCTTTGCAGGTGCGGCTGGTATTGGCTCTGGGGCCAACGGGTCACACCCGGAAATCAAGTGCGAGCCGTATCACGCGCCCAAACGCCCGTTCGGACCCGTCCCAGCAAGCCTCACAAGGTTCCCGAGCGTGGGGAGGAAGAGAGGTTCTCGGACCATGCGGCGTGGTGCCAGCTCTGGGTAGTTGAAAATCAGACAGATAGTGTCTAAATTTCACACATGTACCGACGGTCCCTCCTGCCCCTGACCAGAGAAACCCTCGGTGACAGCCCGGTTGTGCTGCTCCAGGGCGCGCGCCAGACCGGCAAGACCACGCTGGCCGAAATCCTTGGGCAAGAGATCGACGCCGCGTACCAGTCTTTCGACATCGCCACCACGCTCGCGGCCGTCCGCGCCGACCCGGCGGGATTCCTCGCGGCCCACGCCGACCGTCCCCTGATCCTTGACGAGGTGCAGCGCTTCCCCGAGTTGTTCCTGCCGATGAAGGTGGAGGTGGACCGCGGCCGCAGGCCGGGGCGGTTCCTGCTGACCGGCTCGGCGAGCATCCTCTCCCTGCCGCGCCTGTCGGAATCGTTGGCCGGGCGGATGCGGATTCTGACCCTCTGGCCGCTCTCTCAGGGTGAGATCACGGGGACCACGGAGCGGTTCATCGACGGCGTGTTCGACCGCAAGGACGCATGGATCAAGAGCGGGCCGCGTCCGCCCGTCGATCTGGTGGCGGCGGCCCTTCAGGGCGGGTTCCCCGAACGAATCGGCAAGAAGAGCACGACCCAGAACCGCGGCTGGTACCAGAGCTATCTGAGCACGATCCTGGAGCGGGATGTGCGGGACATCTCGGACATCCAGGCCCCCGCCGACCTGCTCCGGCTCCTCTCGCTCATCGCCACCCGTGTCGGGAGCCTGCTGAACTACTCCGACCTCTCGCGCGGACTGGGCATGGTGGACACGACGCTCAAGCGCTACCTCGCGCTGCTGGAGAAGGTCTTCCTCGTCCGGCGACTGCCCGCGTGGGCGACGAACCTCGACAAGCGGGTCACGAAATCGCCCAAGCTCTATGTCCTTGACAGCGGCCTGCTCGCGCACCTGCTGGGCATTGATCGGGACCGGCTGAGCTACGACCCGACGCTGGTCGGCCCGCTGATCGAGAACATGGTCTTCATGGAGCTGGTCAAACAGATCGGCTGGAGCGAGACGCAGCCCACTCTCCACCATTTCCGCAACGCGGCCAGGCAGGAGGTGGACTTCGTGCTCGAGCGGCCCGGCGGTGAGATCGTCGGGATCGAGGTCAAGGCTTCCGCCGATGTGGACAGCCAGCACTTCAAAGGGCTTCGGGCGCTGCGGGACGCCGCCGGACGCCGATTCCTGCGGGGCGTCGTGCTCTACGGTGGCCGCGAGGTCGTGCCGTTCGGTGATGGGCTGTGGGCCGTGCCGATCCAGTCGCTCTGGCTGGAGGAATGAACACCTCGCGCCGCACAAGAAACCCGCGATTGCATCGCGGGCGTCACGCATGCAAATCCCAAGTGCCTACTCACCCCTCCCGCCGGCACTCCGTCTCCGCCGCCCGTCCGAAGCTCAGCGCGTTCTTGCCCTGCTTCTTGGATTCCAGGGAGAGCTGGTCCGCCCGGTCCAGCAGCGCGGCCGCGTTGTGCCCGTCCCACGGGAAGCTCGCCAGCCCGCCGGAGATGGTCAGGCTCCCTGCCGCTTCCTCGCCCAGCTTCGGAAAGCGGTGGTTGCAGATCTGCTTCTGGAACCGCGTGGCGATGGTGTAGACCGATTCCGGCGGCGCGGAGTTGGCCGCCCGCGGCCCCTGCGGCTCATAAAAGATCACCGCGAACTCGTCCCCGCCCACCCGGCACACCCGATCCGACGGCCGGATCACCGAGTTGAGCAGACGCACCGTCTCCACCAGGATCTCGTCCCCCGCGGCGTGCCCGAAGGCGTCGTTGTACTTCTTGAAGTCGTCGATGTCGAACACCATCAGCGTCAGGCTGCGTCTGGCCCTCTTCGCCTGCTCGATCGCCGCGTCCATGAACCGGTCGAAGTACCGCCGGTTCCACGCGCCGGTCAGCGGGTCCGTGAACGCCGCCTGGCGCAGTTCCCGGTGCTGCGCGTCGAGCTTGACCCACGCGCTCAGCCAGCCGGACAGCTCGGCCATCCGGTGCGCGTGCGTCATCGACCACGCGCTGTCCGCGCACACGATCCGCCCGCTCGCGGCGTCGTACCGCAGGTCATCCCGCCCCGCGCGCAGCTTCGCCAGTTCCAGCGCGGGCTCCAGGATCGACCGCCCCGCCAGCAATGCGCGCACCAGCGATCCGTCGTCCGCCGGCGCGCTCGGCCAGGGCACGCCCGGGCCTGCCGCCGGCCCGCGCATCGCCCGCTCGTGGGGATCCTCTTCCACCGCGTCCGCGTGCATCGCCTCGACCGGCGCCTGCGGGGGCGCTTCCGGGGCCGGCCGCTCCTGCATCGGTTCCGGCGGCCGGGGCATCGTCACCGCCGCCGCGCTGGGCGCCGTCGCGGGATCGAACCCCCGCTCCCGCTCGGCCAGGGGGTCGGAACCCGCCAGAGCCGCCCGCAGCGCGCCCGCGTCCGCCTCGCGCCCCAGCGATCCGTCGTACCCCGGCTTGATCCCGCCCACGCGCAGCACCCGCACGAACGGGTCCACCCGGCGCAGCGCCGCCAGAAACGATCCCAGCTCCTCACCCGCGGGTTCCGCGTCCGCCGACACGATGACCGCCGCCCGCGCCGGCGAGGTCTCGTCGATCGGGTCCGACAGTTCCCCCAGCGCATCGATCGAGTCCCGCGCCCGCACCAGTTCGATCGCGGCGTCGCGCCGCAACGCCTGGTCCAGCCCCGTCCGCCCCACGAGGATCACCCGCCAGACATCGCCTGGGCCGTGCCCGGATCCGGTTGGGATGGTCCGTTGCATCATGGTCACCGCGGGCGCTCCTCCATCGGCCGCTCGCCGGCGAGGAGCATCTCCAGCTCCGCGTCGTCGAGGATGTCCCGCGCCGAAACCGCACGCTCCCGCCGGGTGGGATCGGCAGGCCCCCGATCCGGCTTCAGCCCGTTTTCTCGGACGAGACGCATCAGGGGTGTCGTCCCGTGGGGGGGGGGGGGGGGGCGGGCGTCACAGGCGCAATCTTTGCCGACGCCTCCGGTTCTGGAGATGCCTCGGCCTTCTGCACAACGACCGGGCGCAGCGGCGGGTTCGCGCCTTCTTCATACACCCACACCACCGCCCGCGGCGTGAACCGCTCCACCCCCGTCAGCACCCGATCCGCATCCCCCACGCCGCACAGGATCAACGCCGATCGCACCCCGGCCCGTTGGGCCAGGCACAGCTCCGCCAACGCCGCGTGCCCAGACCCCACCACGGTCGGCGCCAGCCCGCGGCTGACCATCACCCGCTCCAACGCCGACGGCATCCCCCCAGGCCCACCGACCCAGACCACACACCGCGCGGGATGGCCGTTCTTCATCTCGCCCACGCCCACAGTGTAGTGCCTCCCGGCCCCTACCCAAAGCCCATCCGCAACCCTTGTCCCTGCAACCTTCTAAGCGTCCGAGAACCCCTCGCCCGCCGGCTCGGGCTTCTCCCCGGCTACCGTCTCTTCCCGGCCCGTTGTCAGCCGATCCAGCAGCGCCCTCGCCACACGGGCCGCCCCGTCCGCCGGACCCAGCCGGGCCGCCGGTTCGGCCAGCGCGGCGAACCGGGCGGAGTCGCCCAGCAGCGCGGTCAGCACCCCGGCGTGTGCCGCCGCGTTCTTGTCCGCCTCAATCAGATCGTCCAGCACGAGCGCCGCCCCCGCCTTCACCAGCGGCTCGGCGTTGCGCTTCTGGTGCTGGTCCTTGTGATACGGGTAGGGGAAGAACACCGCCGGGGTCCGCGTGGCCCACGCCTCGCCCACCGTGCCCGCCCCGCACCGCCCGATCGACAGATCCGCCGCCGCCCACGCGGCGGAGATCTCGTCCGGTCCCAGGTACGCCCCGACCCACGCCCGCACGCCCGCCTTCGCGTAGGCCGCGCGGACGGGCACTGGATCGTGCTGTCCGCCGGTCTGGTGGATCGCCTGCCACCCCGCGAACACCCCGGCATGGTGCGCCAGCAGATGCACGACCAGATCGTTGATCGACTTTGCTCCCTGGGAGCCGCCCGTCACCAGCAGCGTCCGCGTCTCCTGGTCCAGCTTGAACCGCTGCCGCGCGAACGACGGCGAGTACGGGTTGATCAGCCCCGGACGCACGATCGGCCCCACCAGCGGCCAGTTCTCCTCTACCCCCGTCGCCGTGAACACCAGCGCGGCCCGCTCGGCCACCCACCGGTTCGCCTTGCCCGGCACCGCATCCAGATTGACAAGGGCGACCGGCACGCGCTCCTTGATCGCCCCTTTCACCGCCGGCGGGCACACGAACCCGCCCATCGCCACCAGCATGGTCGGCCCCGTCCGCAGGTGCTCTTCCAGCACCAGCCGCGTCAGCGCCACCGAGGGCACCCAAGACAGCGCGAACTTCACCAGCGCGCCCGGGCGCATCACCGGCGGTCGCGCCGGCAGCGCGGTGTACGCCACCCGCTCCCGCGCCAGGATCTCCCTGTCCACCCGGCGTGACGAGCACAAAATGTGCGCTGTCGCCCGGTGGTCCAGCCTCGCCGCCTGCTCCGCGATCGCCAGCGCGGGGTAGATATGCCCCCCGGTCCCACCCCCGGCGAACACCAGGTTCAACGCGCTCGCCCCGGGTCCGTTCATGACGCGGTCTGCGTCTCGCGCACATCGGAAGGCGCGCGCATCGGCCCCGTCCGCGGCAGCCCGATCCCCGGTCGCACCACGATCTCCGCCCGGTCCTCGTCTTCGGCGGCCTCCCGCGTAATCAACCCGCCCGCGAACGCCTCGCCCGCCGTCGCCTGCGTCCGGTCCACAGCGACGATCAGGCCCAGCGCGAACCCAGTCAGAATCCACCCCGTCCCGCCCGACGACATCAGCGGCAGCGCGATCCCCTTCGTCGGCGCCAGCCCCGTCACCACGAACAGGTTGATCAACGCCTGCACCGCCACCGTCGCCGTGACGCCCAGCACCATCAGCTTGAGCGTCAGCACGCCCTCGCGCTTGGCTACGGAAGTTCCGAACCACGCCAGCAGCGCGTACAGAAAGATCACCATCCCCGCCCCCACCAGCCCCAGCTCCTCGCACACCACCGCGAACAGGAAGTCCGTCGTGTCCTCCGGCAGGTAGCCGAACTTCTGCAACCCGTGCCCCAGCCCCCGCCCGAACACGCCGCCGCCCGCCACCGTCGTCAGCGACTGGATCATGTGATACCCCGATCCCTGCGGGTCGGCGTAGGGGTCCATGAAGCTCGTGATCCGCTGCACACGGTACGGGCTGGTGACAATCGCCGCGATCACCGCCAGTACCGCGGGCGGCGCGAAGATCAGGAAGTGCCACGCCCGCGCCCCGGATGCCAGCAGCACCAGCCCGGCCGCCGTCACCATCAGCACGCCGGTGCCCAGGTCTTCCAGCACCACGAACCCCGCCACCACGCCCACGCACACGATCGCCGGCAGCAGCCCGCCCGCGAACCGACGCATGTGGTTGTCCGTCCGCGTCGCCATCCGCGCCGCGTACACCGACACGAGGATCACCAGCCCCCACTTGGCCACCTCCGACGGCTGCACCGACTCCAGCCCTGGCAGCTTCAGGTTCACCCAGCGGGCCGCGCCGTTCACCTCGCGCGAGATCCCCGGGATGTACACCGTCCCCAGCACCGCCAGCAACCCGACCGACCCCAGCACCAGCAGCCCCAGATCCCCCACCGGCGGCAGGAACGCCGCCCGCTCGCACCGCTCCGCCAGCCGACGCAGCGGCAGCCGGCTGGCGACTCCCATCGCCGCCACCGCCAGCACCAGATACAGCGAGGTCCGACTGAACAACAAGGACTCGACCGTCACCCCCGACACCGCCGCCGCCGCCTGCGGGTCCACCCCCGCCCCCAGCGGGCGTACTCCCATCGACGCGGATTGCACCATCACCACGCCCAGCATCAGCAGGGCGAGCGCGCACAACAAAATCCCGTGCCCGGCACGAAGCATGATCCCTTCATCGGACCACCCCCAACCCCGGGTGCAAAACGGTCTTGGTAGGTCGGCACTCCGTGCCGACTCTTCCCCTCGGTGGCACGGGCGTCCCGCTCGTGTTCGCCCCGCAGGGGCGAAAAGCATGTGAAAGGAAGGCGCAGCCGAGGGCATCCGTGCCACCTAGGGTAAAACCACTCCATTGCTGGCGTTCGGGGCTCCCTGAGATTCTCCCGATTTTATATTCGTTCATTTCGAATATTGCGTTTGTTGCGATTGTTCGATATCCTGTCCCAAGCAGGAGGTTCTCCCATGGTCGCCCAGCTGGTCCCCCAGTCCGCCCCCTCGCCGGACGACATCGCCCTGGCCCGCAAGTCCGCCCCCATCCTCGCGGCCCACCTCCGCGCCAACCACCCCCCCCATCCCCTCCGCCTCCAGACCCCCGACGCCGCGCCCCTCGACCTGCCCGCCCCCGCCGCCGAACTCCTGCTCCGCCTGCTCGACGAGATGGCCCAGGGCAACGCCGTCACGCTCATCCCGATGCACGCCGAGCTGACCACCCAGCAGGCCGCCGACTTCCTGGGCGTCTCCCGCCCGTTCGTCATCAAGGAGATCGAGGAAGGCCGCCTGCCCGCGCGCCGGGTCGGCACCCACCGGCGCGTGCTGTTCCGGGATCTGCTCGACTACCGCGCCCGCAAGCGTGCCGACCAGCAGCACGCCCTGGACGAACTCACTCGGCTCAGCCAGGAAATGGGCCTGGAGTAAGCCGCGTTCGATCCGGTACGATGCCCCTTCATGCACAGCCACTTCACGGTCATCTATGACGCATGTGTTCTGTATCCGCAGGTCCTCCGCGACATCCTGCTGCAACTCAGCATGACGGAGATGTTCCGTGCGCGGTGGACGGATCGGATTCAACGCGAATGGGCCGACGCCATCAAGAGAAGCCGCCCGGAACTCGATCCGGAACGTATCGACCGCACATGCAACATCATCCGGAGGGTGTTTCCCGAGTGCTACATCACCGGCCATGAGCTTCTGATCGACTCCCTCACCCTCCCTGACCCCAACGACCGCCATGTTCTCGCCGCCGCCATCCACGCCCACGCCCAGGTGATCGTCACCACCAACCTCCGTCACTTTCCCGAGGACGCCCTCAAGCCCTACGCCATGACCGCCCAGCACCCCGACGAGTTCATCCACCACCTCTTCGGAATCGACCCGACCGCCACGGCCGACGCCGTCCGCCTTGTCCGCCAACGCCTCAAAAAGCCCGCGTACGAACCCGCCGCCTTCCTCGACCTGCTCGCACAAACCGGGCTGCCCCGATCCGCCGCCGCCCTCCGCGAGCAGCAAGGAATGATGGAGTCCCATCCATCCGCTTGATCCCTGACGGCCGATTCTTTCCACCATCCCCTCCCTTCCTACCCTCCCCCGTGCTCCCCCGCCCCCCCATCGACGCCCTCGCCATCGACCTTGACGGCACCCTGCTCGGCCCCGACGGCCGGGTGTCGCAACGCAACATCGACGCCGTCGCCCGTGCCCGCGACGCGGGCATCACCGTCCTGATCTGCACCGGGCGCGGCCTGTCCGAGTCCCGCCGCGCTCTCGACGCCATCGACCAGCGTGATCCCGTCGTGGTCGCCGGCGGCTCCATCGTCGCCGACCCGACCACCGCCGCCACCCTCCGCCGGGCCACCATCCAGACGGGCATCGTCCGTGCCGCCACCGACATCTTCCACGCCCATTCTTCTCCCGCTCTGGTGCTCAAAGACCCCGCCGAACTCGACTACGACTACCTCGTGCTGGAGGGTGACGCCCGCCACCCCGTCGATCCCACCATCCGATGGTGGTTCGGCGAGCACAGCCTGCGCGTCCGCACCGGCCTGCATGTCCACGATGACCATCACCCGGAGCACACCGTCCGTGTCGGCATGTGCGCCGTGGGCGACATCTCCGCCAGGGCCGCCCGCGACGCCGAGCGCGAGCTGGGCGCGTCCATCGTCATGCACGACTTCGCGGCCGTCCACCCGCTCGACCACGCCGCCGAGATCGTCCACATCCTCGAACTCTTCAGCCCCGAGGCGACCAAGTGGGGCGGCATCGAGTGGATCTGCGCCCAGCGCAACCTCGACCCCGCCCGCACCGCCGCCATCGGCGACGAGATCAACGACCTGACCATGATCCGCGGCGCGGGCCTCTCCGTCGCGATGGGCAACGCCAAGCCCCTCATCAAGCAGACCGCCCACCACCACACCGCCACCAACGCCGAGGACGGCGTCGCCCACGCCATCGACAACATCCTCAGCGGCCTCTGGACACCCAAAAAATCCCTGGCCTCCATCCTCCCCTAGTCCCTAGTGGCCAGTCCCCAGTCCCTTCCTCACCATGCAAACCCTCGCCCAGATCCGCGAACTGCTCGAACGGGCCGGCCACGCCCCCAAGAAATCCCTCGGCCAGAACTTTCTGCTCGACCACAACCTCATCCGCAAACTGCTCGACGCCGCCGACCTCCAACCCGGCGAGACCGTCCTCGAGATCGGCCCCGGCACGGGCACGCTCACCGGGGGCCTGCTCGAACGCGGCGTGCATGTCGTCGCCTGCGAACTCGACACCGGGCTTGCCCAGGTTCTGCGCGAAACCTTTGGCGTTGAATACCCAGACCGCTTCACGCTGATCGAGGGTGACTGCCTTGCCAACAAGCGCACGATGAACACCGAGGTCGTCGCCCTGCTCGGCGGCAGGCGGGGGGGGTTCAAGCTGGTGGCCAACCTGCCGTATCACGCGGCCACGCCGCTGATGATGACGCTGATGACCAAGCACCCCGACTGTGCGGGCATGTTCGTGACGATCCAGTCCGAGGTGGTGGACCGTCTGGCCGGCTTGCCGGGCACCAAGGCCTTCGGGTCCATCTCGGTGGTGGCGCAGCACCTTGGGCGGGTGGAACGGATCGCGAAACTCCCGCCCGAGTGCTTCTGGCCGCGCCCGGATGTGACCAGCGCCATGATGGCCTGGCGGCGTGATCCATTGATCCCGACCGATCCCGACTGGTGGGTGCGTCTGGCGGACATCACCCAAACTCTGTTCCAATCCCGGCGCAAGCAGATCGCCAAGCCCGCCCGCCAGATCGCCGGGGCCGACATCGACTGGCCGGAAGGGGTCAACCCCACCGACCGCATCGAGGACTTGCCCGTGCCCCACATGGTCGCCCTGGCCGCGGCGATCCAAGCGACCTCGGAGCGGGGGGCTTCAACGGGGGGCAGCCCCCCGTCGGCCCCCCTGGCCGACCCCGAATGACCGAAACGCCCGCCCTTCCTATCCTTAATGAAACCCGCGGGCAAGAGGGATCCGCCCGCGTCCACCGGCCTGTCTCCCCCCCGGGGGCGGCCACCCAACGGAGTTGAGACCCATGCCCACCCTGGCCACCACCGACCTCGCCATCAACGGCGGCACCCCCGTCTTCGACAAGTCCGTCCCCTTCATGGCCGTCGGCCTGACGAGGAAGGACATCGCCGCCGCCAACGAGGTGCTGGAGTCCGGCATGTTGCGTGCGGCGTCGAAGTGCGCCGCGTTCGAGGAGAAGTTCGCCCAGGCCAGCGACGCGCAGATCGGCCTGACCTGCGCCAACGGCACCTGCGCGCTCCAGCTCGCGTACGGCGCGCTGCTCCAGCCGGGCGACGAGGTGATCGCGCCGGCCTGGACCTACATCGCCACGGTCTCGATGCTGGCGGCGGCTGGCGCGAAGGTCGTGTTCTGTGATTCGCTCGAGGACTCCTACCAGGCCGACCCGAAGGACATTGAGCGGCGGATCACGAAGAACACCAGGGCCATCGCGGTCACCCACCTCTACGGCATCCCCGTGGATATCGACGCGATCGAGACCATCGCCAGGAAGCACAACCTCAAGGTGATCTACGACGCGGCGCAGGCGCACCTGGCCACCTACAAGGGCAAGGGCCTCGGCGCGTTCGGGGACGCGGTGACTTACTCGTTCTACGCCACCAAGAACCTGGGCACGGGAGAGGGCGGCATGGTGACGACCAACGACCCCGCTCTCGCACGCCAGATGGGCCTGCTCCGCTCGCACGGCGAGACGGACAAGTACCTGCACGAGCAGGTGGGCTTCAACTACCGCATGAACGACATCGCCGGCGCCATCGGGCTGAGCAAGCTGGAAGACCTCCCCGCCCAGACCGATCGCCGGCGCGCGGTGGCGAGGCTGTACGACGCCCGCATCGACCGGATCGGCGGCGTCCGCCGCCCCGTGCCCACCGCCGGCTCGGAACCCGCGTGGCACCTCTATACCTGCCGCCTGGATCTGGATGCTTTCACCTGCACGCGCGAGGAGTTCATGGCCGCGCTGGGGAAGGAGGGCGTGCCCACCGCCCTGCACTACCCCAAGAGCCTGACCCGCCAGCCGGCGTTCAAGCACATCGTCGAGGCCAACGGCGGGCACGAGCCGCCCGTGGCGTTGAAGCTCTCTCAGACCGTGTTCTGCATCCCCATCCACCAGAACCTGACCGACGAGCAGGCCCACGGCGTGTGCGACGCGATCGAGAAGGTGGCCGGCGCGTACCGCAGGTGATTCATTCGGATTTTCCTGGCGGGCATCCGATTCCTTGGGGCAGAATGTCCCGAGGAGAGCAACACCGATGCCGTTCCATGGACAAAGATTGACGCTTGCGATGATCGTCGGGTTCGTCAGTGGCTTTGCGTGCGCGGGGGTTCATATAGAGGTAGCGCAAGTCTGGCGTGGCCCTGACGGTCAAGATAACCACGACATCATGATGTATGATCCGGCGCTCCTAGCGGTGTGGATCTGGGCGGATGAGCCCGGCGTTCAGATTCACTGGCTCTCTTTCGATGTGATCGGTGTTTCGTCTCCCGCAAGTCCCTCGCTTGGCGGGTACGAGTTCACCGGGGTCGGAACAGCGGATCCGTCGCACCTTTTTTTGGACAGGTCCAACGGTACCTGGGTCTATCCCTCGCTCATCCGGGATGTCTGGATGTTTGCCCTTCCGGTTCCGATCTATGCCGTAACGCTCCCGACCGACATGTCCGAGGCCTTGCTGGTTTACGGCGATTTCACGGGAGAGGCGGTGTCGCAGGGCGGTGGCGTGCGCGTCGCAAATGTCCTGATCAATGGGCCGGATGGTCCGATTGAGGACATATCGGTGTACGGCCTGTATCAGACCCCGACGCCGGGGATCTGCGGGGTGTTCTTGGCCGCGGGGCTGATGTGCGCCCGCCGGCGCCGAGAAGCAATCTCATGACCGCGTGTCGTGTGCTCCCGCACTTGGACGCGGCGCACGGATGCGAAGTCAGCGACCGACGCCCAGATCCCGGCCCAGTTCCGCGCCCGGCGTGACGCGGTCCAGCGGGATGCCCATCTGTTCGGCGATCAGCACGCGGACCTGCTCGCGGATCCCGATTTCCTGGGCAGGATTCAACGGTTGGGCTTGTTGTTCGCGGGCGAGCCTGGCGCAGAGTTGTTGCAGGCCGCGGACGGTGAAAACCCGGCCCGCGTCGGCGTCCGCGGGTTTGATCCCGAAGCAATCCTCGCACTCCAGCACCAGCTCGACACCGTCCAGTCCCATGGCGGCTCCTCAGCGGATGGTGGCCAGCACCATCTCGGTGTCCGGGCCGCAGCGGAGGATGGCGTCCTCGGCGCAGGCGGCGGGGATCAGGCATGTCTGGCCGGCGGACAGGGTGACTTCCGGCCAGGCGTTGGAGGTGCTGGCGACGCCCGCGCCCATGCTGCGGGCGACCATCACGACCATGGCGTTTGAGCCGCCGACGGGCACGGCCTTGCAGTGGGCGCGGACCACCTCCATCGTGTAGAACTCGGTGCGTGCCACGGTGGAGCGTTCGCCGCCGGCCGCCATCGGCGGGGGAGGCTCGTCGAAACTCGCGCAGGCCAATGCCTGCTCGATGTGCAGCTCGCGCACGGGGCGGTCGTACTCGCGGGTCCAGTCGTAGAGGCGGAAGGTGGTGTCGCTGGGGGTCTGGACCTCGGCGACGAGCACGCCCGCGCCGAGGGCGTGGACGGTGCCGCTGGGCAGGGTGTGGCACTCGCCGGGCACGGCGGGGCGGGAGCGCATCAGGGCGGGCACCGTGCCGTCGGCGATGGCGCGGGCCAGGTCGTCGCGGGTGACGCCCGGTTGGAGGCCGATGAACAGCTCCGCGCCCGGCTCGGCGGCGACGATGTACCAGGACTCCGTCTTGAGGTGTGCCTCCCGATGGGCGGCGGCGTAGGCCGGCGAGGGGTGGACCTGGACGGACAGGTGCTCACGCGCGTCGAGGTATTTGACCAGCAGGGGGAAGCCGCCGTCGGGGGTGGGCCTGGCGTCGCCGAGGAGGGCCGGCCCCCAGGCGGTCAGGGCGTCGTGAAGGGTTCGCCCGGCGAGGGGTCCGGCCGCGATGACGGAACGGGCGGCCCCGCCCCCGCCTCCCGAGGCGGCGGTGGCCCCCAGATCGGCCAGTTCCCAGGATTCTCCGATGGGGCCGTCTGGCAGGGGTTTCCCCAGGGTGATCAGGCGGCGGCCGCCCCAGACCTTGGGCATGAGGATGGGGGTCAGGACGAGCGGATGGGGCGGTGGGGCTGGTCGGGTCATCGGGTGAATCATGGTACCAGATGATATCGGGCCAAGAGCCGACACAAACAAAATCCAAAAACGAAGATTCGCAACGACTTTGATGGATTTTTGTGGCGTTTTGCGACCGGGCGAAGTACCCTTGACCCGCAAGAGAAGCCCACCAGCGTTCTCGTGGGCGTGTGGATTTGCCTTCTTTTTGAGAGAAAGAGAGTCACCAAGATGAAGACCATGATGTTCCTGGCGGGCGCCGTGATGGCCGCCCCGGCGATGGCGGATGTGTACACGGACTCGGCCTCGTTCCTCGCGGCGATCGAGCCCGGGTACTTCTTCAACAACTTCACCGGCGTGCCCACCGGCGCGCAGCCCAGCCTGAGCTACAGCAGCGGCGGGTTCTCGTACACCATCTCGACCGCTCCCGGCAGCGTCAGCGGGCTGTACAACGGCACCGGCTTCGTTTCGACCGACAACGCCACCGATATGATCCAGATCGACTTCACCAGCGGCAATGTCACCGCCGTCGGCGGCAACTTCTGGGCCACCGACATCAACTTCAGCACCCTCGCGGCCACCGTCTCCATCAACCTGAGCGACGGCACCTCGGTCTCGTTCAACTCCAACAGCGTGAACGACTTCCGCGGCTTCACCTCCAATGTGGCCATCACCAGCATGACCATCGACGCGGCCGACATCCCGGTCAACGCCTGGGCCACGATGGACAACCTGTATGTCGGCGCGGTCCCCGCCCCCGGCGCCTTGGCCGTCCTCGGCCTGGGTGGCCTGGTCGCCGGCCGTCGTCGCCGCTGATCCCGGCGCGTGACTCGTCCCGATCCCAAAGCCCCGGAGCGATCCGGGGTTTTTTTCTTGGGGTTTTCCATTGGGATTTATCCGGGCCGGTGGGTATCATCGTGCGAAAGCCGTGGGGCTGGAACGAGGCCGGCGCTTCCACCCGTGGGATGCCCGGCCTGGCGAAGTCCGATAATCATGAAGAGCGGATTCTTGGGGAGATCAGAGATGCGATACAAGACGGCATTGGTCGGTGTGCTGCTGGGCGCGGGAGCGGCATCGGGCGGGACGGTGTACACCGACTCGCAGGTGGTATTCCTCTCGACGGTCGGGTCGGGCGTGGGTCCGGTGGTAGATTTCAACGGGCTGGCACCTACCGACTCGTACAACAACCACGAGACCGAGAGCGGGGCGGTGTCCGGCAACTTCAATGATTTCACATACAGCGTGGCGACGGTACTCGGGTTGGGAAACGGGATGTCCAGCCGTCTTGGCGTGATGTATGAGTCCTCGTCGCCGGAGGATCAGTTCTTGGTGGGCAACCAGCTCAACGACCCGCAGACCTACGGACTTCGCGTGGACTTCACGGGCGGGGTGACGGCGGTGGGGGCGAACCTGTTCCGGTACCAGCAGTCGGGGCTGACGGATGGTTTCGCGATCGAGGGCTGGATGTGGGTGGAGTTCCGGGATACGGCGGACGAACTGATCGGGGTGAGGCATTATGTCAATTCGGGGGGTCGTGACACCTTCTTGGGCTTCACGAGCGATGTCGCGATCGGGTCCATGTTCATTCATTCGGATCTCATCGGAGCGAACTGGACTCGCTATGTGGCGCTGGACAACCTGTACTTCGGCACGGCGACGGTGGTGCCGCTGCCGCCCGCGGCGTGGGCGGGGCTGGGGCTGCTCGGCGTGATCGGCGGCCTGCGTGCGGCGCGCCGGCGCGGGTGAGCCGACGGTTCAACTCGGATCATGCGACGGGCGGCTCCAAGGGGCCGCCCGTCGTTGTTTCCCGGTGCGTGTGTCAGAGCCGGCTGGAACATGAGGTCCACGCACCATGCTGAAAATCGAGCGTGACGGAAGACACGGCTCGCCCCCCCAAGCCGTGCCGCCTTCGGATGCACAGGCGGGACACCGGTGCCACCAGCGCTCTAAAAGTCTCGCCCCTCAAGGCCTTGTTCAGTCGTGAGCACCGGAAAGTCAAGCGCTGCGTAGGGCCGCGGACTGAGCGGCGCGAACGCCGGGTTCTCTCGCTTGGACAAGGAGTTGTCGCCCATCCCGACAAGGATCCATGTCTGTTCCTCTTCATCGGTGTCGTCGTAGACTCCCAACCGCATCGCCAGCAGCAACCCCTTGGCGCCGGGGAAACGCAACTGGTCGGTGCGCATGGGTTTGAAGATGCCCGGCGTCGGATCGGGCACAGGGCCGGGGAGCCAATACTGCGGGGCGGCCACCGCCGCGTGGGTCAGGTAATACGCGGAGCCGAGCAGCTCGCTGCCGCCGTAGCGCTCGGCGAGGGATTCCCGCCGCTGGGGATCGGGGTCGGCGACCTGCTCCACACGGAACCCGGCCCGAACGAGCGCCGTGGGCCAATGGAACGAATGGGCCGAGAAATACCCCGCGTTGTACGACATTCCCGATCCTGGCGGCTCCAGGTCGTTGAACTCCGCGACCCCCAGTTCGGGCCGTCCGACGACGCCCATGAACGGGAAGTGCGACCGGAAGTTCTCCGCGTACATCGAGATCGAGTTCAGGCATTCCCGCATGTTCGATCGGTGGACATTGAGCCTTGCGGACCCCCGCGCCTTCCCCAGCGCGGGCAGCAGGATCGCCATCAGCACCGCCACGACCGCGATCATCGCCAGCAGTTCGAGGAGGGTGAAGGCGGACGGGCGGGATTGCCGTGTCAGGCGCATCGCGGTTCCGTGGTCGCCTCCCGGGGTGTTGCTTGCCGGGCCGGCAAGGGATCGGGGTCAGAGGGCTGCGCTGCCGGCACGATCAGGGTGGTGTTCCGAAGCGTCCCAGGGTGATACCGAACGGATCGCACTTGGGTTTCGGGCGGAGAAGAACCCCACGATTCGAGGACTCATCGTGGGCGTGAACGGGGATGGGGATGGCCGCGATTCGAGGGATGTCATGATGGGCGTTGGAGGAAGCCTTCGAGTGTCGGGGGGCCGAGAGTCGAGCGGAGAAACTCTGAGGCTGTTCGTGAAGCGATTGAGATTCCCGCACTTTGGGCCGCGGCGATCAGGCGGGGGGCGTGATGATCGGCCGTCAGCAGATCGGCGAGGCAGATGGGATCGTCGGGGTTTTCCTCGTTGTCGCAGCGGAAACGCAGGTACCAGTCCGCACCGTGGGTTGGCCAGAAAGCGAGATGCACATGGTCGTCTCCGGGCGTGGCCGCGGTGAGCGACGCGGGCGAGGCGGTCGCCCGGCGAAGATCCGCGAATGAGGACAGTCGCCATTTGCTCTGGTAGCCGTCGTGCTGCGCCCAGTCATCGCGGGTGGAAAGGGTCGCTGACCGGGTGATGGCTTCGAGTTCATCCACCCAGCAGGCGAGAAGCCGGAGGAGAGCGGGCGCGCTCAGTTCGACGGCCGGGCTGAGCGCGAGATCGGCTTGGAGGTGGGTGCTCACGGCGGTATTCTTCGCCTCATGGGCGTGGTCGGGCTGGCCACGGGCTGCGATCGCTCTGCCGGGGGGCGATTGGCGTGCATGGCTTCGCGTGGAGGAACCCCACGATTCGAGGACTCATCGTGGGCGTGACGAAAGACACGGCTCGCCCCCCCCGAGCCGTGCCACCTGGGATGACAGGCGGGATGCCTGTGCCACCGGCAAGAGGGAAGGGATCAGCCTTTGAGGAGGCGTTCGAGGTAGTGGATGTCCACCCCGCCGCGGCGGAAGTCGGTGTTCTGCATGAGGCGTTGGTGCAGGGGGATGGTGGTCTTGATGGGGCCGATCTCGAACTCGCTCAGGGCGCGGCTGGTGCGTTCGAGGGCTTGTTCGCGGGTGTCGGCCCAGCAGATGAGCTTGCCGATCATGGAGTCGTAGTTGGGGGGCACGCGGTAGCCGGCGAGGGCGTGGGAGTCGATGCGCACGCCCAGGCCGCCGGGGGCGCGGTAGCGTTCGATGAGGCCGGCGGAGGGCATGAAATCGCGGTCGGGGTCCTCGGCGTTGATGCGGCACTCGATGGCGTGGCCGCGGATCTGGATGTCCTTCTGGCGGTAGGGGATCTGCTCGCCCGCGGCGATGCGGATGGACATCTGGACGATGTCCACGCCGGTGATCATCTCGGTGACGGGGTGCTCGACCTGCACGCGAGTGTTGACCTCGAGCATGTAGAAGTTCTGCTTGTCGTCCATCAGGAACTCGACGGTGGCCGCGCCGGCGTAGTTGGCGCTCTTGACCAGCCGGGCGGCGGACTCGCAGACCTTCTCGATCTTCTTGCGGTCGATGCCGGGGCCGGGGGCCTCCTCGATGACCTTCTGGTGGCGGCGCTGCATGGAGCAGTCGCGTTCCCACAGGTGGATCGCGTTGCCGTGCTTGTCGCCGAGCACCTGGACCTCGACATGGCGGGCGTGCTCGAGGAACTTCTCGATGAAGACCGCGCCGTTGCCGAACGCGGCCAGGGCCTCCTGCTGGGCCTTGGAGATGTTAGTGCGAAGCGTCGCCTCGTTGCGGCAGACGCGCATCCCGCGCCCGCCCCCGCCCGCGGCGGCCTTGATGATGACCGGGTAGCCGATCTCGTCGGCGACCTTCACGGCCTCGTCGATCTCCTCGATCGCGCCCTCCGAGCCTGGGAACACCGGCACCTTGGCGGCCTTGGCGTAGCGCTTGGCCTCCACCTTGTCGCCCAGCTTGCCCATCGCCTCGGGGCTGGGGCCGATGAACTCGATCTTGCAGTCGCGGCAGACCTCGGAGAAGTCGGCCCGTTCGGAGAGGAAGCCGTAGCCGGGGTGGATGGCGTCCGCGTTGGCGATCTCCGCGGCCGAGATGATGCGCGGGATGTTGAGGTAGGACTCCTTGGCCGGGCCGGGTCCGATGCAGATCGCCTCGTCGGCGTCCTTGAGGTATGGGGCGTCCTTGTCGGCGGTGGAGTACACGCAGACGGACTCGATGCCCATCTCCCGGCAGGCGCGGATGATGCGGAGGGCGATCTCTCCACGGTTGGCGATGAGGACGCGTTTGAACATGGGGGATCCAAGAGGGGAAGAGACGGAGAGACGCAGAGACGGAGAAGTGGGGAGGGAGAAGGGAATGGTTTATGGTTGACGGGTTTCCAGGCTTCGGATGAGACCTTGGAGGACGCGGTCGCATTCCTCCAGGATCTCGGTCGGCACGGAGTGGGGCATGATGTAGTTCAGGTCGGCGGCGATCTGGAACTGGGTCTGGAGTTCGAAGAGCGAGCCTCGGGCCATGCGGAGAAAACGGAGCAGGTCGGTCGTCGATTCGCGGCCAAAGCCCTCGGCGATGTTGGACGGGATGGACACGGCGCAGCGTCGCATCTGCGATGTCAGCCCGAACCGTTCACTCTCAGGCAAATCCCTGGTGGCGGAGTAAGTCTCCTTGGCAACGGTCATGCCCCGTTGCCAAGCAACCAGATCCTGGAAACGCCTGACTCCTCCCACTTCGTCTCTCCGTCTCTGCGTCTCTCCGTCTCTTCTCACGAAGGGCGAACGAGGAAGAGTTTCTGGCCGAACTCGACGGAGTCGCCGTCCTTGACGAGCATCTTCTCGATGGTGCCGCTGGTCTCGGCCTTGATCTCGTTGAAGACCTTCATGGCCTCGACGAGGCAGACGACCGAGTCGGGGCCGATGCCCGCGCCGATCTGGGTGAAGGACTGGGCGTCGGGGCTGGGGCGGCTGTAGAAGGTGCCCACCATCGGGGACTCGATGGCGACCAGGGAGGCGTCCTCGCCGGCGTCCGGGGCGTCGTCGGAGGAGGCCGGGCGGGCGGCGGCCGGGGCCATCATGTGGCCGACGGGGGCCATGCCGGGGGCGGCGATGTAGGCCGGGCCGGGGCCGCCGCGCTTGATGGTGACGGTTTCCTGCTCGTCGCGGAGGTCGAGTTCGGAGAGTTCATTCTCGACCATGAGGCGGACGAGTTCTTTGAGCTTGCGGATATCGATCATGTTGTCGCCCGGAGGAGGATGGGGGTGGGGGTATTGATCCCGTTCGAGAGCGTCCGAGAGTCGGACGCGGGGCGTCCGGGTGGTGCCGCGGACGCTGGGAGGGATGGTATCCCGGAACGGGGCGGGGTGCATGGCAGGCGGGGGTGGGGGAGGGAGGGGAAGATGGGGGAAGAGGCCGACTGGAAGTCGGCCCCACGAGGGATTGGGGAAGGAGGGGAAGAGGCCGACTGAAAGTCGGCCCCACGGGGGGCTTGGTTGGAAAGTTTGGAGCAAGAAAACCGGGGAATGGCAACCCCCGGAGAACGGGGCAGTAGGCACTTCCGTATGATCGGCGGCGTGACGCGGCACAGGCTTGGCATATCCCGACGCGGGCGGCATGGGGTCTGGGGCCTTCCGGCGGGGGGGCCGCGTTGACCGGCGCTTTGACGATGGTGGCCGTGGTGGTCGGGCCGGTCCAGTTTGACCGTCCGGAGTGGCTGCTGCTGGTCCCGGTGCTGGGGTTGGCCTGCTGGTGGCTGTCGCGCCGGAGCCTGAGCGGGCTGGGGAAGGGGTCTCGCCGGGCGGCCTTGGTGGCCAGGGTGCTGGCGGTGGGCCTGCTGGCGGGGGCGTTGTCGCAGCCGCAGTGGCGCCGCGTGGCCGAGCAGGTGGGCGTGACTTTCGTGGTGGATGTGTCGAGGTCGGTTCCCCCCGCTGCCCAGGAGCAGATCGACCGCTGGGTGGAACGATCGCAGGAGGTCACGCGGCTCGAGAACGATCTGATGGGGGTGGTGACGGCGGCGGAGGGCGCGTTCGTGCAGTCCTCCCCGAGCCGGCTGGTGCGGGGTGTGGAGCGTCAGTTCCTGGGCGGGCGGGATGCGTCGAACCTGGGGGGGGGCGTGGGGCTGGCCCTGGCCGCCCGGCCCGCGGACGCGGCGTGGAGGCTGGTGCTCATCTCGGACGGGAACGAGACGGACGGCTCGCTGCTGCGGGCCGCGGGGCAGGCCAAGGCGATGGGCGTGCCGATCGAGGTGCTGGCGGTCGAGTCGGGCTTCGGCGGCGATGTGATGGTGGAGGATGTCCAGGTGCCCTCCGGCGTCCGCGTGGGCGAGACGGTGCAGCTCCGCGTGGTGGTCTCGACCACCGGCCCGGTGGAGGGGCGGCTGGCCGTGCTGGAGAACGGACGCCCGATCGACCTGGACCCGGACGACCCGACGCAGACCAGCTCGCTGGTGCGTCTGGACGCGGGGCGGCATGTGCTCAGCGTGCCGGTGACGCCCCGGGGGGCGGGCGCGCACCGGTACGACGCGGTGTTCGAGCCGATCGCTGCGCTGGACGCGCGGGGGAACCGGCTGTCGTCGTCGGGCGATTCGGTCATGGAGAACAACCGGTTCGGGGCGGTGACCTTCGTGGCGTCGGAGGGCGCGGTGCTGGTGGTGTCGAACGGGGCGGAGGAGGTCGCGCCGCTGATCGACGCGCTCTCCGCGGCGGCGATCGACCCCGTGCGGATCTCCCCGGCCGAGCTGCCCGCGACGCTGGAGGAACTGGCGGGCTACGACGCGATCGTGCTAGTGAACCAGAGCGCGTACAACTCGACCACCCAGCAGCAGGAGCTGCTGCGTCAGTATGTCCACGACACGGGCGGCGGCCTGGTCAAGATCGGCGGGCCGGACTCGTTCGGGGCGGGCGGGTGGATCGGCTCGCCGCTCGCCGACGCGCTGCCCGTGCGCCTGGACCCGCCGCAGAAGCGGCAGATGCCGCTGGGCGCGCTGGCGCTGGTGATCGACTCGTCCGGATCGATGGGCATGTCGCTGTCGGCCACCGGCTCGACGCAGCAGCAGATGGCCAACGAGGCGTCCGTCGCGGCGTTGCAGGCGCTCAGCCGCCGGGACGAGGGCACGGTGATCTCCTTCGACGGGGGGGCGAACATGATCGTCCCGCTGACGAAGCTGACGGACATGGCCTCGATCTCGCGGCAGATCCGCTCGATCCGCTCGGGCGGCGGGACCAACATGTTCCCCGCGATGGAGATGGCCGGGCGCGAGCTGCTCAAGAGCGACGCGGCCGTCAAGCACATGCTGATCGTGACCGACGGCCAGACGATGGGCAGCGACTCGGAGGGCGTGCGCATCGCCAACATGCTGCGGGCCGCGGGGATCACGATCTCGACGGTCTCGGTGGGCGACGGCGCGAACGACCTGCTGCTCAGCGAGATCGCGGTGTACGGGGGCGGGCGGTGGTACCAGGTGCGCAGCTCCGACTCGAAGGATGTGCTGCCGCAGATCTTCATGAAGGAAGCGCAGACGGTGCGTCGGGCGCTGATCTGGGAGGGCGAGGCGTTCAGCCCGGCGATGACCGGCGCTCCGACGGAGACCATGCGGGGCATCTCCGCCGTGCCGCCGGTCCGCGGGTATGTGGTGGCCGCCGAACGCGAGGGCCTGAGCCTGGTGACGCTGCGCGGCAAGGAGAACGACCCGATCGCCGCCCAGTGGCAGCACGGGCTGGGGCGGGTGGTGACCTTCGCCAGCGACGCCGGCCCGCGGTGGTCGCCGTCGTGGGTGGAGTGGTCCGGGTTCAAGCAGTTCTGGGAGCAGCATGTCCGCTGGGCGATGCGCCCGCACGAGAACGCCGTGATGCGCGTCACCACCGAGAGCCGGGGCGACCGCACCGTGGTGGTGGTGGACGCGATGGACGCGGACGGCCACCGCATGAACTTCGCGCGCTTCGACGCGCGGGTGGCCACGCCGGACGGACGCGGCGCATCGCTCGAACTGCGCCAGGTCGGGCCGGGGCGCTACGAGGGGGCGTTCGATTCGAGCCAGTCCGGGGCGTATGTGGTGTCCGCGCGATACCGGGCGGCTGGGGGTGGTGGCGGCGATGAGGGGGTGATGGAAGGCTCGATCCGTGCGGCCGTCACACGGTCGTACGCGGATGAGTTCCGCGCCCTGCGCACCAATACGCCGCTGTTGCAGCAGGTGGCCGCGATCACCGGCGGACGGGTGCTCTCGGGCGATCCGCTGGCGGCCGGGCTGTGGTCGCGCGAAGGGCTGACCATGCCCGTGGCGCTGCGCCCGGTGTGGCTGGCTTTCCTGATCGCGGGGGTGGCGGTGTTCCTGGCGGATGTGGGCATCCGGCGGGTGCGGATCGAGCCGCGTGCGATCGCGGCGTGGCTGCGCCGGTCGGCGTCGAAGGAGCGCGAACGCTCAACGCAGACGACCGAAGCCTTTCGCAGTGTCAAGGGGCGGCGCGGAGGGACCGCGGGTGCCGCGACCGCCGAGGCACCGCGTCAGCGTGCCGCCCAGCGGTTCGAGGCGGCCGCCGACCGGCCGGTCAGCGCCGAGCCGGTGGCCCTCTCCGGCCAGGAAGAAGCCCCCTCGGCGCTCAGAAAGCAGGAACGCCCCCGCCCCCCCCGTGTCTTCGACGAGGGGCCGAAGGATTCGGTGTCCGCGTTGCGGGCCGCCAAGAAGCGTGCGCAGGAAGACCTGGAAGACCGATCGAAACAACGCCCGGACGCGGACTGACCGCCCGGGGCTTGCAAGGAGGGCCGCATGGCCGACGCGAATCAGACCAACGAAACCCCGGCCGAGGTCAAGGCCCAGTGCGAGCAGTTCCGCCAGGCGTTCGGGCGTCTGCGCGCCGAGATCGGCAAGGTCATGGTGGGGCAGCAGCCGGTGGTGGACGCCGTGCTGGTCTGCCTGTTCTGCGGCGGCAATGTGCTGCTCGAGGGCGTGCCCGGCCTGGGCAAGACGCTGCTGGTGCGCACGCTGGCCAACACGCTGAGCCTGCCCTTCAGCCGCATCCAGTTCACGCCGGACCTGATGCCCGCCGATGTGATCGGGACCAACATCGTCAGCGAGGACCCGGACACCGGGCGTCGCCGCTTCGAGTTCCAGCGCGGCCCGATCTTCGCCCAAGTGGTGCTGGCCGACGAGATCAACCGCGCCACGCCCAAGACCCAGTCGGCGTTGCTGGAAGCGATGCAGGAGCGCAGCGTCACCGTGGGCGGTGTGACCTACAAGCTCCAGGCCCCCTTCCTGGTGCTGGCCACGCAGAACCCCATCGAGCAGGAGGGCACCTACCCCCTGCCCGAGGCCCAGCTCGACCGCTTCATGATGAAGGTCAATGTCGGCTACGCCCCGCTGGAAGACCTGATGACCATCCTCGACCGCACCACCGGCGCCGTGACGCCCGAGGCCGGCACGGTGGTGGACGGGCCGACCATCCTGGCCATGCAGCACCTGGTCCGTCAGGTGGTGGTCGCGCCGCATGTCAAGCAGTACGCGGCCCGCCTGGTGCTGGCGACCCACCCGGACACCGACTCGGCCGCGGGCGGGCCGAACGGGCCGACCAATCGCTACATCCGCTGCGGCGGCTCGCCGCGTGCGGCCCAGGCGCTGGTGCTCTCGGGCAAGGTCCGGGCGCTGGTGGACGGGCGGTTCCATGTGTCGTATCAAGACATCCAGGATGTCGCCCTGCCCGTCCTGCGTCACCGCGTGCTGCTCAACTTCGAGGCCGAGGCCGACCGCGTGGACGCGGACGCGCTGGTCAGGGAGATCCTGAAGCTGACCCCGACCCAGCCGATGGCGGTGGTGGGGAAGGCGTAAGCCAACCAGGACTGAACACAGAGGTCGCAAAGATCACGCAGAGGACGCAGAGCGGAAGACGAGGTGTTGTGTTGGAGCGGGTTGAGCTTCCCAAAGCGCTGAACGATCTGAGCCATCGGGTGATCGGCTGCGCGATCGAGGTGCATCGGGAGCTTGGGGTCGGGCTGCTGGAATCCGTTTACGAGGCGGCGCTGTGTGCGGAGTTTGAGCGAACGGGGGTCGTCCATGCGAGGCAGGTGGGATTCATCGGCGAATACAAGGGTTGCCAGCTCCCGCCCCAGCGTATCGACCTGATGGTTGAGGGGAGCATCATCATCGAGGTCAAGGCGGTTCGCGCTGTGGACGACATCCATCTCGCCCAGCTTGTTTCGTACCTTCGCCTGACCAGGAAACCACTGGGTCTGCTCATCAACTTCCACGCCCCAACCATCCAGAAAGGAACCCATCGGCGCATCAACTCAAGGGTGGTCCGCGTACCCAACTCATTCCAACCCGGCGCCTCCTCCGCGCCCTCTGCGTGACCTCCGCGCCCTCTGCGTTCAAAAGAAACAAACCATGCTCAAATCAGCCAACCCACCCCGCCCAACCACGATCGACGAGCTGCTCGACAGCCGTCTTGTCGGTCGTCTCAGCCAGCTCGACCTGTCCAGCCGCAAGATCTTCGCGGGCAAGCTCAAGGGCGAGCGGCGGAGCAAGAAGCGGGGCGAGTCCGTCGAGTTCGCCGACCACCGGCCCTACGCCCTCGGCGACGACCTGCGCCACATCGACTGGAACATCTACGGCCGGCTCGACCGCCTCTTCATGAAGATGTTCCTGGAGGAGGAGGATCTGTCCCTCCACATCGTCATCGACGCCAGCGCGTCCGGCGACACGGGCGAGCCGAACAAGTTCTTCTACATGCAGCAGGTGGCCATGTCGATGGCGTACATCGGGCTGGTGAACCTCAACCGCGTGGCCGTCACGGCCCTGGGCACGCGCGACCCGGCGGTGGCCCCGATGGGCGAGCAGGGCATCGCCGGCTCGATCCGCGATCTGCGCGGACGCCGGCGGACGCGGGACATCGCCCGGTTCCTGTGCTCGCTCACGCCGGAGGGGACGACGGACTTCGGCCGGGCCGCCAAGCGCATCGCCATGACGCGCCGCGGCAAGGGCATCATGCTGGTACTGTCGGACTTCTTCATGAAGGAGGGCTACGAGACGGGCCTGCGGCTGCTCTCCGGCCGCGGGTACGATGTGTTCGTGGTGCAGGTGCTGGCCCCGCAGGAGGTCAACCCGGAGATCGCAGGGGATCTGCGCCTGGTGGACATCGAGGACCAGGACCACGCCGAGGTGACCATCTCCGCCCCGCTGCTCAAGAAATACAAGCAGAACCTGAGCGCGTACTGCGAGGATCTGCGGACCTTCTGCGCCCGGCGCGAGATCGCCGCCCTGACCGTCCAGACCGACACGCCGATCGACACGCTCTTGCTGGACTACATGCGCAAGCGGGGGGTGTTGAGGTGAGAAGCGACGGAGCGATGGAGCGACGGAGCGACGAAGGGCGGGAGGAGCGAAGCCTCCGACGCCTCTCGAGCGTGCGCGGATCATGCCGCGCCGGCAAGGCTGGCGGACGCCCCCTCATGGCCGACCACTCCGTCGCTCCGTCGCTCCATCGCTCCGTCGCTTCCCCCGGAGCCGCCCCATGACCTTCGCCACCCCCCTCCTCGCAGGCATCATCGCCGCCATCGCGGTCCCGTCGCTCATCATCCTCTACTTCCTCAAGCTCCGGCGCAAGCCCCTGGAGGTATCGACCACGCTGCTGTGGAAGAAGGCGATCATGGACATGCAGGCGAACGCGCCGTTCCAGCGCCTCCGCCGCAACATCCTGCTGCTGCTCCAGCTGATCGTGCTGGGGCTGCTGATCGCGGCGCTGGCCCAGCCGCGCACGGCCGAGCAGGGCGCGGGCGGGCAGCGCATCGTCATCATGCTCGACCGCTCGGCCTCCATGAGCGCCACCGACGGCGAGCCGGGGCGGGACGATATCACCCGGCTGGACGCGGCGAAGAAGCGGGCCGTCGAGCGCGTGCATGCATTGCGCGAGCCGGGCCTGCTGGACCTGCGCGGCGGGAAGGACGCGGACGAGGCGATGGTCGTCGCGTTCGACGCCACGGCGGAGATCGTCCACCCCTTCACCACCGACAAGCGCGCCTTGATCGAGGCGATCAACGCCGTGCGCGTGACCGACGCGCCCACCTCCATCGAGGAGGCCTACCGGCTTGCCCAGGTCCAGCGGCCCGCCGGCCAGCCCGCCGAGGGCGGGGATGCCGCGGACCCGGACGCGGTCCCATCCGGGCCGGGGCATGTCTACCACCTGTTCAGCGACGGGCGCATCCCGGACGCGGAGGTGTTCCACGCCGACGCGCAGCGTGGTGACGCGCCCACCTTCGAGTACCACCGCGTCGGCCAGCCGGAGTCGAACAACCTGGGCATCGTCGCCCTGCGGGCCGAGCGGGCCTTCGACGATCCCAACCGGCTCTCCGTGTTCGTCGGCATCGAGGGCACGCAGCCGGGCGAGCGCAGCGTCGATGTCGAGCTGCTGGTCAACGGCACGCTGGCCTCGGTGCGGTCGGTCGTGCTGCCGGGTGCGGATGCTGCGGAGGCTGGGGGTGTGGGGGGGTCGCGTCCTGGCGCGGGCGGCGTGGTTTTCCAACTGACCGAGCCGCGCGGCGTCGAGATCCGCGTGCGTCTCGCGGGCGTGGCCAACATGCCCGGCAACGCCCTGGCGGCCGATGACGAGGGCATCCTGATCGTGCCCCCCGCCAAGCGATCGGCGGTGGCGCTGGTCGGGCCGGGCAGCATGTTCCTGTCCGAGGCCCTCCGCGGCCTGCCGCTCAGCCGCTTCGAGATCCTCAGCCCCGGCCAGTACGAGTCCGAGCGGGCGACAGGAGGATTGGCCCGCTTCGATCTGATCGTCTTCGACCGATACCTGCCCACCCCCGCGGCCGACGGCGCGGTGCTCGACCCCGGGCGATACCTGATCTTCGGCGCGGCCCCGCCCCCGCCGCGGGGGGTTGAATCGCTGGAGGAGGGCGGCCCGAGCACCATCATCGACTGGCGGCGCAACCACCCGGTCATGCGTCACCTGACACTGGACGGGCTGGTGATGGGGCGTTCGCAGCCGCTGCGCATCCCGGAGAACTCCGGCGTGGTCTCGCTGGCGGAGATCCCCGCCGGCCCGACCATCGTGGAGATCTCCGACGGCGCGGTGCGCGCCATCGCGGCCTCGTTCGATCTGGGGCAGACCAACTGGCCCTTCCAGGTCGGCTTCGTGGTGTACCTGGCCTCGGCCGTGGAGTACCTGACGGGCGGCGTCACCGATGAATCCGGCTCCAACCCGCGCCAGATCGTTCCCGGTGGGGTGCTCTCGGATCGCTTGCCGCAGGGCGTGACGAATGTCCGCGTGCTGACCCCTGGCGGCGCATCGCAGGAACTGTTCCCCGGCCTGGACGGGCGGGTGGTCTACGGGCCGATCCGCGAGCGGGGCATCTACCGCGTGCAGTGGACCGGCCAGGCGGGCGAGACGGATGCGTCGGAGGGCGGCCTGGTCACGCGGGTGTACGCCGCCAACCTGCTCAACGCGGGCGAATCCGACATCCGCCCGGCGGAGGAGCTGGGCCTGGCCGACCGCGTGGTGGAAGCCCGTCAGTCCACGGCGGGACGCCTGCTCGAACTCTGGCCGTTCGTGGTGGTGGGGGCGTTGGCCGTGATGCTGCTGGAGTGGTGGGTGTACAACAAGAAGGTGTCGCTGTGACCCGGGTCAGGCCGAGCCGATGTTCATCCCGCTGATCTTCGCCTCGAAACAGATCTGGTCGTTGACCAGCCCCTGGATGTCGGTGAAGAAGCGGCGCGGGGTGGCCTTGATCTCCTGGCAGAGGACGAACATCTCGTCACCCACGGCGACGCTCTGGCGGAAGACGGCGTTCTCGATGCGGAGGAAGGCGGCGATGCGCGGCGCGGGCTGGCGCTTGTTCCAGAGCCAGCACGAGAGCTGCGCGCCCGCCTCGACCATCAGCACGCCGGGGAACATGGGGCGGTTGGGGAAGTGCCCCCGCACCCAGAACTCCTCGCCGGTGACACGGACGGAGGCGATGCCCCGGGTGTAGTCCGGGCTGGCCCAGACGATCTTGTCGAGCAGGGCCATCTCGAAGCGGTGGGGGATGATCTCGGCGATGCCCTCGCGCGTGTGCAGCGTGGCGGTCAGGTCGATCGACGAGACATCGAACAGCCGCGCCTGCTTGGGGCGGGCGGCGGCGTCCTGGTCCGTATCGCGTGCGATCGATGACATGCCCCGTTTATTCCTCGCCGTCCTTGCCCAGCATCTCCTTGCGGATGTCCTGGGCGAGGTTCTTGATTTCCTGCATGGCCTTGCGCACGCGGGTGCCCGCGGCCTTGTTCCCGCCCTTGGCCTTGTTGTAATCCTCGCGGCACGACTCCACGAGACCCTGAAGCTTGTCGAGTGAATCCATAGGAGTCCCCTTCCTGGGAGAAACCGCCGTGGGCGGCAGGCGTGCGATCTCGGCCGGGCGACGGTGCCCGGTGGTGTCCATCTTAGCCGATCACCATCGGCAAAAGCCGTTCCAACCGTCCCAAAGCGGCCCGGAGATACAGGGGATCACCCTGTGTTCGGGAAAAAGCCGGGCTTGTGGCCGCCATCAGCACCCGGCGCACATCCGCCAGGGCCAGGTCGTCGGCATCGACGGGCAGGCCCAGGCTGCGCCGGGCCTGGGCCAGGGTGGTGACGGGGTCGATCCCGCAGAGCGTGTCCTCCCGGCCCCAGCACAGGCGTTCGAGGTACAGGGCGTCCTCGATCCAGGACCCGGGCGCGACCCGGGCCAGGTCGATCAGGGCCAGGGGGCCGCGTCCGCCCTGGGTGGGGGCGCGGCGCATGGCGTTGTGGGCGTGGACATCCCGGTGGCACCAGGTGTCCAGGGGCCGGGCGTTCCAGCGGTCCAGCAGGGTGGGCAGGGCGTCCCGGGTCCGGTCGATGGCGTCGGGCCAGCCGTCCCCGGCGTCGAGGACGGTTCTCTCGGCGATCTCGCGGGCGGCACGGTCGAGCAGCTCGGCCCAGTCGTGCTCGGGGGCGGGCGGCTCGGGGTCCACCGGCCGATCCAGCACGGCGGCGGCGTGGAACTCGGCCGTGGTTCCAAAGAGGTTCCAGATATCCCCCGCGTCCATCTTGTGGCAGCCGAGGGGAAGCCCCGGGAACCGTTCCATGACCAGCCAGGCGAAGTCGTAGGAGCCGAGGTCGAACCCCCCCGCAAGCACGCGGGGGGTGGGCAGGTTGGTCGGCTCGGGGTTGTCCCAGTCCTGCTCATGGGTCAGGCCCAGGTGCTTGGTCCAAGCGTACTCGGCGTAGCCCACCGGGAACTTAACGACGCATTCGAGGGTGCGTCCCAGCGCTGTGGTCCACTCGGCATACCCGGTGCCTGCCCCGCCGTGCTGCCAGGTGGCCTTGAACCATCGGACGGGGGAGAGGTGCCCGCGGCAGGCGTCCCGGAGGACCGGCTCGAGCGTGCTGGCCAGGGTTTGACCTTCGGTCATGGGGCCTCCGGACAAGCGTACATCGGGAGCGGGGGGCGTGCAAACTGCCTGTTCCGGGGGTGTATGGGGCGGGTGGGGCAAAAGTTTTGCATCCGTCCCAAAAAAATCACGCGAACGGCTTGCGGAACTCCGGATCGGTGGCATGTTTGGACTGTGCGGGCGAAAGCCCGACGGAAAAACCAAAAACGCTGGCGGGGTCCGCTCCGCCGGTTGACGAACTCTCTTTCTCTCTTTCTCTCTTGCCAAGACAGGCGAACAACCGCCCCGCCGAAACGGGGCGGTTGTTCTTTTGGGAAGGGATCAGGGATCAGGGATTGGGGATTGGGGATTGGGGATTAAGAGGTGCTCTTGAGGCATTTCCTAGGATGTGTCTTGAAAGGATCTCCACGATGCAGCGGACGGCGGCGGTGACGGGGGGGACGGGGTTCGTGGGGCGGGCGGTGGTCCGTGAGTTGTTGGATCACGGGTGGGCGGTGCGGGCGTTGGTCCGTGAGGAGGGCGAGGCCGTGAAGGTGCTGCCCGCGGATGATCGCGTGACGCTGGTGCGGGGCGATGTGCTGGATGACGCCGCGCTGGATCGGTTGATGGGGGATGGCGGGGGGGTGACGGATTCGGTCCACCTGGTGGGCATCATCCGGGAGGGTGGGGGGCGGCAGACCTTCGAGAACATGCACCACCAGGCCACGCGCAAGGTGGTGGGAGCGGCGGAGCGGGTCGGGGGAGGCTCGGGCGCGGCGCCGATCCGCCATGTGCAGATGTCGGCCCTGGGCGTGCGCGACGGCAGCACCATCCCGTACCAGGCCACCAAACGCCTGGGCGAGCAGGCGGTCAAGGGATCGCGGCTGCGGTGGACGATCTTCCGCCCCAGCATGATCCACGGGCCGGAGGGCGAGTTCACGAAGATGGCGGCGGCGTGGGTGCGGGGCAGGGTCGCGCCGTTCGTGTTCATCCCGTACTTCGTGCCCGGATGGCTGCCCGGGGGAAAAGGGGCGGCGGTCGCGCCGGTGCGGGTGGAGGATGTGGCGGCCATGTTCCGCACGGCCCTTCAGCGGGATGGGGCGATCGGCCGAACCTATGATCTGGCCGGGCCGGACGCGATGGCCTTCGACGACATGCTCCGGGCGTACCGCGATCTGGTGCCTGGGGCAAAGAGTCTCCCCCTGATCGGGGTTCCTGGAAAGCTCGCCGCGGCGCAGGCCCGCCTGCTCGGGATGATCGGGCTGGGACGGCTTCTTCCCTTCGACGAGGGCATGGCCCGGATGGGCGTGGAAGCGTCCGTGTCGGGGTGCGCCCCGGCCGGGGCCGACCTGGGCTTCGACCCGCAATCATTCACCGGATCGCTGGCGGCGTACGCCGCGCAACTCTGATACAACGATCAACACGCATTCTCAAAGGACCAACATGCCGCTCCGCTACCGAGACAGACTTCTTTCGTACATCTCCTCCGACGACTACCACCCCGCGCCGATCCCCCGCGTGGCCAAGGACCTGGGCATCGACGATGTCGAGGATTTCGGCGCGGCCGTGCGCGAGCTGGCCGACCGCGGCGTGATCGACCTGGACGAGACGGGGCGGATCCAGCTGCCCTTCCGCAAGGACCGGGGCGAACTGACCGGACAGTTCCGCGGCACGGCCAAGGGCGTCGGCTTCGTGATCCCGCAGGACGCCAGCCACGGCTCGGACATCTTCATCCCGCCGGAGTACACCGGGGGCGCGCTCTCGGGCGACACCGTCCGCGTGGGTTTCTTCCGCGACAAGGGGCGCGAGAAGCGTCTGGGGACGATGGAGCGCCAGTACGCCGGCGAGGTGCTGGAGATCGTGCAGCGCAAGCGGGCCAACTTCACCGGCGAGATCATCAAGCAGGACGGGCGCTGGATGGTCTTCCCCGACGGGCGCGAGCTGACCGCCCCGGTGGTGGTGCGCGACGCCGAGTCCAAGAATGTCCGCCCCGGCGACAAGGTAGTGCTCGAGATGATCGAGTACCCCGAGCAGGGGCGGCTGGGCGAGGGCGTGATCGTCAAGGTGCTCGGCGAGGCGGGGCAGCCGGATGTCGAGACGCAGGCGGTCATCGCCGCGTTTTCCCTGCCCAGCACCGAGTTCCCGGAGGACTGCGTGGAGCAGGCGCGGGAGGCGACGCGCCGCTTCGACGAGGAGATCGAGTCGTTCGAGAAGGGCGGCGCCAAGGCCCTGAGCCTGCGGGCCGACCTGACCGGCGAGTACATCTGCACCATCGACCCGCCCAACGCCAAGGACTACGACGACGCGATCAGCCTCAAGCGGACGGACGACGGCGGCTACGAGCTGGGCATCCACATCGCCGATGTGGCCCACTTCATCCCGATCCATTCGCCGCTGGACGAAGAGGCGACCGAGCGGGGCAACTCGGTCTACCTGCCCCGGCTGGTGATCCCGATGCTGCCGGAGGTCTTGTCCAACGGCATCTGCTCGCTGCAGGAGGGCGTGCTGCGCTACGCCAAGACCTGCGTGATCCGCTATGACCGGCGTGGGCATGTCAAGAGCCGCGGCTTCTGCCAGAGCGTCATCAAGAGCCGCAAGCGGATGACCTACCTGGAGGCCCAGGCCCTGATCGACGGCGACCTGGAGGAGGCGAAGAAGCATGTCAAGACCGACACCCCGCACACCGACGAGCTGATCGCGACCTGCCGCCTGATGGACGAGCTGGCCCGCGTGATCCGCGACCGGCGGCGCAAGGCGGGCATGATCCACCTGGACCTGCCGGTGGTCGAGCTGATCTTCAACGAGGACGGCAAGGTCATCGACGCCCAGCCCGAGGACAACGCCTTCACGCACACCATCATCGAGATGTTCATGGTGGAGGCCAACGAGGCGCTGGCCACGCTGTTCGAGGAGCTGCGCGTGCCCGTGCTGCGGCGCATCCACCCGGAGCCGACGCCCAACGACACGGAGGACCTGCGCCGGGCGGCGACGGTCGCCGGCTTCAAGATCCCCAAGAACCCCGAGCGCGAGGAACTCCAGGCCCTGCTCGACGCCACCGCGGGGACCGGCGCGGCCCGGGCGGTCCACATGGCCGTGCTGCGTACGCTGACCAAGGCCAGCTATTCGCCGGCCCAGATCGGCCATTATGCGCTGGCCAGCCACGCCTACAGCCACTTCACCAGCCCCATCCGCCGCTACCCGGACCTGACCGTCCACCGTGCGCTGCAGGCGTACCTGGAGCGCACGGAGAACGGGACCGACCGCCCGCGGACCGACGCCGAGAAGATCGCCCTGGGGCGGGATCTCAAGGAAGACGAGCGCTGCCCGTCGGAGATCGATCTGGTCAAGATCGGCAGCCAGTGCTCGAACACGGAGGTCAACGCGACCGAGGCGGAGCGGGAGCTGCGCCAGTTCCTGGTGCTCCAGCTCATGGCCGAGCACATCGGCGAGGAGTTCGAGGGCGTGGTGACGGGCGTGACGCCCAAGGGCGTGTATGTCCAGCTCAACAAGTACCTGGCCGACGGCATGATCCAGAAGTCCGACCTGCCCGGGGACACCACACGCTCCAACAAGCCGCCGTCGTGGCGCATCGACGACCGCACGGGCGCGCTGGTCGATGCCAACTCCGGGCGGAGCTACAACATGGGCGATTCCGTCCGCGTGACCGTGGCGGCGGTGGACCTGGCGACGCGCCGCATGGACTTGCAGATCTCGGACCCCAACAGCCGCGCGGGGGGCAAGGTCAAGGCGCTCAAGCTGGACAAGCAGGGGGATTTCGGCGGGCTTGGCGGGGCGAAGGGGGCCGGCTTCAAGACGCCCGGCTCCCAGCGGCGCAGCCACAAGAGCAAATCGCGCGACAAGGGCAAGGGCGACTTCCGCGACGACCGCAAGGGCAAGGGGAAACGCCAATGACGCGTGTGTTTTTTCGGAGCGGAGGGCTTCCAGCCCTCCGTTCGGGCGCAGCCCGAAACACGTGGACCCGGCTCGGCCCTGCGGGCCGACGGAGGGCTGGAAGCCCTCCGCTCCGAGGCATCGCCGCACTCGCGCTCCTGCTGCTCCCCGCCTGCGCCGGCTCCGGCCCGCGCCAGGACACCGCGCCGACGGAGGACCGCCTGCTCACGCTGCGGTCGTACCTGTCCGGCTCATACTCCTCGGAGGCCCAGGCCGCCCGTGATCCGTCGTATTACCACATCACCCTGCACGCCGCCCCCATGTGGACCTGGCGCGACGACGGCCCGTGGCTGTATGTCGAGCAGGCCATCGCGGGTTCAGACGATCGGCCCTACCGCCAGCGGGTCTACAAGCTCGAACGGACGGGCGACGGGCGTTTCTGGGCGCGTGTGTTCGTGATCCCGACGGCCGCGCTCGCCGGGGGGGCGGCGGGGGTGTGGAAGTCCGGCAGCCCGCTGTCGGAGCTGTCACCGGATGACCTGGAGGAGCGTGTGGGCTGCTCCGTCACGCTGCAATGGGACGAGCAGCGCAAGGTCTTCACCGGCTCGACCTCCGGCACCGGCTGCCCCAGCGACCTCTCCGGCGCGGCCTACGCCACCACCCTCCTCACCCTCGAACCCGACCGCATGATGACCTGGGACCGCGGCTACGACACCACGGGCCGGCAGGTCTGGGGCGCGACGGAGGGCGGGTACGAGTTCATCCGCGTGGATTGACGCCGTGGGGCCGACTTGCAGTCGGCCTCCTCTTCCCGGTGGCACGGCTCGCCGAGCCGTGTCTTTCTGCTCAACCGGAGGTGGGGGATGTCCGGCTTCGGGCTGCGCCCGAACGGGGGGCAGGATGCCCCCCGCTCCGAGGAGGGGATGGCCGACTGCAAGTCGGCCCCACGGGGGGTCAGGCCCACGCCCGCCAGGGGAACCCTTCGGGGATCAGGTCTTCGCGTCCGTTCAGCCATCCCACCAGAAACTCCAGCGCATCGAACAGGCGCGGTCCGGGCCGGTTGAACATCTGGTTGCCGTCCACCACCGCCATCCGGCCGGCGCGCACGCCGGGCAGTTCGCGGAACCATGCCTGTTCGGCCAGTTTGCCGGTCTCGGCCCAGGCCTGTTCGAGCGTGAGGCCGCAGGGCGCGATGACGATGGCCTCGGGGCGCACCGCGGCGAAGACCTCGGGCGTGACCGACACCGAGTGCCCGGCGACGCGCTCGGCCTGCTGCGGTCCCACGGCCGCGCCGGAGCCGGGCCTGGCCACGGTCTCGTTGAGCGGGTGACGCCCCCCGGCCCGCTCGATCAGCTGGACGGACCAGTGCCCGGCCACGAAGATCGGGTCCGTCCACTCCATGAACCCCACCACCGGCCCGTCCACATACGGGTTGACATGCTCGAGCGCCCGGTCGGCCCGCTCGCGCAGGGCGACCACGGCGTGCATCGCGGCCCGCTCCAGGCCCACGGCCCGACCGACGCTCAGGATGTCGTCCAGCACGCCCTCGACGGTGGCCGGGTCCAGGCTGAGCACGGTGGGGGGGGGTTCGAGCCGCTCGGCCGTCCGGCGCACGGCGGTCTGGTCGATCGAGCAGACCGAGCAGACATCCTGTGTGAGGATCAGGTCCGGGCGCAGGCCCGCCAGGCGTTCAGCATCGAGCGTATAGAGAGCTTGGCCGGACTCGGTCGCCCCCCGGACCTGGGCATCGATCGACCGGGCCGCCTCCGGGCTGGACCAGTCGGCGTGGGTCCGCGATCCCGTGAGAACGGGGACGGAATCGAGTCCTTGCGGAAAGTCGCACTCGTGGGACCGCCCGACGAGCATGGGCCGCCCGCCGATCAGGCAGAGGATCTCGGTGGCGGATGGGACGAGGCTGACGACGCGCAAGGGGCTTTCTCCTGAACGGGTGCGGAACGGGGCTTGAAGGGCGGTGATCTCACGCACGGGGTGCCGACCGGCCGAAAAGGTTGGACCGACCGGCAAGCCGGGGCCGGGTCCGGGCGTTCCGGCTACGCTCTGGAACACGGTACGCCCGCGATCCCGCGGCCACGAGGAGGCGTCGTAGTGCATCCGATCCGAACCCACGCCCACGCCGCCGCCCGGACCCGGGCGTTCACCGGCGCGAGACTGGCCCTGGTCGCCCTGTTCGGGGCGCTGTCAGCGGGTGCTTTCGCCCAGAACGCTCCCGCGGACCCACCCTCCGCCGACCCGCCCGGGCAGGTTCCGATGGATTGGGGCGACGGGCCGGCGGCGCGTCCCGAGCGTCCGGCGCGGCCCGCGCCGCAGGCTCCGGCCGCCGAACCGGAGGAGCCGACGATCGACTTCGGGATCTTCTCCGAGCCGGTGCAGTTGAACACGCTGATCGACCTCGTCGGGCAGACGCTGGAGATCAACATCGTGGTGAAAGGCTCGCCGACGGGCGAGATCGTGTTCAACGCCCCCGTCAAGGTGCCGTACAGCAGGCTGCTGGACCTGCTCGACGCGATGCTCGAGCAGTACGGGTTCACCATCGTCGGTGAGCCGACGACGGGGTTCTACATCGTGCAGCCGGTGTCGGATGTGCGTCCCACCGTGGGCGGCAGCCGGGCGTCGGTGCGGATCATCCCGACGCCGAACATCAAGCCCTCGCAGCTCGTCACCACGCTGACGAATGTGCTGGGGACCAGCGGGGGGACCGGCACCAGCGTGCAGGCGGTGGACGAACTCGGCGTGGTGATCGTGACCGCGCCGTCGCGCGACATCGCGCGGGTCGAGGCGCTGATCGAGGAGCTGCGCCGGGTGGACGCCGAGCAGCGCTACATCCGCATCGACCTGGACTACATCGCCGCGCCCGCGGCACGGGAACGGGCCATCGCGCTGGTGGGGGGAAGTTCATCGACCGCCGCCACCCCGGCTTTTCCCGGCATGCCGCAGCAGCAGATGCAGCGGGGCCAGCAGCGCCCGGATCAGAACCCGGGTCTGGCCGGCGCGGGCGGCAGCTTCTCCAACCTCGCCGACCGCATCACCGTCAACCCGCAGGGCAACGCCCTGGTGTTCCGAGGGACCGAGGACGAGATCGCCCGCGTGCGCGACCTCATGGCCCAGATCGATGTGCCCCCCACGCTCAAGCCCCGCAGCTTCTACGCCGGCTCGTCCGCGCAGCAGATCGCCCAGATGGCCCAGAACCGCGGGCTGGGCGAGGTGATCGAGGTGGAGAACGCCAGCCAGGGCATGGACTACAACCAGATGTTCTTCCAGAATCAGCTCCGTCAGATGGGCCAGCAGCAGACCACCGGCGCGGTCAGCGGCGGCCCGGTCATGGTGGTGGACGCGGCCAGGGGGAACATCATCTATTACGGCACGCCGCAGCAGCACGCGCAGATGGACACCCTGTTGCGCGAGCTGCGCACGGACGACGAGCGCGTCGTCATCCGCAGCTATGTGCTCAACCATTCCGACGCCGAGGTCGTCGCCGACCTCATCAACGGGCTGATCACCGGCCAGCGCCAGACCGGGGACGCCCCGCTGCTGCCCACCGGCCGCGGCATGACCGGCATGACCCGCACCGGGATGCAGGCCCGCATCTTCAACCCCGCCGAACAGGTCGGCATGGGGGACGAGGTCTCGGCCTCCTTCGACCCGGACATCGTGGTGGTCCTGCCCAACATCGAGAACAACCAGGTGGTGGTCCAGGCCCCGCTGCGCCAGCAGGCGGAGATCGAGAAGCTCATCGAGCGGCTCGACCGTCGCCGCGCGCAGGTCTACATCCAGGCCATGATCGTCTCCATCGCCGACGACGAGGACTTCACCCTGGCCTTCGAGAGCCAGTACCTCCGCGGCGAGTTCGGCATCGGCACCAACTTCGGACTGAGCGAGATTGGCAACACCACCGAGTTCACCGACCCCCGCGTGGTCAACCCGGGCCTGGCGGGCCTGACCTCGGCCATCATCCGGTCGGACTATGTGCCGCTGATCATCAACGCCTCCCAGACCAACTCCAATGTCCGCATCGTGTCCTCGCCCCAGTTGCTGGTCAACGACAACGAGGAGGCCGAGATCGTCTCCATCGAGGAGCAGCCCTACTCCACCACCACCATCGGCCAGACCGTGGACTCCATCGATTTCGGCGGCTTCGCCGAGGCGGGCACCAGGCTCCGCGTCACGCCCTCCATCTCCGACGGCGGCTTCCTGCGGCTGAGCTACTTCGTCGAGCTGTCCAACTTCACCCGCTCGGTCGGCATCGGCAACAACCCCCCGCCCCGCAACACCCGCACCGTCACCGGCCGGGCCACCATCCCCTCGGACGCCACCATCGTGGTCGGCGGCCTGACCGTCGAGGATGTGCGCAACACCGTGGCCAAGGTGCCGTTTCTCGGCGACATCCCGCTGCTCGGCGAACTCTTCAAGAGAACCGACAAGCTCAACAACCGGGCCAAGCTCTATGTCTTCCTGACCCCGCGCATCATGACCGACCCCAACTTCAACGACCTCAGGCTGCTGACCCAGGGTCCGCAGGCCGAGATGAGCGTGCCCCCCGACGCACCGGACCTCCAGCCCGAGCGCATCCGCTCCACCCCGTCCAACCGATCGGGCGTGCCCGACCTCCAGCCCGCCAGCCTCGACTGATCCGACCCAGACCAACCCAATGCCCATCAACAGCATCATCAGGCGATCCGACGCGAAGACGCCCCGGCCCGAGCCGGAGGGGGGTGGGGGGGGGGGGCTGGTCCGCGCCCGCTGGGACCGCGTCTCGGAGGTCTTCGGCCCGATCCGGCTCAGCCCGGACCAGCTCAAGACCTTCGCGCGCATCGACGGCTCGGACGACGAGCCGTGGGATGTGCTGCTCCAGTCCCTCGCGCTCGACGAGGCCAGCGCGCTGCGTCTGCTGGCCGACCGCACGGGCCTGGAGTACCGGGCCGAGCCGCGCCTGACCGAGTCGGCCGCCCGTTTTTATGAGCTTGTGCCCGCCGACACCGCCCGGCAGGCCTCCGTGGCCGCGGTGGATTCGGACGAGGGCGTCTTCACCATCGCCACCAGCCGCCCGATGCAGCCCAGCGTCTACTCGATGCTCGAGGACCTGCTGGACGCGCCGATCCGCCTGATCCTCTCCCCCCGCGCGGGGGTGGCGAATCTCATCAACCGCGGCTACGAGCAGCGCGGCGACCTCGTCACCGAGATCGTCGAGGACATCCCGCTCGACGCCAGCGCCATCGAGAAGGCCGCCGGCGCCATCGGCCGGACCACCGACCTGCTGGCCCAGGCCCGCCAGACGCCGGTGATCCGGCTGGTCAACATGATCCTGTTCGAGGCCCTGCGCCGGCGCGCCTCGGATATCCATGTCCACCCGATGGAGGACAAGCTCGTCATCCGGTTCCGCGTGGACGGGATGCTGGTCGATGCCTTCCACCCGCCGCAGAGCCTCGCCTCGGCCATCTCCAGCCGCCTGAAGGTCATGACCGAGCTGGACATCGCCAACCGGCACAGCCCGCAGGACGGCCAGACCTCCGTCCGCATCGGCACCAAGAAGATCGACATCCGCCTCTCGGTCATCCCGACCATCTTCGGCGAGCGCATCGTGCTCCGCCTGCTCGACCAGACCCAGACCCAGCTCGACCTGGACGCCGTGGGCATGTCCAAGGGCCTCCAGACCCGCCTGATGGACTGCATCGAACGGCCCAACGGCATCCTGCTGGTGACGGGGCCGACCGGCTCGGGCAAGACCACCACGCTCTACGCCGCGCTCGGGCGCATCGACCGCGCCAGCCGCAATGTCATGACCATCGAGGACCCGGTCGAGTACCACCTCGACGGGATCAGCCAGATGCAGGTCAACCCCAAGCGGGGCGTCACCTTCGCCAACGGCCTGCGCGCCCTGCTCCGCCAGGACCCCGATGTCATCCTCGTCGGCGAGGTCCGCGACCCCGAGACCGCCCAGCTTGCCATCCAGGCCTCGCTGACCGGCCACCTGGTGCTCGCCACCCTGCACACCAACGACGCGCCCTCGTCCATCCCCCGCCTGCTGGACATCGGCGTCGAGCCGTACCTGGTCACCTCGTCGCTGCTCGGCGTGCTGGCCCAGCGCCTGCTCCGCAAGATCTGCCCCGCCTGCCAGGCCACCGGGCGCGTCGGCGGTGTGCCCGGCGGCGAGGCCTGCGAGAACTGCTTCGGCACCGGGTACCGAGGACGACTGGCCGTCCACGAACTCATGCTGATGACCGACGATCTCCGCCGCCTGACCGGCGAGCGCGCCGACGGCGTGAGCCTCTACGAAGCGGCCGTCAACGGCGGCTTCGAGCCGATGAAGATCGACGCCATGGAAAAGGTCCGCATGGGCCTGACCGACGAGGCCGAGGTCTTCCGCGTCCTGCACTGACGGGAACGACAAGCCGCGACTGCAAGGGAGCGGCCGAGTGACGCAACGCGACCGTCATGGCCTGCAGGATTTCCTATTGCCGGGCGGCATACGCTGCGCCCATGCCCGAAGCCATGCTCGTGCGTCCCGTGGTCCTGGAAGACGCCCTCGTCCGGCTCGAGCCGCTGACCGAGGACCACACCGACGGCCTGCTCGGCTCCATCGAGCCGGACACTTTCGTCCACATGGTGACCTGTCCGGCCGCCCTCACGCCGCAGGGCGTTCGGGCCTATGTCATCGAGCTGCTCAACCGGCCGGATCAGGTGTCCTTCGCGGTGATCCACCGGCCCACGGGCCGGGTGGCCGGGAGCACCAGCTACATGAGCATCCGCGCCGAGCACCGCGGCCTGGAGATCGGCTGCACCTGGATCGGGTCGGACTGGCGCGGCACGGGCGTGAACACCTCGATGAAGCGGCTGATGCTGACCCATGCGTTCGAGTCGCTCGGCGCGATCCGGGTGGAACTGCGGACCGACGCCGTCAACGCCCGCTCCCGCCGGGCCATCGAGAAACTCGGCGCTGTGCAGGAGGCCCTCTTCCGGCGGCACATGGTGATGGCCGACGGCCGCCTGCGGGACTCGGTGGTCTACGCAATCACCGACGACCGCTGGCCGACGGTCAAGGCCGGCCTGGGGCCGGCGCCGTGCTGAAGGGAGTCGGCGTCCGCTTCATGAGCGGAGCATCCCGCGGGAGACTCCGGCGAAAACTTCCCGCGTCGGGGAGACAGAACGGACACGGTGCGGCTTGCTGGCTCGGCTGTGTGCTGTGCTCAGGCTCGGGCATGGTTCACCAGATCCGCTCCATGAACCACAGCGCCCAGGCCGCCGTTGCAAAGAGCACGCACGGGATGACGACCAGGACCGAGGGGATCATCACGGCACGCACCGCGCCACGCAGATTCCGAGAAGGGCCGACCCCGAACGATTCGGCATCCGCCATCCGCGCGAGCGTCCAGCTTCGGACACCCCACGAGGCCGCCAAGCCCGTCACGCCGAGCAAGCACCCGATCAGCAGCGTGGCGACGCCCGCCTGGGCGTCCCCGAAAACCCACACAGCGACAGCCAGGACCGCCACGGACCCGGTCACGCACGCCCACAGCCACCGCGCGGCGTGGAGGTCGTCCAGCACTTCCCGCCACGCCGCGGCCCGGGCCGATCGGATTCGGGCCGCGGTCTCCGCCGTGAAGGCCGACCCGCACTCCGGGCAGGCGGTCTCCGGCAGGCCGCTGAGGTCGTAGCCGCACGCGGGGCACGGGATGGGTTCGTCGGGATGATTCATGCCGTTGGACCGACGACCGATACGCGGCCGGAACGGGGCGGATCTCAATATCCCGCCCCGTTCCGGGGGGAGAGGAAAGGGTGCATGGAAAATCCCTCGCACCAGGGGAGTGGTGCGAGGGACTGAAGAGGAGCATGCGCCCGGCGTGCCGTCACCCCGGGACCGCTCTGAGAGAGAACAGGCTGGAACATATCCGCCCAGACGCCGGCGGCAGGCGAAACAAGCTTCGGACGGCATGACCCGTCCAACCCGTGCGACCCCCGAGCAAGCAAAGGGCCGGATGCGGTGCGCAGAATACGCGACCGATGACAAGCCATCGGTTTCGTCGGCGGATCAAGCCCACTTTTTCTGTGACCACAGGCACATTGGGGTTTCCTGCACCACCAACTTGGGGGAGGTTGCGGGCACCCGCGGCGCCATCGGGCCGGTTCAGGCGATGGTTTTGCTGGGCGGCGTCAGCGGCAGCGACCGGGCCACCTCCAGGAACGCCTCGTAGTTGGCCCGGGTCTCGGCCAGGGAGTCGCCGCCGAACTTGTCCATGCAGGCGGCGGAACAACTCAAAACGCTTCTCAAAAACCCAGAATCTGCTGCCAGTGTTCCGAAATAACCAGCCCGATCCATGCGAGCCAGAGGGGTGAGCAAAGCAGTATGAAGGCCAAGGCAAAGACCATCGCCGTGAAGGAATGGGTCATCCTGAATCCGAAAGCGGCCCGTTTCTCAATCACGGGACCACACTCGGGACAAATGGCAAAGTTCTCCGTTGTGATCGGATAACCGCACCGCTTGCAAGACCCGGCCAGGCGGTTCGATCTTTTGACCAGAAGCCCGACCGTCCACCATGAGAGGAGAAAGTAAAAAATGCCACCGCCGATGAGCATTCCCAAGTGGGCTGCCGGGCCGATGACGACGGGCGTGCCGGAAGCAAAGTCGCCATGCACGACTCTGGCGTTGTCAGGGGTGAGCACAGTCCATGACCTGTTCGCGGCGTGGATATCCACAACTTTCATCCAGATCGTCCAGGTGAAGTTGACGATGAGGATTGAGATCGAAGCCAGTCCGAGCGTTATGGCATAGACCGCGGTGAACGCTCGTCGCCATCCGTGGCGACGAATCCAGGCCGCGCACCGCTCGTGTCTCGATCGCATCGCCGTCACAATCAACAGCGATCCCACGGCATTGAGAAGCATGAGCTTGATGATGAATGTGATGCCGAAGTGGTCCGTCGCGTTCATCGGGCCTTCCCCCAGCGAACGCGCCCGCATCAGCGCGGCCTTCCACCCGTTTGGCGGCGCTTGCCACGGCACCTGCGCCAGCGGGATGTTCTGGTAAATGACCATCGCGGCGACTTCGGAGGGCGCCTCGACTATCGGATGATGAACAGAGCGAGGATATCCCCTTGCGGGGGAGAATGGTCTCAAACCAAACTCGGTTGTCACCGCTTTTCCCGCGAGCAGAGCGATCGACAAGGACACTACGAGATAGCAAGCGGAACGGATCATTAAAAAATTCATGGAAGATATTTAACATCAATCATAGTTGAACTTCGGGCATGACCTTGTAATCCATGTCACGATCGAGATTCAAATGGAACCTGTACAATACGGATCGCACATGAGTTTCGGCCGCGACCTATTACGCCAAGCCGCGACCGTAAGGGAACGGGATTCAAAGACCACCCGATCTGATTGGCCATCAGACTCGGTTCCGTGACAGGAAGAACCCCACATTCGAGAACTCATCGTTGACACACAGCCACGCCCATGATTCAGGTGGGATTGTATGACAAGCACACTTGCTTACGGGTAGCCCGGTGACTGCGTCGGCCATGTAAAGAACGGAGTTGATCCGGCGGGCGGGCTCGTTGGGCACGAATCACCGGGCAGAAGCGGCGAACAGCAGTCATCATTCAGATATCCATTCCAGATGGTTGTCGATGCACAGCTGATGCAGAACCAGTAAAGCCCTGTTTTCGTCACCGTACGAGTCGCCGGTTGAGAGAACCGGCATTCCTGCTGGCCCCCAGTCGAGATGGTATAGGGAGCGGATGTCCAAGGACCACTTGGCGCGATAACGACGGTCGTTGTACAAGTACAAGGCCATGCGCACGCCCTACCCGCGGGCAGATCCTCGCCGGTTTCCAGCAGGGATTCCGCTCTCGCCAGCAGGTCATTGAGCATCATCTGAACCGCGCCGCCCGCGTCGCGGAGGCAGTCATTGGGGATCGGGTGCGGCCCGATCGGGGTCGTGCCTCCTCCGCCGATGGGAGCAACCGTCTGCATCCCCGAAACCGTCGGGGCGGCCTCATACCCGATGTTGACCAAAGCATCCAGAAGTGTCGAAGGGTCCGATGCCACCGCGACCATTGGGGCGAGCGGATCGGACTCGAACAATCCGCCGCTCAGGAGAGAAGGGGCTTGAACGGCATCGGGGTCGGCCAGCCAGATGAAATCAGGGATCTCGTGGTCATGGAGGAACAATGAAGATTCCTCCAGCGAGTCCCGCAGCCAGATGGCCGCCGCGCCGATGTCGTCGTGCTTCCAGCCCCATGTGACCCACTCCCCTTCCGTGCCGCGTGCGTACCAGAGGAGGGACACATTGTCGCCGATGACCTCTTCTTCAGCCCAGGACAAGAACCCGAGGATCTCCCCGCTGGGAGTGACGGCGGGGGCAAAGGTCCAGTTCGCGGTATCGAACCGGACCGCGTCAACCCCTTGGGCCACGCTTGGCACGGTCCACCCCCAGCACATGGTCAGAGCGGTCAGGAAGGAAGGAAGGAAGGAACGATTTCATGGTTGCCCCCAATCGGTGTGGTGTCGGCCTGAAACCCTCAAGCCTTCGCCCCCCCAACCTACCAGAACTCCAAGGGAGCCGCAAGCCTGAAAGCGGGCTGGGTGCAGTTTTACCCAGATTTGAGGCTCGTTTCACACTTGTTTAGGGGGGGACGACTGCGATTGCGATGCCATGATGCGGCTCGCCGGTGTCAGCGGCAGCGACCGGGCCACCTCCAGGAACGCCTCGTAGTTGGCCCGGGTCTCGGCCAGGGAGTCGCCGCCGAACTTGTCCATGCAGGCGGCGGCCACCTCGAAGGCCACGGCGTGCTGCATCACCACGCTGGCCGCCGACACGGCGCAGATGTCCGAGCGTTCGTACTGGGACTGCTGGGCCTCCTTGGTGTTCAGGTCCACGCTGGGCAGGCCCCGGAGGATGGTGGCGATGGGCTTCATGGTGCCGGTGACGACGACGGGCTGGCCGTTGGTCATGCCGCCCTCGGTGCCTCCGGCGTTGTTGGTGTCGCGGACGAAGCCGAGGTGGGATTCGTTGACCAGGTCGGGGCGGTAGCGGATGGGGTCGTGCAGGGCCGAGCCGCGGACTTCGCCGGCGCGCACGCCCGCGCCGATCTGCACGGCCTTGAACGCCTGGATGCCCATGACGGCGTAGGCGATCCGCGCGTCGAGCTTGTCGTACCAGTTCATGCAGCTGCCCACGCCGGGGGGGCAGTTGAAGATGTGGCACTCGACATGGCCGCCCACGGTGTCCTTGTCGATCTTGGCCTGCCGGATGGCGGCCCGCTGGGCCTCGGCGGTGATCTCATCGAGCGTGTAGGTGTCGGTCGCGTCGCGGACTTTGAGCAGGTCGCGCCAGTTGGCGGGGGTGACGGCGACTTCCGTCCGCACGCCCTCGATCTGGCGGACGAAGCCGAAGGCCTCGATGCCGAAGACCTCGCGGAGAACGAGCGTGCCCACGGCGCAGGCCGCCACGCGGGTGGCGGTCTCGCGGGCGCTGGCGCGCTCCAGCGTCTCGCGGCAGTCGGTGGTCAGCCACTTGATCGAGCCGGCCAGGTCTGCGTGGCCCGGGCGCGGGCGGTGGACGGGGGGCGTCTTCTCCAGGTCGTCCAGGCGGGAGTCGCGGTTGCGGAGCATCAGGGTGACGGGCGCGCCGATGGACCGGCCCCGGCGCACGCCGGTGAGGATCTCGACGGTGTCGGTCTCGAGCTTCTGGCGTCCGCCCCGGCCGTAGCCGCCCTGGCGGCGCCGGAGTTCGTGGTTGATGAAATCGGTGTCGATGGCGACCCCGGCGGGCACGCCGAGGACCGTGGCGACAAGGGCCGGCCCGTGGGACTCGCCGGCGGTCTGGTAGCGGAGGCGGCTGGGGGGGATGGACATGGGCGAAGGATAGGTTCGGGCGTCGGGCCTGCCGGGGCTCCAGCCCGCCCGTCCGATCGGTCTTACTTGTGACGCAGCACGCTGAGCAGGTTGGAGTACTGGTCGGTCCAGGGGCGGACGATCCGTTCGGGGCGCTCGGTGCGGAATCCCTCACGCAGCAGCCGGTTGCCGGTGTCGCGGTCCCTGGTCAGGACCACCCAGGTAGAGGAGAATCGGGAATGCTCGAGACGAACCTGCTCTGTGACCATATCGTTGAATGTGAGGTAGTACACGCCTTCCAAATCCGCCAGGCCCGCCAGCAGCGGGCGCAGGTCCAGATGGCGGTTGGAGATGTGCAGCACCACCATGCCGTCCGGGGCCAGGCGGCGGAAATACAACGCGATGGCCTCCCGGGTGAGCAGATGGGTGGGGATGGCGTCGGAACTGAACGCATCGGCGTGGATCACATCAAACAATGTTTCGCCCGCCTCTTCCGACCGTTCGAGCAGCAGGCGCCCGTCGCCCAGACGCACATCCACCTCCGCCCGGGCATCCGCGAGGTATGTGTAGTAGCGGGTGTCCGTAGCGATCCGGGCCACGGCCGGATCAATCTCCATGAACACGATCTCGTCCCCCGGGCGCCCGTGGGTGACCATCGCGCCCGAGCCGAGTCCCATGATCGCCACCCTGGCCCGCTCCGGCCGGATGGCGTGCAGAACCCGCATGATCGCGCCGCAAGGCCCCTCGGGGTGGTAGTACCCCAGCGGCCGGGTGGCGAGGTCCGGATGGGCGTAGTACTGCATCCCGTGCAGGGTGGTGCCGTGGATGATCCAGTGAATGACGGAACCGTCGGGGTTGGGGTGGCGTTCGACGGAGTGGATGCCGAAGAAGGTCCGCTCACGCAGGATCACCCTGGGATCGAGTTGCGTGGACAGCACCACGCCGATCATGGGGAAGACCAGAGCGCCCGCGGCGGCCAGCCGGTCCCGCCAGCCCATGTAGATCAGAACCCCGGGCGGGATCAGCCAGATCAGGAGGATGAAGGTCGAGACCCCGCCGGCCAGCGTGTCCTTCAGCGACGAGGCCTCGCCGCCGAACCAGCTGGTGATGAGTCTGGTCAGCAGGGGCGTCAGCAGGACCGCCGCGCCGTAGCAGGCGAGTGAAGCCAGCGGGATGGCGAGCCGGCGCGTCCAGTATCGGGCCGCCGTGACGCCCTCCGCGCGCTTGACGCCGGGGAGCATGAGCAGGGCGAGCACCAGCGTGATCTGGTACTCATAGTCGCTGCTGAAAACGAGCGGCGCGAAAATCCCGTTGAACAGGCCCCCGAGCGCGCCGCCCACGGAGATGAGGAGGAAATACTCGGTCAGACGCGAGGCGTCGGGCCGGTCGGCCGCGAGCCTGGAGTGCCCGTACAGGCCCACGGTGAGGAGCACCGCGAACTGCACGCCCATGTTGGCGCCCAGCGGCGCCATCTGGTCCGAGCTGGCCCACGCCACCAGCAGCACCAGGGCAGCGATGACGGCCAGCACCATCGGCCGGGCCATCCCCTTGACGAAGTACGCCGCCCGCCCCGAGAACGCCAGGATCATCGTCAGCAGGTAGAGAGACAGCGGGATCACCCACAGCAGCGGGAACGAGGCCACATCGGTGGTGATGTGGGTGGTGATGCTCAGCAGCGTGCTGGACGGCACGAAGGCCAGGAACATCCACCAGAAGCGGCGCTTCCAGGTGATGGCCTCGGCCGTGTCCCCGGGCCTCGCGGCGGCGGCCAGGGACTCGAACCGCTCCTGGCGCGTCTTGCGCAGGCACACGAAGGCCAGCGCGCCGAACGCCGCGAACAGGCCGAGCCAGAGCGCCCGCTGCCGGTCCAGCCCCAGCATCGGCTCGAACACGAAGGGGTAGGCCAGCAGTCCGACGAAGCTCCCCGCGTTGCTGGCGGCGTACAGAAAGTACGGGTCGTGCGCCCGGGCGTGCCCCGTCCGCGCGAACCAGCCTTGCAGCAGCGGACCCGCGCTGGAGATGGCGAAGTACGGCAGCCCCGCGATCAGGAACAACTGCCCCAGCAGCCAGGGCACCGGGAACTCCGACGCGCCCGGCGGGGGGATCGCATCCGAAAAGATCCAGCCGACCACGAGCGCGGCCGCGATCACAGACCCGTGGACGATGAACTGCATCCTCCGCGGCACGCGGGTCAGCAGCAGGTGGGCGTAGAGGTACCCCGCGATCAGCACGGTCTGGAAGAAGAGCATGCAGGTGGTCCACACGCTCGACCCGCCGCCGAAGTCCGGCAGCAGGGCCTTGGCGACCATCGGCTGGACCCCGAAGAGCAGGGCCGCGGCCAGGAAGACGGTGATGATGAAGGTGATGACCAAGAGGCGTACTCCGGCGGCGCTGGGCGGAGCCGTACAGTAGGGGCGTGACCAAACCACCGTACGCCAGCCGAAACCGCCGGTTCGATGTGGTCTTCTGCGATGTGGACGGCTGCCTGCTGCCGGAGACCACCGAGCCGGCCGACCTCGCGGCCCTGGCCTCCCTCGCCGAGCACAACGCCCGGGCCGTGCGGGACGGGGACCGCCCGATCGTCGTCCCCTGCACCGGCCGCCCCCAGCCCTTCTGCGAGGCCGTGTGCAAGATGCTCGGACATCTGGACGGCGTGCCCGCCGTCTGCGAGCACGGCGGCTGGCGGTACTACTTCGAGCAGCACCGCTGGGTCATCGAGCCGGGCATCACCCCGGCCGACCGGGCGGCGATCCGCGATGCCGAGCGATGGGTGGACGACGAACTCGGCCCGCTGGGCTGCTTCCTGGAACTGGGCAAGCACACCGGCGTGACGGTGCTGCACCGCGATGTGGAGTATCTGCATACCGAACTGCTCGCCCACATCAGGCGGACCGTGGGCGAGCGCGCCTGGCCCTTCCAGGTCGCCACCACCTGGACCTGCGTGAACCTGACGCTGGCGCATGTGTCCAAGGGGCTGGCCATCCGCCGGGTCATCGAGGAACTGGGCCTGGATCGGTCCCGTTGCGCGGGCGTCGGCGACACGATGGGCGACCTGGCCATCCGGCGCGAGGTGGGATGGTTCGGGTGCCCGAGCAACGCCCTGGAAGAACTCAAACCTCATGCCGACGCGGTGTCGGACGCCCCGCTGGCGCGGGGGGTGCTGGAGCTGCTGAACTTTCTGGATGGGAGATGGCGGTGACGAATCCGAAAGACCCACACCTGAACTGGCTTGCGGATTGCGATGGCGATGTCATCTCGTTCCTGACAAACCTTGCATTCCATGATCCTGATCGTCGGTCGGATCTGACACTGGTCGGTATTGTCATCCCGTTGCTCGGGCCGGAAGCGCACCAGAGGTTGGGGACGAGCGAGGAGAGGGCCGAACTGCTCCGCCGCGAAGACGCGATCACGCTCGCCCTGACTCCCTGGCAAGCCCGGTGGGTCTCGCACACGACCTGGCGCGGTGAACGCACGCTGTACTATGCGATGCGTCGGGAAAAGGCGGACATGGAGGCGATCCGTGATGCCGTGACCAATGAACTGCCCGAGTACAGCGGGGTTGAAGTTCAGGCGTATGCGTGGGCCCAGTACGACGAGTGGTTGTACCCCCGCGAATCGGATTTTCGCTGGGCTTATGAAGCGGACTATATCGACAAACGGGTTGAAGAGGGCGATGACATCGAGATCGAGCGCAGGGTTGATCACTGGCTTTACTTTCCCACGAAAGGGGGAAGAGACCAGGCCCGTGACGAATCGGAACGGCTCGGATACGCCGTTCTTTCAGCGAATGACGAGCCGGGCGACCAGGATGGACATCCGTGGTCGCTGCACCTCGAGCATTTCTCGGATGTCCGAGTGAACACGATGTTTCGCGTCGTCACTCAGCTCGTCGAGCTGGCGCGGTCACACGGCGGGTTTCACGACGGCTGGGGTGCGCCGGTTGAAGCGGTTTCCTGACCATGCTCTTTCATACCCCGACCGGATCACGCCCGGATTCGGGCGTACTCCGCGTCAGATGGTCGCATCGCCACCCTGCCCGAACACCACGGGCGCGCCGTCGAAACTGACCGCGTCGATCGGCAGCGCGGGCGGCAGGGGCAGGCCGTAGGAGTTCGCGGGCGCCGTGTACGCCACCCGCGGCATCGGCACGGCGACGGGGGGCGTCACGGGCATGTGAGCGCCCGGCTCCACGCCCCGCCCGGCCCGCTCGGCCCGCAGGATCAGCTCGCCCAGCCAGCGCCCGGCCTCCTCCACGCGCCGTGACAGCGTGTGGACCGACCCGTCGATCAGCGCCTTGAGCTGGGCGGACTGGTTGTTGAGTTCGCCCGAGGCGTGCCGGGCCAGCGTGGCCCCGGCCTGCACCGCCTCGCGCAGGATGGTCTGTTCGAGCTGCAACTGGTCCAGCGTCGTGACCGCGATCTTCAACTCGTCGGCCAGCACGGGCGTGACGCGCATGACCTTCTCGGCCGCCGCGCTGAGCGGTCCGGCCAGCTCCTCGCGCCGCGTCTCCAGCCGGTCCAGCTCCGCGCCCGCTTCAAGAAGCCACGCGCCGAACTCCGCCCGCACGCCCTCGGCCTGCCCGCGCAGGTGCTCCATCTGCCCGATCACGCGCTGCGAACCATCGAGCGACGCCTCGGCGCGTCGGACCAGATCATCGAGCCTGTGCAGCACCGAGCCGGAGGGGTCCGGGTCCGCCGCGTCCAGTCCGAGCTTGTCCAGCACGGCGTCGCAGGCATGTTGGAGGGGGATGAGTCTTTCGGTGATCCGCCCGGCCTGCTGCTCGGCGTGGCGCCAGGCCCGCGCCAGTGCGTCGTCGATCGAACCGGCCGCGTCCGCCGCCCGGGTCAGGACAGGGTCCAGAGATCGCGCCGCCGACTCGGCGGCCGCGCGTGTGCGGGCCTCGAACTCGGCGGTCTTCAGGTCCGCCTGCTCGACCAGCTCGCCCAGACGGGCCTCGAGCGCGCCCAGGCGTTCCTCGATCGCGCGACCGGCACGGTCGAGTCGGGCGGCCTGCTCCTCGGCCCGGGCGCTCATCGCGGCCAGCTTCTGCTCGATCTCGCCAGCCGCCGCGCGGGCGCGCCGCTCGGTCTCCACCGTGATCTCCGCCGCCCGCCGGCGGGCGGACTCGATCGCCCCCGCCACCGCAGGCTCGATCAGCTCGCGCACGCGGGCCTGATCCGGCAGCTCGCGCCGCACGGTGTCCAGGATCGTCTCGGCGCGGTCGGCCCGCTCGTCGATCATCCGCACCACCCGCGCCCCGGCCTCCAGGCGCACGCGGATCTGCTCGCCCGCCTTCTCGCACCCGGCGATCATCCGGTCCGCGTCGGCCGAGAAGTCTTGCAGGTCGCGTGCGCCCTGCCGGGCCTCGCCGATCAGCGACTTGAGCATCTCGGCGTACCGCGCGAACGCGCCCGCGTCCAGCACGCGCGGCGAGAGGAACATCTCCTCCGCCCCGGGCACCTCGGGCTTCGGGCGGGCTTCCACGATCGACTCCGGCCGGGCCAGGCGCAGCGTGTCGGTACGGTTCGGCTCGGTCCGAGCATCGGGCATGACGGCCTCCGGGCGCGGGGGGGGGGGCGAGGTGAGGGGGGGAGTGCGCCGCCCGATTTGTCGGCCGGAACAGGGGAAATTCTGCACTTTCTGCGCCCCGGTCGCCCGTCCCCGATCCCCCCGGGGCCGCCGTGCGGCCCGAATAGAATCGACCATGCCCCACCCCAAGCCCCGCCACGACTTCACCGATGCCGACCGCGGCGAGCGCCTCCAGCGCGTCCTTGCCGACGCCGGTGTCGGCTCGCGCCGGGCCTGCGAGCAGCTCATCGAGGCGGGCGAGGTGGAGGTCAACGGCCGCGTCGTCGCCGAACTGCCCGCCTGGGTCGATCCGGAGGAGGACCGCATCGTGGTTCAGGGCCGGCCCGTCCCCCGGCCCGAACGCCGCCTGTATGTCCTGCTCAACAAGCCCGCCCGCACACTGTCCACCGTGGCCGACGAGCCGGGGGCCGACCGCCGGACCGTCACCGATCTGGTGGACCACCCCGGGGCCAGCCGCCTGTTCCCGGTCGGGCGTCTGGACTACGACACCGTCGGCCTGATCCTGCTGACCAACGACGGCGAGCTGGCCAACCGCCTGACCCACCCCCGCTACGGGGTGCCCAAGACCTACCGCGTGGTGGTCAAGGGCCTGCTGGGTGAGGAGGCCGTGGCCGAACTGGAACGCGGCATCTACCTGGCCGAACGCAAGGCGGGGCACACCGTCGGGGCCAAGAAGACCGCCCATGTCGAGATCAGGGTCATCAGCCAGAACCGCGAGAACACCACGCTGGAGATGACCCTCCGCGAGGGGCGCAACCGCCAGGTCCGCCGGATGCTCGCGGCGGTGGGCTACCCCGTCCGCAAGCTCGAACGCATCGGGATGGGCCCCATCCGGCTCAAGGGCGTGGCCCGGGGGGCCTGGCGGGAGCTGACCCGCGACGAGGTCTGGGCGCTCAAGCGGGCCGCCGCGGACGGCCGGGCCGAGGGGGCCGAAGGGGCCGGAGAGGCCGAATCTGGGGGATCGGGTGCATCCCGGCCCTTCAAGGCCCGATCTCAGAAGGACGGCAGGCCCGGGCCTGTCCGTGAGCGGAGCAGCAAGAAAACGGCCCGGAAAACGACCAAGAAAGCGGGACGGAAAACCGGACGGGCCGCGGGGTACGAGCCTCCACCGCTGGACCCGGGCGAGCCGATCCGGCGTCGGACGATGAAGAACGCCATCAACCGGGCGACCAAGGGTGAGGCCCCCAAGCCACCCGCCAAGCCGGTCGAAGACCGCCCGGTGAAGGGCAAGGAGACGGCCCGGACGCTTGCCCCCAGACCCCGGGATCTTCCGGTTTCCGCCAAGGGCAGTACTCGTTCAGGCCCGAGGCCCGGCGGGTCAACCGGCGGCAAGCCGGTCTCCCGTCCGGCCGCCGGGCGCGGCAAGCCGGCCGAAGGTCGGTCGTCGGGCGGAAAAGCCGGGCAGGGGGCCGGGCAAGCGGGCAAGAGGCCGGGCGCCAAGCCCGGCACACGGGCCGGGAACGCGCCCGGCGGAAAACGCGGATCGACCGATCGGAGACGCAAGCCCTGAATCCCATGCGAGCCAGATCGAAGTCCCCGGAATCGGACATGCCCCCGCGTGAGCAGATACGGCGGATCGCGGTGGTGGTCCGGCGCGGGCTGCGCGGGTTGTACCGGACCGGCATCACCCGCATGGCCGCCGCGCTGGCCTACCGCACGATCTTCTCGATCATCCCCATGCTGGCCATCGGCCTGCTGATCTTCGGGTCGGTGGTGTCGGAGGACCAGGTGGATGCCGGGGTGCGCCGCCTGCTGGGCTTCGCGGGCATCTCACAGATCGCGGTGTCGGATGATTTCATCGAGGGGCCGGTCATGGGACCGGTGCCGGGTGAAAACGGCGCGCCCGATGTGCCGCCCGCCGGGGCCGACATGCCGCCGGGCGAGGCCGAGGTGGAGTTCGCCGCGGCGGAGGTCGAGGAGATCATCACCGACCTCGTGGTCCGGGTGAACGCCACGCTCAAGAACCTGCCCACCGGCTGGATCGCGCTGGTGACGGGCCTGATCCTGTTCTACGCGGCGCTGTCCATGCTCATCGAGGTGGAGAAGTCCTTCAACGCGGTGTGCGGCGCTCCGGTGGGTCGGTCCTGGCTGCGCCGGCTCATCCTGTACTGGACCATGATTACCCTGGGGGGGGTGCTGCTGGCCGCCACATTCTGGACCGGCGACGCGCTGGCGGCCTGGGTCCGCGGCGGCGGGGGCTCCGCCATCCGCGGCAGCCTCGCGGGCTACGGCGTGTCCGTGCTGATCTCCACCGCGCTGCTGAGCGTCGCGTACATGGCCATCCCCACCGTGCGTCTCAAGTTCCGCGCCGTCCTGGCCGGCGCGTTCCTCGCGGCGGTGGCCTGGGAGATGGGCAAGTGGGGGTTCACCTCGTACCTGAAGTACTCAACCGGCTACGCCCGGTTCTACGGCTCGCTGGCCCTGCTGCCCCTGTTCATGCTCTGGGTGTATGTCACCTGGGTCATCGTGCTGCTGGGGTTGCAGTCGGCCTTCACCCTCCAGCACTTCTCCAGGCTCGTGGCGGCGGGCGACGCCGCCGATCGGTCCGGCCCGCGGATCGTGGACCCCGCCTCGGCGGTTGCTCTGGCCGCCGCGCTCGTCCGGGCCTATCACCGGGGCGAAAATCCGGATGCCGGCGACCTGAGCGACACGCTCGAGCTGGATGCCACGGTGATCGAGTCGTTCCTGCGCCGGCTGGAACGGGCCGGGCTGGTCCGCCGGGTCGTCGTGGGCAGCGATGAAGAAACCGGGTGGGTTCCCGCCCGTCCCCCCGAGTCCATCGGGGTCGGCGAGGTGCTGGACGCGGTGGGGGATCTGGACGCATCCAGGTCGTCCGATGAGTCTTCCGGCCTGCTGGCCGAGCTGAGCGCGGCCCGGCGCGCGGCGGTCGGCACGCGGACGCTGGCGGACATGGTCCCCGCCCCGCGCCGGTCCAAGGGCCGGGAGCCGGAGGGCGCTGAATCCAAGCCGGAGGCGGGGTAAACCGCCGGGTTGGGGCGGATTTCGGGCCTCCGTCGCCCGCGGGCCGGTGGGATGCCTAGCATCCCGGTTCCCATGACACCACGCGAGTTCACCGAGTTTTCGATCTATCTCCAGCAACGCCCCGGCGAGCTGGCGGGGGTGCTCGACGCGGCCCAGCTGGCCGGGATCGAGATCCTTTCCGTGTCCACCGCCGAGCACCTGGACCGCGGTTGCGTGCGGCTGATCGGCCACCCGGAGGCGGCTCTTCGGGAGATCTGTGAACGCCTGATCGAGGCCGGGGTCGGCCCGGTGGTGGAGGCCCCGGTGATGGGGGTGGAGATCGACAACCGGCCGGCGGTGGTGCGGGACCTGGCGGTGCTGATGGCGGATAACCGGGTGAATGTCCGGTACTGCTACCTGGTGCCCCCGATCGGCGGGCAAGGCTCGGCGCTGTGCGTGTTCCGGCTCGACGAGCACGAGCGGGCGATGGAGATCGTCACCAAGGCGGACTGGCCGATGGGCGTTCACGGCGGCGAATCGGCGGCGTGAGACCGGCCGTGTTTCCCGGCGAAAACGGCACGGGGACGCTACTGTTGCGGGGACGCCCGGGGCCTGTCTCCGGGCGCGTGAAGGAGCGAGCATGGGCCTGGAAGCGGCGATCCCGACCGACAATGTGGTGACGACCCAGCTCCGCCGGGTGGTCAACTGGGCGCGCCGGTCCAGCATGTGGCCCATCCCGTTCGCCACGGCCTGCTGCGGGATCGAGCTGATGGCGACGGCGTCGAGCCGGTACGACATCGCCCGGTTCGGCATGGAGCGGATGAGCTTCTCGCCGCGTCAGAGCGACCTGCTGATCGTGGCGGGCCGGATCAGCGTGAAGATGCTGCCGGTGCTTCAGCGGATCTACGAGCAGATGACCGAGCCGAAGTGGGTGATCTCGATGGGCGCGTGCGCGTCGACGGGCGGGGTGTTCGACACCTACGCGACCGTGCAGGGCTGCGACCAGTTCATCCCGGTGGATGTGTATGTGCCCGGGTGCCCGCCGCGTCCGGAGATGCTGCTGGAGGGCTGCATGGCGATCCAGCGGCACATCGAGCAGGAGGGCATGCCGCCCAAGGGCGGCAAGCGGGTGCCGCTGGGCATCGCGGTGGCCCCGACCCACGGCGTGCGCCCGCAGCCCGTGCCGCTGGGTCTGCGGAACTGAGCGTCCATTTCATCACGGAATGATGCGTTCTGCAAGCGTCCGCGTTTCCGGGAGAGACGACGCGGCTATCGGCGTCTGCGCGCGGCGAGGACCAGCCCGGCCGCCATGGCTCCCAAACTTCCCGGCGCGGGATAGTTGATCATCAGTGTTCCTGAGAGCCAGACCGCGTCGGGGGCGCCCGCGACATCGTCGAAGGACTCGAAGAACTCAAGGTGCAACATGCCGTCGGCGCCGACCTGGAAGGGGAAGGTGGGGTCGAGGGAGGCGAGGTCGAGCAGGCCGCCGGAGGAGTAGGGGCCGCCCACGCCGGGGAAGGCGTTGGCGGAGCCGGGGGCGAGGTTGAGTCCGACGGGGCTGTTGAGGAAGTTGATGCGGGTCTCGGAGAGCCAGGAGTCGCCGAAGGTCTCGATGACGACATTCTCCCAACCGATTCCGACGACAGTGGCATTCGCGCCGATGAAAAGGCTGATGCGGTGGTTGAACGGAGAACCAGCGGCGTCCCAGCTCTGGATGCCGGCCAGGTCGATCGAATACATGCCCATGCCTCTCCCGGGGTCGGAGGGGGCGGCGTGCGTGGGCGTCTCGGCGGGCTGCGACGCCGCCAGGAATGGATTGGCCGAGACGATCCCGGTGAAGGCGGTCAGGATGATTGAGGCGGCGTGCATGAGGTCGATCTCCTTCGTTCTCGAGTAGCCGGTTCAACAGGGCTGAGCGTGCGCGGCTGGAAGAGTCAGGGCGTGAAGCGTCGCGTGATTGCCCGGGGTATCGTGCGCTTTGTTCGGGCTGCCGGGTTCACATCATACTGTAAGGTGCGGTTGTGATCCGAGCAAAAACAACACCGGACCCCGAGGGGTCCGGCGTGTTTGACTCGAACGGTTGGATCAGGTCGAGTTGCGGCAAGCCGCGGATCAGCGACGGCGACGGCCGGCGACCAGGCCACCCAGGCCCAGGACCGCGAGGGCGCCGGGGGTCGGGACATACTGGACGGTCAGGGTGCCGGAGAGGTAGACAGAGTCAACCGCGCCAGAGACATCGTCCCAAGTCTCGGTGAACTCAAGGTTGAGAAGGCCGCTCGCGCCGACCTGGAAGGGGAAGGTGGGGTCGAGGGAGGCGAGGTCGAGGATGCCGCCGGAGGAGAAGGGGCCGCCGATGCCGGAGAAGCTGTTGCCAGCACCGGTGGCGAGGCCGAGGCCGACGGGGCTGTCGGCGAACAGGATGCGGGCCTCGGAGATCCAAGAACCGCCCAAGGCCTCGATGACGACATTGTCCCAGCCGATGCCGGTGACGGTGGCGTTGGCACCGATGAAGACGGCGAGGGTTTCATTGAAGGAGGAGCCGGCGAGGTCCCAGTTCTGGATGCCGGCGAGGTCGATGGTGACGGTGTTGCCGCGCGGGGCGCTGATGGTGGCGTTGCTCATGTCAGCGACGCCGTTGGCGCTGCTGAAGAAGGGGCTGGCGGTGGCGAGGCCAGCGAAACCGGCGACAGCAGCGAACATCATGGTCTTCATGTCTCGTCTCTCTTTCTTTCTGGGTAAGCAGACAGGCCGGCGCTCCGCACGCCGGGGTACACACAAACGCGGCGCGGGCCGCACGGGTCGTCTTGTGAGAGGGAACTTCTCTTTCTCTCTCGCACAGGACGGATCGGAGAACTCCGACCTTGGCATAGCCTAGTGATTTTTGAGGTCGTGTCAACGGGTTCTCACCCCGATTCGGGATGAATTGATCGAATTGTCCAAAAAACCCCCACGATCGACTGGCACCATTTGGGACTTTGGGTTTGTATGGGTCCGAGAACCACGAAAAAACCCTCCGGATGGAGGGTTGGGTCTCGCGTAAAGGGGCAAATGCCCTATATATCAAGGGCAGATCAATCAACATTCAGCTTGCGGCCGATGCGACGACGCCGGTTGAGCAGGGCACGCCCGGCCTTGGTCTTCATGCGGGCACGGAAGCCGAAGCGACGGGCGCGCTTGATGTTGCTCTGGCGGCGGGGGTAGTGGATGGCCATTGGGGGCTCCTTGGGGGTCGGCCCGGTCCGATGGGATCGGTCGGGCCGCAACACTATCCCTTGTTCCTTGCTGGGTCTAGGGGATGGGGCTGGAATCCGGGGGAGGAATCTGTCATGATAGAGGCGCGGCAGGGAGGGGCGGAGTCCCGCGGTCCCTCGTTCGGCGTCTGTCCGGCAGACGGGGAACGAGCGTTCGCGACACTCCTGGTTCCCAAGCCCCCGCCGCGGATGGGCCGGCCCGCGCCGGGGATGGAGTGACCGCATGGATATGACGCTGCGCGCCGAGATCGAGCGCGCCACCGGGCATGTGTTCGCGGATGAGTCGCTGCTGGAGCTGGCGCTGCGCCACGCCTCCGTGACGGACTCCCGCCTGGACTCGAACGAGCGGATGGAGTTTCTGGGCGACGCGATCCTGGGGATGATCGTGTGCGAGCGGATCTTCCGGCTCTACCCCAACTCGCTGGAAGGGGAGATGACCAAGATCAAGTCGCTGGCGGTCTCGCGCCGGACCTGCGCGATGATGGCGCGGGAGCTGGGGCTTGAGCGGCACATCTCGGTGGGCAAGGGGATGCGGTCGCAGGAGCGCCTGCCCGCCTCCCTGGCGGCGGCGGTGCTGGAGGCCATCGTGGCGGCGGTGTACCTGGACGGCGGGATGGAGGCGGCCCGTCGGTTCCTGGAGCCGCTGGTGGACCCGCTGATCGGGGAGGCGGAGCGCAGCGGGCACCAGCACAACTTCAAGTCGGTTCTCCAGCAGCACGCGCAGCAGGCGATGGGGTGCGCGCCGATCTACCGGATTCTGGATGAGAAGGGGCCGGACCACGCCAAGGCGTTCCGCATCGGGGTCGAGCTGGCCGGGGTGGCCTACGAGGCGAGCTGGGGCCAGAGCAAGAAGCAGGCCGAGCAGCAGGCCGCGCTCAACGCGCTGTGCGCGCTGGGGCTGATCGAGGCCGACGGCAATGGGGAGAACAGGCTGGCGGCGCTGGACGGGGGCGTGGCGGCCGGTGTGGACGGCGGCACGGACGACGCGGACATGCCCGCCTGATCCGGGTTGCGTGCGTGTCGGGCGCGATCCGCACGACCCGCCGCGACTGCAAGGGAGCGGTCGGGTGGGAGGGAAGAGACGGAGGATGGAGTGGAGCAGGGAAGGGGGTTCATGTGCACGGAGGGGGGTGATACGGACGACGCCCGGATTTCCGGTGTGAGCGGTACGGGTCGCCGGCGGTGACGGCCTGCAGCCGGCCCATAACCGCCGTACACTTCACCCATCATGGCGAGAAAGCGGAAAGACAACGGCACGGCGGCGGTCATGGACGCCCGCGAAAGCGATCCGGAGTCTCCTCGCCAGGCCAGGACGACCCCGAAACGGGGCGCGCCGCCCCCCATTTCGAGGCTGGAGACGCGCCGGAAACTCATCGCCTTCGGTTGGTACGGCGGAAAGTTCTCGCATCTCGACTGGCTGTTGCCGATGCTGCCCAAGTGCCATCACTACTGCGAACCCTTCGCCGGTTCCGCGGCGGTGCTGTTGAACCGGGAACCCTCGCCGATCGAGACATACAACGACCTGGACGGCGAGGTGTGCAACTTCTTCCGCGTGCTCCGCGAGCGGCGGGACGAGCTGACCGAGGCGATCGCGCTGACGCCGTTCTCGCGCGAGGAGTTCTCCATCGCGTGCGACCTGGACCCGGCCCAGAGCGTGTTCGAGCGCGCCCGCCGTTTTTATGTCCGGGCCCGCCAGGTCCGGACGGGACTCGCCCAGACCGCGAGCGTCGGCCGGTGGGCGAACTGCAAGGACACCAGCCGGGCCGGGATGAGCGGCGTCGTGAGCCGGTGGCTCGGCGGCATCGAAGCCCTGCCCGACATCGGATCGAGGTTGCTCCGCGTTCAGATCGAGAACAGGCCCGCCGTGGATGTGGTGCGGCTCTACGACTCTCCGCAAACGCTCTTCTACTGCGATCCGCCGTATGTTCACGACACCCGCGGAGACTCGAAGGCGTATGTCCACGAAATGACGGATGAGCAGCACCACGAACTCGCGGACTGCCTCAACGCCGCGAAGGGCATGGTCGCGTTCTCCAACTACGACTGCGACCTGATCAACCGGCTGTATCCAGCCAAGCGTTGGCGCAAAGTTGTCGGGCCGGAACGAACGATCCACTCCACCAAGGACACCCGATCCGAAGTCCTCTGGGTGAACTACGACCCCGGAAAGACGCGGCAGGGCGATGGGCTGTGGGAGGCGCGTTGATGCCCGCGACCCCGCGAGAACTGCTCGACGCGGCATTGGCGACGGCCGTCGCGCTTGGAAACTCGTCCGCGATCAGTGACCATGAGGTGCTCGGTCGCATCGACTATGTGTGCCGGTGCATCCGCAACCGCGCGGGCGTGCGGCTCCTGATGTCTTGCGTGCTGGCGAAGATGCACCGGCCCGAAGTCGATCCACGCAAGCCGTACACCGAGATCGGCGGGGCGGACTCGTTCTCGGGGCGCACCTACGACGAGCAGTATCTGACCGGCTTCATTGCATCCAACCGCCTCCCCTGCAATAGCACGACGGCGTTCCTGACCCCGGCCCTTCGCAACCGGGATTCCATGCTCACGACGAGCACGGCATTGGTCGGGCGACCGCCGCGGGTCTACCACGATACCCTGCAACTGCTTGAAGATGTGGCGCAAGGCCGCGTGACGGCGGAGCAGGTGCTGATCGACACTCTCCGGGTACTCGTGCTGGTGCGGGACGAGAAGCAGGAACGCATGAAGACGCTGGTGGAAGCTCTGCGGCACGCAACGGACGCGCTGCCGCTGGCCTCGGAGGGGATTGTGACGCTGCTGCGCCAACATCTGGCGTGCAAGCACAGCAGCAGGCTCCCCGTACTCATCGTCGCGGCGGCGTATCACGCGGCGGAGGGTCGCCTGGGCGAACAGGCCATGCCGCTCCGGGGGCACCTTGCCGCCGATGAGCAGACGGGCGCGGGCGGCGATGTGGAGATCCGCCTGACGAACGACGAGCGGGTCTGCACCATCTACGAGATGAAATCCAAGCGCGTCACGCGGGACGACATTGACCGAGCAGTTCAGAAAATCGTTGAACGAAAGCCGCGAATCGACAACTACATCTTCATCACCCATGTACGAAGAGACGAACGGAACCGAGATCGCCATTCTCGATTGCGTGGGGTTCGCACGGCATTTCCTCCACCTCTTCCACCGGCTCCGCATCCGGTTCCTGGACACCTATCAAGCCCTCGTATTGAACGAACCTGACAGCGCCGTCAACCAGCCCTTGAAGGAGGCTTTCCTGTCGCTCCGCCATGCGGCGGAGTCGGACGAGTAGCCCACCGATTCCGATAAGCCGCGACTGCAAGGGAGCGGCCGAAGGGAAGAGGGGGTCAGCGGGTGAGATCGACGACGAGGGGGAGGTGATCGGTGGCCGCGCTGTCGTCGCGTTCGAGGCCGGCGCGGCGGCGCGAGGCCTCGGAGATGCGTCGGGTGTCGAGCGTGAAGGCACGGCGGATCGTCGTGCTGTCGGGGTCGATCAGGATCCAGTCCAGGCGTCCGGGGGAGAAGAGGCTTTTGTCATCCACCCAGGTGACGGCCGCCGCGTCGCCGAGGGTGAGGGCCTCGGCGGGGACAAGATCGGAGCCGTTTGTTCCCAGGCCCGCGGCCAGGGTTTCGAGGGGCGTGCGCGTGCCGACGAGGTTGTAGTCGCCGCCGATGGCGACCGCGGCGCCGGGGTGGCGGGCGCGGACGGCGGCGACGGTGGCGTTGATGGAGGCGGCCTCGGCGATGCGCCGGGTGTCCTCCGGGCCGCCGGCCCCGCCGCAGCACTTGAGGTGGAGCGAGCCGGCGATGATCGGTCCCCCCGGCGCGTCGATGACGGCGGCGGCGAAGCGAGCCTCGGCGCCGGGGCCGGACTCGGGCAGCGGGGTCGGCACGGTCTCCAGGATCTGGTGGCGGGCGGCGATGGCGATGCCGTTGGTCGAGGGCGCGTAGACGGTCCAGCCGGGGCCGAGGTGGGTGGTGGCCCACTGCTGGATGGCGGGCTGAGCGGTGTTGAACCACTCCTGGAAGAGGATGATGTCGGGGTCGAGGGCGCGGATGGTGCGTCGGAAGGCGTCGGGGCTGGTCAGGGGGGCGGAGTAGAGCACATTGAGGGAGAGCACGCGGGTTGCGCCCCGGGGTTTGGCGGGGAGCGATTCCTCGTCGCGCCGCGTGGCGCTGATAGGGGGGAGGTCGGCGCGGGCGGCGGCGGACCAGAGCACGGCGCCGCCGGGTTCGACCTGTTCAACCCGCACGCGCACGCTCGCGTTGGGGGAGGCGGGCAGGGCGGCGCGGTCGATGCGGGCCTCGTAGGCGGGGGAGGTGTGGGTGGGCTGGAAGAGGAAGCCGAGTTCGGCGTGGCCGGTTGAAGTTCCGAGGCCGCCGGCGTCGTAGGCCATCACCTGTGCGCCGATGCCGGTGCCGGTCGCGTTTGGAGGGCTGAGCAGGACGGCGGTGTCGATGCCCAGGGCGTGCTGGGCCATGCCGGTGTCCGGGTTGTCGTCGGCGTCGATGAGGATGCGGGTGGTGAAGGGGGCGGCCTGGATGGCGTGGGAGCCATCGCCGGGTGCGAAGCGGATGAAGAGGTGGCGGTCGTCGGCGACGGCTTCGACCTCGGACTGCCGGGGCCAGTCGGTGAAGACGCCGTCGATGGTGATGGGGGTGGGGTGTGCGGCGGTATTGATGGGCTGCGTGGATGCGCAGGCCGTGGTGAGCACGGCGAGGGCCAGGGGCAGCGTGAGGAGGGCCGGACGGAGGGTGCGGTGTGTGTAGGGGAGGATCATGCCCGGAGGATATCGCCCGCGCGCCGGGCGGTGTCCGCATCGGGGAGGTCGATGGGGCGAAACTTCACAATCGTGCCGGCCTCGTCGTCGGCCAGCAGGGCGCGGTTCACGCCGAGGTTGGCGGCGGCGGAGGAGTCGATGAGGGCGGCGGAGTCGGACGCGCCCATCTGCATCAGGGCGCGCAGGCCGAACTCGCGGACGGTGGACCGCTCGACGGCGCGCTCCAGGTTGGTCAGGGTGTCGCACCAGGCCAGTGTCCAGACGCCGACATTGGGGCCTTCGCGCAGGATGTGGGCGAGCTGCTTGTCCGCGGCGGGGGCGGCGTCCTCGTCGAGGGAGAAGGAGCCGAAGTCCTCGGACTTGCGCAGGTCGCGGAGGCGGTGCAGGCCCGCGAGGACGAGGATCACGGGGGGCTGGGCGGGTTGGCTCTGGCGTTCGCGGACGAGGGCGTCGATCTCGGCGACGACGCGGGCGGCGTCGCGGTGGGTGGCGTTGGTGGCGCTGATGCCCGCCGCGTTTGCGGCCGTGGCGAGGCGGCCGGCGAGTGAATCGTCCTCGGGGGTCGGGTCGACGAGGAAGACGGCCGCGCCCGGCGAGAGGCCCGCGGAGAGGGCCGCGCTGGCGAGCATCCCGAGGGCCGGTTCCGGCTGGGGGCCGATGATGAGCAGGTTCGCGCCCGAGCGTTTGCGCAGCGCGGCGGCCACGGGCGGGGCGATGGCCACGGGGTCGCCCAGCAGGGCGCGGGGGACGGCGCGGTCGGGCGTGGCCTGGACGAAGGCGGCGGCGGTCGCGTCGAGCCGCGCGGGGGCGTTGCCCTCGAAGACCACGGGCGGGGGGAAGGCGCGCGGTGGTGGGGGCAGGCGGGTGAGCTGGTGGTCGCGGTCGGTGTCGGGCAGCCAGGCGGTCTGGAAGGGGCTGTTGCCCTCGACCAGGCCGCCGGCGTCGTTGTAGATGGCTTCGCCGGGGCGGGAGAGGAGGCGGGCGGCGTTGTTGTCCTCGCCGAGGATGAGGTAGGAGTCGGCCTCGGAGCATTGCAGGGCGATGCGCACGCCCATCTGCCCCAGGGTGGAGCGGGCGAGCGAGTAGGCCCCGCTGAGGGTCTGCGATCCGAGGATGACATGCACGCCGAAGGCGCGGCCCTGGCGGACGAGGCGGTCGAGCAGGAGGGAGGCGTCGGAGGCGACGGTGTCATCGGAGACGAAGAACTCCTGGAACTCGTCGATGAGCAGCAAGATGCGGGGCAGGGGCGTGTCGGGGGCCATCCTGCGGGCGGCGGCGAGGTCCTGCGCGCCGAGGCGGCGGAAGAGTTCGCCGCGGGAGGTGAGCTCATCGTCCAAGCGTTGGAGGACGGAGAGGCCGAACTCGCGGTCGGACTCGATGGCGACGGCGCGGACATGGGGGACGCGGCCGTCGGTGTAGGCCTTGAACTCGACGCCTTTTTTGAAGTCGATGAGGTAGAGGTTGAGTTCATCCGGCCCGTGCCAGAGGGCCGCGGCGGAGATCATGACATGCAAGAGGGTTGATTTGCCCGAGCCGGTGCGCCCGGCGATCAGGGCGTGCTGGCGCGTGCCGCTGCCGAGGCGGAGGTGCTGGATCTTCTGCGCGCCGCTGCGGCCGAGGGGGATCGAAAGTTCGGCGGAGGCGGAGCGGGTCCAGAGTTCGTCGTCGTTCGGGGCGAGACGGGCGAAGGGAACCTCCACGCGCCCGGCGTCCGCGGCGGCCTGGGCCGTGCGGTCGAGGAGTTGGGCGGCGAAGGCGTCGTCGGGCGGGACGGCGAGGGCCACCGTGGTCTCGTCGAAGCGGGGGTCGTTGACGCGCACGGCGCCCTTGCGAACGGTGAGGCGGACGGCGTGCTCCGCGAGGACATCCTTGGTGATGGCGGGCGGGAGTTTGGCCGAGAGGTCGCCGGCGAGCAGGGCGTAGACGCCGCAGCGGGGGCCGGATTCGAGGATGCTGGCCAGTCGCTGCGCGCCGGTCTCGGTGAGCGCTTGCGGCAGGTCGGCGATGATGACGAAGCGGTACGGCTCGGCAATCTCCCCGGCGGCGCGGTTGTAGTCCTCGATGGTGGCGTAGTCGGCGCGGAGGTACTTCTGGATGACCGTCTGCATGTGCTCGGTCAGGTCGGCGAGCTGGCGCTCGATCTGGACAGGCTCGGACCAGATGCGCAGGCCGACGGGCGACGGTTCGCGGTCGGCCAGGCGCATGAAGCCCGCGAAGGACTGGCCCAGGCCGATGGGGTCGGCCATCGTGAAGCGGACCTTGCCGGCGGGGAACGCGCCGAGGATGCGGAGCATCACGGCGCGCAGTGTCGCCAGGGTGGCGTCCCGACCGGCCGCGTCATGGTCGATCACGAGCGATTCCGGGCCGGGCAGGGTCAGGACGAGCGGGGCTTGCAGGTGGTCGGGCAGCTCGACGCGGGCGCGGGCCTCGGCATCGAGATCGGCGAGGCGCGCGAGCCGGGGAGCAAGATCGAGCGTGAGGTCGGCGATGGGCAGCACGCCGGGGACGCGGGCGGGGTGGGGGCGGGTCAGCCAGGCGGGGTCGTCCCAGGCGGGGGCGGCGTCGGTCGCGCGGGCGGCTGTGTGCGCGATGGTTTCGGCGGCGGACGCGGCGGCGCGGGCGAGTTCATCGAGCGCGACGCGCCGGGTCTCGTCGTGCTCGCGGACGGCGGCGGCGGTCTCGTTCTCGGAGCGGGATTCGGCCTCGCCGGTCTGGGTTTCGGCGGCGGCGCGGGCCTTGGCGGTCTGCTCGGTCACCCAGCGGGCGACCTCGGCCAGGTCGCGGTCGCGCCGCTGCGCGGCCTCGGCGATCTGGGCGCCGGCGGCCTGCTCGGCCTCGCGGATGGCCTGGCCCGCGGCGCGTTCGGCCATTGAGACGATGGTCTTCGTGCCGCGGGCCGCGTGGTCGGATTCACGGTCTCGCTTGGCGGCGAACTGGGCGATGGTCTCGTCGCGCGTGTGGGCGGCGTGGGCCATGACATCCTCGGCCAGACGGCGGGCGGTGGTGATGCGGTCGCGCGCCTCGACGCCGAGCTGGAGCGTGGCGGACTTGCCGCGGATGAGCTTGAGCGCGCCGCCCTTGCGCACGGCGACCAGCGCTTCCCGGGCGGCGTCGCGGGTGCGGAGCAGAGCTTCGAGGGTCGGCTCCTCGGCGTGCGTCTCCGGGGGGATGGGAGCGTCGGCGACGGCGGCGGCGTTGGCCGGGCCGAGGGCGCGGATGAGTTCGGCCTCGAGGGTTTCGAGTTCGGAGACGATGGGGGCGACCCGGCCGCGGGTCTCCTCGTAGATGCGGCGCGCCTTGGGCACGCCGGACTCGTACACGGTGTCGGCGAGCCAGTGCGCCTCTTCCCGATCCGTCTTGGCCTTGGATGCCTTGCGGTCGAGTTCGGCCCTGGCGCGGGTGACCGCTTCGTTCTTTTCGCGCCGGATCGGTTCGAGCCGGGCGGCGTGGCGTTGCTCGATCTTCTGGCGCGCCTCGGCGGCCTGCGCATCGACCTGGGCGAGGGTGGATTCGAGCGTGCGGGCGGCGTCGGTGAGGGCGCGTTCACGCTCGCGGGCGGCGCTGGTCAGGGCGGTGTCGCGCTGCTCTGTCAGCTCCCGCAGGCCGATGACGGCCCCGTCCAACGCGGAACGCAGTGAAGCGAGGGCATCGGCCTGGGCCTGGTGGCCCGGCGGGGGGGTGGATGAGGTGGGGTTGGGGTGGGGAGTATCAATCATCGTCCGGGGGATCATTCGCACGCGCGCCGGGCCTCGTCGGCGGCGGCTCGGAGGCGTTCCATGGCCTCCAGGGCCTGGCGGGCGGCGGGGTCGATCGGGGCGATGAACTCGTCCTCGAAACGCTGGGCGCTGCGGTCGTCCCAGGATCGACGGCAATCCCGCCAGTGCCGCCACAGGGCGCGGACGGAATCAGTCAGCATCCCACTGCCGCCGCCGAGGCTCATTCGGTCGGCTCCGGGGGGGCTTCGGGGGCGTCGGTCGGGGCGCGGGGCTGTTGGGTTTCGGGCTTGCGTTCGACGGCGGTGTAGGCGTCGAGGGCGGCGATGGTGTTGTCCAGCGCGGCGATCGCGGCGGGGATGCGTGCCCGCGCCACGGTGGCCATGGCCTGCACCGCGGTGCGGTAGTTCTCGATCTCCTTTTCGAGGGTGCGGATGTGGCGTTGGGTGGCCGCGTGCTTGTCCTCGGCCTCCTGCACGCCCCGCTTGGCCGCCTCGTACGCCTTGCGCGCGTCCACCGAGGGGCGGGCGTCCTCGCCCGCGGTCTGCTGGATCAGCTTCGTGTTGGCGCGCACGGCCTGCTCCGATCGCACGCGGATCTCCCGCTTCCAGTGGGACAGCCGGTCGTGGCGGAGCGTTTCGAGCACCTTGGCCGCGCCCGCGCCCTCGCTGAGCAGGGCGGCGGTGGCGTCCTCCGCGAACCGGATCAGCGCGGGACGGAAGCGGCGCAGGGCCTCGGTGTCATGGATGCGTGCCTGTTCGGACATGGGGTGGGGTTGCCGAGCGGTGGGAGGGGAATGAAGAGGGCCGACTGGAAGTCGGCCCCACGGGGAGGGATCAGCGCTGGCGGAGGTATTCCTCCAGCCGATCGGCCTTGCGGAGCAGGAAGGGCACCTGCTCCTCGACCGCCTCGTTGAAGCGGGCGATCTGGCGCATGGTCTGCTCGAACTCGTTGGTGAACTTGGCGTGCTCCTGGTCGCGCCAGGTCTGGCCGAGGCTGGTCATCTGCCCGTTGATCTGGGCCATCTGCTGGCCCAGGCCCACGCTGAAGCGTTTGAGCAGCTGGGCGAAACGGCGGATCTCCTCGGGATCGGCGACGGCTTTGGCCATGTGTGCTCCTTGCCGGGCAGTGTACCACCACGCCGGCGGGAACCTATCCGGGAGCGGCGAGCGGCCTGTTCCGACGGAATGCAAAGCGGGCGACCCGATCGGGTCGCCCGCTGGGGAGGGGAGGGGTGGGGGGCGACCGAGCCGGCGGCGTCGCCCGGCGGTTCGGCTTATCGACGACGGCGGAGCATCGGGGCCGCGGCGCAGCCCATCAGGGCCAGCACGCCCGGCGCCGGGACGGCCCGCGAGATGGTGATGTTGTCGAACATGACCGCGAACCAGCCCTCGGGGTAGGCATAGTCCGGGTGGTAGTTGGTCAGCTCCACCTTGTCCACATCCCGCAGGATGTCGGCGAAGGTGTAGTCGGTGACGGGGTCGAGATTGTTGTAAAAGAGCCGCCATCCGTCGGGGGTGGCGGTGGAAGTGGTGTCGATGTCGAGGCTGTGGCTGACCCAACCCTCCTCCGGCATGACGCGGTAGAACTCGTAGGACGCGATGATGGCCCGCCCGTTATCCAGATTCTTGGTGAACTGGAGGTGGAAGCTCCGCCCGGTCCAGGCCCCGAAGAACTCCGTGGACACATTCTTCTCGTCGAAGCTGAAGGTCAGGTTGTTGCCGTAGCGGGTGTAGTCGCCGAGGAAGCTCTGGTTGGTGGTGTTGCGGAACTGGACGCCCCAGGCCCGGTGGATGTGGCGGAAGGCCGGGCCGTGGTCAGGCCCCCCATCGACGATGTGGTCGCCCAGACCGCTGGGGTCCGCTGAGAACAACGCACCCCAGCCCTCGAATCCGTTGTCGAAGGTGGTCTGGGCGAAGATCTCGGCGGCGGCGGGGGCGGCGGCCAGGCCGGCGATCGCGGCGAACGACAGGATGAAGCGGTGTTTCTGGCGCACGGTTTTCTCCTTTTTCTCGGAATGGGATCTTGTTCAGAACAGTTCAGAACAGTACCATAGACAAGGCATGGCCACAAGAGAAAAGACCAAAAATGTCATCCAAGTCCTGTCCGCACAGGATCAGGGCTATGGTGCCCGCTCGATGGCGATTGAGCCGTTCAGCCCGGGGGAGATGGACCGAGCGGCCCGTGTCGCAGCCCAGATGCACGCCGCGTGGGGGGGGTGGCTGGGGTCTTTTCCGGTAAACTTGCGATCCGCCAGCGGGCTGAGCCGCGGGCTGGGGGTGGACCGGACGACCTGCCAGCGTCTGGTCCACGCCGTGCGGGGCGGGTTCGGCGGACCCGTGCTCCTTTCCAGAGTGCCGGGCGTTTCGGGTCTGCGGAGCCTCCTCGAAGCGGGGAGCGACCGGGTGCCTGAGGGGGTCCACGAGGCGGCCGCACGGGCTTTGGCCGCGTTCGCGTCCGCGATCGATGACCTGGGCGGCAGCCAGTCCCGGCTGATCCGCCGGCTGGATGCGTCCAAGGCCGAGTCGGTGCCCGGCTTCGTGCCGACCGAAGACGAGGAGGCGGAGCGCCGTCGTCTGCTTGATGCCTCGGCCCGGGTGACGGGCCGGTGTTCCGACCTGTGGATGGCGGTGTATCTGTTCCAGTCCGATGCGACCCGGGAGCGGATGCGGGTGTCCCGCGTGTACGGCCTGCTCGGCCACCGGGCCACGCCGGACGCCGTGCCGCTGGTGATCCAGAACTTCGGGGTCGGCCCGCTGCGTGAAACAGGCGGAGAGGCCCCGGGGGCGCGGGCGTTCGATGCCGCGGCGGCGGGCCTGGTCGAGTTGTTCTCGACGGACACCTCGGTGCTGGCGCGGGACACCCGCGGCGGCGGCCTGCTCGCCCAGCGGGTCGATACCGAGGGCGGCGGCATCGTCGAGCCGATCGATCTGGTGTTCTCCGCGACCGGCGACAGCCCCCACCCGCGTCTGAGCGACCCCGCGGTGGCCAACCTGTGGGCGATGATCCACTTCCCCGCCCGGGCCATGCTGCTCGATGCGTACATGCCGGTGTCCGAGGCCCGCTCGTCCCTGCCTTCTGTGGGCGTTCACCTTTTGGGCCAGGACACGGATCTGGGCGCCCGGCCCGGCTGGACCACGCGGTTCCCCAGCAGCCCGAGGCTGGAGATCCTCGGGCGCGGGCTGGAAGGGGCGCATTCCCCGCTGCACCGACGCCACCGTGAACTGACCCGCATGGCCTTCGAGAGAGCCGGCGCCGACCCGGACGACTTTGTGGGCTACCGCGTGGCGGTCCCGTTCCCGATCTGGCGGGCGGCGTACTGCCTGAGCTTCGACTTTGAAAGCCCGGGGAGGGCGGCGGGGGAGCCGGCGCGGTGATCGGTTCAATCAGGCCGTGCCGGTGGAGCGTTTCGAGAGCATGGCCATGGCGTACAGCACGCTCCCCACGCCCAGCAGCCCGGCCGTGGTCCAGACCGATTTCCAACTGGCCTGCGTCAGCAGCCCGATGCACGCGAGCATCGCCAACGCCGGGACCAGCGGGCCGCCCGGCAGCCGGAAGGACGGCGGGTTGGGGGCGACCCGGCGCAGCCGGGCCATCGACGCGATGCAGGTCATGTAGATCAGCAGGCGCGTGAAGACGCTGATGACCGCCAGCCACGCGAAGCCGCTGCTCATGGCCAGAAAGGCCGCGGCCCCGGCGAACACCAGCACCGACACCCACGGCGTGTTGTGCGTCGGGTGGACACGGGCGAACGCGCCGGGCAGTTGCGCGTCCAGGGCCAGCCGGTAGGTGATGCGCGAGGTGGAGAACATCGAGCCGAGCAGGTTGCCGCCCACCGAGGCGATCACCGCCAGCACCACCGCGATCATGCCCGGCCGCCCGAGCAGCACGCCGCCCACCTCGACCAGCGGCCGTTGCGACCGTGCAAGATCAGGCAGCACGCTGCGCGCGGCCACCTGGATCAGCACATACAGCACCGTGACCAGCGCCAACGCAAGCAGCAGCGCGCGGGGCAGATCCTGGCGCGGCTGTCTGGCCTCGCCCGCGGGCACCAGCCCGGACTCAAAGCCGACATAGGCATAGATGGCCAGCAGCAGGGCCGCGCCGAGATCGCCCGCCGCGGGCGGATGCACCACCGCCGCGAACGCACCCGCGTCCAGCCGCGTCAGCCCGACGCACGCGATGGCCGCCAGGGGCGCGAGTTTCAGCACCGTCAGCACCCCGAGCGAGCGGATCGCGGCCCGCGCCCCGACGATGTTCACCCACGCCAGTCCCGCGCACGCCGCCAGCACAAGGGCGTTCTTCAGCACCGGATCGGTCCCGCTCCGCCAGAACAGCGCCGTGGTGGCCAGCAGGTTCAGGTTGGCGGCGAACGCCGTCAGGCGGGCGATGTAGAAGGCCCAGCCGATCTGAAACCCCACGAACGGCCCGAAGGCCGTCCGGGCGTAGAGCACCGGCCCGCCGGTGCCGACATACGCGCTGGAGAGCCGCGCGAACGACAGCATGATCGGCGCGATGAGCAACGCCCCGAGCACGAACACCCACGGGCTGAACCCGCCCGCGCCCGCTTCGATCCCCGCCGGACCTCCGAAGATCCCCGCCCCGATGATGCCGTTGACCACGATCAGCCAGAGCGCGACCAGCCCCAGGCTCCGGGCCAGGGGTTCCGATCCGGAGGGGCCGGCGGGATGGGTGGGATCAGCGGACGCAGCGCGCCTGCCGCTGGGCAGGCCGTCGGGGATGCCTGGATCTGGGGCTTGATCTGGGGCCATGCCGGTCCTGGTTCGATTCCGCTCGGGCGGGGCGAGGGGTGGGGGCGGGGACCAGTCTACCAAGTGAGCCCCTTTTCCCGACGCCCGCCCTCGCCGATAGCGGCACCCGATGCGTTGACCGGCCTTGAACAACGCGGGGGAGGTGCCTACCATCCCATCCTGATTGCGGGATGGAGCAGCCTGGTAGCTCGTCGGGCTCATAACCCGAAGGTCGTAGGTTCAAATCCTACTCCCGCTACTTCTTGTACGACAGGGACTTGCGAAACATCGCGAGTCCCTTTTTTTCATGCGTTCTCTGGGTCAATACCACTTCAGTTTTGTCATCTCCGTGCATGAAGTCGGTGTCTCAGCGCGGTGAGGCGGATGTCGTGCCCTGAACTCCTTAGCGGCGGCGCGGGTGAAGCACCATGTGCGTCTCAGCGCGGGCGTCGCTGCGGCAGGACCAGGGCCAGCAGCTCGCCCTGGCTGCGCACGCCCATCGTGCGGTAGAGGGGCTTGGTGTAGGCCATGACGGTGGCGGGGCTGAGGCCGAGTTCGGCGGCGGCTTCCTTGATGGTCAGGCCGCGGAGCAGGCACTCGGCCACGCGCCGGAGGCGGGGGGGCAGGCCGTCGAGGGGGTCGCGCGATTCGGTCTGGGTGAGCAGGTAGAGGGGCACGGCCGCGTTGTTGAAGGCGCGGAGGATCTCGCGGTGGCGGGGCGTGAACGGGCGGTCGCCGATCTGGCGGACGAGGCACACGCCGAAGTTCCGCTTGGACTGTGGGTGGGTGATCCGTGCGTAGACCCCGTCGTCAAGGCGGCCGATGGATCGGAACGCCTCGAAGTGGCCGCTGCGGTACCAGGCCGGGTCGGGGAGCAGTTCCCGCCGGAGCGCGGCCTGTGAAGGCGTGTCGCGGTTGGCGTCCAGGGTCAGACCGCAGGGATCGAACGGGAGCCGCCCGGCCAGATAGTCATCCCGAACCGGCCCGAGGGCGTCCATGCCGGTGGTCACGGGCTGGAAGAAGGTGTAGCGATGCCCGACCAGGCCGGTCTCGGCGAAGAAACCGGCGGACGCGCCGAGGAGCGAGGAGAGGCCGATCAGGGCGTGGGCGCGCCGGGCCGCGGGGTCGGGCGGGAGTTCCGCCAGCTCGCCCATGGTCCGGAGCATGGCCCGATAGTCCGAAGTTCGCACCATGCCTGAACGGTCCATCCGGCCGACTCCCGCGCCCCCTTGCTTTCTGCTCGCCGGTTCCGGGTTATCGCCGGCGGCGGTACGCGGACGCCGCGCCGAGGGTCAGCAACGCCAGTGCGCCGGGCGGGGGGACGACCGCGACGCTGACGAACAGGTCATCCAGCTCCATGTCCATCGCGCCCTGGATCAGGCCGAAGTGGACGGCGTCGAACCGGAAAACACCCCGCGGGAGGGCGGCATCCGTGGCGTGGAGCCGGCCGTCAATGTACACATCGAAGGCGATGAAGGTTGCATCCCCCTCGTCGCGCAGGACGAGGCGGAAGTCATGCCAGGCCCCGTCGGCGAAGTTGAACGGGTCGATCGGTCGTCCGGTCTCGATGTCCAGGCGTCGGCCCGAGAAGTCGGTCTGCACGGAGGACTGAGCGGTGGCGTCGGCGTTCAGATACAGGTGATAGCCCTGGTCGTCCAGCGAGTTGATGTAGGAGCCGAGCGTGTCGTCCACCACCCCGGTGAACATGCTGTGGTGGAGGCCGAAGGCGAAGGTCGGCAAGCTTCCGGCCGTCGCGGTCGCCCGCATCGAGAAGCCCAGCGTGACCTGGGTGAGGGGCAGCAGGAAGACCGGCTCGAACGACTCGGAGGCGTAGAGGTTCCGCGACGACCCGCTGGCGGAGAGCGACGTGGCCAGCACCCCGCCCCGGCCCTCGACCTGACGGACCCGGAGGGCCGGGGCGTCGAGCATGGCGTGGAAGCCCAGGTCGGTGGGATCGTTGGCGTCGTTGCCGGGGGTGGCCCCGGGGGTGTCGAAGCGGTCGTAAAAGCCCTGCTGAGCCTGGGCGGAGGCGGGGATCAGGGCGAGGACCGGGATCATCAGGATGCGGCGCATGGGTCTCCTTTGCCGGGGGGGAGGGGGTGGGGGAGACGGTCGGTGACGCACGGCCGCCTCGTCCCGGCATCAGCCCGGCGAGGAGATGATGGGGGGCCGATCGGCATCGGCCAGACCCAGCGATATGGGCTTGAGGGATGCCTTGTGTCAGCGGTCCTCGGTCACGCCCCTGACCGGCTCGACGGGCAGGTGGGTCGTGTCCGGGGCTTGGGGGGCGCGGAGGCGCAGGGCCATGGCCTGGGCCTGGCGGCTGAAGTCGATGGACTCTCCGAGGATGCGGGCCGATTCCTGGTCGGCGTGGAAGCCCTTGGAGTTCTCGCTGCTGATGAAGTCCAGCCGCCACATCGCCCTGCGTTGCAGCTCGAAGACGGGCGCGAGCTGCTCCTCGGTCGCGCCGGCGGCCTTGGCCTCCATGATCGCGTCGAGCATGTCGGTCATGGCGTGGGCGGCCCGCTCCATCAGCGCGACGGTGCGGTCCTGGATGCCCCGGACGCGCTCGCGGAGTTCGTCGTCGGAGACATTGTGGCACGAGCGGCAGGCGTTGCCGATGTTCTCCATCGGGCTGCGGATGTTGTGGTTGGTGAGCTTCATGGCGCCGACGCGCTCGTAGGGCATGTGGCAGTCCGCGCAGCTCACGCCCGCGCGGGCGTGGACGCCCTGGCTCCACATCTCGAACTCGGGGTGCTGGGCCTTGAAGAGCATCGCGCCGGTCTCGCCGTGCTTGTAGTCGTGGAACTTGGTTCCGTCGGGGAAGGTGCGGCCCTCCCAGAAAGCTTCGATCTGCTCGACCTTCAGCCCCTGCCCCCAGGGGAAGGTCAGGGTGTCCTGGGTGGCGCAGTAGTACTCGACATGGCACTGGCCGCAGGTGAACGAGCGCATCTCCTGGCGGGTGGCGAGCTTGTTGGGGTCGTAGGGTTCCGCGCGGCTGCCCCTCCGCCACTTCTCGACGCTGGGCATGTGGGGCAGCGGCTCGTCGCTCTCGGCCAGGGCCGCCATGCCCAGCATGAAGCCGGGGCGGGTGATGCGGACCTGCATGGTCTTCGGATCGTGGCAGTCGATGCAGCTGACGGGGTGGGCCTCGCTCATGGCGAAGTGGCCCGCGGGCGGCTGGTCGGCGTTGAAGCCGCCGACGGGCGGCGTGCCGAAGGTCGGATCGCCGGCGTCCGTGCCCTCGGTGCCGTCGGGCATCCGGGTGAGCATCTCCAGCACCTCGTGGTAGGGCCTGGTGCTCAGCGTCTCGAAGCCCTTGATGACGGCGGGCATGTTGAAGTCCGCGGCGAGGGCTTCCGGATCGCTGGGCAGGCCCATCGCGTCCAGCCCGATCTTGCGGTAGAGGACGGTGGCCGAGGCGTGGCAGTGCAGGCACGCGCCGGCCTGGGGGCGTTGGTTGACGCGCTCGGTGACGACCTGGTCGTAGAGCATGTAGGCGTGGCCGCGGGCCTCGCGGTAGTCGATGCTGAAGGCGTAGCCGGCGTAGAGGCGCTTGAGCCAGGGGCTTTTTTCGAGCTTGCTCTGGGGCATGGCGTTGGAGCCGCCGTAGAACTCGTCGCCCGCGGTGCTCTTGTACTGCTCGAAGTGGTGGGGCCAGTTCATGCCCCACGGGGCGGGGTCGGTGCTGGTCTCGTCGAGATCGACGATGCGCAGGTACGGCGACCTGGCCTCCTGCTTATGCTCGAACATGGTGACCAGCGTGTAGGTGACAGCGGCGGTGGCGACGCCCGCGACGGCCATCACGCCGAGCAGGAGAACGAACTGACGCTTGGGCCGGGATTTTCCTGCGTTCTGGGTCATCGGTCACCATCCTGCGGTCTGGCGTGAGGTTACCTGTGCGCGTGCCCCACATCGCTGTGGCAGTGGACGCAGCTGAGCATGTCGCCCCCGGGCTGCTCGGGCAGCATGTTGTGGACGAAATCGGCGTGGCAGTGCAGGCAGGCGTTCTGCGCCACCCGCTTGTTGCGCGGCTTGATGCGGATCGGGTCCGGGTAGTTGCCCGTGGTGAACGCCAGCGAATGGAAGAACCCATTGTCGCCCTTGACGATCCATTTGCCGATGGGGTGGTGGGAGAGGTGGCAGTCGTTGCAGGTGGCCACATGCTTGTGGCTGGAGTTCTGCCAGGCGTCGTAGTGGTCCTGCATCACATGGCAGTTGGCGCAGGCGGCCGGATCGTTCGAGAGGTACGCCGCCCCCCGGCCGTAGCCGAAAGTGAACGCGCCCACGCCGGCCAACATCCCGAAGACAAGGGCGACCGCCACCGGGATGAACCCGAGCTGGGCGAGCAGGCCACGACGCCAGCCCGCCCGTGGCGGGGTCAGATTGCGTGATTCTGTGGCGTGCGCCGATGCCAACGGGGTTCTCCCTAATCGCGGGCAGTGTACCGCGCCAGGATCGGACGGGCAAGCACGACAAGGGACAAAAATATCTTGAATCATCCGCGTGCGTGGGAACGGTTTCTTAAAGATTGCTCCGCCAAGCGCTGAGGGGCAACAGCCCGATGCCCATGACGCCGAGCTGGGAGACCACGAAGGCCATCATCCAGAACACGGCCGAGTCCACGAAGCCGTAGGAATGCAGGCCCACGCCGAGCATGTTGGTGCCGAACCAGCTCCATGCGGTGACGATGTTCCCCGCCACGGCCAGCACCATGATGCCGCGGAAGCGGACCATGCCGCCCCAGCGGGCGTGGAGGATGATGGCGGTGAGAAGCACGATCAGGGCCGCGCCGTTCTCCTTGGGGTCCCAGCCCCAGAAGCGTCCCCACGACTGGTCGGCCCAGATCCCGCCGAGCACCGTGCCCACGAAGCTGAGCAGCAGAGCGAAGCAGACGATGCCGTAGACCATCCTGCCCAGCGTCCGGGCGCGTTCCTGGGTGAGGGTGCGTGTGAAGACGCCGAGCAGGATCGAGACGACCCCCAGCGCGCCGGCCATGAATGTGGCGGAATACCCCAGCGTGATGGCGATGACATGCGTGGCCAGCCAGAAGTTGCTGTCGAGGACGGCCTGCATCATCTGCATGGTGTCGCCGTCGGCGCCCAGGTTGTGGGCGATGATGAGCGTGGCGAACCCGACGCAGGAAGCGCCGAGGGCGGCCAGCCCGATCGGGTGCCAGCGCTCCATGACCAGCCCGAACAGCACCGAGGCCCAGCCGACGAACACGGCGGACGAGTAGAGATTGGTGACCGGCGGACGCCCCTGGAGGTAAATGCGCGCGACGATGGCCAGGGTATGGACGATGAACGCGGCCCACAGCAGCCCGACCGCCGCGACGCGCAACGGCTCGCCGCGCCCGCCCGGCGCCCCGGCGTCCGGGCGGAGGCGCATCAGCACCGAGGCGCAGAGCAGGAGGAACGCCAGGGTGTAGACCGCCGTGGCCCCGGCGAACAGGCGCGCCCTGTTGAAAGCGACCTCAAGGTCCATGCGGCGCATCACCCCGGGCATCTCGCGGCGCAGCAGCGCGTCGTAGCCCTCGACGGCGCGGTTGAACCCGTCCGGGTCCGCGTCGGCGTAGGCGGTCATCATCGCGATGGAGTACGCCACGCCCGGATGGACCGTTTCGATGGGCGGCGGCTCGGTGGTATCGCCGGGCGGGCGGACCATGCCGGACGCGACGAAGGCGTCGTGGAAGCTCCGCCACTGCTCGCCGGTGCGCAGCGGGGGGATGGCGTAAGGCTGTTGCATCCGGGCGTGGGCCAGCAGGGTGTCCACCGCCGCATAGAGCCTGACGACCGCCCGCTGGAACGGATCACGCCCCTTGGCATCCACCTCGAACGCCCGGACCGCCTGCCGCGTGACGGACTCCCAGTGCGGCTCGATCGCGGCCAGCGCGATCCGGCCGCCCTGGTCCGGGGCGAGGCCGAGCAGCGCGAGCAGGTCCGGGTGGTCCACCCGCACGGTCGGCAGGTCGGCGATGCGGGTCGGGTCGGCCTGCAAGCCCACAAGGTACTCGACCGCGCTCGTCCGTTCACCCTGTGTTTTCACGGATTGGCGCCCGCTCGCCACCATCAGCGCGTGCCGGGCGGCCGAGTCCATCGGCTTGACACGACCCCCGGAGGACACCGGCAGCGCGGCGAAGGCGTCCAGGTTGTACGGGCCGCGCGGGCCGGGCCGGGCGAGTTCGCCGGCGGCGATCAGGATGCCGACCGCGCCCGCCGCCCAGGGGAGGGCGCGTCGCAGGCGGGTCGGGGGCGGCGCGCTCGACCGCTCCCGCGCGGTGCGTTCGGCCCGGCGTCGGAGGAACGCGGTCAGGCCGATCCCGAAGTGGATGAGCAGGCCGGCGCTGACGATGACGCACGCCGCGTAGGGCAGCGCGGCCCCCGGGTTGCGGACCACCTGGAGGATGGTGCCGCTGCCGTCGGGCTTGTAGGACGCCTGATAAAAGGTGTCGCCGCGGTAGCGTAGCGGGTTATTCATCCAGATGAGCGCCTCGCGGTCCACGCCGCGCTCCGGATCGACCAGACGGACCCGGCTGGAGAAGTTCCGCGCGATCTCCGTGCCCACGAACTTGTCGTGCCGGAACTCGAGCAGCGTGAGGGTGTAGGGCTTGTGGATGCGCCGGTAGCGGAGCGCCAGGCCGTACGGGCCTTCGGCCGTTCGGACGGTCTGCGGGTCGATGAGGTTGGCCCAGAGCAGCCATTCGCCGAGTGATTGCCCGTCGCGGCTGAGCCGGACGACGCCGGCCGGGGCGTCGGTCTGCGCGCCGTCGATGCCGCGGGCGGGCGGGAGTTGCTCGGCGACCGCCTCCAGGCCGATCCCCCGGTCGGTCTCGCCGCCCGCCCCCCCCGCGGCGCGGAGCAGCCGCGCGTTCGGCAGCCACCGGACGACCTCGATGTCAAACGGCAGGGATGCGTGGCGGATCGGCTCTCCGCTCCCCGCGGCCCGCTCCAGAAACGCCCCCGGGATCGTCACGATCCGGTCGGCGGCCGGGTCCGACGGGTCGATGACCGCCAGCTCGACCGAGCGGATGTCCTCCACGAAGGACGCGGTGCGTCCCTCATCGATGCTCATCATCCCCTCGTCGGCGAACGCCGCGGTGATGAACTCCCCGGCGATCAGCACGATCAGCCCCGCGTGCAGCACCATCACGCCCAGGCGTCTGGCGGTGAGCTTGAACCGCACGGCGTGGGCCGCGAGCAGGTTGACCAGCAGCAGCAGGCCGAGGGCCGCGCCGCCGGGGAAGGGCACGCGCCCCGGGACGCGGCCGATCGACTCGGGCACCAGGAGCTGGAGGTCGATCCAGGCGATCGGCGCGCGGAAGTAGGTGTCCACCGCCTCCCACACGCCCACGCGGACCTGGGCCAGCGTGCCGACGAAGATCAGCACCATCGACATCGCCAGCAACGCCACGGTCAGACGCAACGATGCGAACGGGCCGATCAGCCGGCGTGCGGGCGTCGTGGCCACGGGTTCACCCGCCCGCGCCGAAGGAACGGGCGAAGGCGTCGAACTGTTCGCGGATGCGGCCCGCGACCTCCGGCGTCGCGGTCACGCGGACGAACCAGGTGCGGTCGGCCCCCGGCTCGTGGATGCTGGCGGCCAGCATGTGCTGCCCCGGGCCTTCCAGCAGCATGGTCGCGCCGTGGAACCCGGGGTTCTCGAAGGTGGTCAGCATGGCGGGGATGTCGGCCTCGGTGATCGGGCCGAGTCCGATCTGGCCGCGCCAGCGGTTGATGTTGGCCAGCATCCCGCCCACATCGCCGGGGAAGCGCGTGATGGCGACCTCAACCGGGCCGTCGGCGTCCGGGATCTCGTAGGTGGCCAGGCGCATGGGGCGCTCGCCGGGCACGGCACGCCAGGAGTCGGGCGCGGTCCAGGGTTGGGCGCTGGCCGAGGGCGCGGGGGTGGGAGTGGGAGCGGCGGGGGCCGGTGGCGTGTGCGCGGGGTCGGCCGGGGCCGGCGTGCTTTCCGCCTCCTTGGGGACGCGGTGTTCCTCGATGGCGGGATCGCCGCAGCCCAGGGGCGCAATGCCCAGCAGGGCGGCGAGAGCGGGGATGAGCGGACGGGGCGTGTGTCGGAGCATGTCCGATGGTAGCGGTTCCGGACGCGCGGACCCGAGCGTCACGGCTTGGTTCCACGCGGTTGGAGGACGCGGACCCGCGCATCGCGGAATCGCACTTCCAGCGGGGCTGTTTCCCGGCCGACATCGTGGACCTGGAACCCGATGTACCCGGCGGCGCTGAGCGCGTCGAAAATCTCCGCGGCGGGCACGCCGTTGATCCAGGTGCGGATGATCGGCCCCGTGGCCACGACGCGGAACTCGTTCCACTGGCCGGGGCGGAAGGCCCGCCGGGCGGCGGGGTTCGCGTAGAGCGGGTGCAGCCAGCCGCGCCGCTCCTCGTCGTAGATGCCGGCGGAGTAGGAGCGGTCGGACGGGTCGATCTCGATCTGGTAGCCGCGGAGTCCGCCGTCGCGGTTGTCGAACCCGCCGATGACCGCGCTGCGGACCTGCACGCCGCTGTTGAGACGCTGGTCAACTTTGGCGTGATAGACCAGCTCGAAGTCCGCGTAGGTTTCCCGCGTGGTGAAGAATGAGTTGGGCGTGTTGGGGGTGGTGGTGCCGATCAGTTCACCATTCTCCACGCGGAACGCGGCCCTGCCACCCCGCGGCGCGAAGTCCGCCGGGTCCGCGAAGAGAGGCCGCCACGGGCCGGCCTCGAACTCCACGGGCGCGAGCGGCCGCACCCAGATGTTGCGGTAGCGCACCGGCCCCTCGGCGGCCGAGGCATGGTCTTGCAGACGGAGAGGACCGACCTGGAAGTCCAGCCCCTCGGCCGGTGACTCGCCGCCTGCCCTCGAAGCGCCGGTGGGATTGGGGATGGCCACATCGTCATGCACCAGCCGTCCGTTCCAGTAGAGGGTGATGCGTGCGTCCTCGATCTTGCGGCCGTCGCGGAAACGCGGCGCGCGGAACCAGATGTCGTACGCCTGCCACTGTCCCGGCCCGGCCGAGGCGTTGTGGTCGGCGGCCTTGATGTTGTAGATGGCGCCGGCCTCGTCGGCCGCGGGCGGGGTGTCGCCCGCGGGCGTGCCGAGCACCTGGATCTCGTAGCGGTTCTGGAGGTACACGCCGCTGTTGCCCGCCAGCTGCCCCGCGCCGCCGGGCGGGCTGAGCCATTCGATGTGGATGCGGGCGTCACCGAACTCGGTGGCGGAGACCAGATCCCTGCTGCCGCCCCCGACCGTCAGGAAATCAGGGCCTCGGATGAAGTCGTCCTGGGTCATGGGTGTCGGGGAGAAGCTTTTCCCATCATCATGCTTCATGACGGCGCTGGAGTTGCGACCGGTCATCGTCACCGCGTCGCCGGGCGGCAGGACGCCCACGCCGAGCGCATCGGGGGTCAGGGCTTGTCCGCCGATGCTCGAAGCCTCGTTCGGCGCGGCCCGGGGCACGACATTCATCGTGTACCACGCCTCGGTGGACCAGATCGTTTCGCCGTCGGCGCTGACCGGGTCCGTCCGCAGGTGATAGCAGCGTCCCGGCTCGATCCCCTCGATGGCCAGCGCGACGGAAAGCCCGTCCTCGGACGGCGCGGCCGTGCGCACGCGGTGGGGCCGGTCATCGACCTTCGGCCCGCCGTAGTCGCCTGTCGGGCGGTAGGTCCAGGATCGGACGAGGTAGTTCGCCGGGTCGGCCAGCCACGCGGGATCGACCGGCTGGGTGAAAACAACACGGAGGCCGTCGGGCGTGGCGGTGACGGCGTGCATCTCGAAGACGGAGCGCCCGTTGGGCGTGAGGCGTTGCAGGCCGAACTGCGTACCCCGCCAGTTCCAGTTGCCCCCCGCGCCGATGCCGCCGACATAGAGCGAGCCGTCAGGCCCCCACGCCATGCGGTTGACGCCGGACTCAAGCCCCTGCGTGAAGCGGAAGAGCGCGCCCTGGAGCTGCCCGTCGATCCGTTCGAGCGCGACGCGCCGCACGCCGCCGGCGGTCAGCTCGCCCACCAGGATCTGGCCCTTGTACGGCCCGTGCCCGATGGCCAGGGGCTGGGTGGGCGAGTTGCTCACCTCGTTCTGCGGCATGAGGATGGTGGCGGGCGTGCGCGGGCGATCGGCGTGTTCGCTCGGGTGCCCGCCGTGCGGGAAGCGGTCGCCGAGTTTCGGCACGAAGCGCGTCCAGTTGTAGTGGCCGTAGAAGCGGCCGGGGATGACCTCGGAGAGCTGGTTGGCGGGCATCCAGGTGCCCTGGTTGTCCAGGTAGATCAGCGCGCCGTCGGCGGTGAGTCCAAGCCCGTTGGGGGTGCGCGTACCGCCCGCGATGACGCGGGTGTCGCCGGTGGCCGGGTCGATCTCGACGATGCCGCCGCGCATCGGCCCGTTGGGTCCGGCGTTGTGCTCCATGCCCTCCCAGGCGGGCGGGGCCATCGTGGTGGAGAGCGCGGTGTAGAGCAGGCCGTTCTTGTGGACCAGGCCGAACGCGAACTGGTGGTAGTTCCAGCCTTCCCACCCTTCGCCGACCGTCTCGTGGGTTTCGAGGAAGCCGTCGCCGTCGGTGTCCAGCAGGCGGGTCACGGCCTTGCGGTGGGCGACATACAGCACGCCGTCCACCACGCACAGGCCGGTCGGCTCGAAGAGATCGCCCGCGATGCGGGTGACGGTGATATCGGCGGGGTCTTCCGCGCCCAGGTTGCCGAGGGCGTAGAGCGAATCGGCCTCCTTGGAGTCGATGTTGGGGAGCTGGATCTCGTCGCGTTGAAGCGGGTCGAACAGGCCGACAACCAGCCGTCCGTCCGGCAGGAAGACCATCGACCCGACCTTCGGCTCGAACCCGGGCGGACGGATGTCCGAGAGCGTCCAAGCAGGATGCACGCCCGCGAGCGGCGCGCCGTCGCCGGGACGGCGACCGTCCTCAACCCGCTTGAAGCCGGGCGAGGTCACACGGGTCGGATCGGACTCGGCGCGGAGGTGTTCGGCGTTCAGGACCGTGAAGCGGTCCGAGCCGGGGCGCTTCCACTCAAGACGCAAGGCACGCGACCCGCCCGCGTCGAAGTGCTCGATCAGCAGGGCGTGCGCGCCCGCGTCGAGCGTGACCGGGCTGCTCTCCCGCGCGGTGGCCCCGTGGCGTCCGTCGTGATCGATGAGCAGCCGCCCGCCGATCCGTAGGCGCGAGCCGTCGTCGCTGGTCAGGCGGAAGGTGTAGGCCCCGGACTCGGGCACGATCAGTTCGCCCAGCACCTTCGAGACGAACGGCGCGTGTACGCCCCCGAAGTCATCGGGACCGAAGTCGATCGCGCCGCGGAGCAGGTCCGCGTTGGGGGTCTGGTCCGGCGCGATGCCGGGGATGCGGTCCGGGACCGCCTCCACGCGGTAGACGCGGACGGTGACGCCCGGCTCGGTGGGGGCGGCCAAAGCGGCATGAAGAGAAAGAGCAAAGCCAAGAATGAACGAAAAGCGCTGGTTCATGCCGCGGATCCTACCAGAACTCGCCGGTCTCCGGGGGAAAAGCGGAGCCGTGTGAGTTTTTCTTTCGCCCAGATTCATCGAGGTTGCATCCCCGACGGATACAAAGGCGTGTCGGACGAGTCCGGCGGAGGAGCAGCCGCGATGAAGCAGAAGAAAAAGGATGCCAAGCAGCAGCATCCGGTCCCTGTCCCCGCGACGCCGGATCGGTGCGAGCCGATCCCGACGGAGGATACGAACGCGGGCCGCCGGGCCAAGCCCTGCCCCGAGGGATACCCGGAGGCTCAGCCGACGGACGAGCCGAAGGAAGAACGGCTCGGCACGCGAACTCCCCGGCGCGGGCCGGAACCCTAATCCCGATCCCCGTGGATCTCGAAGTACCTATTCCGTGAGGCCCAGTCGCCGATGACGACCATCTCACGCCCGGCTTTCAGCACCACGCCCGCGCCGGGGTTGGGCACAAGCCCGCCCTCATCGTGGTATCCGATGATGGTGCAGCCGGTTTTCTCCCGGACGCCCGACCGGGCGATGGTCTTTCCATCAAGATCGTCCGGCACCGGCACCCGGAAGACATCCAGGCCCTGGGCGACGGTCACGACGCGGCTCTTCTGCAAGAGGTTGAAGATGCTCGTCGCGCCGATGGAGGCGTAGGACTGCACGAAGTCCGCACCGGCCTTGTGCATCGCGCCCACATGCTTGTCCACGGTGCAGCGCGCGATGATCTCGATGTCGGGACGCAGGCACCGGCAGTGCAGGGTCAGGTACAGGTTCGTGTCGTCGTTGTGCGTGGTGATGAACACGGTGGGCGCCCGCGACAGCCCGGCCCGTTCCAGCACCTCCAGGTCCGCGGCGTTGCCGATCACGGTCTTCTCGGGCATGGTTACCCGGCGCTGGCTCTGCTCGACGATGCGGAAGTCGATGCCGCGCGCGCCCAGCGCGGCGGCGGTGGCCTGGCCGATCCGCCCGTTCCCGATGACGACCACCGGCTCGCCGGACACGCCGTAGATGGCGAAGTGCTCGTCGTAGTTCTGGAGCTGCTCGGCCGACCCGACCATCATCAGCACCGTGTTCGCCCCGATCATGGTGTCCGGGGTGGCGTGGCGGAACTGGCCGCGGTCCCACACGCCCACCACATTCACATCCAGGTCGCTGAGCCGGTTCTCGCGCAGGGTCTTGCCGACCAGCGGCGTGCGCGCGGCGTTGGCCTCGGCGATCAGCAGGTTGTCGAACCGGGCGAGCACATGGGTCACGGCGTCGCCGCCGGAGATGCACCGGGCCAGGGCGTGGCCCATGATGTCCGGGAAGCGCAGCACGGCGGTGGCCCCGGCCATCTCCAGGATCTGGGCGGACACCGCGTCGTCGATCGTCGCCACCACCGGCGTGGTCTCGGACACCCCCCGCGCGGTGAAGGCCACGGTGGTGTTTTGCGCGTCGCTGAGCGTGGTCGCCACCATCGCCGCCTCCCGGACGCGGGCGGCCTCGTAGGTCTTCGGGTCGTCCAGGTCGCCGACCATCACACGGATGTTCTGGTCGTGCAGCCTCTGCGCCGCCTCCAGTTCCGGCACGATCACCACATACCCGTGCCCGAACTGCCCGAGCTTCTGGATGAGCGAGTCCGTCACCGGATCGTGCTGGGTCAGGATGACATGCCCGCGCTCGCTCTCGGGCAGCGAGCGGGGCGTGCGCGCCCTGGCCTGGGCCTCGATCCACGGCGCGTAGAAGAACTGGATGAAGGTGAACGGGAGCAGCGCGAGCAGGAACACCGTGCCCGAGATCAGCACCACGATCGAGAACAGCCTGCCCAGGTCGCTCTGGAAGGTGATATCGCCGAACCCCAGCGTGGACATCACCGACAGCGTCCAGTACAATCCCGTGAACCACGAGTGCCGCTGTCCCTCCATCGCCATCAGGGCGTGGAACAGCACGCTGTAAAGAAGAATCATCGCCAGCAGCACCAGCAGGAACTTGGCCAGCACCTTGAGGCTGCGCCGTGACTTCCGCTCATGGGTCATGGTCGCGAGTTGGGAGATGAGCTTCATGGGTCGGGTCGCCCTCCTGCGTGCCCAGAGCGTAGCGGGAAACGGGCCGCCGCGCCCGCTCACACCCCCAGCGAGACATACTTGACCTCGCAGTATTCCTCCAGGCCCCACCGCCCGCCCTCGCGCCCCAGCCCGGAGTGCTTCATCCCGCCGAACGGCGCCTGGGCGGTGGAGGGGGCCGCGTCGTTCGCCCCCACGATGCCGTATTCCAACGCCTCGGCGACCCGCACCACGCGGGAGGCGTCGCGGGTGAAGAAGTAGGCCGCCAGCCCGTACTCGGAATCGTTGGCCATGCCGATCGCCTCCTCCTCCGTCCGGAACGCGGCCACCGGGGCCACCGGCCCGAAGGTCTCCTCCCGCCACAGACGCATCGCGGGCGTCACGCCCGTAATGACGGTGGGGGCGTAGAACCGATCGGCCAGCCCGTCCAGGCGCACGCGGTGTCCGCCCAGCACCACCTTCCCGCCCTTCGCCACGGCGTCGGCCACATGCTCCTCCACCTTGCGGACGCCCTCGTCGTTGATGAGCGGGCCGATGCTCACGCCCTCTTCGGTGCCGCGGCCGACTTTCATCGACTTCATCAGCCCGGCCAGCCGCTCCACGAAGCCGTCGTGGACCGATTCATGCACGAGGAAGCGGTTGGCGCAGATGCAGGTCTGCCCGGCGTTGCGGAGCTTGCACGCCGCGCCCGCGGCCGCCGCCTTGTCCAGGTCCGCGTCGGCGAAGACGATGAACGGGGCGTGCCCGCCCAGTTCCAGGGAAATCCGCAGCAGATTCTCCGCCGCCCCGCGCATCAGCAGCCGCCCGACCTCGGTGGACCCGGTGAACGAGAGCTTGCGTACCCGCGGGTCGGACAGCATCGCGCCGCCGATCGCCTCCGCGTCCCCCGTCACCACATTGACCACCCCCGGCGGGATGCCGACCTCCACGCACAGCTCGGCGATGGCCAGGGCCGTCAGCGGCGTGGCCTCGGCGGGCTTGACGACCACCGGGCAGCCCGCCGCCAGCGCGGGGCCGAGTTTGCGGGCGATCATGGCCGCGGGAAAGTTCCATGGCGTGATGATCGCGGCCACCCCCACCGGCTGGCGCAGCACCAGGATGCGTTTGTCCGTCACGCCGGCGGGGATGATCTCACCCCCCACGCGGACGGCCTCCTCCGATGCGTGTTTCAGGAACGAGGCCGCGTAGCGGATCTCGCCCCGTGCCTCCGCCAGCGGCTTGCCCTGCTCGCCCGTCATGATCGCCCCGAGCCGGGCTTCATCGCGCCCCATCGCCCGCCCGAGGGCCGCGACCAGCTCACCCCGCTCGTGCGCGGGCCGGGCGCGCCAGCCCGGCCAGGCCCGCTCGGCGGCCCCGATCGCCCGCCCCGTCTCCGCGGCCCCCATGTCCGGCACGCGGGCGATGACGGCGTCGGTCGCCGCGTCCCGTACCACGAATGTCCGGCCGCTGTCCGCGTCGGTCCACGCCCCGTCGATCAGGCACTTGGATTGCATGACGGAACTGTAAGGGAGCCTGCGCCGAGGCGGGCGCCGCGCCCTCACAGGCCGGCCGTTCAGCGCTCCACGCCCCGCCCGGCCTGCTCCCACGCCAGGAATCCGCCCTTGAGGTTGATGACATCCTGCCCGTGCCGCTTGAGCAGCGAGACGGCCCGCGCCGAGCGAAACCCGCTGCGGCAGTTGACCAACAGCGGCGTGTCCCCCGCGGGCACCTCGTCCATCCGCGCCCCCAGCCGGGTGTGGGCGATGTTGGTCGCCCCCGGAATGTGCCCCTCCTCGAACTCGGTCAGCCGCCGGACATCGAGCAGGCGGACCGCGCCCCGCTCCACCAGATCGACGGCCTCCTCCACGCCGATCTCCTTGACGGTCTCCAGCGGGTGCGATGCGTCCGCGTACCGGGCCATGTCCGCCGGGTCGAACCAGCCGCGGATGTCGTCCAGCCCGACGCGGACCAGATCCCGCACGGCCTCGTCCAGCCGATCCGCCCCGACGATCAGCACGATCGGCTCGTCGGTCATGATGAGCGACCCCGCGTCCGTGTTGAAGGATTTCGTGAGCGGCAGAGAGAGCGCGCCCGGGATATGCCCGGCCGTGTACGCGCCCCAGTCCCGTGTGTCGGCGATGGCGACCGACCGGGCATCGATCCCCCGCATGGCCTCCACGCCCAACCGTTCCGGCCTGGGCAGCCCGCCGAGCACCCTGGGGCCGACCTTGTTCACCCGCTTCATGTTGGAAAAGTACAGCGGCGGCTCCGGCTGGCCGCTGAGAATGAAGTCAACGAAGGCCTGCTCGTCGCTCGCCGCCCGGATGGCGGGGTTGAACCGCTTCTCGTAGCCCACCGTGCTCATCGGCACGGCGCCCAGCGCCTTGCCGCACGCGCTGCCCGCGCCGTGGCCCGGCCAGACCTGGACGAAGTCCGGGATGCCGTCCAGTTTGCGGACGGTTCGGAACAGCCGACGGGCCGAAGGTTCCATCGCGCCCGCCTGACCGGCCGCGGACTCGAGCAAGTCCGGGCGTCCCAGGTCGCCCACGAAGACGAAGTCGCCCGTGGCGATCCCGATCGGCGCATCCGCCCCCGCGCCGTGGTCGGTCACCAGGAACACCAGGTGCTCGGGCGTGTGCCCGGGCGTGTGGATGGCCTTGATTCCGATGTTTCCGACGCGGAACGAGTCGCCGTCCTTGAGCAGCCGGTGGTCGTACGACCCGCCGCCCGTCTTGCTGTCCAGCCACTGATACTTCCAGTCCCCGTCCCCCTCGTCCGAGACATACACCTTCGCCCCCACCCGCTCGGCCAGCTCGCGGCAGCCGGACACGAAGTCGGCGTGGATGTGCGTCTCGGCGGCCGCCACGATCCGCAGCCCGTTGGCCTTGGCCAGATCGATGTACCGGTCCACATCCCGTTCGGGGTCGATGACGACGCCCTCCCCGGTCTTCTCGCAGCCGATCAGATAGGCCGCCTGGGCCAGTTTCTCGTCGTAGACCATTCGCATGAACATCGAGTAGCCTCCGGGCTCTTCAACTTCGAGCATCAAGACTATAACGACTATAGGGCATTCACGGCACTTGGGTGCGCCGTTCGGCCGATTTGGGTCGATTTGGCTCGGTTAGACTCGGTTAGACTCGGACATTTTACTGCTTTTCATTTGCCTCTGGACCACCGTCTATCTGGCCCCGGCGTCCCTCCCGATTCCACTTTTCCGGTTTACATGTCGGGCACGGCTTCCTGTCGCTCGTCTTCGGCGGGCGTAGCACATACTCGACATCGTGAAAAGCGATGTCGGGACACGATGGTCGGTGGTAGAGGTCGGAGTCTTCGGTGATTGCGAATCCGCCGTCTGAGTTCTCAATGGAGAGCTTCAGCACGGCTGCTGCATCAGCTATTCCGAGCGTCGGCTCAACCGTCATCCGGGCAAGCACAACGATGTCACTCGACTTTGGCAGTTCCGCTGCATCGTCAGCCAGCGCGCTGTTAGCAGCGTCTCGCTTTGCCTTAGCATCATCGTTCTCGGGCTTATCGTCAATTGTGACGCCCGTCCGAGTCGGATACGGTGAAGTCGTGCCTGCTAGTGCCCTCGCGGTGTCGATGAGCAGGATTGCCTGGGGATTAGTGTAGGGGCACCGGAGCACATGGAGCCCTTCCCAATCGCCAATGCTCGCTGACCCGTACTGATTCCGACCCTCAATCTGCCAGAGGGGCTTTCTGAATAGCGCGCCAGCGAAGCGATCTTCCTGAGGAAGCATGAGCCAATCAGGAGAAAACCCAGCATCCACCATGGCGCGAATTGCTCGTCTAACGAGCTCAGGAAGTTTTGCGAGAAACTGAACACTCTCACCGGCGGCGGCAACTTCTTCCAGTTTTCCGAACAGGTTCGCACACTCCTGCCTACCCACAACCTCACCCAGGTGATCGCCAAACCCTGAGGCCCAGTTATTGTCGTCCAGTAGGTACTCGCGCGGAACCCAAATCGCACGCTCTGTGGAGTGTGGCATCACGACTGACTCCGGCAACGGGGAAGCCCGATCACCTAAGGCATCGATCCATGATCGATGCTTCGCCCAGGAGTCAATCGCTTGCTGTTCGAATGTTTGTTTCCTTTCGTTCGACAGTGGTGTGTCGAGTACATACCTGAGGTAGTTCGCGTTGCCACCGCGAGCACGCTTGGTTATCAATGCAAGGCATAAATCGATGCGCTTTTCTCGATCGCTCTCTGGAATGGATAGAGAATCCTCCTCCGCGAGCTTCTGAAGTGCGTCTCGCTCCGCGTTGACATCCCATGCATATCGATTTGCGGGTCCGCCGCATAGTTCGTCGATGTCCTGCCGAGAGCGCTTGGTCGTGAGCAGCAAAGCCGCGCGCAGACCTTGCTTTGACCAGTCCCCTCCGCCCAACCGCACCGTCGCGATGCCGGGACGAATCTCACGATCCAAATCGGTTACATCCCAGTTGGACACCCCAAGCCGAGCTCCTATACGACTGCCTCGAACATCGCCGTCATGAACAAGCTCCCATTCCGCAATCAACATTTCACGCGATGGGAGAGCTGGTCGCGCCTCTTGGATGATTTTTTGTGCCGCAGAGTGATACCCTGAGTCCGAGTTCTGTATGACTTCAAGTGCCCAGCCAATCGCCAAGACGAAGACATAGTCGAGCATGATGTCGCTCGTCAACGACAGCTTCTCGGATGGTCCGAAGGAGTGATGTTTTTCGCAATGCTCGCGGACCTTGAAGAGTCTCTCCACAAAGTAGCCCGCATCGCGTGGCCGACGAAGCCGAGTTGCTGCTTTCAGCAACAACAATGCAAATCTGAAGGCGGACACGACTGTTTCGGTTGGCTCGGCGCGGAGCTTATCTTGTGGATATGTAGCATGCGAAAGCAGCGAATGGAGAATCGTGTCGAGTCGGGTTCCGACGGCATCCAAAGATGAGTCGCTATCACGACATCGGTAGTACAGAAACACAAGTGAATCGAGATACTCCTGAGCAAGCGCCGGTTGGTCTCGGTGAAAGCATCGAAACGCGAAACGAGCAACCGCGTCTGTTATTACTTGCTGCGTAGTAGTGTCGCCTGAGAGAACAGCCTGCTCAGCAAGGTCGCGCATATCAACATCGAGCGGGCCGCTGAACCGATCGAACAGCATAAAAAGTCGCGATCTTTCAGGGCGGTCGGCTTTCGGAGGCGCGACATCAAGCCACGCTTCAAGCAAAACATGTAGTGCTTCCAGTTTTGATTCGAGCTCTACATGTCGCCGATCGCGGGCCAGCACTTGGAGCGAAGCAGAAAACTTGGAAAAAAACTCCTTGAGGTCTTTGGTACTCATGTGGACCTCCTGGAATCAAGCACAACTACTTTCCGCAAGGACCGTTGCAAGCGCTTCCGACACTTGCCGATTTGGCTCTCGTCTTGATTCTCTGCGTCAAATCTGGCGACAGCACCATGCGACGAGGACCATTCTTGCCCCGGCAGTGCGGCAATCTCGATGGACACTCCGTTTAATGACTTGCAGAGACTGGCAAAGCGACGAAGCGCGAAACAGTCTACATCCTTAAAAACACCCTTCGACCCAATGTTCATTGCCATAGGAACAGACTTTGATTTGCTAAGGCTTGTGTGAGCGAATGGACTGTACTTTAGTCCAACGGCCTGCAGTTCAGCAGCAAACAGATTCGCACCGCCAATGAGTCGTGCGTCTTCGATTGCTGCCGTCGCCATGGCTGCCCGTATCACAGGCTTGATGGCCTGAACATCCGTGTTCCCGGCATCGGCGATGATGCTTGCCAGCATCCAAAGGCTGAGTACCGTCATCGTGGGGAGCGCAAGCAGGTTGATGGCGAGCATCGGCGTGTAGAGCTTTGTGCTCCATGATATGGGATCACCAATGCTCGAAAGAAACGGGTCCAGGAGAGAAACCGTAAGATTTGCGATTGCGATTCCTGCGGATAGGGCAAGGATTTCAAATGCGTGGTACTTTCGGACCCACATTGATGTGAGAGGCAGCATTGATGAATCCTGCTGCGAACGGATCTGGATAACGAACACAAGCACGGCCTGCAGAAAGCCGAAAATCGCACCGGCATACCCCGCGATCGTGACAAGATCCGGTGAAGCCCACCTAAACATTGCTTCAGTAGGTGGCGCAGAAACATCAAGAACAACTCCGATCGCGAGTGCGACCAAGACGATATCGACTGCGATGAGAAGAGCTGCCCACGCGGCTTCGGTAGGCGAATGACGGCGCCACAGCCAGTACTGGATTTGATCTAGCACCCCGCCGGGTACTGTATGCTTCGGCACGGGAACGCGATTGGTTAAAAATCGCGGCGGAAGCAGAAGGATCCGGGAAAGTAGTCGATCAAATCGACGACAGCCGGGAAGGCGAACTAGAACAGTCAGCACGCGCCGGCAAGCCAAGACCATCTGCAACTCGTCCCGTGTTGGGTACGGCACTCTCACGAGCCAGCGCGAGAGACCCCGCGCTCGCTGCAGCCATCGAACCCGGAACCGTGTCAGGTGCCGTGTCAATCGGGGTTCCCCTTGATCCCGAACTGCTTCTTTAGCCTCTCGTCTGTATGCTTCAAATTCTTCCCCAGAGGCGGGCTGCGGAGTGTTGGATGCCGAATAGGCCTTTCGGCTTGCTCGGTTCGTCGCGGGGCAAGGTCTTGATCCAGCCTAGACATGTGTTGTCCATGGGCTTTTCCTAATGTGGCTCCGACCGTACCCTATGATACGGTGTATCCATCACGCTCAAAGCGGGGTAGGTGTAGGGCAGCTGGGTCAAAGAGGAGACCCCGTTGTCTGCAAATCACTGTCAAAGCAGTGCTTCACGCGACGGGGTCTCAAAAAAACGGAGAGGGGGGGATTCGAACCCCCGTCGACGGAAACCGCCGAACCGGATTTCGAATCCGGCGCATTCAACCGCTCTGCCACCTCTCCACGCCCGGGCCGTCCCGGGTCGGGGCGGAAGCATATGCCCCTTCCCGGTCATCGTCAGGCTTTCGGCCCGCCCCCCCCCGGCGGACCCGCTCCGCGGCGGCCACCTCCGGCCACTTGGGGCGTGCCGACGCCCCCCTGATCCGCCAGATCCGGTCCACCCCGCGAACCCCCCACAGCCCGCCGACCGCCCCTTCCGCCGCCAGCCAGCCGATGGCCCCCCCGACCAGCACATCCGATGGGTAATGCGCCCCGAACGCCACCCGCGCCAGGCCCACCACGCACGCCATGACCACGCAGAACCCCGTCAGCGCGGGGTACAGCCGGGCCAGGAACACCGACATCACCGCGGCCAGGGCCGTGTGGCTCGAAGGCATCGACCACAGCCCGCTCTCGATCATCTTGCCGACCTGCCACGCATGGACGGTCCCGACCGGCGGGCCGAAATCCCAGGTCCCCCAGGGCCACAGGAAGCCGTAAGGGTCGCCCAGCCGGGGGCGCGGGCGGCCCACCAGGATCTTGGTCACGAACACGCCCAGCCACGCGGCCGCGCCGGCCGCCCCCCAGTCCAGCAGCCGACGCCGGCGGCCGGGGTCCAGCAGCCAGATCAGCACGCACCCGATCAGCATCGCCCCGCCCTGCCCGTACTGCTGCCAGGCCTCGATCTCGCGCCACACATCGCCCCGCTTGGGCAGGCCCGCGAACCACGCGGCGATCCGCGCGTCGAGCGGCATCACAAGCAGGGCCGCCAGCACGAGGGCGGCGCACCACGCCGCCGTGCGTCGCAGGCCCGTAGAGTCGTCGCGTCGGAACCGTGGAGTCGCGTTCATGAAGGGCACAACACCGGAAAGCCGACCGCGTATCACGATGGAGCGAACCGCGCGGTCCGCCCGGGCCGGCCTGCTGCTGGCGGCCCTGCTGCTGGCAGTCTATGTCCCGGGCCTGTTTTCCATCCCCGTGGTGGACCGCGACGAGGCCCGCTTCGCCCAGGCCAGCCGCCAGATGTTCGAGTCGCTGGCCGGGCCGCGGGTTACCCGCGATACACGCCCGATCGGGCGGACACCGGCCGGCGCTCTGACCGGCGGGCCGCACGCGGGCGGTTGGGCGGTGCCGATGGTGGGCGAGCGCCCCCGGCTGGCCAAGCCCCCGCTGATCTACTGGGTGCAGTCCGCGTCGGCCGCGGCGTTCACCGGCCTCGACCCGTTGGCGGATCGGATCTGGCACTACCGAATCCCATCGGTGCTCAGCGCCATCGGGGCCTGCCTGATCGTTTGGCGTCTGGGCGTCGGGATGGGCCACGCCCGGGCGGGCTGGCTCGCCGCCGCGTTGCTCGGCGTCAGCCCGATGGTGGTCTGGGACGCGCACCAGGCGCGGGCGGACCAACTGCTCCTGTTCTGCACCACGGCCGCGATGGGCGCGCTGCTGTCCCTGAGAACCGGCCCCCCAACCGAACGCCCGCGGTGGGGGATGCCCGTGGTGTTCTGGGTTGCGGTGGGGGCGGGCATCCTGACCAAAGGCCCGATCACGCCCATGATCGGCGCGCTCGCGGCCGTGGCGGTCTCGTGGATCGCCCGCGACTGGCGCTGGCTGCGCCGGACCCGCCCCCTCCTCGGGCTGGTCGTCCTGGCGGTGATGCTCGGGCCGTGGGTGGCGGCGTCGGCGCGCATCGTGGGCTGGGACACGCTCTGCTCGGTGTGGTTCGATGAGACCATCGGGCGTTCGGCGGAGCCGAGGGAGGGCCACTGGGGTCCGCCGGGGTATCACCTGGTCCTGCTGGCCGTGCTGTTCTGGCCGGGATCTTTGCTGACCCTTCATGCCCTGCGTCGCGCGTGGGTCCGGGCAATCAAACGGTCGGAAGGTTCGTCCTTCCTCGCCCGGTGGCGCGGGCGCGGTGTGGACGACGAGGCCGGGCTGTTCCTGCTCGCGTGGATCGTTCCGGCGTGGCTGGTGTTCGAGCTGGTGGGCGCCAAGCTGCCGCACTACACGCTGCCGCTGTACCCGCCCATCGCGCTGCTCACGGCCCGGGCCGTGTTCGACCTCGCCGACCGCGTGCATGTGCCGGCCAAGCCCGTCCCGCCCCGCGCCGGTCTGGCAATCTGGGTGGTCATCGGCGTGGTGTTGACCGCGGTGGTCCCGATCGCCGTGGCGCGGCTCGACGGCTCGATGGGCCTTCTGGCCGTGGCGGCGGTGGGGGCCGCCGCCAGTGTCGCGCTGATCGCGTGGGCCGCCTGTTGCGTGCGGTCTTCCATTCTCCGCACCCACGCCCTGGCGATCGCGACCGCCGTGATCTTCGCGGCCATGCTCCTGGGCGTGGTGCTGCCCCGCGCCCGCCCCCTCCATGTCACCGAGCAACTGGCGGCCCTGATCCGGCTCGCGCCGCCCGACGCGCCGGTGGCCGCCGCCGGATACCACGAGGACAGCCTGACCTTCGCCACCCGCGCCCGTCTGGTCCGCCTGTCGCCCGACCGCGTGATGGGATGGGCGGATCACAACCCGGGCGGCGTGCTGATCCTGCCCGCCGACGCGCCCGCGCCGTCCGGATGGACCGAACTCGGCCGCGTGAACGGCATCAACTACTCCAAGGGCGACCGCGTCAAACTCGCGGTCTACCGCCTCAACTGATACGGACCCTGCTTGAATCCCGGGCGTGACCCGATCGACAAGCCGCGACTGCAAGGGAGCGGCCGCGGTTGCGCCAGCAGGAGAGTGTGCCGATTGATCGGTCGTTGCCGATCGTCCGGCATCAGATCGTCGGTTGGCGGTCCCGGCCGCTTCCTTGCGGGCGCGGCTTGTATCGGCGCCGGTGTTTGATGCGGATCACCCCCGCGCCGCCAGGTCGTGCTGCATGACCAGCGAGATCGGCATGGCGGGATATCGCACCACCACACGGAACCCGTGGAAGTCGGCGGCGTCCCATCCCATGCGCGCGTGAACCCGCGACACCATCTCCCCCAGACGCGGCGCGAGCGGCGTGGCCACCACCGGCGGCCCGTGCCCGATCGCCTCGATCTCCTCGGCCATCGGCAGCCGGTCGAAGCCCGAGTCCCCCGACGGAGCCGGCCCGACTGCGAGCTGGCTGAGCATCATGGCCCGCGGGCGCATGGCGAACGACAGGGACCGGTGGACATGCAGGTCGCACAACAGCCATTCCGCCGGGATCTGCACCGGGGCCGCGTGCTCGCCCACCCGGTTGTGCTCGTCCGCGTGGATCGGCGCGAACGCCCGGATGCACTCGCCCGAGACCCAGGTGTTCAGCCCGCCGTTGCCGATCGGGCCGGGCGCGAGCTGGTAGCGGGTGAACCCGTTGCCCTCGACCGTCACGAACTCCGGCTCCGGCCTGGAGCTGAACTCGGGCATCAGCATGAGCGGGTCGTCGGCGCGCGCCGGGTCGATCGGCTCCGCGGAAGGCCCGGCCCGCACCGTGCCGTCGTCGTTGTACGCGAACCGCATCATCAGCGGCACGCTGGCCTGATTGCGCAGGCGTCGCACATCCAGCAGCCCCATCAGACTGGCCGTGTCGAGCATCCCCGGGTCGTCGGGGTTGGGCGCGAGGAAGAACGACGCGAGGCGCACCCGCGCCTGGATGCCCCAGATCGACGAGTTGCCCTGGAAGGCCATCTTGCGGGTGTGGTGCAGGTGCTCGGTGGGCACCCGCTCCGGAGCCTTGCTGGTCAGGACCAGCTCGAGCGTCGAGCGGTCGCCCACATGCACCTCAACCATGCGGTCGAAACGCTCCATCGCCCCGCGGGCCGCGTTGATGCTGCGCATCGGCGCGCCCGCCGACTCGAACGCCGCCAGGATGGTGTTCATCCCCGTCGGCCCGGGCAGGTTGGACACCACCGCGTGCGGGTCGGTGACGGTCACGATCTTGCTGATCTTCCACGCCAGGTTCTTGTTGATCCGGAACCGCCGGGCGATGTCCTGCGGCTTGCCCGGGTCCGCGCCCACGGCGACCAGCAGTTCGGTCAAGGCCCCGCGGACGCCCTGAAAAGCGCCGTCGAGTGCCTCGTCGAACCGTTCGGGTGGTGTCTGGGTTGTTGGAGCAGCAACGGGTGTCAAGGCGGGCCTCATGACAGTCTGGTGAAAGGCATCCCCGAATCCGGAAATGGTCAGGATGAAGCCTTTTCAACCATTCTAGAGCCATCTTCCGGGAATCGCAAGTTTGCCCACAGATTTTCCCACGGGAAACTTGACGGGAATGATTTTCCCCGGTATCTTTTCCTGATCGAGGGCCGCGGCCGATCGCGTCCCGTCCGTAAACTCCGCCGTGACAGGCCCTTGTTTGAAAGAGGAGACACCCGTGACCAAGACCATCATCACCGCCGCCGTCCTGGCCGCCGGCACGCTCGCCGCCAACGCCACCCCCGTCCTCGTCGAGATCCGCGGCGATGTCTACTTCAACGGCATCAACGAGGGCACCCTCTCCGGCGTCAACGCCGGCGAGACCGTCACCTACTCCTTCACCGTCGATTCCGAGAACTTCGTCAACGGCTCCTTCCCCACCCGCGGCTACGCCATCAATCTGGATTCCTTCGCCCTCAACTTCAGCGGCGGCACCAGCATCGGCCTGAACCCCGGCTTCGCCGGGCCCGCCTACTTCGTCCTCCGCGACAACGACCCGGCGGTGGACGGCTTCTTCCTGTCCCAGGGCCTCGATTACCCCAGCGGCATGCCGCTGGCGCAGGCCGGTCGCTTCGGGGATTTCGCGGCCAGCTTCAGCGTCGCCTACCCGCAGGACTTCCTGCCGTCGCTCGACATCCTGGACGCGGTGGGGTTCTATGACTACACCGGCCTGTCCGTGTTCGGCATGGGCATCGACGACGGCCCGATCGAGGGTGTTCTGGGCATCGACTTCGTTTCGATGACGATCAGCGTCGTGCCCGCCCCCTCGGCGATGGCGCTGCTCGGCCTCGGCGGCCTGGTCGCCGTCCGTCGTCGCCGCTGACCGACCCCGAACTTTCTTCATGGCGAACCCGGGCGCCCTGCCCGGGTTTTCTTGCGCGGATTCCCGCTGAATCCGGGGTGCCATCCTTAAAAACGCCCCGGAGGGGCGCGCGTTTGTTGCCACGGGTGAAGCGCAGCGCAACCCGTGGAAGCGGACACCCTTGAATGACTTCACCCCGGAGGGGTGATGGAAACTCTCGAACTTCCATGACCCCTCCGGGAGGCGGGGTCAAGCCGTTGAAACAGGCTTGTCCACGGGTTGCGCTGCGCTCCACCCGTGGCAACTCTCCCGCGCCCCTCCGGGGCTTTTGATACGGATCAGACCCGAGATTCAGGTGCGAACCGTATTACGCGCCGAGTTCCCCCGCCAAGACATCGGCAAGATACGCATACTGCCCGATGTCGTTGTAGACCTGCGAGCTCAGCCGCAGCAGCGTCGTCCCGCCCGGCGCGCCCCACACCGGGATCTGGACGCGGTGCCGCTCGTGCAGGCGTTTCCACAGTTCCACCGCGTCCACCGCCCGCGGCAGCGCGATGGTCGCCATCGGCCCGAGCATCGTGTCGGGCACAGGCGGTTCCACGCCCAGCCGAGCGCAGACCAGATCCCGCGCTTGCAGGCACAGCGCACGGTTGGCGCCCATCACCGCGTCCAACCCCCCCGGCAGAACCGACCCCATGAACGCCGCGGCGTCCGCGATGGCGATGCGGGCGGTCGGGTCGTCCGTCCCGCAGTAGTCGAACTCGTGGTGCCAGCCGGGGCGCACGGTCCGGCCCGCCGCTTCCGCCAGGCGTTCCGCGTCGTTGGACAGCACCAGCGGCCGGAAGCCGTCCTGTCGATCCGGGCGGACATACAGGAACGCCGCCCCCTTCGGCGCGCACAGCCACTTGTGGCAGTTGCCGGTGGCGAAGGTCGGGTTCCAGCGGTCGAGGCGCATGGGCACGCACCCGGGCCCGTGGGCCGCGTCGAGGATGGTGTCGATCCCCCGCTCGTTCAGCGCGCTGAGCAGTTCCTCGACCGGCAGGCGCGTGCCGGTGGCGCTCGTCATCAGGGAGAACATCGCCACCCGTGTCCGCGCCGTGACTTGCGACAGCACCGCCTCCACCACGGCCTCCGGCCCCGGCACGGGCCATGGCAGCGTCGCCGACACCACGGTCGCCCCGGCGCGGGCCGCGACCGCGCGGCAGTTGTTCAGGCAGGCTGTGTATTCGTTGCCGTTGACCAGGATCTCGTCGCCCGGGCGCAGGCCCAGGTTGTGCAGCGCGGTGGTCACGCCCGTGGTGGCGTTGGGCACGAACGCGAGATTCGCCGCGTCCGTCCCCACGATCGGGGCCAGCGCGGCGCGTGACCGGTCCAGCAGCCCCCAGATGTCCTCGACGAAGAACCGCACGGCGTCGGCCTCCATCCGGTCGCGGTGCCGGGCCTGGGCCTCGACCACCGGCGTGGGGCACGCGCCGAAGGAGCCGTGGTTGAGATACACCGTGTTCGGGTCGAGCCGGAAATGCCGGATGAGTTCGCCCGGCTTGGGCAACACCCCGGCCACGCGGTCAGCCCCTGACATCCAGCGAGCGCCCCAGCGCGACGCCCGTCGCGGCCTGGTTCCGATCCGCCGGGTGGCGGTACATCGGCAATGAACCGTCCGTCGGACGCCCGCCGATCCCGGCGACATCCGTGGTCAGGTCGATCGGGTCCACCCGGGCCGCGACGAGGCGCGACGGGTCGGACGCGGGCTTGGGGGAGTGAGCCAGCCCGATCCGTGCGAGCGGTTCGGTGCGGGCCGCGCCCTGGGTGGACTGGGCGACGGGCGTGACGGACACGGCGCGCGCGCCGGAGGCACGAGCCGCCGTGTGGATGCCGGTCTGGAACGGGATGGAGCTGATGCGGTCCATCGTGCCTCTGGTGCAAGGGGGTGTCCGGGCCGGCCTCCGTGCCGACGCCGCCGATCAGTCTACCACGCATCCGCCGGAGAGGAAGCGGGTGTGGAAGACTTGCGGATAGAGCGGGTTATCCGGACCCATTTCCCCTGAGCGGCAAGCATCCTGCACCCCGTCCATCTTGGAGCGGAGGGCATCCTGCCCTCCGTCGGCCCGCAGGGCCGAGCGTGTTGCGTCGGTTGTGCTTCGGGCCGCGCCCGAACGGGGGGCAGGATGCCCCCCCGCTCCGAAGAAAAATCAGTCGTCATCCTCCGCGTGCCCGGCGAACTCGGAGATCACCTGCTGCTGCACATGCGGCGGGGTGTTCTCGTCGTGCGAATACTCCATCGAGAAGCTGCCCGCCCCGGCCGTCATGCTCTTGAGCTGCGTCGAGAAGTTCTGCAGCTCGCTCAGCGGGGCCTGGGCCACCACCGTACACATGTCGCCGGCCTGGACGCGGGTGTCCTGCACCCGCCCGCGCTTGTTGGACAGGTCGCCCGCGATGTCGCCCATCTTGGAGGCGGGTACCGTCACCTCCAGCGTGACAAAGGGTTCGAGCAGCACGGGGTGGGCCTTCTTGATCGCGTCGATGAACGCCCGCTTGCCCGCGGTGACGAAGGCGACCTCCTTCGAGTCCACCGCGTGGTACTTGCCGTCGTACACCTCCACCCGCACGCCCTTGATCGGGTAGCCCGCCACCGCCCCGCCGGAGAGGACGGAACGCACGCCCTTCTCGATCGCCGGCATGAACTGGCGGGGGATGGTCCCCCCCACCGTGGCGTTGACGAACTCGAACCCGCTCTCGTGGTCCTGCGGCAGCGGAACGACCCGCAGGTACACCTCGCCGAACTGCCCCGCCCCGCCGGTCTGCTTCTTGTGCCGGTGATGGCCCTCCGCGGGGGTGGTGATGGTCTCCTTGTACGCGATCCTCGGCGGCGCGGTCAGCAGCTCGATGCCGTACTGCTCCTTGAACCGCTCGACGACCACGCGCAGGTGCAGATCGCCCAGCCCCCGCAGCACGGTCTGCCTGGTCGCGGCGATGCGCTCCAGTCGCAGGGACGGGTCTTCGGCCAGGATCTTGTGGGCCGCGGTGGAGAACTTGGTCTCGTCCGCGTGGTTCTTGAGTTCGATGGCCAGGCCGTACATGGGTTCGGGCATGGGCAGGGGCTTGAGGTGCAGGCTGTCCAGGTCGTGCCCCTCGTGCAGCACCGCGTCGAAGTGGATGTCGTCCACCTTGGCGATGGCCCCGATGTCCCCCGGCCCGAGCGCCTCGACCTCCCTGCTCTCTTTCCCCTGCCGCTTGAGCAGGTGCCCGATGCGGACGGGCTTCTTCTGGTCGCCGATCAGCAGCTCGCTCTTGGCCCGGATGGTCCCCTGGTGGACGCGGAACACGCCCAGCTTTCCGACGAACGGGTCGGTGGCGACCTTGAAGATGTGCGCGATCACGGGCTTGCTCGGGTCCGGGTCGGCGTGGAAGGCGTGCTCGGCGCCGCCCTCTTCGTCCCGCTTGAGGAACGGGCGCGGGTTGCCCTCCGGCGGGCTGGGCAGCAGCGAGGCCATGACATGCAGCAGCTGCTGGCAGCCCGCGCCGGTCTTCGCGCTGACGAAGGCGATCGGCACGAGGTGCGCGTCCCGCAGCGCCGCCTCGAAGGCGTCGTGGAGCCTCCGCTTGTCGAGGTTGGTGTCGTCGCCCTCCTCGAGGTACTGGTTCATCAGGTCGTCCTGCATCTCCACGATCTGCTCGACGATCGCCCGGTGGGCCTCCGCCTCGCCGCTGAACAGGGTCTCTCCGGCCTCCTCGCTGTCGAAGACCGACACCACCCCCGACCGGTCCGGCGTCGGCAGGGAGACGGGCAGGCACTCCGGCCCGAACTCGTCCCGGATCGACTCGACCAGCGCTTCCAGGTCCGCCTGCTCGTCGTCGATCTTGTTGATGATGACCATCCGCGGCAGGTTGCGGTCCCGGGCGATGGCCATCATCCGGCGCGTCACGGGCTGCACGCCCGCCGCCGCGTCGACGACCACCGCGACCGTCTCGACCGCGGGGAACACGCCGATGGCGTGCCCCGCGAAGTCGCCCAGCCCCGGCGCGTCGATCAGGTTGATCGTGTGCCCCTCGTGCTCGACATGCAGCATCGTCGTGCGCAGGGAGTGCTTGTGGTGCTTCTCCTCGTCCGTCCAGTCGGAGAAGGTCGTGCCCTCCTCCACCGTCCCCATCCGCTGGATCACCCCCGTCAACAACAGCAACCGCTCGGTCAGGGTGGTCTTGCCGGAACCGGTCTGACCAACCAGGGCGATGTTGCGGATGTCGGCGGGGTCTCGTACAGCGGCCATAGCGGCGGCCCTCCTTTCAGAGGGCGTCGCCCCGGCCGGCTGGTCGGGCACGACGCCCGGACACAGGTTTCCCCGCCGGCCCTTCCCTTCGAGGCCGGCGGATCGGTCATGGTATCAGAAACCGGAAGGCGAGCAACCGAAATCCGGATGATCTTGCCCACACCCGCCAAGGAAGGGGTTTCCTCGGCGATCAGGGGGATTCCGGCGCGAACCCGCGCAGAGCCTTTTCGATCGCGTCGGGGGTTGTCCAGCCCGAGCCGAGGCCCTGAACCCGCGTGGGCGTCTCGATCCGGACGGATTGCAGCACCGCCCGGTTCGGCGGACCGCCGGCGGGGAGGTGGCGCGGGCGCGTGCCGATCGCCCGGATGACCAGCACGGCGGTATCTTCCGCAATGGCGAGCGAGAGCCAGTCTTCCGCGTCGCGCCGTGTCAACGGGGCGGTCATGGTGTACTCGTCGAGTGTCCACGGTCCGATGTCCCACACGCTGTCGCCCCGGGGCAGATGATCGGCGCCATCGGGTCGGGGGATGAACACGCGGCCCCCGTTCTCGGTCAGCTCGATGGTCGTGTGCGTGCCGATACTGACATACCGCCCGGGCATGGTCGGGGTGGGCGGTCGCGGCGGGAGGCGTTTGTTATGCACCAGCACGCCGTTCGCAAAGAAGTTCTCGTCCGGTTCCACCGTCAGATCAATGACGCGATACTTGCTCCGCCGACGCGAGATCGAAACGATCGGCGAGTCCGCGTCCCCCGTCCGCACACGGTCTCCGATTGCGAGCTGCCCGGCCGGAACGAACTCGATGTCGGACACGCCGATCGGATGATCCCGCGTCACCCACAGGGCGCGTCCGTCCTGAAGCGAGATGGACAAAAGCCCGTGCGCCTTGGCTTGCCGGGTGGCCGTCACCCGGCCGATCCCGAGCGTGCCGTCCGGCGTGAGGGTGGTCACCAGATCCCCGATCTGGATCTCCTCCGCTCGAACCTGCCCCCCCGGCGTATCGACCATGCTGCCCCACGACACGCACCCCTTCCGCCCGTTGGAGCAGCCGGGCAGAATAAGAACGGCGACCAGCAGCACGAGGAGGAGGATTCTGGGCATGACCCCAGTATGCGCCCGATCCCGCGCGGTCGCCACCGGCTTTGGAAGGGGGAGGCCGACTGGAAGACGGCCCCACGGGGGGAGGGGGGACACGGGCGGCACTATCATCCCGCACAATGTCCCCAAGCCCCGTCGTCACCCGTTTCGCCCCCTCTCCAACCGGCCGCCTCCACATCGGCGGGGCGCGCACCGCCCTGTTCAACTGGGCCTTCGCCCGGCGGCACGGGGGCCGGTTCGTCCTCCGCATCGAGGACACCGACCAGCGCCGCTCCTCCGACGCCGCCACCGCCGGCATCCTCCGCGCCCTGGCCTGGATGGGCATCGACTGGGACTACGGCCCGACCCACACCGCCCCCGACGGCCGTCCCCTCGGCGGCGAGCAGCCCGGCGTCGGCTCCTACTACCAGTCCGAACGCCTGGATGTCTACAACCAGCACCTCCGCCGCCTGATCGAGGCCGGTCTGGCCTACCCCGCCTTCGAGACCCCCGAGGAACTCGAGGCCAAGCGCCAGGCCGCCATCAGCGCCAAGACCGGCTACAAGTACGACCGCTCCGCCCTGAGCATCCCGCCCGCCGAGCGCATCGCCCGGATGGAGCCGGGCAATCATGTCGTCCGCTTCCAGATGCCCGACGAGCCGATCACCGTCCACGACCGGGTGCTGGGCGATGTCACCGTCGGCCCGGAGGAGATGGACGACTTCATCATCCGCAAGCGCGACGGCTTCCCGACCTACCACTTCGCCGTGGTGGTCGATGACGCGGCCATGGGCGTCACCCATGTCCTCCGCGGCCAGGAGCACCTCATCAACACGCCCCGCCACATCGCCCTGCAGCGGGCGTTGGGCGTGCCCACGCCCACCTACGCGCACATGCCGCTGATCTTCAATGTGGACGGCTCCAAGATGTCCAAGCGGGACAAGGACAAGGCCGCGAAGGCCGCGGTCAAGGCCGCCGGGCTGGACGCCCCGCCCATCGGTTCCATTGATGCGGCGGAGTTCGCGGAATGGCTGGACGACAAGACCCGACAGCTTGATACCGACCGTCTGACCGACCTCGCGGCGGCCCTCAAGGTCGATCTGCCCGAGATCGACGCCGAGGACTTCGAGGCCGCCGGCTACCTCGCGCCCACGCTGGTCAACTTCCTGGCCCTGCTCGGCTGGAACCCCAAGACCAAGAACGCCGACGGCACCGACCTGGAGCGCTTCGACGCGGCCTACCTCGCCGACAACTTCGACCTCGCGGGCCTGGGCAAGACCCCGTCCAGGTTCGACCGCCAGAAGCTCCTGGCCTTCAGCGCGGACGACCTCGCGGCCATGCCCGACGAGGCGTTCGCCCGCGCCTGGCGGGCCTGGGCCGAGAAGTTCGACCACGCCCTGGCCGCCCGCTTCAGCCTCAACGACATGCGGATGCTCGCCCCGGCCGTCAAGCCCCGCTGCAAGACGCTCCGCGACGGCCGCTCCATCGTCGGCTTCGCCCTGGTGGGCGACGACGCGGTGGAGTTCGACGGCAAGACCGTCCACAAGGTGCTTCTCAAGGGCGACCGCAAGGGCCTGGAGACCCTGCGCGAGCTCAAGCCGATCATCAACGCCATCGAACCTTTCACGCCAGAGTCGGTCGAGGCGGCCGTCGCCTCCTACGCCGAATCGAGCGGCCTGGGCATGGGCAAGGTCGCCCAGCCCTTGCGCGTGGCCGTCACGGGCACCAGCGTCTCCCCCCCGCTGGGCCAGACCCTGGCCATCCTCACCAAGGCGGGCGTGCTGGCCCGCATCGACCGCTGCGTGGAGACCACGGAAGCCCAAGCCGCCGAACCGATGTGAGGCTGGTACTCTCCTGCGCTCCGAGGGAAGGGGTGATGAACCCGCGCGGTGACGCGACCCGCTAAGCGGAAGCGGATTACCATCCGCTCAATGACGCATCGGAAATACACAGGCGATGATGCGGCGGATCGGCTGAAACTGATCGAGACTCTCGATGGTGTTGATGACCGCATGGCTTCCGAAGGCTTTGATGCCGAGCAGGAATGGTCAGATTGGGTGGCGGGGGGTCGGAAGAGCAATCGTTCGGGGTTCTTGAGAGCAGTTTGGCAGTATGCTCGGTTCATCGTGTTTCCCGCTCTTGAGATCATCCGGTCGAATCGCGGAAATCTTCCGCTGGACGCCTGTATCAGCGCTGTTTTCTTCTCATTTTTCTACGCTGTTTTCGCGTTCCTTCCGGTCATGGCATTCATTCTCGTGTTCGGGCCGGTTGGCTTGCTGATCGTGTTGGTTTGGTTGTTGGTTCAGTTCCTGATTCTCGGTGTTGCGGTCCTGTGGCGTCTGGCGCGCCGAGGGCGATCCGTCGCCATGCCGCGGAAGCAACCGCGGTCCCGCTGCCGGGCGTGCCTCTACCACCTCGAAGGCTTGACACCGGCCTTTGAGAACGCTCCCCAGGTCGGAACGGCCCGCTGTCCCGAGTGCGGAGAAGCCTGGCCGGCGTTGGCCTAGGGCCGAGAGGGCGTTCGGAGCGACGGCTCAAATGTTGCTGCCCGCCGGGCGGTGGGACGGGGAAAGAAGAAGGCTGGTTGCCGGTTTGCCTCAACCGACGCCCGTGTGAAGTGGTACATTTCCCTGCCGGATGAGTGCGGCCGTCCGGACCCACGCCAGCCGCGCGGAGAATCCCCCTTGCCCCCACCCCCAGGCCAGGTCATCTTGGAGTCGCGTCCCTGCCGCGGGTGCGAGTACGACCTCAAGGGCCTCCGCATCGGCGGCAAGTGCCCCGAGTGCGGCGAGCCGATCCGGCCCAGGCAAAAGTCCTACGGCCCGCGCGAGGGCACCATGACCGACGCCCCCCCGGCCTATGTCCGCCGGGTCGGCCTCGGGTTCACCCTCATGTCGATCGGCATCCTGCTGACGCTGCTCGGCGTGCCGCT
>CAZNZC010000011.1:0-106902 GCA_964577425.1 uncultured Phycisphaeraceae bacterium
GAGAGACGGAGAGACGGAGAGACGGAGAGACGGAGAGACGGAGAGACGGAGAGAGGGGGAGGCGGAGGGAGAAGAAGGGTTGGAAGAAGGGGTAGATGGAGGAGCCCTCACCCCGGCCCTCTCCCGTCAGGAGACGGGAGAGGGAGGGGGGGAGTCCGCCGATTGCATCGGCGGCGTCTCGGAAGAGGCCGACTGGAAGTCGGCCCCACGGGGGGGGAGGGCGGGCGGAACAGGCCCGGGCACACTGTCGTGTGGCCGGGCCGGTGAGGAGAGAGAAAGAGAGATCGGGGGGGTGGGGGGTGGGGGGGTGGGGGGATCAGCGGCGGCGGGCGGTGAGGAGTCCGCCCATGCCGAGCAGGGCGAGCGAGGCCGGGGCGGGCACGCTGACCATCTCGATCACCCGGAGCTGGTCCATGCCGGTGGAGGAGCGGGCGTAGAAGTCCAGGCGCCAGATGCCCGTGCGCGGGGTGCTGATCCAGAAGGCGTCGTTGGCGGCGAGGTCGTAGCCGCGGTCGGAGAGGGGGCCGGTGGCGTACTGCACCCCGGTCATGCCGAAGCGGACATCGGAGGCGTCGAGGTCGCTGTTGCGCGAGATGACATAGATGGGGTTGGTGAACTCGACGAAGCCGGTGGAGGTGCGGGTGGGGAAGCCGCTGGTGGGATCGAAGTGGAAGATGTAGCTGTTCACGACGGCGGTTCCGGTGCCGGGGATGGCCTGGCGCACGAGGGCGGAGTTCTGCTGGTAGGTGCCGTTGAAGTGCGCGTTGTAGTAGGTCTGGTGCTGGAGGAGGACATTGGACTGTTCGAGATAGACGCGGGTGCGGGTGTTGTCCTCGGTGGCGTTGAGGCGGAGGTCGTAGTTGCTCGGGGGGCTGGTCTGGATGCCGGCGTAGATGTTGCCGCCGTAGTTGGCGACACCCGCGTGGGAGGCGGCGGCGGTCGTCGCGAGGGCGGCGCAGGCGGCGGCGCGGAGGGCGGTGCGGTTCGTGCGGTTGCGGTTCATGGCGTGTCTCCTTTGCGTTGGTGAGCACCTTGGTTCTCGTCCGCGTCGGCGGGGGGAGATCGTGCTTCAGGGTGGCGAGCGTGGGGCGCGGGGCGCGGTCACTCATAGATTTATTATTTTCCAGAAAAGTTCCTGCAATGAGGGGCCGACGGCGTGAAAGGCCTCTCGGCGGGGCGGATGACCCGCCTGTTCAGGGGGATAAAGCGGCAAAGTGGCGTGGTTCGGGCGGTTCGTGGCCGAAACTTGCTGACGGATCGGCGGGTTCGCGGCATCCCAGAGCGGTGCCCGGGCGTTCCCGGGCACGCACGGGAGGATCGACATGGATGCGAAGACGGTGCTGGCCGTGGGGTTCGCGGCGATTGGGGTTGCCTGGGGGGCGTGGGGGCTGCTCGGCGGGGGGCGGGCGGAGCATGTGCGTGGGGGTGGGGGTGGCGCTCGGGCGGCGCGGGTGGCGGAGGTGACGCCGATGGACGCGCAGGGGAACACGGTGACGCCGGTGTATGAAGGGACGCGCCGCAACGCGGAGGGCGTGGTGGGGCGGATCGCGGCGGCGGCGTTCGAGGGGGCGAAGGCCGTCACGGGGTTCGGCACGCAGGGGGACGGGTCGGCGGCCGAGTTCGGGCGGGCGGTGGAGTCGGTGGTCGGGCCGCTGGTGCGGGGGGACCACGACGGGTTCCTGGCGGCGATGCGGGCGGCGGGGGCGGTCATCGGCGAGCTGGAGGATCAGCACCCGATCTTCAAGGCCATCGCGGAGAAGTTGAAAGGGGCGGAGGTGGATGTGTCTCGCGTGGAGACGCGGGCGTATGAAGCGAGGCAGATGGGGGCGCGGACGGAGCGGCGGGGGGAGGGATCGCCCTCGGGATCGTCGCCGGGCGCGGAGGCGGAGCGGCGGAATGTCAGCGAGCGGGTGCAGGAGATGCGGGCGGGGCGGATGTTCCCGGGTGCGATGGACGGGCTGAACGAGAAGGCGGTGGAGGTGCGGTTCCCGTTCAAGCCCAAGTCGGAGCCGGAGCAGTGGCTGGGGATCGTGTTCGTGTGGAGCAAGGAGCACCGGGCTTGGCAGCCGGCGTCGTACCGGGTGATGGCGCGGGGGGCGACGGCGACGCCGTGAGTGGGCGGGGCCGGGATGTCGGACGCACAGGCGGGACGCCTGTGCCACCGAAGTCAGGGAGAGCAGGATGAAGACGCGACGCAACGGGTTCACGCTGATCGAGCTGCTGGTGGTGATCGGGATCATCGGGGTGCTGGTGGGGATTCTCGCGCCGGCGCTGCGCGGGGCGCGGGGGGCGGCGTTGCAGACGGTGTCGCTGGCCAATGTGCGCGGCGTGGGGCAGGTTCATGCGATGTACGCCCATGACAACGGGCGGCACCCGTACCGCGGGCTGGGCGAGTATCCGGCGCGGATGCGGGAGCTGATGCCCGGGTTCCAGCCGCAGCCGGGGATCGCGCTGTATTTCTGGTACCCGCGCGGCGTGCTGATCGGGACCAGCGGGCATTTCGACCAGTCGTGGCTGTGGCCGTCGATCGCGTTGGAGCTGGAGGAGTGGCCGCGGCACTGGGAGACCTGGGTCAGCCCGCGCAAGGACCGGCCGCTGCCGACGATGGAGGACTTCAGCCTCAGTGATGACAACCCGGTGGAGGAGCAGCTGTCGGTGCGGTATTCCAACGCCTTCGTGGCGCGGCCGGAGTTCTTCGACGAAGCGCGGCGCGGGACGGACCCGGCCCGGTGGGACGCCATGCTCCGCCCGACCCGCCCGAGCGATGTGCGCTTTCCCGCGTCGAAGGTGATGCTGTGGGATCATGACCTGGCGTATATGACGGGCCAGGCGATCGAGCGCGTGGACGGGCTGCTGGACGCGCCCACGCCGATGGCCTTCGCCGACGGGCACGCGGCGGTCAAGAACCCGAAGGACGCCAAGGACGCCGTCAGCAATCCGCTCGCCCGGAACGGCCAGTCGATGCGGCTGGCGGATACGAGGGACGGGGTGTTCGGGCGGGATTATGAGTGAGGGGGAAGGGATTGGGGATTGGGGATTGGGGATCAGGGATCAGGGGGAGGGAAGGGAGGAGGAAGAGAGGAAAAGAAGGGGAGAAGAAAGAAGTGGTAGGAGTGGTAGGACGAGGAGCCCTCACCCCGGCCCTCTCCCGTCAGGAGACGGGAGAGGGAGAGGGGGATCAGAGGCCGAGGGTTTGGAGGAGGGTTTCGAGGGCGACGCGGGCGCGGCTCTCGTTGGGGGGGTTCACTTCCAGGCGGAGGACCGTGCCGTGGCCCTCGAAGGCGGCGGTGACGGTGATCCGCTTGTAGCCGAGGTTGGGCGGGGCGAGGGCGACGACCCGGCCGCGCTGGGGGGTGGCCTCGGCGGTCTCGATGGTGTGGCCCTGGCGTTCGAGGGTCTGGCGGGCGGCGATGGTGGTTGGCTCGACGCGGGTGCCGGGGGGCAGGTCGGCGGTGAGGCGGCCGAACTGGTAGGTGGCGCTGATGGGAGTGGAGCCGTGCCAGGCCCGGTTGGCGCGGACGGGGGTGGGGCCGCAGGCGGTGAGGGCGAGGAGGGGGATGACGATCAGGACGCGGGGGAACATGGTGGAGAGATCGGACGGTGGTGGGGAGGGGAGCGAAAAAACGCGGTGCATTCTGTTCTGGGGGCGTGAATGGTCCGGCCGGGCACGGCCGCCTGGGCGTGTAATCCGCCTGAGCCGGTGTCTTGACCACGCTGAAAACGCACTCGACTTTGTTCGGCCGTCCGAAGCGCCTGGTTTGAGGCTTTGAGTGCCTTCCTCCGTGGATCGCCCGGGGCGATCGTGCCCGGGTTCGGATGCTGCTCCTGTCGGTCTACGCGGCGATCGCGGTCCACCTGATCTGGAAGTCGGGGTGGGTGGATCTGGCGGCGATGGCCGCTGTTGTGGCGGTTGCATACCCCGTGTATGTGTACCGAGACCCGCGCCGGGTTTGCCGGGAGAGCATCGATTCGCACACCCGCAAGAGCGATCTTCCGTTTGTTCTCTGCCCGAACTGCGCGTTCGTGGTGGTCCGCGGGATTTCGGACACAGCATCCGCATCGGTCTGTTCGGAGTGCGGGCACGGGTTCGACTTCCGGCTCGCTCAGGAAGCGTGGGATGCGGCTCTTGATTCTCCTGCGGGTCGTGTTTGAATCCGGCGGGAGGGGGGGCGATCCGGATGCTGGTTCTGTGCCGATCCTATCAAAATCCTATCAAATCCATCCTGATATCAATAGTGTTGATTGATCTCGTAATATCAATCGATTTGATTCATGCTCCGTGGGGGTCGATCCTTCTATCTGTCACCATCCGCTCCAGCCACCAGCACGGAGAAGCCCCATGCCCGCCGACCCCTTCCACGCGCAATCCACCCTGACCGTTGACGGCCGCGAGTACCGGTACATCCGGCTCAGGGCGCTCCAGGAGAAGGGCCTTGGGGACATCGACAAGATGCCGTTCTCCGTGCGGGTGCTCCTTGAAGCCATGATCCGCAACCTCGACGGGTTCGTCGTCACCAACGACGACATCGCGGGCATCGCCAACTACAACCCCAAGAAGATCGACGCGGTGGAGATGCCCTTCATGCCCGGGCGGGTGGTCTTGCAGGACTTCACCGGCGTGCCGTGCGTCGTGGACCTGGCCGCGATGCGCGACGCGATGAAGAACCTGGGCGGCGACCCGGCCCGGATCAACCCGGCCGTTGCGTGCGACCTGGTGATCGACCACTCGGTGCAGGTGGACGACTTCGCCACCCGCGTGGCCCTGACCATCAACGCCGAGAAGGAGTTCGAGCGCAACGGCGAGCGCTACACCTTCCTGAAGTGGGGGCAGGAGAGCCTGGACAACTTCCGCGTCGTGCCGCCCGCCACGGGCATCGTCCACCAGGTCAACCTGGAGTACCTCGCCCGCGGCTGCCTGACCAAGGCCCAGGACGGCTTCGAGTGGGTCTACCCGGACTCGCTGGTCGGCACCGACAGCCATACCACCATGATCAACGGCGTGGGCGTGCTGGGCTGGGGCGTGGGCGGCATCGAGGCCGAGGCCGTCATGCTCGGCCAGCCCGTTTATATGCTCACCCCCGAGGTCGTCGGCTTCAAGCTCACCGGCAGGCTGCCCGAGGGGGCGACCGCCACCGACCTGGTGCTGACCGTCACCCAGATGCTGCGCGCCCACGGCGTGGTCGAGAAGTTCGTCGAGTTCTTCGGCCCCGGCATGGCCGAGCTCTCCGTGCCCGACCGGGCCACCATCGCCAACATGGCGCCCGAGTACGGCGCGACCTGCGGCTTCTTCCCGATCGACAAGAAGACCATCGAGTACTTCCGCCTGACCGCCAAGACCGAGCACGAGCTGCGCCTCACCGAGGCGTGGGCCAGGGCCTCCGGCTTCTTCTGGGAACCCGGCACGCCCGACCCGGAGTTCACCAGCGTGCTGGGGCTGGATCTGTCCACCGTGGTCCCCTCGCTGGCCGGGCCGAAGCGCCCGCAGGACCGCGTGGCGCTGAGCGACATGAAGCCCCGCTTCCGCAAGGAACTGGTCGACGGCTTCGGCAAGAAGGTCTGCGGCCAGACCGTGGACCTGGACGAGTTCGCCTCCGAGGGCGGCGCATCGACGAACAATCCCGTCAATCCCCCGCCTGCCACCGCGTGCTGCAAGGAGAATGGCTACGCCCGCGTCACCCTGTCCGACGCCGCGCACCCGACGAGTTCCGGCCAGCAGGTGACGCTCAAGCACGGTTCGGTGGTGATCGCCGCCATCACCTCCTGCACCAACACCTCCAACCCGGATGTGATGATCGCCGCGGGCCTGGTGGCCCGCAAGGCCCGCGCGCTCGGCCTGACCCGCAAGCCGTGGGTCAAGACCTCGCTGGCCCCCGGCTCCAAGGTGGTCACCGAGTACTTCAACAAGGCCAACCTCACCGAGGATCTTGAGGCCCTGGGCTTCCACACCGTCGGCTACGGCTGCACCACCTGCATCGGAAACTCCGGCCCGCTGCCGCCGGAGATCGAGGAGGGCATCAAGGACGGCGACCTGATCGCCGCGTCGGTGCTGTCGGGCAACCGCAACTTCGAGGGGCGCGTCCACCCGGCGGTCAAGGCCAACTATCTGGCCAGCCCGCCGCTGGTGGTGGCCTACGCCATCGCCGGCACCGTGGACTTCGACCTGGCCCGCGGGGTGATCGGCAAGGACAAGAACGGCAACGAGGTCCGGCTCAAGGACATCTGGCCGACCAACGCCGAGATCGAGGCCATCCGCAACTCGTGCGTCACGGCCGAGCAGTTCGGGAGCAAGTACGCCAAGGTCTACGAGGAGAACCCCACCTGGAACCGCGTGCCCGTCTCCCAGTCCGAACTCTTCCCGTGGGACGATGACAGCACCTACATCCAGAACCCGCCGTTCTTCGAGGGCATGACCGAGGAGGCGCCCGGCTTCGGCGCGATCTCGGGCGCGCGCTGCCTGGCCCTGCTGGGCGATTCCGTCACCACCGACCACATCTCGCCCGCCGGCCGCATCGAGCCGGAGACCCCGGCCGGTCAGCACCTGCTCTCCAAGGGCGTGCATATCAACGACTTCAACTCCTACGGCTCGCGCCGCGGCAACGACCGCGTGATGACCCGCGGCACCTTCGCCAATGTGCGCGTCAAGAACCGCATCGCCGCCACCGGCGCGGCCCAGCCCGAGGGCGGCTGGACCCGCAACTTCACCAAGGGCGACGACATCGCCTCCGCCCCGGTCGAGTACATCTACGACGCCGCGATGGACTACAAGCGGGCCGGTGTCCCCCTCGTCGTCGTCGCGGGCAAGGACTACGGCATGGGCTCGAGCCGCGACTGGGCGGCCAAGGGCGCGATGCTGCTGGGCGTCAAGGCCGTCATCGCCGAGAGCTTCGAGCGCATCCACCGCAGCAACCTGGTCTTCATGGGCGTGCTGCCGCTGGTCTTCAAGGACGGCCGGACCGCTTCCAGCCTCGGCCTCAGGGGCGACGAGGTCTTCGACATCGCCCTGCCCGACCCCATCGAGCCGCGCTGCGACATCACCGTCCGGGCCACCAGCCCGGAGGGAAAGACCACCGAGTTCACCTGCGTCTGCCGTGTGGACACCCCCGTCGAGATCGAGTACTTCCGCAACGGCGGCATCCTGCAGACGGTGGTCCGCAAGAAGCTGAACGAGGCACGACAGCCGGCGTGATACGAATCGCCATCGAACTCCGGGCGTGACCCGGAACGATCCGTGCATCATGCTCTCAAACGCCCCGAAGGGGCGCGCGTTTGTTGCCACGGGTGAAGCGCAGCGCAACCCGTGGAAAGTTGCCGACTCTGACTCCCTGACCCCGACGGGGTCATGGAAGCTCAAGGATCACCCTCAGCCGTGCGGGAGGGAGTCACCGCATACGAATCATCCCCAAAACTCAACGGCGATCAGTATGAGACCCGTCGCACCGGCCGCGCCTCGCCCGCCCCCTTATGCTTCCCCACCACACGGAGAGGTCCCCATGTCCGACTTCAACAGCCAGAAAAACCGTACCGTCTGGACCGATGTCCCCGTCGCCGACCTCGCCCGCGCCTGCCGCTTCTATGAGGCGGTCCTGCACATCAAGTGCCCGCGGGAGAAGTTCGAGGGCTTCGAGTTCGCGGTGCTCGACCACCAGGACGGCAACGGCGGCTGCCTCGTCCCCGGCGATCCTTCCGACAAGGGCCTGCTGGTCTACTTCAACGCCGACGGGCGCATCCGCGACGCCGTCGCCCAGGCGGAGGCCCACGGCGGCCGCGTGCTGCGGGATGTCCACTCCATCGGCCCCCACGGCTGCCGCGCCATTCTGCTCGACAGCGAGGGCAACCGCATCGCGCTGCACTCCAACACGGATGTGTGACCCCCCTCCCTCTCCCGTCTCCGACGGGAGAGGGCCGGGGTGAGGGCTCCTTCTTCTACCGCTTCTTCCCCCTCTTCCTCTTCTCCCGTGGGGCCGACTTCCAGTCGGCCATCCCCATGCAAAGAGCCAAGAGCGTGAGCGAGGGGAGAGGAGAACCCCACGATTCGCGGACTCATCGTGGGCGTGACCTTGCATCCAGGCCACGCCGGAAACTCAGGTGGGATTCATAGACACCCTACACTGGCCTCATGCTCCTCCGATATACCCTGCCCGCGCGCTTCCTCGCCGTGTTGCTGCTCCTCGCCCCGCCCTTCTGCGGGACGGGCTGCTCATCTTCGCTCCCGCGGACCCGGCCGGACTCGGTCTCGCTCGCAGCCCGAACGGTCGAGATCCCCTCCGAGTTCATCGACGACGCCATCGTGGTCGAGGTGATGATCAACGGCACGGGGCCGCACAGGCTGCTGCTGGACACCGGCTCGGCCGTGTCGCAGGTCTCGCCCGCGGTCGCCAGGGCGGCCGGACTCCGCCGGATCGGGTCCGTCTCGACGATCGACGCCCACGGCAAGACCTACCGGGAACCGCTGGCCCGCGTCGATCGCCTGGAAGCCGGCGGGCTGACGGCCCGGGGCGTCCCGTTCACCATCCAAGACCTTCCCGAGCGGATCGCGTCCGGACCGCGCGTGGTCGGGGTGCTGGGATACAACCCGTTCACCGCTTCCACGCTGGACCTGGACTATCCGGCCGAGCGCGTGCGGGTCAGCTCGGAGCGTCTGCGCCGATCCGATCCCGGCGTGACGACGCTCACCGCCCGGAATGATCGCGTGCCGTTCATCGAGGGCGTGTTCCGGATCCCCGGCGAGTCTCAGGCCAAGTTCCCTTCCAAAATGCTGGTGGACTCCGGCAGCGGGGCCGTTCTGACCCTGGCGGGGTACGACGCGATCCTGTTCCCGGATCGGGGCACGGCCGTCCAGGTCGGCGCCAGCATGTCGGCCAACGGCACCATCCAGCCGGCCGTCTTCGCCCGCCTGAACTTCGACCTGCACCTCGGCGATGTCGTGGCCACCCGGCTGATGGCGCTGGTCGAAGACACCCCCCGGCGCGTCGATTCGGCGATCGGGGCCGAACTCCTCCGCCGGTTCCGCGTCCGGCTCGACCCCGTTTCGGGCCTGGCCCGCTTCGAGCACCCCGCGGGCCTGACCGAGGTGCCGATGCCGGTGTGGCGCGTCCACGGGTTCACCGTGTCGCTCGAAAACCCGCCGCTGCCCGTCATCACCCAGATCAACCCAGGCTCGCCCGCCGAGACGGGCGGGCTGATGGTCGGCGACGCGATCATCGCCATCGACGGGCGCGATCTGGACGAAACGCTGGAAGCCTGGCCCGGCCCGACGCTGGACCAGGAGATCACGCACCGGCTGTTCGTAGTCCGCCGCGCCGGGGAGACCCACACGCTGAGGCTGGAACTCGCCGAGTATCTGCAAGAGCCGTTCTTCCACCGCTTGTTCCGTGAGAAGGCTGCGCGCGACGCATCATTGCCGGATGCCGAAGCCGAAGCCGAAGCCGGCGCGGACGGGCCGTCTCCGGGCGCTCACCCGATTCCCGCCTCGTCCATCCCGGCCCCGCACTGATCGCAGAACTTCGCGTCCGGGCTTTGCATGTCCCCGCATGCGCGGCAGGCGACCCGCGGCCCTTCGCGCAGGCCCGCTCCCACCGCCGCCGCCGCGGCCGTGATGCCGGGGGCCGCCCCCATCCCCACCCGGTTGATCCCCTCCGCCGCGGCCGGCGCGCCCTCTCGCGTCATGTATCTCGCCATCGCCCCCAGATACCCGAACTTGAGCATCGCCCCTCCGATGCTCACCAGAAATACCCCGACCATCAGCATCCAGAACAGCCTCGGGGTGCGCCCCCCGGCTCCGAACGCGGCGAAGAAGTCCACCAGCCCAACCAACGCCATGATCCCCCCGACCGCCACCAGCGCCACGCCCCCCACGCGCAGCCCACCCCGGATCTTCACATGCTCCGGAGGCGGGTCCAGCGGACGGCGGGGGTCGATGGGCATGGGGAAACCATATCACATCCGCGGCGCACGCTCCAGCGGTTTCCGGCGAGTCCGTCCCCCAAACCACGCCGGCCGGACGGCTCCCCGCCCCGCCATGCCTGTGTCCATTGAATATGGCCGACCCATCAGCGGGAAGGATCCCGCCGCGGGGTCGGCCATCGGTTGGTTCGTGCCGATCAGGTGTGCGCGATCCACACCGGGTCGGCTCGGAGCCGTATATGGGTCGGGCAACCGGCGGAAACCGGATCGTGCCCGATCAGCGGGCGCCGGGAGCGGGCTTGGACGCCGCGCCGGCCTGGGCGGAAGGCTGATTCTTCTGCTCGGCCTTGAACCCGGCCTGATCGGTCCTGGCGCCGTCCTGGGGGGCGCCGGGCTTCTCATTCTTCTGCTCGTCCCGCTTGTTCTCGCGGGCTTTGTAGCCCACGCCGTTGATCGCATTGCAGGCCGCGGTGCAGCCGGTCTCATCGGCCTCGATGCTGGCCGTGCCGACCTTCACCTCGCGCGTCGAGACATTGCTGACGCCCTTGAGCGCGCCGGTGACCTTGTTCACACAATCCTCGCCGGACATGCCGTCGATCTGGAGCGTGCGGCTGGATTTGGTGGCGACCGTCATGGGTGGATCCTTTCAAAGAATCTTCGTCTCCCCGAGAGCGTTGATACTCGCGAGTCAGAGACACCCTATCCCTTCGCGGTGTCGAAGCAAGCACAAACGCGCGCCAGGCCCCCGTATGTACCGGTTTTCATGCGGCGCACAAGCCCGATATGGGGTGTGAACCACGCTGCGAGGTCGCAAAGCGGCATCGGCGTCTTCTTTCTCGAATGTTGGAATAATGGTTCTCGTCACAACCGACCACGAAACTGAAATCCAACTCTCGTCACCGAACTCGCCACCGATCGCACGCCCGGCGGGCGACCGCACCTGCCCGCACCGTCGTTTGCCCGGACCGACGCTCCCGCGCTCCGCCGCGTGAGCACCCGGCACCGAATCAGTCTAAGATCGAACGACACGAAGAAATCTTTGATTGCATGGAATGTGGAACACGCCGAATCATGATCCGAACCATCCACATCCTGCTGCCCCTGCTTCTTCTGCTTACCGGCTGCCGCACCATCTGGATCTCCGACACCACCCCCACCATCGCCGGTGACGCCGCGGAGGCCGAGCTGCCCGCCGAGATCGACGACGGCTGGATCATCGTTGAGGCAACCATCAACGGCCACGGACCCTACCGCTTCATCCTCGACACCGGCGCGGTCTACGGCGTGCTGGGAACGGAACTCGCCGAGTCCCTGGGTGTCGAACCATCGTTCAGTGCATGGATCAGGGATTCCGGCGGCGTCCGGGCCAGATACCAGGTCGGGCTGGCCGACGAGGCCGTCAGCGGCCCGCTGACGCTGACCCGGGTTCCTTTCATCATCACCGACAACCTCCAGCAGATGTTCGAACGCCAGAACGCCGACGGCATGCTCGGCTATCCCGGCTTCGACCGCCTCACCCTCGACCTGGACTACCCCGCGGGCGCGGTGCGCGTCAGCACCCGGCGGCTGGACCCGCGCGAAGCCGGAGTGATCCCGCTGCGACGCATCCACAGCGAAACCCCCAAGGTCCGCGTGAGTCTCATCCAGAACGAGCGACAAGGCCCCTCACGCTGGATGGCGATCGACTCCGGCGGCGAACTCTTCATCTCATTCGACACCGCCGCGGGATCCCACTGGACGCACGCGCAGCTTGCCGGCTCACCCCGAGCCGCCGCCGGGCTGGCCGGACCCCACCACGCCCGATCCGCACCGCTGCGCGGCGATCTGCTGATCGCCGGCACGCGGGTCAGCGGGTTGCACGCCAAGATCGACAAACCGAACAACCTCCTCGGCCACGAACTGCTGCGGCACTTCCGCGTCCGGATCGATAACCGCGCCGGGCTGGCGGCCTTCACCCCGGCCGCCAGCACCATCGCTATGCCCCCGCCCGGCACCCTCGGCATCACCGGCGTCGCACGCCTGACCGATTCGTACCTCATCCTCTCGATCGCCCGTGATTCACCGGCGGAACGGGCGGGCCTGCTGCCCGGCGATCTCGTCTGGTCCATCGACGGCGTGCCCGTCGAGACCGGGGGCGTGCTCATCCTTGAACCCGATCCCAACGATCCCCCCGTCGTCCTCACCATCGATCGTGATGAGGTCATGCTCGACCTGACCCTCACCCCCGAACCGCTCTTCCCCGCGCTCATCACCAGCAAAACACCCCCACGCAAGCCGGACCTGACGCTTCCCGGTGTCCGCATCGTCATCACCGACTCCCACCACAGCCTCGAGATCGACACCCCCGACGGGACCATCACACTGCCCGCCGCCGAGGAAACCCCCGAGCCATGATCCGAATCATCCATATCCTCGCCCTGGCATGTCTTGCCGCGCATATTTCCGGTTGCAAGGTCCACTACCGCGACGCCATGCGGACCAGCCTGGACCTGCCGGAACATCAGGACACCATCGAACTGCCGGTATCCTTCGAGGACGGATGGATCTTCGTGAACGCCACCGTCAACGGCCACGGACCCTACCGGTTCATGGTGGACACCGGCGCGCCGTTCGGGCTTGTCAATACCGAAACGGCGGAGTTGATCGGTCTCCGCACCACCAACAAGACCACGGCCACGGACGTCGTCGGCGTGACGCAGACCTACCCCGTCGCCTTCTCGAAGGTTGTCCGGGTGGGGCCGCTGACGGTGGAAAAACTGCCGTTCATCGTCAGCGATGGACTCGGCGATTTCTTCACGACACACAACTTCGTCGGCATCCTGGGCATCGACGCATTCGACGACTACACGATCGACCTGGACTACCCGAACGGCGCCATGCGGCTGAGCACCGCGCCGCTCGGACCGGACTCGCCCGGCGTGACCGAAATCCGCATCCCGGAAACCGGCACCAGCTCGCCGGAATTCCCCATCCAGTTGCTCCATGAGGATGGAACCACGGACCTCCTCTGGTTCACTGTGGATTCCGGGGCGGACTCTTCCCTGCACCTGTTCCCGGAAGCAACCCCACGCTGGGCGCACGCGGATGTTGGAATCAAGCTGGGCCCATCCATGGGGATCTCGGGAACACCCAAAATCTACGCTACCGCCCCGATCGCCGGCCGCTTGCGGCTGAGCGACCTGAACATCCATTCCGCCACGGCACAGGTGGATGCCGACCACGCCATCATCGGTCACGAACTGCTGCGCCTTTTCCGCGTGCGCCTCGACCGCCGGTCAAGCCTGGCGACCATCACCCCCGCGGACCCGTCCGCGACCCATGTTGCCGCGCCCCAGTACGGCGGCATCGGCCTGGGTGAACACTTCCGGCTCGGAAACTTCTACGGCATATTCGCACTCAACCCCGAATCACCCGCGTACCGCGCGGGCGTCCGCCCGGGCGACGCCATCCTCGCCGTCGGCGGCGTGCCCGTCTCTGATCTTCCTCCCGACTTCGGCTTCGTCACCGTGAACCCACCGCCCGAACTGACAATCACCGTCGGACGCGACGGCAAGCTCGTCTTTGACCTGACCATCCCCACGGAACCGCTCTTTCCCGAAGACCTCGACCGCCTCCGCAACCGTCCGCCGGACTTGCAAGCTCCCACCTATGTCATCATCACAAACCCGGATGGGTCCATCCGCGAGATCGCCGATCCCGACGCGGTGCCCTGACCGTCACTGTGGTATGCTCCTCGCCATGCCCGAGTCATCGCCCACCGCCGCTTCGTCCGCCACGCCGATCGAGGTGGCGTGGCGATCGGACCACTCGAACCAGATCCGGCTCGCAGCATGGCAGATCCAGCGGGTCCGACGCTCCAAGGCGTTCAGCCGCCACCGGACCCGCCAGTTGATCGCTTTCCACGCTTGGATGCTGATCCCCGCAGCCGCCCTGTCCTTCGTCCTCTCCACCCCGGGCGGCTCGTTCCCCCGCATCATGCTCGGCGCTACGGCGTTCCTCTTCGTTTTCGCGATCTTTCTCATCCTTCGGGGTGCCAAACTCTCCACGCCCGCGGCCCTGCGTCTGGCCGCCAACCTCGCCAGGGCCGGGGCGATCCCAGACGCTTCCGGGAGTTGGACCTTCCGCTTCGATGGCCGCGAGGTCGTTTGGGAATGGCTCGACCGCGGCTTCCGCGTTTCCTGGCCCGCCGACCGTCTCGACCCGCCGGAGGAGTTTGACGGCGCCCTCATCTTCTCGTCCGACGGCGTGCCCGCTGGCCTTGTTCCCCTCTCGACACTCACCCCCCAGCAGCAAGCCCGCCTGCTCGCCCTGGCCCAGCCTGATCCCTGATCCCGAATCCGCCACTTTTCCCTCGATTCCCGGGTTCTGTCCGGGTATCCTCTCTCTGTGCCCGCCGCCGCCACCCCCATCCAGGACGCCGTCGCCCGTGTCTGGGGGTTCAGCGAGCTGCGCCCCATGCAGTCCGCGGCCATCGCCGCCGGGGTCGAGGGGCGCGACTGCCTGACCGTCCTGCCCACCGGGGGAGGCAAGTCGCTGTGCTACCAGGCCCCCCCCCTCGTCACCGGCCGGGCCACCATCGTCGTCTCGCCGCTGATCGCCCTGATGCGCGATCAGGTGCGGGGCCTCGAACTCAACGGCTACCCCGCCGCCGCCATCCACTCGGCCGTCGATCCCGAGGACGCCAAAGCCATCCTCCGCCGGTTGGTCAAGGGCGAGATCAGCCTGCTGCTGGCCGCGCCGGAGCGCGTGGTGACGCCCGGCTTCAAGTCGTTCCTGGCGTCGCTGGCCGATGCCGACCGCCTGGGCGCGATCGCCGTGGACGAGGCCCACTGCATCAGCCAGTGGGGGCACGACTTCCGCCCCGAGTACCGCCGCCTGGCCGAACTGCGCGAGGTCGCCCCGCGCGTGCCCATGCAGGCCTTCACCGCCACCGCCACGCCTCGCGTGCGCGAGGACATCGTGCGCCAGCTCCGGCTCGGCACGGTCGGGTGTGACGGCGGCACGCCCGAGGTGCTCGTCGGCACCTTCGACCGGCCCAACCTGACCTACAGAGTCCGCGCGCGCCGGGACGCGGGCGGTGCGGCCGAGCAGACCGCCGAGGCCGTCCGCACCCACCAGCGCGCCGGTGACGGCGGCGGCACGATCGTCTACTGCCTCAGCCGCAAGGACACCGAGCACCTCGCCGAGCAACTCCGGAAACTCCGCCTCAACGCCGAGGCCTACCACGCCGGCCTGAACGAGCGAACCCGGCGCGATGTCGAGCACCGCTTCAGCAACGAGGCCCTCGATGTCGTCGTCGCCACCGTCGCCTTCGGCATGGGCATCGACCGCTCCAATGTCCGCCTGGTCGTCCACGCCACGATGCCAAAGTCCGTCGAGGCGTACCAGCAGGAAACCGGGCGCGCCGGGCGCGACGGCGAGCCGGCCGAATGCCTCCTCCTCTACAACCCCTCCGACGCGACGCGCTGGGAACGCCTGATCCGCCAGAGCAACGCCGAGATGGGCGCGGACGAGGAATCCACCGAGGCCCAGCTCAACCTCGTCCGCGAGATGCGCCGGCTGATCTCCGCGATGGGCTGCCGCCACCGCGCCCTCAGCGAGCACTTCGGCCAGTCGTACACCCCGCCGGAAGGCCAGACCCACTGCAACGCCTGCGATGTCTGCCTGGGCGAGACCGAGCCGGAGGCCGATTCCAAGCGCATCGGCCAGATCATCCTCTCCGCCGTCGCCCGCACCGGCCAACGCTACGGCGTCGCCCATATTACCGACATCCTCCGCGGGGCGGACACCGACCGCATCCGCTCGGCCAACCACCACCAACTCACCGTGTACGCCCTGCTCAAGGACCACCGCAAGCCCGCCCTGGCCTCCTTCATCGACCAGCTCGTCGCAGCCGAGGCCCTCGAACGGTTCGTGGACGGCCACTTCGAGACCCTCCGCTTCGGCCCCCGCGGCCTCGCCGTGATGAAGGGCCAGGAGGAAGTCCCGCTCGCCCGCCCCGTCGGCACCGGCACCGCCAAGGCCGAACGCCGCCGGCGCGACCGCGTCTCAACGCCCGACGCCGCGCCGCTGTCCTTCGACGAGAAGCAACTGTTCGAGAAGCTCCGCCAGGCCCGCATGGAGATCGCCACCGAACGCGCCGTGCCCCCCTATGTCGTCTTCTCCGACGCCACCCTCCGCGACCTCGTCCGCGTCCGCCCGGCCTCGCTGGAAGCCATGCTCGAAGTCAAGGGCGTCGGCCGCGCCAAGCTCGAAGCCTTCGGCGAAACCTTCCTCCAAGCCCTCCAATAACCCGTCCCCTCCATCTCTCCGTCTCTTCCCCCCCCAGCCACCGCGCGGGCTGAAGCCCGCGGCTCATTCTCTGCACCTCTGCGTGATCTCTGCGTGCTCCGCGTACCTCCCCCTCTTCTCCCCCTGATCCCTACGCCGTATTCACCATCCACCCCGAGAACGCGTCATAAAAAGCATCCACCGCCGGCACATGCTCCGTCGGCATGGCGAACAGATCCGGCGCTTCCGCCAGTGTCTCGCGGAAGCACCGCATCCATTCCACCCGTCCCGCCTCGTCGATCACGAACGGCATGTGGCGCATCCGCAGCCGCGGCGGGCCGTACTGTTGCTGGTAGCGGTGCGGCCCGCCCATGAGGAAGATGTTCATAGCCGCGGACCTGTCCGCCGCCGCCATCAGGTTGCGCTCGCCCCGCGGGAACAGATGAGCGATCGACGACGCCGCCAGCCTGTGATAAAAAGCGCGGGTGAAGGCGATGATGTTGTCCTCGCCCATCGCCTCGAAGACGGCCGCGGGGATGCGGTCCGTCTGCGGCGGGCCGCCCGGCGGGGTCCAGATCGGGCGGTCGGGGTTGTCGTTCATCAGATCCATCCACAACCGTAGCCGCCTCCCGCGCGACGCCACTCCCCTGGTTCGGTGGGTCCGGGCACGCGACGGTGTCAGATATAACAAACGGATGCACTTTCGTGCGCCACGAACCCGGCCAAACACACCCGATTGCGGAGTTCATGCGTGACACGGCGCCGAAAAACCGTACGATGCGCGCAATCGTGGGGCGTTGTCCGTCGCGTCGTTCGCGCGAGCGGCCCGCTCCGACCTCAAACAGGAGAAAGCCATGAAGAAGATGTGCAAGAGGACCGTGAAGATCGGGGCCGCGTTGGCGGTTGCGGGCGTGATGGGCGTCGCGGCGACGAGCCAGGCCGGCTTCGGGGCGATCCGAGACTGCCTGCCGGGCGTCTATTGCCTGGATGTCTGGCTGCCGGTGATCTGCTCGGACGGGAATGTCTACAGCAACGACTGCTACGCCGCCAAGGCCTGCCAGACCCGTTGCGTCCCGTACTATGTCACCGAGTGACACGACGAGATCGTCGGTGGCCCTGCAAGCGCCGACAACCCGCCGCGGCGGTCCCGTGATGCCCCGGGGTCGCCGCGATTTCAACCCCCGGCCGCTTCGGCCAGCACCGACGCGATCTCCTCGGTGCGCGAAGAAGCCCGCCAGCCGTACCAGGCCCCCAGCACGCGCCCGCCCGGCCCGACCGCCACCACCGAGGGCGTCAGCGGGATCTCGCGCAGCCACGCGATCCGATCGCTCGCCGTGCCATACACCGGGAAACGCGGTGAGTAGGCCTCCAGCTCCGCCGGGGTGCGCGCCCCCGCGTCGATCATGACCGCACGCGCCCCCGCGAGATCGGTGTCGGTCATCGCCTCCCACAACGGGATCGTGATGTCGCACGCCTCGCACCCGCGGTTGACCAGCAGGATGAGCGTGGCGGGGTGCCCCTCGTCGAAGGCGAGGAGGGAGCCGCCGCCGTCCGGGTCGAACATGTGCAGCGCCTCCACCCGATCGCCGATGCGCAGCCCGCCCTCGCCGGCCAGCGCGACGATGGAGGCGTCCCGTTCCTCCACCATGCGGCGCAACGCCGCGTTCTGCCGCGTCAGCGCCAGCACCCACACGCACAACCCCGCCAGCCCGATCCAGAGCACCCACGAGAGCCAGTCCTTCATGCGTGCATTCTGCTGCGAACCGATCCCGATTGCAAGCCCGCAACGGACGAATAATCCGACGGGGCGCCATTCCCCGCCGGCCCGTGCCCCCCATGTCCGCCCCTCGCGCAAGCCCCGCCGTTCCTTGCGGTCGCGATTTGTCAGCCAGACCACGCCCGGGATTCAGGGGGAATCCGCATCACCCGGCCGCGGTGATCAACGCATCCAGCCCGTCGGCCACCCACCCCGCCTCCGCGCGCCGGGCCTCCGGCGTGGTCGCCCGTGAGTTGGGCGTGCGGTTCGCGTCGATCACATGAGCCACGCCATCGTGCATGATGAAGTCGATCTTCCCGTAGTCCATCCCCAGCTCGGCTCGGCGTTCCCGCACCGACGCGGGCAGGTGCGCCGGGTCCTCATCCTTCTCGGCCCGTCGCACGCGCACACGGTCCGCCTTGACCACGGGGTGGTTCGCCCCGCAGTACCGCACGAACCCGCGGTCCCCCAGGAACACCCACGACCGCAGCCAGTACATCCCCTCCGACTCTTCCGCGAAGAACCGCTCGACCACCAGGTGCCGGTTCCACCACACCGATCGCGGCACCTCCGCCCGACGCCCGTACACCCGATAGTCCTTCGGGTTGATCTCCGACCGCAGCGTCCACGGCAAGCGCCGACGCAGCGAGGCGGCCCGCCTCGCCGCCCAGCCCGAGGTCCGCCGCTCCATCACGCGCTCGGGCGAGCCGCCGTAGTTCAGGTCGGACTTGACGATCACCGGCCCCTCGTACCCGTCCCCGGGCGTCACCAGATTGCGGCTGACCGTCCGCTTGGTGTTGTCCACGAACCGCCCGTTGATCGCCACCGGGTAGGTCGCCGCCCGCTCGGTGTACTCCCGCGGCGTGCGCGTCAGGTCCACATGCACCACGCACGCATCCCCCGCCCCCCCCGCCCCCCCCGACACCACGCGCACCTCGTGCCCCCGCTCCCGCCACAGATCGGCTATATCAAAGAGGGCGAAGTGCGATCCCCGGCCCTCCACAGGCTCGAACCGCTCCCACTCCCCGATGAGAATATCGATCCGCACGCCCCCAGCATATCACGAGGAATCCCTGGTGCAAACCGCGCGGCCCGGCGGGACGGACCGCCGGGCCGCGAAGCAGACCCCCCTCTCCGGGGCATCGGGATGGGCCACGCGGGGTCAGTGGCGCCGGCGTCTGGTCGCCGCCACACCCAGGCCCAGCATCGCCAGCACGCCGGGAGCGGGCACCAGCACATGCTCGACATACTCGATCGCCGCGTCGTGGGCCGCCTCGTCCAATCCCGCGTTGAAGACCGCCCAGACCGATTCAGAATCCTGGAAGCCGTCCGCCGTGAAGCGGAGCCGGAGCAGATAGATCCCGGCGTCGGCCGAGCCGTCGAGCAGGTAGTCGAAGTGCTCGTGGACGCCGCCCGCGTCGGTGTACGGCACCGTGAAGCCGTTGACCTCCTGATCGCCGAACGGCGTGCTGACGCTGACCGGGCCGAAGTCGATGACCAGCGCGTGGGCCGAGACCGTGCCGAAATCAACCTCTCCGACGCCGTTCCAGGAGCGCAGCGCGCCCTCGATGACGAAACTTACCCCCACGCCGTTCGGCATCGAGCCGGGGGCGACCACCAGGCCGGGGGACGACGCGGCCCAGTTCCCCCCGACGAGCGAAAAATCGCCGCTGAACACACGGTGGCCGATGTCGTCCACATCGCCGTGGTCATGGTCGCCGATGCCGGTCACGACGCGCCCGTCGATGATGACCAGCCCGAAGTCGCCGCCATGACCATGCCCGTGGCCGCCGGCCGACGCGATCTGTCCCAGACACACCGCCGCCAACGCGGCCACGACCGACGGAACGAACGATTCACGATGGATGCACATCTCTCACCTCCGGTTTGAATCCATACTGAACACAGGACCAGATCCGCGCTCACGGGCAACCCGCGTTGTACGCCGCGATGAACGCGCTGACATCAAAGAAGTTCCACACGCCGAACGGGGCCGCCAGGTCCGCGCGCGGGTCCCGGGCGTTGAACAGGCCGATGAACGCCGACACATCGAAGAAGTTCAGCGTGCCGTCGCCGTTCATGTCCGCGACGCAGGGCGCGGCGAGCAGGTTGTCCTCCACCCACGCGACGGCGGCGTCGATCTCAGCGGCCCCATCTCCCTGGGCGAAGACGATATAGAGCGGCTCGGTGCGCTCCACGCCCGGCGCGTCGGTCCACAGTTCCCAGGTGAACAGCCACAGCCCCGACGGAGCCTCGCCCTCCGCCGGGTTCAGCACGAACGACACATGATGGTGGAAACGCGCCGCGGCATCCACATCGGCCTGTCCGAAGATGATCCCCGGCACGGTCTGGTCGGTCGTCGGCGACTGGGTGTTGATGCCGCTCTTGCGCACGGTGATGCCGTCGGAGCTGATCGTGTCAAAGCCGGCGTCCGCATCCCATCCCCGCACGGCGGCCACGATGTCGAACCCCACGAACATGCCGGGCACGAGCCGGCCCGGCTCCGCATCCACACCGGGATCGTTCGTGAAGTTGGGGATGCCCTCCGTCCCGAACACCGCGCTCTTGACGCGGACGGGATAGACCGCCTGGCCGTCCGGGCCGACCGCGCCCGTCTCCAGCCTTCCCGACGAGATGCGCAACAGATAGTCCGCTTCGTGGACCGACTGGGCCTGCACGCCGCAGACGAGGAGGCCAAGAACCCCGGTGATGATCTGATTCTGCAAACTCATTCTCATTCTCCTTCCGAACCAATCCCCGATGCCGGGCGTGTCGCTGCTTTGTTCAATCCCCGCTGCCGACGGCGCGAGCCTCCGGGTGGAAGCGGTTGCGCATGGCATCGCGGTACAGGTCCGCGAAACGCTCCACGCCCGCGCTGCCGTCCAGACGCGAGACCGCGCTGCGACCCTGCCCGCCACGCCCCCCGTGCCCGTCGATCCACATCTGCGTCCCGGCCTGCCGCACCGTCGCCTCGTCGGAGATGAACGACAGGTCCCACTCGTCCGGGTGGACATGGTCGGTCTTGGCGTAGCCCGGCGCGGTGAAAATCTCCTGGCCGTTGACCACATTCCGCGGCGTCATCATCACAAAGTGGACCGTGTCCCCCGGCCGAGGGATGCGCTGCATCCGGTCGTAGGCGTTGCGCCGATCCAGCCGACGCCCCGTGACCGGGTCACGCACCAGCACGGGCGACACCGAGCGGGCGAGGTAGCCGTTGATGCCGTAGCTGGTCAGGCGCGCGATCGCGGGGAGAGCCGGGTCGTTGGAGAAATCGTCGTCCTCAAGCAGGTGGCGGTGCTCCTCGAACCACGACACCAGCGCGCCCACCGTCATGCCGGGGTCGTCGCCGCCCGACTCCGCGTCCCACCACCGGCTGTTGTCCAGCGGCGAACGCAACGCCAGCGAACCCTCGGCATACGACCGCAGCTGCACGATCCAGGTCTTCCCGATATCCCCGGCCAGATTCCCGTGCGGCAGTGCGGCATCAATGAACAGATCCCGGTGGTCCATCGCGTACATGCGGTGCGCGAGCTCCAACTGCCGGACATTGGAAAGGCAGGCGACCGACCGGGCCGTGTTCCGTGCCTGCCCAAGGGCGGGCAGCAGGATGCCGATGAGCAGGGCGATGACGGCGACAACGACGAGCAGCTCGATCAGGGTGAAACCCGTGGTTTTGCGGGGGTGCCGGGGTGGCCACTTGCTGCACATGAGAACGCATTATCAATATTCGTCGCCCCATGTCAAGCCCCACCCGCAGAACCCGCACAGTTTTCGCGCCCACGCTGGCCCGGCCGCCCCTCCGACTGACTGTCGGGGGAATGCCGCCCGATACACAGGGCATGAACTCGTGGACCGCACTGGCCAAACTCGCGGCCGGGCCGACCGGCCCGGAATCACGCCGTCACCCGCGCTTCCGGGCCAACGCCATGGTCTGCGATCACGGCGAGGTGCTCGACTTCTCCGCCACCGGCGTGCGCATCCGTTTCCGCAAAGCCCCCAGCTATGAGCAGGGCCAGCTTGCCGACCTGTGCCTGTCTTCTCCCAAGGGAGAACACCGCTGCCAGGCCACCGTCGTGTGGGTCAAAAAAGAAGGGCGAAAGTCCTACGAGGTCGGCTTCCGGTTTCCGGACGCGGAAACCGCCAAGCGGATGCAGCTCTTCCGCGCCGGGTGGGATCCCACCGCCGACGGCGAGTGGACAAACAGGTAAAAAGCCCATTCGTGCAAAGACGAAAACCAATCGTGCAATATCGTCGTAGATTCAGTCGTTGACACAATGACATTCGTCGGGTGCATTGGGGAACAAGACCAGCGACGAATGCTGAACGGATCCTGTGCGTGAGGCCCGGGAGTTTCGCGGAAGCGAAGCCCGGGCCTTTCTTCTTCCCCGGTGGCACGGGCGTCCCGCCTGTGCGGTCCCCGGTTCGCCCCGAACGCAAGTGAGGGGATGGTCCTGCTCCTCAGATCAGCCGCATGTCCCGCAGCGCGGGAAACTCTGCACGCCAATCGCGAACCGCCGCCGGATCGAGATCCACCGTCAGCACGCCCGGCCCGTCGCCCAGTTCCCCCATCACCTCACCCTTGGGCGACACGGCGATCGTGCCGCCGGCATAACTCAGGTGCGGATCGTCGCCGCAGCGGTTCACACCCAGCACGAACGCCTGGTTCTCGATCGCCCGGGCGAGCAGCAGCGAGCGCCAGTGGTGCCGCCGGGCGCTCGGCCAGTTGGCCCCGATGACAAACACCTCCGCCCCTCGCTTCACCCCCTGCCGGAACAGTTCGGGAAAACGCAGGTCATAGCACACCGCCGGGCACACGCTCAGCATGTCCGCGTCGTCGGCCCACGGGTAAGTCTCGACCCGCTCGCCGCCCTTGTACCGCTCGCCCTCACGCCCGTAGGAGAACGGGTGGACCTTGGCGTACTCGCACAGCAGGCGCTCCCCCGGCCCGACCGCGGCCACCGTGTTCAGCGCCTTGTCACAATCACAGGGCCGCACCGCCCGCGCCCCGTGGATGGTCACGCCCAGATCGTCGGCCAGCCGCAGCAGGAATCGCAGCGTCGAACCGTCCTTGTCCGGCGCGACATCCAGATTCAGCGTGAACCCGACATCGAAGAGTTCGGGCAGAACAACCAAGTCGCCCGGGCGGACATCCACGGCGTCGAGCATCCGCTCGACCAGGGCGTGGTTGGCGGGCCGGTCCTCCCACACGATGTCCATCTGGATGAGGTGGGATTGCATGGGGGGAAGGGATTGGGGACGAGGGATTGGGCATCAGGGAAGAAGAAGAGAAGAGGCCGACTGGAAGTCGGCCCCACAAGAGGGGGACTACTCAAACTCGTCGAACGCGCCCTTCTCGGACTGCTCGTTGAGGTACTTCTGGAAGTCGGCCATCTTGTAACTGATGAAGCAGAAGGCGTGGTGCAGGGTCAGCCACTCGATGTCGGCCTGGTCCTCGTCAAGGTCCTTCCGCAGCCGGTTCAGTTCCGCGAGCATGGTTTCCGCTTTCATGCCGGATGGTAGGAAGTGCCTCCCCTCCCCCCCGTGGGGCCGACTTCCAGTCGGCCTCTCCTCCCTCCTCCTCTTTCTTCCTCCTCCCTTCCCTCCCCCCTAATCCCCAATGCCCAATCCCTGATCCCTTCCCCCTTCCCCCCCAATCCCCCATCCCTGATCCCCAATCCCCCTTCTTTTTCCACATTCCTGCATCCGACTTGCACCCCGCGCCGGTATCGACATAATGGAACCATCGCGGCACCTCCCCACGGGCCAAGGCGTGAGAACCACGGCCGGCACCCGCCGGGAACCGCGACGACCGATGACCGGCCGCGCCGGATCATCGGGCGATGAGCCTCGGGCGACGGCCCGGGGGGCAGACACCCGGCGGCGGGCAAGTCACCCGTGACGGCTGGGGCAAACCCTGCGTGAAGGAGGTGATCCAGTGATTGATGTTGACTGTACCAAGGGGCTGCGCCTGTAAAGCAGCTCGACGGGGTTGCCGTTGAGTCGCAGCCCATGCAGGAACCATGCCGACAGGCATTCCTACGGCCGCCTTCCCACCCGGGAGGCGGCTTTTTTCGTACTCCCTCCCCCCCCCCGGAGCGGAGGGCTTCCAGCCCTCCGTTCGAGCAAAGCTCGAAACAAGGCATCCCACATAGCGCCGACTTCCAGTCAACCTCTTCTCCCCCTGATCCCTGATCCCTTCCTCCCCTCCTCCCCCCTCACTTCTCAATCCCCGCCCGCTGACGCACCTGCGCCGCCTCCGCGCTGCGCCCGGCCCGATCAAGTTCCTCGGCCAGCATCGCGTGGATCTTGTAGTGGTTCGATTGTGATGCAAAGGCGCCGGCCATCTGACCGGGCTGCTTCACCTTCCGGGCGGCGTCCTGGACCGTCGCCAGGAACGCCGCACGCTTGCCGGACTCGTCGAGCAGGCGGCGCATCGACCGCAGAGCGGCGACGCACATCGGCCCGTCGTTGATGTAGTTCTTCAGGATGTCCTCGTAGGCCGCCCAGGCCAGGTCCGGGCGTTTGTTGCGTTCCCAGACCAGGCCCTGCTCGTGACGCGCGCCGCTGGCCAGGTCCGGGCGGGCGCGGAACCGCGTGAAGGCCCAGTCCCACATCTTGTGGGCCGCCGCGGGGTTTTTCTCGGAGCGGATCATGGCGACAAGCATGTCGTAGGTGAAATCCTGGTGTGCCTGGCCGCACATGCGCTCGACCGCCCTGGCCCACTCGTCCATCTGGGCCGCGGACATGCTCCCGGCGCTCGCCAGATCGGACACGACGCGCCAGGCCCGCGGCACGAACGGACATTTCGTCAACGCCGCCCGGAGCAGCGCGAGCCGGTCCGCCACCGCGCCCGTCCGCGTCACGCGCAGCGTGCCGCGCATCTGGACCCCTTCCGCCGTTTCCGGCGGGTTGAACCCCTCCCCCATGCGCCGCGCCGCGTGGGCCGCGGCCATCGCCGCCCGGACATCATCCGCGTTCGCGGACACCAGACCCCCGAGCAGGCCCACATCGGCGTCGGAGATCCACAACCGCGTCTGGGGGCTGTGGATCTGGCCGCGCAGGTTCTGATAGGACTCGTACCGGCCCTGGCTGAAATCCCAGGCCGGGCGGGGGCGGGTCTCCAGATAGCCGATCCACGCATGGGACACATCGGCCCCGGCCGCCCGCACATAGCAGCTCGGGATGCCCGACGCCTTGCCCACCAACTCGGCGAAGTAGGCCTGGTCCGCGCACACCCCGCCGTGCCGCTTGATGGATTCGAGCCGGTAGTCGCCCGCCGCGGTGACCTTCTTCGGCACGCCGCGGCGGAAAGCGTCGTAGTCGTACTTGATCTCGAAGAACCGCTGGCCGGGCGCGGGCTGCTTGCCGTAGGTCTTCAACGCCCACTCCATCTGGTCGATCCGCTCGGTGACATCGACCACATGCACAAGGAGCAGCGCGGGCGTCTTCGCGGGGTCCAGCCGCATCGCGCCGGCGTTGCGCACGAAGTAGTCGAAAATGGCGACCGGTTCCGGCGCTTTCACCGCGTTCTCGTTGATCTGCCGGGTGAACTCCGTGTCATGCACCACGCACAACGCCGCCGCGAGCGCTGGATACCGCCCGACGGCCTCCGCCCGCTCCTCCGCCAGCCGCCGGGCCAGGCGCATCACGCCCGCGGGGTTGTCCCGGGAGTCGATCAGCAGGCCCAGCTCCATGCAGAAGACCGGCTGCGCGGCCAACGCCCCGATCCCGTCCGTGCGCGCCAGCGCGGCCGTCTCCAGCAAGGAGCGCGTGCCCTCCGACCACGCCAGCGCGTGCAGCTGGGTGGTCGATGCCCAGCCCGCCACCAGGTCCGCCAGCGCGCCCGCCTCGGCGACGGCCGACGCCACCGCCCCCTTTTCCGCGGCCGCCCCCAGGATCGCCTCACACCGCGCCCGCACCGAGTCCGTGAAGGGGTCCGCCCGTGCCGAAACGCACAGCAGCGACAACAGCAAAGCAGCCCAGAAGGATCGAATACTTGCCCTCATGCCCCGATCCTAGAGCAAAGCCGGCAGGGGCGGTGGGGGGGGACACCTGCGCAAAGACAGTCCGTCCGCCGGGCACTTGCACCACGGGGGGGGGGGGGGGGGGCGGCGTGACCGTTGGCGGGGGTTCTCGCTGTTCTACCTTGGAGCAAACCGCTCCCGGGAGGGCACACGCCATGACGCACGCACGCACGGTTCCGTTCCTTGTTCTGCTGCTGGCCGCATCCGGATCCCACGCCCAGGTGAGCCAGATTGTGCAGTACGATGTCTTCCACGATTTCCGCTTCATCGCCCCCAACGCCGACACGGCCCGTGTTTTGTACGGCGACTTCCGCCACGCCTGGATCCGCACCAACGGCCTCGAAACCGAGGAGCACACCCCGCTCGCGCAGAATCCCGGCTTCGATCCCTACGGCACCGAACATTTCGACCCGAATGACATCGCGTTCAACTCCGGCTCGTTCGGCGCTCCGGTGCAGGTTCTGTACAACACCGGGCTGATCCCGCCCTCGGGCAGCGGCGCCGCGCCGGCCTGCGTCTTCAGGTCTCTCCTGGCCTCCCAGGCGATGGCCTGCAATGTGCTTCAGGTCAACCCCTGGATCAACCAGTCGCCCATCGACATCTCCGGGCGCATCCAGTCCTACGGCTACGCCAACGCCGGCGTGCAGGGGCGCGGGGCCGCCTTCGTCTACGCCTTCAGCACCGCCTGGATCCGCATCGACAGCGGCGTCACGCTGGCCAGCGGCCAGATCCAGTGGCACATCGGCGCGTTCGTCGACTCGGTCGGCCGGGGCGCTGGCAGCAGCGCCGTCAGCAATATCATCAAGGATCCCGTCGTCCTCACCGCCGTCAACACCGGCACGGGGGATGTGGTCGAGCACACGCTGGTCAATGTGGACATGACCCACGACGGCCCCGGGCGCGTCCAGTTCGCACCCGGCACGCTCACCGTGGACATCCCCTCGTTCGAGCTGGTCATCGCCGTCCATCCCGGCGTCATCGCCGCCGGTCAGGACGGCGCGCTCGTCATCGAGGTCGATCAGGGCGTGGTGCGGAACGCCGTCGGCAGCGGCATCTACGCCGGGTCCGCCCCGCCGGTGGGCGCCCAGATCCCCTTCACGGTGCCCATGCCCGGCATCGTGCTGGACTACGACCTCAACCTCGACCCCACCCAGCCCTGGGAAGTCTCCGCCGAGATGGGCGGCGGCGGGGGGACCGAAACCTCCGTCTCGGACCCCTCCTGCCCGGCCGACATCAACGGAGACGGCCTGCTCAACTTCTTCGATGTCGCCGAGTTCATCGCCCTGTTCCTTGAGCGGCACCCCGCCGCGGATTTCAACGGGGACGGCGCGTTCGACTTCTTCGACATCGCCGGGTTCCTCACCGCCTTCCAGGCCGGGTGCGCGGACCTGCCGGGCTGAGGCCCAGGCCACCCGCCCCCCTCCCCGTCTCATCCCGCGAGCCCATCCACCGCCGCCGTGTGCGCTCCCGCGTGCGCGGCGGTGGCGTGTTCGTCGTTCATCGTGATCGGCGTGGGCTTGTGTCCGGCAGGCTGGCGAGCAGCGCGCGCTCGAAGGCCGCCGTCGCGTGGCCGGGCACGCGGTCGCGCCGGCGGACCACCCCCAGCTCCCGCTCGATGGCCCCCCCGGCCGGGCGCAGCCCCGCCCCCTCCGGCAGCCCGTGCTTGCTGACGAAGCCCACGCCGATCCGCGCCCGCACCATCTGCACGATCGACTCGATCGACCGCAGTTCCATCACGACATTCAGCGCCACCCCCTGGGCGGCCGCCGTGTCGTCGATCCGCCGGCGTACCGCCGACCCGGCCTCGAACGCCACCACCGGCTCGCCGTGCAGGTCCGCCCACTTGAACGATTTTTTCCCGCTCAGCGGGTGTCCCTCCGGCACGATCAGGCGCAGCTCGTCGGGGATGGTCCGGACCACCATCAGATCCTCGGCCCGCGGGTGCTCGATGGGCAGGGTGACGATGCCCAGGTCCAGATCGCCGGAGATCACGCCCTCGGCCACGGCCGAGCTGCCCGCCTCGCGGATGGAGAACCGCAGGCCCGGGTGCTCGCGCTGCACGGCCCGGACGGCCTCGGGCAGCAGATAGCCCACCGCCGTCGCGCCGGCCCCCACCCGGATCGACCCCGTCTCCAGGCCCACCAGCTCCCGCACCGCGGCCACGCCGGACTCCGCCGCCCGCAGCGTGTTCCCCGCGTGCTCGAGAAACACCCGCCCGGCCTCGGTGGGTTCGACCCCCCGCCCGGTGCGATGGAACAGCGTCGCCCCGAGTTCCTCCTCCAGCCGCGCCAACGCCGCCGACAACGCCGGCTGCGACACCCCGAGCGCGCCCGCCGCCCGGGTCATGTGCCCGTGCTCGGCGATGGTCAGCATGTACCGCATGGTGCGCAGGTCCATCCTGTAGTGTACCTGGAGCGGTGGGCTTCCAGCCCTTCGTCGGCCCGAAGGGCCGAGATCCTTCGCAGGGCCGAATCGTGGAGCCGAGTTCCACTCGGCCCCCCTTACCCCTCCACCCCACCCCGCGCCGGCGGTCAAGCCATCCATGCGAGCGCAATGATGCAGAGAAGTCCGCCGAGGGTGAGGATCACCGACCCGAGGGAGGAGAACGGCGCCGTCAGGTTGGTCTCGTGCAGCTCGATCACCATCCCGCGCCAGTCCGGGATCAGGTCGAAGGCGGAGTCGGTCCCGGGCGGTGGTGGTGACAGGTATCCCATCCGGTGCATCCATTCGAGGGATAACGCGTGGCGGTCCAGCGTGCTGTTGAATGCCCTCCAACCGGAGGCGCATGACCCGAGCGAACAAGCCATGCCGACGAACAGGACCAGCACGATCAGGCACTTCTTGAATGTTCGCATGATGCGGACCCCGTCAAGTGTCAAGCCTTGACCCGCCCGATCTGCGACAGGATGGACTGGTCCGTGATCTTCTCATCCTCCGCCAGCATGAACGCCTTGCTGAGGATGATCGCCAGCGTTCGGTCGCCCTCGAACGGCAGATGGATCCTTCCCTTCGGCCCCGCCTCCATCGCCGAGTTGGGCACGATGCACAGGTACTGGTCCCCCGGCTCCATCAGGATGTTGCCGCTGCCCAGGTGGATCTTGTAGACCCGTTTCTTGCCGAGCACCACAAGGAACCTGTCCGTCAGCGTGCAGGCGTCCTTGATCTTGAGACGCGGAAGCAGCCGCCCGAGCAGGTCACGCCGGGTCTCGGCCGTGCCTGAGAGTTCACCGAATGAATAGTTCTGCCACGCATCCAGGAAGCGGCCTTCCGGCCCGCCGTCCTGCCACTGCGGGTTGTTGCCCACGCTGGCCACGCCGACGAACAGGTCCGCATCCCGCATGATCTCGCTGAAGGCCAGCGGCGGGATGCGATCCATCCGCACCGGCTGCGGGGCCTCCGCGTTGCCGTACACCCCGCCTCCCCAAGCGTGCTGCCGGTTCATTTGTTCGTCGATCGGGTAGAACCGCACCTGGTCCGTGGCGATGTGGACGAACGCCCCGGAGGGCAGGATGTCCTCGCCCTCCCCGTCGCCCACCGATTCGGCCCAGAACTCCGCCCGCAGCCCGAACGCGGGCAGGATCTTGTACGCCGGGTGGACCTCCGTGTCGGCCGCGATGCGCAACATGCTCTTCCAGCCCCGCTGCTGGCACAGCGCGTGGCACTGGTGCTGGCGCAGGATGTGGGCCGCGAAGCGGTTGGAGTACACCCCCGTCCGCACCTCCGCGTCGGTCAGCAGGTAGATCTCCCGGTGCGCCTGCTTGAACGGCTGGCGGATGCCCCGGTCCTCGTAGAACCTTCTCCACGCTTCCACATCCGCCCGCACCCGCGGCTCGCCGGGCGGCGATTCCTTCTCCACCGGGTGCCACAGAGAGACGATCATGGAATCCGGCTCCGGCTCGAACACCGTGCCGTCCGCCCGCACGAGCCGCCCGTCGGCGTGGGCCGGGGTGTCGCCGTCCGGCGAGAACCCGTCCGCCAGCCACGCCGCGGCGACTTTTTCCTTGCCATCGTCAAACACCCAGATCATCCGCCGCGCCAGCACGCCGACCAGGGGGTGGTGGAGATACCGCTCCCGCCACGCGCCGTACGACCAGGTCCGGTCGGCGACGAACAGCGCATCCAGCCGGTCCCGCTGGGCGGGCAGCATCTTCTGGATGTCCTTGAGTGCCGCCTTGAGTTCTTTCAGTTCCTCGGCATGGTCCCGCTTGACGGCCGCGGGCACGGACTTGAGCCGCTTGCCCCCCGCGCTGACGAACGCGATCTCTGCGTGCGTGGCGCCCTTGGTGTTGCCCCCCACGCGGATCTCGGCGGTGAACTCGCCGAGGGTCTCCGTCCCCAGCCCCACCGAGTCAAGCCCGTACGACGGCACGGCGAGTTCCTCGATCTCGTCGCGCGGCAACCCCGCACGCTCCGCGGCCGCGTCGAGGGCCTTGGCGATCTGAACCTGCGCCTGCCCGTACTTGACCTTGATCCGCAGCATCGCAAGCTGCCCGAGGCTGGCTTGGCCGGGGATCCGGCCGAGGGCGTACACGGCGGCGTTGCCGACCTTCTGCTGGCGCATGCCCTCGCCGGGGATCTTCTTGAAGCACGCCAACGCGGTACGGCCGATCGCGTTGGCAAGCCCGTCCCCGTCCAGCCCGGCGGCGACCCAGCACAATCCCTTGAGGATCTCGCCGTGGTGGGGGAGGTAGAAGTGCGGCGAACCCGTGATGATCGTGTCGTCCGGCGATCGGGGCCGCTCGACCAGATTGAACCAGCCCGTCAGGCTTCGGACGACCTGATCCCGGCCGATCGAGTCCACGAAGGCGATCGCCTTCTTCGACCAGCGGCCGGAAGGCTGGGAGCCGTTGGCCGTGGCCGCGTGTTCGATGAGCAACCGCCACGCCTCGATCTTGTCCGCGGGCAGGTCACGGATTTGTTCAAGGGCGAGTTCCGCCCAAGGCTCGCCCGGTTCGAGCGGCACGGGCTGCGGCTCGCGGAAAGCTCGGGCGATATCGATGGCGCCGCGTACATTCTCGCCCGCTAGATTTGCCCCTAGGCTCCGCTGCAACCGGAGCATGGCCTGACCAATCTGAGTGTTGGGGTGGTATTTTCGATCGCCTGCGGTCGTTCTGCGGATCAACTGAGTGATGTGGTTGTTATAGGAAAAGATACGAGGCGATCCGTGGACCACCTCGACCGCATGGATGATTGCTTCTTCAGATAACTCCACATCGGAAGCGAGCAGCACCTTTGCGAGATACTCGAGCGATTTTTCTTCTGGCGGATCATCCCGCCCGACTCTGATAAAGACATACGAGGGGATTGAATCATCCTCGATGGGGAATGTAGACCGATCGGTGGCTCGTCTGCGAAAATCCTGACATGCCTGCAAGGCTTTGAATACAAGATTGATGAGTTCCGCGCGAGATCCAGGCGACCGTTGCATGATCTCCTCGAACACTCGCACCTGCTCGGGGTCAGCCCGGCGCCACGAATCTTCGGCGGGTATCGCGAAGTGTTTCGCGGCCTTGATGTACCGGTCCAGCAACCGCTGCTCATCGGATTTCAGGATCCTTCCAAGCACCGCTCAGCCCCCCACCAGCATCACCAGCCGCAGGAAGGTCACCTCCGTCCCCCGCCCGATCGTGATGACCTCGTCCAGCGATCCGGTCTGATGGTCGCCCACCAGCACCAGGAACCGCCCTGTTTCATACGCCCCGGTCGCGATCTCGTACTGTTCTTTCCAGTCCACCACCCGCGGCTTGCCCTTCGGCTCGCCGTTCAGCGCCCGCTCCAGATCCCGCGGCGTCACCAGCCCGCTGTAGCCCGCCGCCGACGCCTTGGCCGCCGCGGCCCGCCGGTTCAGGTCTTCCACCTCCTGATACACCCGCTCACGGATCAGTTCCCGCACGGTGATCGACTCGGTGGGGAACTCCAGCTCGAACGATGCCCCGGCATTCCCGGGGGTCAGGTGTTCATCGCGGACGGTCAGTACGGCCGGCATGGGTGGTCCTTCCTTCTGGGGCAACCCACCATACCAGAAATCCCGCCCCAAGTCACGATCGTGGGGCCGAGTTCCACTCGGCCTCTTCCACTTCTTTCCCTCCCCCCTCTCCCCATCCCGCTCCCTCGCGGTCGCGGCTTGTATGATCCCCCCATGCCCCCCCCCCGCCCCCTGATCCCCCTCCTCGCCCTCGCCCTCTGGTCCGCCCCGGTCTTCGCCCAGGCCACCGAGTTCACCCTGGAGGACGACGGCGCCTGGGCACAGACCGCCGCGCCCGAGCCGGGCACCGATGAGCACACCATGTGGCAGGCCCGGCGGCTGCTGGCGGAGGGGCGTCCGGGCCGGGCCGTGGATGTGCTGAGCAAGTGGCTGGACGAGCACGGGCGCACCCGCAATCCGCACCTGGCCGAGGCCTACTTCCTCCGCGGCGAGGCCCGCCTGGCCGACGACCAGGAATACAGCGCGCTCTTCGACTTCGAGACCGTCATCCGCGACTTCTCCGCGACGCCTTTCTACGCCCGGGCCGTCCAGCGTGAGTACGAGATCGGCATGGCCTACATCGGCGGCTTGCGCCGGCGCTTCCTCGGCGTCCGCATGGAGAACGCCCGCCCCACCGGTGAGGAACTCATCATCCGCGTGCAGGAACGCCTGCCCGGCTCGGCGCTGGCCGAGCAGGCCGCCCTCGACCTCGCCCAGCATTACTACAACCGGCGCGACCTCCGGCTCGCCGCCGAGATGTACTCGATCTTCCGCACCAACTACCCGGATTCCGAGCACATCCGCTTCGCCATGCTGCGGGAGATCGAGTGCAGCGTCGCCCGGTTCAAGGGTCCGCGCTACGACGGCTCCGGCCTGATCGACGCCAAGATCCTCATCGAGCGGTACCGGCGCGTCTACCCGGGCGAGTCGGCCCGGACCGGCACGATGGACGGGCTGGAGGCCTGGGTGGACGAGTCCGCCGCCCAGCAGGCCCTCGACACGGCCCGCTGGTACATCAAGACCAGGGACGAGCCGAGCGCGCGGTTCCTGCTGACCCGCCTCATCAACCGCCACCCCGGTTCCGACGCCGCCGCGGCGGCCGTCCGCATCATGCAGGAGCGCGGCTGGATGGCCCCCATGCCCACCCCCGAGGTGCGCCCGCAGGACGAGGAAGAACTGCTCAACCCGCCGCCGGAGGACGCGCCCTCCCGCATCCCCGCGGAGGCGCTGCCATGACCCGGTTGCTTCTGACGCTCCTGACGGCCCTCGCCGCCGCCCTGCCCGCCTGCTCCAGCGACCCCACCCGCGGCTACGCCTTCGCCGAGCCGTACGACGCCTCCGTCCGCACCGTCGGCGTGCCCATCTTCGCCAACCAGACCTTCGCCCGCGGCACGGAGCTGGCCCTCACCGACGCCATCATCAAGCAGATCCAGCAGCAGACGCCCTGGCGGGTCGTCTCACCCGACCGCGCCGACACCGTGATCGAGGGCGCCATCACCGCCGCTGAACTCGGCGTCCTCTCCAACGACCCCCGCACCGGGCTGGTCGAGGAGCAGACCTATCGGCTGACCGTCCGCTATTCCTGGCGCGACAACCGCACGGGCGAGACCCGCGTCGCCCGGGAGAACTTCTCCGCCGTGGGCGTCTTCGCCCCCAGCCGCGGGGCGGGAGAGCGGATCGAGGTCGGCCAGCGCGACGCCATCGACGAACTCGCCCGCGACATCGTCGCCACCATGCGCTCGGCGTGGTGAGTGGGGGGGAGGTACGCAGAGGTGCAGAGGTCACGCAGAGGGCGCAGAGGCAGGAGAAGAAGTTTCAACGCGAAGATCCGAAGGCCGCGAAGAGATCCATTCTCAAATCCGATTGTGTAAAGCGTGGCAGTGCTCTGATCCTTTCATCCGCTATCCGCCTTCACCAAGACATTTCTTCGCGTCCTTCGGATCTTCGCGTTCAAAGACTCTTCTCTGCGTCCTCTGCGTGACCTCTGCACCTCTGCGTACCTCTTCATCCGCCCGTACCGGGGCGATGATTCCTTCCGGATCTACAAGGCCGCGGGTGGGGACGGGATCGTGGTGGTTGAGTACGGCGGTGCAAAGGACGGCGTGCCGAGGTTCGTGGTGTTTGTGTACCAGCCGGACCTGTACGAGATCATCCGGGCGGACCTTGTGCGGGCGACCGGGAAGAACGGTTGACCGCCCGAACGGCTTCCTCCGCCGCGATGCGCAGGTCGGGGTCCGGTGAGGCGGCGAGTTGAAGGAGCGCGTCCGGCGCGGGGCGCGCCTGCCGTGGCATCCGTGCGAGTGCGTAGCAGGCCATGATGTCCACGGGGATCGGGCGCGTTCCCAGGCCGTTCATCAGTGCGGCGGCCAGCTGCTCCGGTTCGTTCTCCGGGATGGTGATGATGGCGTGGAGGGCCGTTGCGGCGACTTGCTCATCCGGATCACGGATCATCGCGATGATGCGGTCGGACTGCTCCCGGGTCCGCCGCTCAGTCCGGAGATCCTTCTTGAACCGGGAGATGCGTGCCTGTTCGGCCGTCCAGCGCACGGCGGCCCGGCGGATTCCCGCATCGCCGGATGTCAACGCTTCTTCCATCAAGCGGAGCGACGCATTCCCGCCGACGCTCAACGCGGCGAGCGCGATCCCGGCCTGCTGCGGCTGTCCCGGGAAGGCTTCCGCCAGCGCGAGCAGCTCGCCCGCAGCGATCGCGGCCTCGGTGGGGTTCAGATCGTGCTCATGCGGCACGCAAACCGCGGCGAGTTCGCCCAGATTCACTCTGGGGCGTGCATCATGCGTGCGACGCATCCGGTCCATCACCAGGCGCAGAAACGCGGTGTCCCCGGAACGGATGGCGAAGCCCGTCGTCAGACGGGTGAGCTGTTGGGATTGGTCCGGCCCAGATTCCGTGCAGTGGAGGATCAGTTCGCGGGCCAGCATGCGGAACCCGTCCAGGGGCCACTCGGCATCGGTGATCGGGAAGCCGTCCATGTGACGGACCATGCGCATGGCTCCGTCGCTCGTGTGCAGATCCGAGTCGTTGATCCCTCCAGCCGCGCGATGGGCCAGCGTGTTCCACTGGACCGGCGTGAGCGGTTCGAGTTTCAAGGATGCGGGGTTCACGAAGCACCGCGTCATGACTTTCACGACCATGCCGTCTTCGGACCGCTTGGGATTCCAGTTGTTCGCGGTGGCCCGTTCAGACCACGCACGCGCCAGCCAGTCCGCGATCTCACCCAGCGGCGCGCTCTGGATGTAGTCGTCCGGAACCGGCGGCCAGGCATACCGAGTCCGTCCGTCCGCATCGGTGACGAAGCTCCCTCCCGCCCCCTGTCCGGATTCCCACGGCCCATCCGGGAACGCCGGAGCGTGCGGGCCGATGAGGATGGCCGAAGCCGTTGCTGCGATCCGGCGTCTCACATGGGCACGCATCGGGTTCTCCATTCGTCGGAACGCCGTTTGCAACGGCTTCAAGCGGGATGGGTTTGTCATGCCCATCCAGATCAATCGGCGGACTCGATCGCGTTCAGCAGCTCGATGGCGGCCAGCTTCAGTTCACGATCCTGCGAGGCGGCGAGTTTTCTGAGTGTGGGCATGGCCGCGCGGGCACGGGCCGGGAACTCCATCAGATACATGCACGCCGTGGAGGCGGCGGCCGGATTGGGTGAGTTCAACGCGACGATCAGCATATCGACCGCTGCTTCCGGGTCGCCTTCCAGCAGAATCTGGACCGTTGCCACGGCCGATGAGGCGACCCGCTTGTCAGGGTCGTTCATGCCTTCCATGAACCGGTCAAGCCGGGCGATCAGCGCCGTCTCGATCCCCGGGTCGCCGTCCGTCCGGGCTTGTCGGACCAGGCGGTTCGCCGCGCTGAACGCGGCACGCCGTATGTCCTCGTGCTCGGACGCGAGGGCCTGGTCGATGAGTTGCACCGAGGCGATGCCGCCGACCAGGCGCATGGCTGCGCTCGCGAGGGTGATCCGTTGTCTTGGCTCCAGGCCAGGCTCGCCCGCCAGCTTGAGCAGCTCGCCGCCCACGATCATCAGTTCGGCCTTGTTGAGGTCGTGCTCGAACTCATCGGACGCGGCGATCGCCTCGGCAAGTCGGGCGCGCGCCCTCTGGTCCGGTGTCTGTCTTGCCAAGGTGGCCACGCGACGCACGAATCCCGTATCGCCCGCCCGGGCGGCGAGGTCCGCCGTCATGTACGGCAGGCCGCGCCAGTCGCCGCCCCGGTCGCTCGCGCACCAGCGCAGGGCTTCTTCCGCGGCGGCCCGATGACCCGTGAGCGGCTCCTCTTCCGGTTTCGGCAGGCCGGTCAGCAACGCCAGCATGTGCTGCGCGTCCGTTTCCAGGTCCGCGTCGCCCAGCCGCAGATCGTGCGCGGCCCGGCCCGCCAGCGCGTCCCACTGGGCGAGGCTCAGGGGCGCGGGGTCGCTGTTTGATATCGAAATCACATCGCCGGTGGAGCCTCGCGCGTGGGCGAGCGCCCGGGCCTGCTCGGACCTTCGCTGCCGCACCCAGGCCGTGATCTCCTTGAGCGGTGTCACGCGGAGATACTCGTCCCGCACGGGCGGCCAGACATACCGCAGCCGTCCGCCGCTCGGCGATTCCTCGACCCGTCCCGCCTCCCCCTCCGCCCACGGCAGGACCGGCTCGAACGCCGCGACCGCCCCCGACCCGCCCGCCCCGAACGCCAGCACGCCCGCCGCCCATCCCGTCCGGAGCCGCCCCGCGAGTCCGCGCATCGCGCACCTCCTTCGCTCCGGCAGTGTACCCGATCGGGGGCCGGATCGGCGCATGAAAAAGGCCGCCCCGCAAAGGGCGGCCTTGTCTGGTGTTTTACGCCGGTTCGGGCAGCGTCCCGCCGCCCCCCGGCGGCTGCGGCTCAGGGTCGCTCGACGCCCTGGGCAACTTGCTCCGCGCCCGGTCCGCGCTGAGCAGGTCGGCCACGGTCGGCTTGGACAGTTCCTCGCCGCGCATGAGCTTGTGGACCTCGTCGGCCGTCAGGTTCTCGTGCTTGAGCAGCGCCTCGGCCACGGCGACGACCTTGGGCCAGTGCTCGTCGAGCATCTTCTTGGCGTCCTCGTAGGCCTCGCCGGTGATCCGCTTGACCTCTTCGTCGATCAGGCGCGCGGTGTCGTCCGAGTAGTCCTTCTCGGGCAGGTACATCTCCCGCGTGTCGCTTCCCGCGTAGTTGATGAACCCCAGGCGCGGGGACATGCCCCACTCCAGGATCATCGCCCGCGCGATGGCGGTGATCTGGCGGATGTCCTGCGATGCGCCGCTGGAGACATCGTTCATCGCCTTTTCTTCGGCGATGCGCCCGCCGCAGACGACGCGCATGGTCGCCAGCAGCCACTTGAGGCTGTAGCCCATGCGGTCCTTCTCGGGCAGGCTGAAGGTCGCGCCGCCGGAGTCGCCGCGGGGGATGATGGTCACCTTGTGCAGCGGGTCGGCGTCCTTGAGCAGGGCTTGCAGCACCGCGTGACCGGCCTCGTGGTAAGCGACGAGCTTGTTCTCGTCCTTCTCGCGCACGCGGCTCTTCTTGGCCCGCCCGAACTTGACCTTGTCGCGGGCCTCTTCGAGATCCTCGTGCTCGATGAAGTCCTTGTTCTGCATGGTGGCGCCGATGGCCGCCTCGTTGATGATGGCCGCCAGGTCCGCGCCCGAGAACATCGGCGTTCCCCGCGCGATCTTCTCCAGGTCCACATTCGGGCCGAGCTTGACCTTCTTGCAGTGGACCTTGAGGATCTCCAGCCGCCCCTTCACATCCGGCAGCGGCACGGCGATCTGCCGGTCGAACCGACCCGGGCGGATCAGCGCCGGGTCCAGCACATCCGGCCGGTTCGTCGCGGCGATCACGATCACCCCGTCGCCCGAGCCGAACCCGTCCATCTCGACAAGGATCGCGTTGAGCGTCTGCTCCCGCTCGTCGTGCCCGCCCTGGTTGAACCCCGCCCCGCGACGGCGGCCGACGGCGTCGATCTCGTCCAGGAAGATGATGCACGGCGAGCTGTCCTTGGCCTGCTTGAACAGGTCGCGCACGCGGCTGGCGCCCACGCCCACGAACATCTCCACGAAGTCCGAACCCGAGATGGAGAAGAACGGCACATCCGCCTCGCCCGCGATCGCCTTGGCCAGCAGCGTCTTGCCGCAGCCGGGGCTGCCGGACAGCAGCACGCCGCGGGGGATGCGCCCGCCCAGGCGGGTGAACTTCTTGGGGTTCTTGAGGAACTCGATGATCTCCGTCACCTCGTCCTTGGCCTCGTCGATGCCGGCGACATCCTTGAAGGTGATGCCGGTCATCTCCTTGGTCAGCGTGCGGTGGCGCGACTTGCCGAACGACCCGAGCATCCCGCCCGGCCCGCCCCCGGCCGCCCGCATCCCGCGCGCGATGAGGAACCACAGGATGAACAGCACCAGCAGCACCGGCCCAAAGAAGTAGAAGAAGTTGACCCACCCCGGCTGCGGGCGCTGCTTCACCCGCCCGTTGGTCAGCTCCATCACCCGCCGCCCCATCTCCTCGCGCGCCAGGGCCGTCACCGGCACCCGCACGAGCTGCGGCCGCTCCGAGACCTCCGTCTGCACCAGCGTCGCCAGGATCCCCGCGTCGCGGATGACCACGCTGTCCTTGTCGATCTGGTTCGAGGTGTAGTAGTCCTCGAACTGCTTGAAGTTGATCTCCCGCCCCTGCTGCGAGGAAGTCAGGAACAACGCCAGCATCGAGACCATCAGCAGGACGACGACGACCCCCATCATCCCCCTGGAACCGGGTGTCTGGCCCTGCCCGCCCCCCGCCTTGCCGGGGCCTTGGCTCTTGGGGCCACCCTTGCCGGCGTTCTTGGTGTCCTTGGGCAGCTTCGGGTTCTTGATGTCCTGATCCGACATGTGGCTCAACGCCTCCTCAAGGGCTTGATCTCACGCAAAGATCGGCCCGATCCGCCCTGTTGTTCCGCCCGAACCGAAGGACCGGAAAAACCCCGACCCAAGGCCCGAACCCGTGCCGCCCCGCCATCCGCGGCCGGCGCAATCGGCGATTCTAGGAACAACCCGCCCCAGACCGCCCTCCGACCCCCCCAACCCCACCCATACGCCCCCGCGTCCGGCCTGGATCACCTGCGTCCGCCCAAATACACACTTCACCCCACGATGCCCTTCCCGCACTCCGGGCACAGCGTGGCGTCGATGCCGGCCAGGTCGTATCCGCACGAGGCGCAATGCCCATACGGCGTCCGCATCCGGCGCACCCTCCGCACCGCCCGCCGTCCGGCGCGTTCCAGCGCCCAGAAGCCCGCCGCGACCACGAGCACCGCCAACGGAAAGCCGGGCCAAACCGGCCGCGTCATCACGCCGATTGGCCCCACGGACCCGAAGCCCTTCATCCGCGCCGGAGCGCCGTCCGGCGTGCCGGCGCGGAACTCCCGCACCCACACCGCCCACGGCCAGCCGACCAGTTCCACGGTCGCGGTGTCCGCCCCCAGCGAGATCGCCTCGCCCAGGCGATCATCCAGCGTTTCGCGCACCCGCCGACCGTAGAACCCTTCGACCGACTGGAGCCGATCGGCGTTCACATCCCAGGCGATCGGCTCGTCCCCCGTCCGCCGCCGGACCATGCCCGCCCGCCCGACGCGCGACTCGGACTCGTAGTAGGTGTACCCCGCCCGCACCGCCTCCGCGTTGTAGACCGGCCGCAGCCAGCCCCCCCAGCCCCGGATCTTTCCGGAGTCCACCGCGTGGACGACCCACCCGAACCCCAGCGAAAGGGCGAGAACCGCCGCCGCGATGCGGGCGAGCCAGCGCAGCATCATGCCCGCCCGTCCGTTGGTTGTCGTGGGTTCGTCCCGCACTCCGGGCACATGGCCCCGTCGATGCCGGAGAGGTCGTACCCGCACCGCTCGCAACACCCGCGTCGCCTTCGCCGGTTGGCACGCAACCGTCTCGGGATCTTCATGGCCCATTCCAGCCCGGCCAGCACTCCGCACACCGCCGCGACAAGCAGCAGAAAACCGGGAAAAAGTGGGCGTGTTGCGATCGAAACAGGACCGATCGAATGAAAGCCTGTCACATCGACGGCGACTTCAGGAGCATCCGAGACGAACGCCGTCGGCTCGGCGAGCAGGGCTTGGGGAGTCTCAGGCTCGGATTCCCTGAACTCAACACGGGCGTAGCGGAGCGGCCACCCGATCTCACTTCGCCCGGCGGTGATGAAGCCCTTCCTGGCGACATCGAACGCCCACGCGGGACTCGGCGATTCCTTGACAACATCCCAGCCGAACGGGTCAATCGGTGGCGTTCGATCAACAAAGAAGTCGGAGGAGATCCAACCTTCCGAGCCATAACACTGGTATCCATACGCGGCCAGTTCTGGATCAATGCAGAGGATGGTCGGCGCGCTGCCCGGATGCCAGATGCCGTATTCAGAGTGCCGCCGACACGCCCAGCCCAACGCGATCAATGCGATCGTGATGGCGGCGACCAACCGAACCCAGGTCCGCGGCCGTGGTCGCCATGTCATGGCTGGGCCTTTTCCGACGCTCCGGGCGTCTCCTGACCGCACTCCGGGCACACACTTCCGTTGATCCCAGACAGGTCGTAGCCGCAACTCTGGCAATGCCCCGGCTGGGGTCGATACCTTGCGATCAACCGTTTGGCCGCACGGAAGCAGCAGGTCGCGGCGGCGAGCAACCCGCGCAGCAGGGCGTAGCTCACCGCCCATGCAACGAAAAACCCAGGAAACACGGGCCGATACGCGAACGGAACGCCCAGCACACGAATCACACCGCTCGGCGGGAAGCCAAGGTTCAGCGACTGTCGTTCGCTCGTGCGCCAGTGCCAGGACCACACGCCGAGAACCGGGCCGACCGAGCCGCGAAATGATTGACGGATGCCCGCACTCACCTCCCGCATCATCCTGGCCGGCGGTTGTTCCTCCACGACCATTGACTGATTCTGAGACTCTTTGTAGGACTCGAAAGACGCCCGACGGCTTTCCGGGAAGACGGCGAGACTGACCCACCGATAGAGGACTGAATCGAATCGGGTCGCGACAAGAAATCCATCACCAACCGATGGGCTGTCATGCAAGGTGATCCGTGCTCCCCATGTCGCCCATTCCGGCTGCAACCCACGGCTGAGCCAGGCCACCGCGTAGCCGCCCGCGAGCGACAGCATCAACATCGCCAGCAGCCAGTGCCAGGCGTGTCGGAGACAGCGTTTCACTCACCCTCCCCCGCGAGCAACGCCCGCGGCTCCACCACGACCTGCTTCGATTCCGCCAACTCCTTCCCGCTCCCCGCGCCCGCCGCCTCGAAGCGCTTGAGCGTCGGCATCAGGCGCGAGTCGATCGACCCCACCAGCCGGTTGTACCGCTCCACGCTCTGCCGGATGGTGTCCCCCAGCTCCGCGGCGTGCTTGAACGCCACCGACGCCCGGTCGTGCAGTTCCTTGCCCAGGGCCAGCAGTTCCTGGGCCTCCTCCGCCAGCCGGTGCTCCCGCCAGCCCACGGCCACCGCCCGCAGCAGGCCGATCAGCGTGCTCGGGCTGGCCAGGATCACCCCGTCCTGGGCCGCCCGGTCCAGCAGGTCCGGCCGGCGCGCCAGCGCGGCGTCGATGAACTGGTCCCCCGGCACGAACATCACGACGAACTCCGGCGAGCCGTCGAACAACGCCCAGTATTTTTTGTCCCCGAGTTTCTTCGCCTGTTCCGCGATGTGCCGCGCGAAGCGTTCCAGGTGCCCGTCGCGTTCCTGATCGTCCGCCGCGTTCACGGCGGCCATGTACGCATCGATGTTCGCCTTCGCGTCCACGGCGATCATCCGCTTGTTCGGCAGCGTCACGACCATGTCCGGGCGCAGCATGTTGCCGTCGCCGTCCATCGTCGAGGTCTGTTCCGTGAAGTCGCAGTAGCTGGTCATCCCCGCCAGCTCGGCCACCCGCTTGAGCTGGATCTCCCCGTACTTGCCCCGCACCTCGGGGCGGGACAAGGCCCGCGCCAGCCGGGCCGTCTGCTCCTTCAACTGGTCCGCGCTCTCGCCGGAGGCCTTCACCCGCTCGTCCAACTGCGTCAGCCGCTCGCTCGTCTTGGCCAGGGTCTCGCCGATGGGCTTGACCATCGCCTCGACCGCCGCGCGGCGTTGCTCGTGCTCGGCCTTGGATTTCTCATCCGCCGCCGCCAGCCGGTCGTTGAGGATCTTCGCCAGCGTCTCCTGATTCGCCCGCATCGTCTTGGACCCGATCGCCTCGAACGCCTCCCGCATTCGCCCCTCGTTGGCGACCTGTTCCTGCCGGCTCTTCTCGGCGGAGTCCAGCCGCTCGCGCAATGCGGCCAACTCCTCCGATAACTTCATGACCCGGCCCAGGGATTCCCGCTCCCGCTCGGCCGCCGCGACCAACTCCGCTCGCGCCCGTTCCAGTTCCCGCCCCGCGCTCTCCGCCTCGGCCCGGGATCGCTCGGCGTTCCGTCGGGCCTCCTCCTCCGAGGCCCGCAGCCCGTCCGCCTTGGCCCGGGCCGTCCGCCATCCGAGTAGGCACACCACCGCCGCCGCCCCCGCCGCCAGCGCCAACGCGATCAGAACCCCGTGCATCACATCCATGCCCTCAGTGTACGGTCTTTGGTGGCAAGGTAGGTCGGCATTCCGTGCCGACTCTTTGGTGGCAGAGGCGTCCCGCCTGTGTCTTCCGGTGACATGCCGTTTCGCCCCTGCGGGTCGAACACAGGCGGGGACGCCTGTGCCACCGGGAGAGGAATCCGCCGATTTCATCGGCGGCGTCCCGAGGCCGGCTTCCCCCCCCTCCCCCCCCTTCGTCGCTCCGTCGCTTCTTCCCCCCAACAATCCCGCATGGACCCCGCCACCGTCCAACGCCTCGTCCGAGAGATCGAGGGCAAGGATCTGTCCACCGCCGCCCACACCTGGCGCGTGGTGCTCTACATGCGGGCCTTGCTCGAGCATTTCGGCATCGAGCGTGACCGCATCGCCCTGCTGACGCAGGGGGCGGCCCTGCACGATGTCGGCAAGGTCGTCATCCCGGACGCCATCCTCCAGAAGCCCGGGCGTCTGACCGACGAGGAGTTCGAGATCATCAAGCTCCACCCCGTCGCCGGCTACGCCCGCATGATCGACCTCGATGTGGACGAGGAGCCGATCCTCAACCTCGTCCGCTATCACCACGAACGCTGGGACGGCCTGGGCTACCCCTTCCAGCTCAAGGGCGAGGACATCCCCCTCGGCCCCCGCGTGTTCAGCGTGATCGATTCCTTCGATGCGCTGACCTCGGTGCGTCCCTACCGCGCCCAGCTCGGCGAACGGGCCGCGGAGCGGGCCATCGTCGAGCTCCAGGCCGGCATGGGCACGCGCTACTGGCCGGACGCGGTGGAGGCGTTCGCCGATCTCTACCGCACCGGCAAGCTCGACCACATCCTGCACTACTTCAACGACGATGTCCCCGTCCCCGCCTTCGAGCAGGCCCGCGACGACCAGTTCGAGGCCATCCGCCAGCGCCATGCCCCTCCCCCCCCGTGACGCCCGCGATGCAATCGCGGGATTCTTCTCTTCTCTTTTTCCTGCCTGATCCCCAATCCCCGATCCCTCCCCAAATCCCGTCAGCCACCCCCCTCCCCCCGCGGTCCCTATCTTGTAGTGCAAGATCCCGCCACTTCCCCCCAGGGTGAGAGGCCGGACAGGAGGACCCCCGTGCAGACCATCACCACCCGGTTCCTGCGGCTCATCGCCGCCCTCGTCCTAACGACCCCCCTCGCCGCGGCCCAGACCGCCCCCGAGAAGCCCCGCCTCGCCATCCGCGAGATCCAGGTGCAGCAGTCGGTGCTCGATTCAGCCCGGCGCCAGGGCCAGGCCGACACCCTGAACCAGATCGTCCAGGCCGCCGACAGCCAACTGATCCAGTCTGTCCTCGACACCCGGCGCTTCGACATCGTGGCCCGCTCCGACCTGGGCAAAGTCCTCCGCGAGCAGAACCTGGCCGATTCCGGCCTGCTCGACCCGGCCGATCCCCAGACCGCCCGCGCCTTCGCCCTCGCCGGGGCGCGGTATGTCGCCACGGTCAGCGTGGACAACTTCCAGGACGCCGTCGCCCGCGCCGATTTCTCCGGCGGCCTCGGGCGCACCACGATGGAACGCCGCACCGTCCAACTTCTGGCTTCCCTCCGCCTCTATGACACCACCACCGGCGTGCTGCTCGACTCGACCACCATCCGGCTCGAAGAGTCCGATGTCCGCGAGACGCTCCCCGGAGCGACCCACGAGGGTCGATTGACGAACGCCCTGCTGGGTTCCGTGGCGGAGTCCTTCGCCCGTCAGGCCGCCAACGCGGTGATGGACCGGCTCGCGCCCGCCAAGGTCATCGCCTACACCGCCGGCCAGATCACGCTCAACCGGGCCGAGGGCACCGGCATCGCGCCCGGCCAGTTCTGGCGCGTGTTCCACCCCGGGCGCGAACTCATCGACCCCGACACCGGCGAGCGTCTCGGCACCGAGGAGATCCCCGTCGGCTGGGCGCGCATCCTCGAGGTCAACCCCCGCTTCAGCACCGCCCAGGCCCTTGAGGACACCGGCATCGACCTCGGCGCGGTCATGCGTCCCGCCTGGGACGGCCTGCCCCCCGGCGTGAACCCCGACACCCGCGTCTTCGGTTCGGCCTCCAACGCCCAGCGTTCAACCCCCTCCGCGCCCGCAGCCACCCAGCCCGCCCAGGCCGCGCCACAAACCTGGAACGAACCCGCCGCCCAGCCTGCCCCCGCCGCAGGTTCGGCCCGCGTCGCCGTGTTCGTGCGCATCACCGATTCGGACATCCCCGACCGCCACACCGATTCGATCGAGACCTGGGTCACCTCCGGCCTTGCCGGTCAGGGGGTGGAAGTCATCAGCCGCGCCGTGGTGCTCAACGCGGTCAGCGAACTCTCCTCCGCCGGTGCGAACCGTGGCGGGAGTGATTCCGTCGCCGCCGAGGCCGTCCGCCTGCTCTCCGACCAGGCCTCCGCCGCTTCCCTCGCCCGGACGCTCGGCGCGGACGCGATCCTGATCGCCACCGCCGCAGACCTGTCCGAGTCGCGCCGCCGCTTCAACGACCCCGCGCTCGGCGTGGATTCGGACATCACGGAGACGACCCTGTCGATGGCCTGGAGCCTGATCTCCGGCGACACCGGCGGCGCGGTCGCCGCCGGCTCGGCCGTCAGCGCGGACCGCCAGCGCCAGTCCGCCCAGAACCAGTCTTCCCCCACCGACCTGGGCACGCTGATCCGCGATGCGGGCACCCGCATCGGGCGGCAGGCCCGCGCCGAGGTGCTGGCCTCCCGCCTCCCCCCCGCCCCCGCCCAATCGGGGGAGGTGGCCATCGACCTGCGCGTCTCCATCGAGCAGGTCTCCATCCCCAACATCCGCAGGGTGGACGGCCAGTGGGTCATCACCGGCGAACGCCTGGCCATCGTCCCCGCCGAGGCGGGCGTGCTCATCGACGGCTTCCTCGCGGGCAACGCCCCGGGCACGCTCCGCGTCGCCCCCGGCCCGCACCGGCTGCGACTGGAAGGCCCCGGCTTCCAGCCGGTGGACCGCTTCATCGTCGCCCGCGACGGCATGGTGCTGACCGTGCCCCTGCAACTCCGCCAGGAAGCGCTCGACCAGTGGCGTCAGCACGCCCAACTGCTCAACTTCCTCAAGGACGGCGACACCCTGCGCGAGAACCAGGAGGCCATCGCCCGCGGCGTGGCCCAGTTCCTCAGCGCCAGCCGCCTGACCATCGACACCTCGTCCCTCCAGTCCCTCGACCTCTCGCCCGAGGCGGTGTCCTTCTGGCTGGAACACCTCCGCCCGTGAGCCGATCCTTGCGAAAAGTCTGGTGTGCCGCGCTCGGTCTGGGCGTGGCGGTGGGGGGGGGCTGCCAGAGCGGCTACCGCAACTTCGCGGCCCAGCTCGACCAGCGCGTCGCCGCCGGCGACTTCGAGGGCGCGGCCAAGCTGACCGCCGCCCGCGCCGAACGCGCGTCCGGCGACCGCAACAACCGCGTGGCCTACAACCTCGAGGCCGCCCGCGCCGCGCAGATGGCGGGAGACCTGGAGGCCAGCCGCGACTTCTTCGGGCGCGTCCACGCGGATGTCCGCCCGTACCTGGACACCAAGGCCGAGGACCGCGTCTCCCAGGCGGTGACGACCACGCTGGTCAACCAGACCACCAGCGCGTTCATCGGCACCCCCGTGGACCGGATCATGGCCACCGCCCTCAACGCCATCAACGAGATCGGCGTCGGTGATCTGGAAGAGGCCCGCGTGCAGTTGAACCTGACGCGGGAGTGGCAGGAGGAGGCCGTCCGAAGATTGGGCGCCAGCGTGAACGCCTCGGGCGATCTGGAGGACGAGGCCAAGCGCCGCGGCGTCGGCGTGGACCGCGACCGCGTGGACGGGATCATGGCCACGCACTTCGCCGACCTGGCCGACCTGCGCGCGGACAGCGAGTTCCGCAACCCGTTCGCCTCGCACCTCCGCGGCGTGTTCCTGCTGGCGACCTCCGCCGATCCGTCCGACACCGAGCGGGCCAGGTTCGAGCTGCGCCAGGTGCTGTCGATGGAGCCGGACGCCGCCCCCGCGCTGCTGCCCGACCTGGACCGCATCGAGCGGGGGATGAACCAGAGCGCGGAACCGACAACCTGGGTCTATGTCATGGCCGGGCGCGGGCCGTGGCTGGAGGAGCTGCGTCTGGACCTCCCGATCCCCTTCGGCAATGTGAACTATGTCGCCGCCGCGTTCCCGCGCTTGCGGTTCCACGACGACTGGATCGGCGGCGTGTCGGTTTCCGGTGGTGGCGGAGAATCCGCGGCGGTGCCGCTGGCCGACATGGACGCGATGGTGGGGGCCGAGTTCCGGTCTCGCCTGCCCCGCATCATCATGCAGGAGATCCTCAGTTCCGCGTTGAAGGCCGGAGCGACCTACGCCCTGCGCGAGGAGGCGGGCGGGTGGGGGCAGTTGTTCGGGATCATCTACCAGGCGGTCACGACCTCGGCCGACACGCGGATGTGGCGGACCCTGCCCAAGCGCATTCTGCTGGCGCGGGTTCCGACGCCGGACGACGGCGCGCTGACCGCGCGGTACTCCGGCGTGGCCGTTCCGATCCGGGTGGAGCCGGGCCGGAGTCATATCGTTGTTCTGACCGTGCCCCACGCCGGCGTGCGCCAGCCGTCGGTCGTGCGGGCCGCGTTGACGCCCGCCCGTGCCGGGCAGGAGACACCCCCATGAAGAAGAAGCCCATGAAGCCCATGATGAAGCGAGGTCCCCTGTTCCCGGTGTTGGCCGCCCTCTGCCTGCTGCCGCCCGCCTGCGGCTCGGTGAACACCACCGGCACCCGCACCGAACGCCGCGGGGAGGACAGCGTGGTGGTCCGCCGGGACATCAACGACCTGCTCTCCGCCCTGGCCATCAAGACCCGGGAGGTGCGGATGTACCGCAACGAGTCCGGCACGCTGGAGGCCCAGGTGGACATGGCCAACGACGGGTTCCGCACCCGCCGCTTCTCCTACCGCTTCGAGTGGCTGGACGAGCGGGGCAATGTCATCCCCAACCAGAACACCGCGTGGAAGGCGACCTCCATCGCCTCGGGCGGCTTCCACATGATCGGCGCGACCGCGCTGACCCCCGAGGCGGCCGACTTCCGCCTCCAGGTCCGCCGTTCCAACTGAGGTAGGTCGGCACTCCGTGCCGACTCTTGGTGGCACGGCTCGCCGAGCCGTGTCTTCCCATCCCCCCTCCCCCACCCTCCTCCCGGTAGGTCGGCACTCCGTGCCGACTCCCCCGAAAAGAGTCGGCACGGAGTGCCGACCTACCCGGTTGAGCCGATCCTCGGAATCCTGTACCATGCCCCGATCGGGCACGCCCGGTCCCCGGCGGGCCTGACCGCCCGCGGGCGTCGTGTTGCGTTGAACGAAGGGAGTATGCGTGCATAAAGCGGCCTGGCTCCTGGGGATGCTGGTGCTCGGCATCGTGGTCGGCGCGCTGCTGCACCCGCTCAAGGACGCGGAGGGCTGGGCCTGGCTGACCCCCCTGATCTCCGACTGGATCGCCATGATCGGGCAGGTGTTCCTGCGTCTGATTTTCATGATCGTGGTGCCGCTGGTGGTCTCGGCCCTGATGATCGGGGCCTACGAACTCGGCAGCGGCCGGGGGATGGGGCGGGTGTTCGCCAAGACCTTCGGCTGCACCGTGCTGGCCAGCGGCGCGGCGGTGCTGATCGGCGTCACGCTGGTCAACATCGTCCGACCCGGCGACGGGGCCAACCTGGAGGCGACCCAATCCCCCGACCGGGTGCTCCAGGCCGCCGCGGCCGCCAAGCCCGCGCACCAGGCCCTGCTCGACCTGATCCCGATGAACCCGCTCGATTCGGCGGTGCGTGCGCTCGACGGCGAGATCATCTCCCTCATGGTGGCCTGCCTGATCCTGGGCGTGGCCATGAGCGCGCCCGGGGTGCGGGACACGGCGGGCCGGACGCTGGTGCCCCTGCTCGAGCAGGTGTTCGCCGTGTGCATCAAGGTGGTCGAGTACGCCATGATGCTGGCCCCGGCGGGGGTGTTCTCGCTGGTGCTCAAGCAGGTCTTCGAGAACGGGCTGGGGGTCTTCTCCACCCTGTTCGGGTATGTCGCGGTGGTGATCGCCGCGCTGCTCATCCAGCAGTTCGTGGTGTACCCGCTGATGCTGGTGTTCCTGGCCCGCCGGTCGCCTTGGAAGTTCTTCAGGGACTGCCGCGAGGTGTACCTCTACGCCTTCTCCACCTCGTCCAGCAACGCCACGCTGCCCAAGGCGCTGGAGACCGCGGAGAACAGGCTGGACATCCCGCCGCGGATCTCCCGGTTCGTGCTGACCATCGGCGCGACCGCCAACCAGAACGGCACGGCCCTGTTCGAGGGGATCACGGTGCTGTTCCTCGCGCAGGTGTACCAGGTCGAACTCACGCTGGGCCAGCAGCTGGTCGTGGTGCTGATGTCCATCATGGCGGGCATCGGCACGGCGGGCGTGCCGGGCGGCAGCCTGCCGCTGATCGTCATCCTGATGCAGACCGTCGGCGTGCCCCCGGAGGGCATCGCCCTGATCCTGGGCGTGGACCGCATCCTGGACATGTGCCGCACGACGGTGAATGTCAGCGGCGACCTGGTCATCGCGGCCGTGGTGGGCCGGGGCGAGCCGCGGGAAGTGCCGGATGCGTCCGAGCCGGAGCCGCCGGACGGATTGGATGCGCCGGGATCGGACGGGCCGGGATGAGCCGGTGCCGGGAGGGAGGGGGACCGCGGCAACCGGCCTCTGTGATTTGCGGCAGATATAGTTCTTCGTTGTCAGCAGGCGTCCGTCGGGGCCGGTCTGCGTGCATCAGGGAGAATCGACCATGCGGTTTGCCATACTCATCCCCGCCGTTCTGCTGCTGGCCCCGATCGGCTGCTCGCGCCCCGCGCGGGTGATCGAGACGGGCGGGCGCGAGTCCGTGGTGACGGTGGGGGATGTGGACATCCAGGATCTCCAGAATGCCGCCCAGGGCATGCTCGAATCGCTGGTCTCCACCGGCGTGCTGACCACCGCCCCCAACCAGCCCGCCCGCCTGGTGATCGACCGGGTGGTCAACGACACCTCCTCCTCGTTCAGCACCGACGAGCTGCTGTACCGCATGCGCGAGCAACTCGTCAACTCCGGCCAGGTGCAGGTCATCACCACGCGGGGCGACAACCCCGAGTCCCGCGAGGCCCAGGAGGAACTCCGCCGCCGGGCGATGCAGGAGGGCCGCTCGGACTTCCCGACGCTCACGCCCGACTTCACGCTGACCGGGCGCATCACGCAGCTCTCCCGCACCGCCGGGCGCACCCGCCAGAGCACCTTCACCTTCCGCCTGACCCTGACCGATGTCCGCACCGGCCTGGAGGCCTGGACCCGCGTGGTGGATGTCACCAAGCAGGGCACGCGCAACACGGTGGGGTTCTGACAAGCCGCGACTGCAAGGGAGCGGCCGGGCCTGGCCTTCACTGGCACGGCTCGCCGAGCCGTGTCTCCCGTTCGCATCAAAGCCCCGTCGCGGACCTGATGAGCCTGACCGCCGCGGCAGGCACCGGCATGACGCTCAGACGCGGCAGACGCACAAGGTCAAAGCCCTCGATGTCAAAGCGCGGATCGGCCTTGATGTCGGCGAGTGTCAGGGTTTTCTTGGCGGGTTTCACGGGTTCCAGATCCACCACGGGCCGGGCGATGTCGCCCTTGCCGTTCAGCCCGGGGTTCTTGGGATCCTCGTACGCGCCGGAGACGACCCTGGCCAGACCCGCCACGCGGCGCTCATCTCCGGTGTGGTAGATGAAGGCGGTGTCCCCCGGCTTCATGGCCCGCAGGTGGATGTTGGCGGCCGGGTTGTTGACCCCGTCCCACACGGTCCGCCCGTCGCGGGCGAGGTCGTCATAGGAATAGACATCAGGCTCGGACTTGAGCAGCCAGACGGCCATGAGACGCTCCTCGTAGGTCGGCACTCCGTGCCGACTCTTTCTTCTTGGTGGCACAGGCGTCCCGCCTGTGTCGGGCGAAGCCCGATTCTTGATGGCGCGCCGTGCCATGTAAGTCAAAACCATTCAACCCGCAACCGCACACGGGTTTCCAGAGATTCACCGGCTCCAAGCACACGAACCCCCGTATCAGCCTGCCCGCCGTGCATCAGGTTGAAGCCGTCGTTGGGCATGGTACACGGCTCGACGCAGAACCACGGCAGCGGCGCCCCGCCCTCCCGTACACGCGGCGTGAACACGACGAGGTGGCCGAACACCTCCGAGCAGTCCATCGTCAGCCGCACGCGCGAATCGGGCCAGGTGATGACGGCGCGGCCGTCAAACCCCGAAAACACATCGTCCAGGTCGGGATCGCCCAGCGGCCCGCCTTCGCGCAGGGCCGCGCAGACCGCATCGTCCTTCGCAGGCCCGGTGGGCAGGCAGTTCACGGCTTCGTAGCGGCCCCCGACCCCGGCGGCCAGGCGGACCCGCTCGCCCGTCGCCATGAGCGTGCGGGGGAAGTAAGGATGGTGCCCGCACCCGGCGGGCATGGGCCGATCGTCCAGGTTGACGATGGACAGGTCAAGTACCAGCTCGTCCGGCGCGAGTTCCACCCGGAAGACCGAGCCGAAGGCGAAGGGGAAGTTGACGCCCTCGTGGTCGCGGCTGTCATACACGAGCCGGGCCGAGACGGGCGTGCGGTCGGTGATGCGCCAGGGCGCATCGCGCAGCACGCCGTGGATGGCGGTGCCGTCGGCGAAGTTGGGGCGAAGCCGGTGCGTGCGGCCCTGGAAGGTGAAACGGGCGTCGCGGACGCGGTTGGTCCACGGCCCCATCAAAAAGGAAGAGCACCCGGCGGGGTCGGTGTCCCCCCCGGGCGCTCGTCGCATGAGCGGGTACCGGTCATCGCAAGGCCCGCGGAGGGAGAACTCCGTCAGGCACGCGCCGAGCGATGGATCAAGGCCGACCCGGAGCGGGCCGGCGTCGAGTGTGATGCGGTTCAAGGTGTGTGCCCGTCCGGGTGGCGCCGGTCAGGGGATCAGGGGTTGGCGGCCTTCTCGGCGAGGTTGTAGTTCTCGATGCAGCAGGCCTTCTTGTCGCTGCACGGCTCGGGCAGGCCCTTGTCGGAGCAGCACTCGCCCTCGGGGGCGGAGGGGAGCGTGGCGGCGACGGTGGTGATGACCACCTGCTCGGCCTTGCCCTCGGAGCAGCAGCCGCCCTTGGCCTCGGCCTCGCACGCCTCGGCGACCACGCCGCAGGCGGACTTCTCGGTCTCGGCCATCAGGGCGCAGCAGGAATCGGCGCCGCCCTCGGTGGCGTGGGCGGCGGCGGTGATGGCGGCGCGCTCGGTGGGGCACACGCCGGTGGGGCAGCCGGTGGTGATCCAGTTGTACCCGAGGACGGAGGCCGCGCCGACGGCGACGACACCCGCGATGAACTTGCCCGCGCTGAGACCCGAGATGCCTGCCATGATGCTGCTCCCTGCTGTCGGCCGGAGGCCGGAGTGTCCGAAGATACCGGGGGCCGTGCCCCGGTCGGCCGGTGAACCGCGTGTGCGGGCCGGTCATTCCATGTGTCCCATCATATCGGCAGGGCGGGGTCCGGCATAGATGTTTGTCGAGAAACGAGGGGCACAATGCTGGGGTGTTTGCCCAAGGAATGAGGCGTGCCCGGGTTCACGCCCCGTGATCGGACCTTGGGCCGGTCGGCAGGTTCGGGACGACCGGCACAGCCCGCAGCGTCGGGAAAGAAGGACCGGCCCGCGGGGGCAACCCCCGGTTGTCGGGGGCGGATGAAATCCGAAGTTGGTGTGTTGGCGCGTGCGCCGGGCATGGCGTGGGCGGGTGTCGGAGCGAGAGCCGGAGGTCGTCGTATGGATGCGAGAACCCGCAACTCGAACAAGCAGGCGGACCAGAAGAAGGACCTGCCGCCCGATACCGGCGCGGAGATGAAGCTGCCCAAGGCCGAGGACGAGGTTCTGGGAGCGATCGGGGCGGTGGAGCAGCAGCTGTCCGCGTTGCGCCGTGCGCACGCCGAGCACCGCCAGGCGATGGTGGAGCTGGCGGACAAGCGGCGCGAGCTGGCCGAGGCGACCGAGGCCATGCGGGCGCGGGAATCGCAGATCGACGAGCGCGGGGACGAGCTGGAGAGCCGGGAGGGGGAGCTGACGGCGCGGGAGGTCGAGCTGGCGGAGATGCGCCAGGAGATCGAGACGCGCGAGCAGGATGTGGCCCAGCGCGCGGCGCGCATCGAGCAGCGCGAGTCGAAGATCGCCCAGCAGGCCGAGCAGCTGGAACGACGCGAGGCGCAGGTCGAGTCCAGGGGCGAGGAGCTGGAGACCGAGCTGCGGACCGTGCAGCACGAGCGCCAGAAGATCGAGCTGACGGCGCGGGACTTGCAGAACCGCGCGGGCGGGATCGAGGCCCGGGAGGGCGAGCTGGGCCGGCGCGAATCGCTGCTGGCGCAGCGCGAGGCCGAGGTCGAGGAGAAGCTGTCCCGCGAGAACGCGGCCGAGTCCCGCCTGGGCGCGGTCGAGAAGTCCCTGCGCGCGCTCGAGGGCAAGCTCAAGGGCCGGGAGCTGGAGCTGGGCGAGCGGTCGCGGGCCTTGGAGGAGATGGCCGGCCGGGCGGGCGCGCTCGAGGCCGAGCTGGGCCAGACGCGCCAGCGCCTGGAGGGCGCGCTGCGGATGGCCGAGGAGAAGCTCACGCGGGAGCGCAAGGTCTCCGAGGGCCTGCGGGCGCAGATGGAAGTCGCCGAGGAGGAGGTCCGCAACGCGGCGGGCGCGCTGGGGCGGGCGGGCGAGCTGGAGTCGCTGCTGGCCGCGGCCCAGGCCGAGATCGACCGCGTCCGCGAGGAGGCACGCGCGGGCGTGGAGGGCGAGCGGGCCGGCGCCGAGGCGATGAGCCTGGAGCTGGACGCGGAACGCGAGCGCGTCGCCGCGCTGGCGGCGGACCTGGCCCGTGAGCGTGAACGGGTCGCGTCCGTGCAGGGGGATGTCGCCGCGCTGCGGGAACGGGCCGAGCTGACCGAGCTGGAACTGGGCGAGGCCCGCGAACGCCTGGCGACCGCGGAGGCGCGCCTGTCGCAGGCGGCCGACCCGAAGGCGGAGGCCGCGGCCCGGGCCGAAGCCGCCTCGCTGCGCAAGCAGCTGGACGACCTGGCGGCATCCGCGGACGCGGAGATCGCCGCGACGCGGGCGGAGGTCGAGGCGGCCGAGAAGCGGATCGCGGAACTGACCGAGGCGATGCGCTCGGCGGGGGCGCGTTCGGAGGAGCTGGACGGGGCCGTGGCGCGGGCCGAGGCGGCCGAGGCGCGGGCCGCCGAGCTGGAAGCCAAGCTGGCGGGGGCCGAGCGGGAGCTGACCGCGGCGGTGCGGGCGCGGGACGAGGCGAGCGCGCAGCTCGCGGCGGCGGGTGAGAACTCGCAGGAGGAGGCCGGGCGTCTGCGCGACGCGCTGACGCTGGCGGTCGAACGGATCGCCGAGGCGGAACGCGACACGGCCGCGATGCGGGACGCGCTGGATGCCGCCCGCCAGGAGATCGAATCGCTGCGCGAGGCGGCCGAGAGGACGGGGGGGGAGCTGGCCCGGACCGAGCAGGCGGCGCTGGAAACGGAGGGGGAGAACCGCGACCTGAAGTCGCGCGTGCAGGAGCTGGAGATCGAGCTGGAGGTGGCCAACGCCAAGCCCCGCCCGAACGCGGACGAGTTCCAGCTCGGGCGTCGCCGGCGCCTGGCCCGGCAGCGACGCATCCTGCGGGACCACTCGCTGAAGATCCGGCGCGCGACCGAGGCGCTGCGCGACCGGCTGGAGCAGTGCGACAAGGTGCTGCAGAAGCGGGCCGAACTCGCGGAGGCGTACCACGCCATCGTTGAGATGCGCCAGCGCAACGCCAAGCGCGAGGTGCGCGGGGGCGTCGTCTTCGGCGTGATCGGGATGATGGCGGTGGTCGGCATGGTCGCCGCGGCGTCGTGGTTCGTGGCGGGCCGGTTCACGCCGGGCGAGTACGCGGCCAGCGTGGTCATCGCCGGCGAGGGCGGGCCGCGCCAGACGCTCTCGACCCAGGACGCCGAGGCGTGGCAGACATACATGACCGCGCTGGCCACCGACCCGCGCTTCCTGGAGCAGGCCGCGGACCGGATGAAGCGGCGCGGCATCACCACGCTGGGCACGGCCGGCGAGCTGGCCCGCGAGGCGCGCGACCGGCTGGTCATCGAGACGCCCAGCCCCAACCAGGTCCGCCTGGAGTGGCGCGGCGAGGGCGCGGAGCGGACCCGCCGGGTGCTGGACACCTACGCGGTCGCGCTGGCCAGCGTGTCGAACCAGGCGCGGGCGCGCCGCACCGACGGCGCGACCACGGTGATCGTCGCCGAGGCCGCCGCCTCCGGAGAGCCCCTGGACACCAAGCGTGTGGAGACCGCCGGGATGATCTTCGGCGGCTCGACGGTGTTCACGCTGGCCTTCGGCGGGTTCCTGTGGCGGAGACTCTCGGCTGCCAAGAGCCGGTTCGAGCGGGACAGCCGGATCGACCCGCTGATGGACGATTCGCAGTGGGAGATCCCGCGGGGATGACCGGTTGAGTTGCGTGTGAAAGAAAAGCCCAGGGATTGAATCCCTGGGCTTTGTGTTGCGCGGTGGCGTGGAGGATCACAGATCGGAGGCGTTGCCCTGCAGCAGGGGCTGGGCGTCGATGGCGTCGCGGAGATTCTGGTAGATCGCCAGCCGGGACTCGGTGTTGAGGTTGATGGTGATGCCGATGTCCTGGACCTCGCCGGTGGGGCGGAACTCGGCCACCTCGCGGACGATGTTGCCGTCCGCGTCGAGCACGACGAGGCGGTACGGCTCGTCGCCGGGCTGGGGCCGGAGGTTCTTGACGAACAGGCGGGCCGAGCCCCAGTCCGGGTTGTGCCAGACGGAGGCGACGGCGTTGTTGGGGCTTTCGGAAGAGACGGGGGTGAGGGTGACGCGCTTGGTGTTGGCGTCGAAGAGGGTGGCGTTGACGAACTCGGCGCCGGTCTTTTCATAGAGCTGGGCGATGCGGGCGCCGTCCGCGGCGGAGTGCTGGATGTCGCGGACATTCGCGGAGATGACGGTCAGGACGATGGTGGCACCGGCCAGACCGATGGCGGCGGCGCGCCAGACGGGGTGGACGCCGCGGTTGCGGGGCAGGGCGGGCTGGGAGTATTTGCGGGTGCCGGTCGCGGGCTGGGCGCGGGTCTGGCTGTTGGTCTGGCTGTTGGTCTGGGGCGTGATGCGACCGGCGATGGTCGCGGCGGCGAGGCGTTGCTCGACCTCCTGCTCGCGCATGCCGGCGCGGACCGCCGCCAGCACGAGGTCGCGCAGCTCGGGGCTGGGCTGATCGGAAGGAAGCAGGTCGCCCAGGTCGGCCATGCGCCGGGCCTCGGCCTGGACATGGGCGCGGACCCGGGGCTGGGCCGCCGTCAGTGCGGATTCATACTCGGCTTGTTCCCGGTCGTCCAGGAAGCCGAGCGTGTAGAGGACGGTCTGTTCGATCAATGCCTGGGTGTTCATAATGAAGCCTCTTCCCCGGTTCGTTCCCGGAGTCGGACGAGGGCCCGCGAGAGTGCGGACTTGATGGTCCCGAGCGGGATATCCATCTCCTCGCTGATCTGACGGAGCGTCTGGCCGCCGAGGTACGCACGGATGACGACGGTTCGCTGGAGGTCCGGCAGTGTGTCGATGCGGAGCATGAGGGCGGCGAAGTGCTCGTCGCGCTCGATGCGGTCGGAGATCGCCTGGGCATCCATCGCGTCGGACACCTGGGCGTCGTCCAGGCCGGCGGGCTTGATGCGCGAGCGCTTGCGTCGCAGTTTGTCCACCAGGTGGCGTCTGGTCAGCAGCATGACCCAGGTGACCAGCGCGGCCTTGGAAGGGTCGTACCGGTCGGCGGTGCGCCAGAGCCGGACGAACACTTCCTGGACGGCGTCCTCGGCCTCCGAACGGGTGGGCATGGACTGCAGGGCCATGCGGTACACCAGCGAGCCGAACCGGTCGTACAGCTCCGCGACGGCGGCTTCCGAGTTGGACGCGATACGCTGCATCAGCTCAAGGTCAACGGCCTCCTGCGGGAGCAGGTCGGCCGGTTCCGTGTCGGGACGCTCCGGGGGATCCCCCTGGCCCTTCGGGCGCGGGGGTTGGTCCGGGGTGTCGGGTGTCGGGTCCGTCATGGTTCCGGGTTCACGAGAGGCCCGGGGCGGGGGGCATACACAGCCCTCGCCTGGAGGCCATACGCATGGCAAGCCAAGAGGATGCCAGGGTTTCCGTCTGGATGCAAGTTTGAATCCGCCATTTTTGTTTGCAATTTGTATGGTTTGTGTCAAAATGGGTACTCCTCCCGATGTTTGGGTGGGAAAGGGTGGTTGCATTGGTGAGTTGTTTCCGATATCTTGGGAGCAGTGGCGGCGACCGTGGGGGTCGCTGGTGTGGAGCACCGGGTCGTGCGTATGGGTCTTCAAGATCGCACAGTTTGCCGGGGGAGGCCTTGCGCGCGCGGGTTCACGCTCGTGGATGTGCTTGTCAGCCTGGCGGTCATCACGATTCTGATCGGGATTCTCCTGCCGTCGTTCGCGATGGTGCGGGAGTCCGCGCGTCGGGTGATCTGCGCGTCGAACCTGCGTCAGGTGGGCCTGGGCTTGAACATGTACGCGCAAGGTTCCAACGAGTGGCTGCCGCCGAGCGTGTTCCTGCCCGCGTCGAACGCGAGGAACTCCTCGTCGCCCGGTCAACCGGAGCTGATGGACACGCTGCGCACTTCACGGGCGAACTTTCCTGATCGGCCCTGGGGCCAGTGGGATGGGCTTGGGCTGATGTACCAGCACGAGATTCTGTCTGCCCCGCAGGTGTTTTACTGCCCGTCTCATCCGGGCGCGCACCCGTTCAGCCGGTACGAGCGGGCTTGGTCGGGGTCGGAGGGCGAGATCGTCTCGAACTACCAGTACCGGGGGAACGGCCCGCAGGGGCAGCGTCGCCTGTTCCAGATCCCGACGGATTCCGCGATGGTGACCGACACGCTCCGTTCGTACGAGAATCTGAACCACAAGGGCGGCTTCAACCTGCTCCAGGCGGGTCTGGCCGTCACCTGGTTTGAGGATGTCGGCAACGAGGTCGCGGACATCATGGCCCGCATGGCGGGGGGCGGGTCGTCATCCTCCCAGGCGGTGTCGGATGCGTGGGGCCGGATGGACGGGGCGTCCTCGTCCGCGGCGACCGGGGGCAGCGGCATCCGAGATTGATCCGCCGATCGGGGCGGAGAGCGGGCGCGGCCCGTGCCTGATGCCCGCACGCAGCGCGGATCTTGCGTAGGCTGTGGTCATGCGATCGATCCGATTCTGGCTCTCGGCGGTGTGCGTGCTGGCGGCGTGCGGTGAGGCCCTCGGGCAGTTGATGCCCGAACGCCTCTACTACGGCGTCGGACGACGGGTGCTGGTGCGGGTCGAGGCGCCTGACGACTTCGCGGGGGAGTTGACGATCCGTCTGCACGAGATCGCGGACGGCAAGGTGGTCGGCGAAGCCGCCGCGGCGGCGGGCAGGGCGGACTTGGCCGGCCTGCTGGCGGTCCTGTGGGAAGCCCCGGCCGAGCGGGCGCGGGTGGCGCAGTTGTACGCGGATGATGTGCCTCTGGGCGCGCCGGTGGTCGTGCAGCCGATGTGGACGCCCGCGCGGGCCTTGCTGGTGGACCCGGCGACGGGGCGGCCGTCCGACGGGCCGCAGGCGGCGCCGGCGTTCGAGGACGAGTTGGACGGGCGGGGCGGGGAGCGGCAGCGGGTGTTCACGGGCCTGCGCCTGTATGTGCAAAAAGAAGTGGTGTTCGAGACGCCGGAGGGATCGATGGCGTTCCGGCTGCGTCCGGATCAGGCACCGAACACGGCCTTCAACCTGCTGCACCTGGTCGAGGGGGGGTTTTACACGGATGTAGTTATCCACAGAGTCGTCGCGGCGCTGCCGGACGGACGCCCGTTCGTGGTGCAGTTCGGCGATCCGTCGGGCGAGGGCGCCGGGGGGCCGGGGTACCACCTAGACCTGGAGCGGTCGGGGCTGGGGCACGATTTCGGGGTGCTGTCGATGGCGCGGGGGCAGGACCCGAACTCGAACGGGTCGCAGGTGTTCATCGGGCTGTCGCGGGAGGGGACCTCGTTCCTGGACGGGCGGTACACGGCGTTCGCGGAGCTGGTGGAGGGCGCGGGCGTGCTGCGGGCGATTTCCAGGGTCGAGGTGGGCGAGGGCGGGCGGCCCGTCACGCCGCCGGTGGTCACGCGGGCGTACACCCGCGATGCGCCGGGAGTTGCGGCGTCCGCCTCGGCGGGCGCGGGCGACTGAACGATTCCAGTGACAAGTTCTCGTGCAAGCGAGGTGTTGAAGCAGGCCATCCCCTCACTTGCGTTCGGGGCCATCTGTGGTACCACACATTGCTTCAGAAGCGGATGCGGGCGTTGAGCGAGAAGAAGAGTGCGGTGTCGATGTCGTCGTCGTTGATGTCGTCGCCGTTGGAGTCGAGCAGCTCGATGTTGCTGTACACCGACGCGCCGATGGCGGCCCCGATGGAGAAGGTGGGCGCGGGCTGGTACTCGGCGTAGACGGAGATGGGCACGCGCCGGTCGGTGGCCATGCCGTCGGGGATAGGCCCGTTGTCGTCGAGGCGGTAGGAGCGGCTGATGTACTCTGCCTGGACGCCGTAGGAGAGGGCGTCCGAGTGGGCGTAGTCGAGGCGGAGTCCGGCGCGTTGTGATTCGAGCGTCCACTTGTCGTCGATGGCCCAGCGGATCTGGGGGATGGGCAGGACGAGGGCGTCGTCCTCGAGCTGGCTGCGGACGAGGATGCCCACGCCCCAGGAGAAGGACTCGGAGACCTTCGTGACGAAGCCCAGGCTGCCGGTGTAGATGAACGAGTCGGAGATGTCCGCGCCGTCCTCGGCGCCGATGCCGATCGCGGCAAGGCCGAACCAGGTGGTGCTGTCGTTGAAGGGCGCGCTGTAGCGCAGGAAGAGTTCGGCATCGGTGACATCGCCGAAGGGGTCGCCGCTGGCGTGCAGGTCGGTGGCGTTCTTGAAGTCGTACCACGAGCGTTCAGCGCCGAGGCCCACGGTCAGGGAGCGGCGTTCGCCGAGGTCCAATCCGGCTTCGACGGCGAGCAGGGCGCGGCTGATGCGCAGGTCGCCGGGGCCGTCGTCGAGGTCGGCCCGGTCGGTCACGGTCCCGCTCGCGGTGACGGTGAAGGTGGGGGCGGCGCGGGCGGGCCGGGCGACCTCGGCGGGAAGGTCGTCGCCGGCGGGGTCGGCGGCACGAGACTGATCCTGGGCGTGGGCGGGCAGGTTGGCGAGCAGGGCCAGAACGGCGGTGGTGCGGAAGATGGCGTGCATGGATGTTCCCGTCGGAGGATGGAGGGCCGGGTGGGGGGTGGGGGGGGTGGCGGGGGAGGAGGTCCGGGGCGTATGGTACATCCCCGCGGCGGTGCGTGCGCAGCGTCCGGACGGGGCGCTAACTCAACTGGTAGAGTGCCAGCTTTGCAAGCTGGAAGTTAGGGGTTCGAGTCCCCTGCGCTCCATTCGATTGGAGGGTCGAGGGCGGCGGCCGCCGACCTCGGTGGCCCGGCTCGCCGAGCCGGGCGCCCTCCCGCCGGCTCGCGCGGCGTTCGACGCCGAGATCACCCGCCGACTTTATGGACACCCGTGGCGCGGACGGTGAGCACCTGGGCCGACGGGCGGGCGGCGACGGTGCCCACGATGATGACCTCGTCGAGCGGGTTGAGGCCGGCCGCACGGAGATCGGTCTGGATGGGCGTGCCGTCGGCATCGACCAGCTGGATGGTGGCCGAGTTGGCGTTGAGGCTCTCGCGCGGTTCGCAGCAGTAGTCCCAGGGGGTCGGGCAGTTGTCGCCGGGGATCTGGTCGCAGCTCGGGACGGACGGGTCGATCACGATGAAGACGGCGGCTCCGGGGGTGATCGGCTCCTTGCGCCCGCCGATGCGGGCGCGGAGGACCACGGCGTCGCCCTCGGCGGCGGTGGGCTTGATCTCGGGGATGGCGCGGGCGTCGGCGGGCGCTTCGGTGAGCAGCCAGACGGCGGGTTGCGTGGCGGTGACGGTCGCCGCGGGCTTGTCGCACGCGGTCAGCAGCACGGGAGCGAGGCAGGCGAGGGCGGCGGGGATGATGCGGTGCATGGGGATCTCCTGATTCATGGATCGGGTAAGGGTCAGTGGGGAAGGTCAGTGGGAACGCAGGGCGGCGGCGATGGGCAGGCGCAGGCAGCGCACGCCCGGAGGGATCGCGCCGACAAGGCCGACGGCCAGGCCGGTGGCCAGACCGATGAGCAGAACGGGCGGGTCGATGGTCAGGGCGAACGCGCCCATCGAGAAGCGGACGGCCAGGCCGTCGAGCAGCAGCAGGGCGACGGCGCAGGCGAGCAGCGCGCCGCAGGCGGCGATGAACACGGACTCCTCGGCCAGGCTGGCGATGATGGCGCGCCGGGTGTAGCCCAGGGCCTGGAGCATGCCCACCTCGCGCACGCGGGCGGCGAAGGAGGCGTACATGGTGTTCAGGCCGCCGAGCACGCCGCCCGTGGCGATCAGGGCGGCGGTGACGACGATCATGACGCGGATGGGCCGGAAGAACGCCCCGATGGAGGCGTAGTAGTCCGATTCGCGCATGGCCGCGATCTCGAGGTCGAGGCGGGACTTGGCGAACAGGTCGGCGTCGGCGAACGAGGCGGTGTCGGGCGTGAGGATGACGCAGGAGAGGGTGTTCTCGCGCTTGGTGGCGACTTGCATGTCGGGCAGCGGCATCCAGATCTCGGCGTCCATCACGGTGTTGGGGGCGGTGAAGCGGCCGGAGATGGTCCACGCGCGGTTGTCGAACCAGAGCGTCTGGCCGACGGCGAGGCGGGTGTCGGACAGGCCGAGGCGGGCGCCGGCGAGCGCGCCGACCATGATCTCGTCGGCCCCCGCGTCGGGCGCGCGCCCGTGGGTGATCTCGACCGCCGGGTGGACCAGCAGGGCGACGGGGCGGATGCCGCGGATGACGCCCTGGCGTTCGGTGGGGTCGTCCTTGTCGGCGCGGAGGGGCAGGGCGGCGTGGATCTCGGGGGAGACAAAGACGATGCCGTTCTCGGCGCGGATGCCGGGGATGCTCGCGGCGGCCTGACCTTCGACGCCTGCGTCGATCTGTGAGCGTTCGACGCTCTCCTCGCTGCCCGTGCCCAGCAGGATGATGTTGTCGTGCAGGGAACGCTGCTGGGAGAGGGTCAACTGCATGCCCCGCACGAAGCCCGCGGCGGCGAGGACCAGCAGCACGACCAGGGCCGCGCCGAGCAGCGTGGCGGCCAGGCGCGTGCGGCTGCGTGCGAGGTTGCGCAGGGCGTAATCGAGCGGGAGTTGGCGGATGATGGGCTTCATGGGTTTCTCAGACGGAGCGGAAGCAGGCGGCGATCTCGCGCCGGGAGGCCTGCCACGCCGGGGCAAGCCCGGCCAGAACGCCCAGGGCCAGGCAGACGCCCAGACCGGCCGCGAGCAGGGCGGGGGTGGCGACGATGGGGATGGTCTGGCCCTCGACGGAGAGGGCGAAGTTGCCGAACCGCGCGATGGCGAGGGCGGCGGCCGCGCCGAGCAGGCCGCCGGCCAGGGCGACGAACACGCCCTCGCCGATGATGAGCACGCCGACCATCCAGCCTCGGAAGCCGAGGGTCTGGAGCACGGCGTGCTCGGCGATGCGGCTCTGCACGCTGAGGACGATGGCGTTGGCGATCAGGGCGAGGACGGCGACGAGGCAGCCGATGCCGAGCCAGCGGGCGAAGGCGACGATCTCCAGGATGTCCGAGGCCACGCGCCCGATGAAGGCTTTCTCCGTGAAGGTGGCGGTGGGGTCCTGGGCCGTGCGGAACTCGCCGTCGATGGCGGCGGCGACGGGATCGAGCCGGGATGAATCGGTGACCTTGACATTGAACTGCGTGACGATGCCGAGCTGGTCGCGCCCCGCGAGCTGGATGAACTCCAGGGCGGTGTAGGCGGTGTTCTGGTCCTGCGCGTCGTCGGAACGGATGACCCCGGCCACATACGCGGTGATGCCCGCGGCGTCGAAGGTCATGCCGGGGCGCAGGCCGCGCCGGTTGGCGAGGGTCTCGCCCACGAGGGCGGCATCCGTGCGGCGCATCCAATCGTCCGTGGCGCCGGAGATGAGTTCGATCTCGCCGCGCCGGTGCGCGAGGAAGTCCTCCTTGGGCACGCCGCGGAAGGTGACGACATCCAGGCTGGTGCGGCAGTTGGAGACGACGACCTTGATGGGCGTGGCGGAGACCACGCCCGGGATGGACTCGATGCGGCGCTGGTAGTCCTGCGGCAGGGTGCTGGTGGCGGGGCAGAAGCGGTCCTTGCGGTAGACGACCAGCATGGTGTCGTCGGCGCTGGCCCTGGTGGCCTTGGTCACGCCGGACTGCATGGCCTGCACGGCCGTGAACAGGAACATCGCGATGGCCACGCCCAGCAGCGTGAGCGCGGTGCGGACGCGGTGGCGGGTGACCTGCTTGAAGATGTACGGCGGAAATCGGGTGATGACGCTCATGCCACGGCCTCCGTTTCTTGCGTTCGCGTCGGGGTCGGCGTGTCGCCCACCAGCCGGCCTTTCTCCAGGTGGAGGGTGCGTTTGGCGTAGTCCGTGGTCTGCGGGTCGTGGGTGACCATGATGACGGTGGTGTTGCGGGCGGTGTTGATGTCCTGCATCAGGCGCATGATGGCGTGGGCGGACGATTTGTCGAGGTCGCCCGTCGGCTCGTCGGCCACGACGATGGTGGGGCGGGTGACGATGGCGCGGGCGATGGCGACGCGCTGCTCCTGCCCGCCGGAGAGCTGACGGGGGAAGTGGTCGTGCCGGTCGGCGATGCCGACGAGGTCGAGGGCCTCGGCGACGCGCTCGTGGCGTTGCCTGCGGTTGAGCGGGTGGATGAGCAGGGGCAGCTCCACATTCTCGTAGGCGGTCAGGACGGGCACGAGGTTGTAGAGCTGGAAGATGTAGCCGACATGGGCCGAACGCCACGCGGCCAGGGCGTTGCGCGACATCGCGGAGATGGTGTCGCTTCCCACGGTCAGGGTGCCGGAGGTGGGCGAGTCGATCCCCGCGATGCAGTTGAGCAGCGTGGTCTTCCCGCTGCCCGACGGGCCCATCAGGGCGAGGAACTCGCCGCGGTCGATATCGAGGTCCAGCCCGTCGAGCGGGCGGATGATGTTCTCGCCCTTGCGGAACTCGCGGGTGAGTTGACGGCAGCGGATGAGGGGGTGGTCGCTCATGAAGGCTCCTCCGCGCGGGCGATGCGGACGCGGGCGGCGTCGGGCAGGTCGTGGTCGATCGCCAGCAGATCCCCGGGGCGCAGGTCGGCGCGGACGCTGGCCCAGCCGTCCCGGCGGGACAGCACGGTGACGGGGACGCGGGCCAGCCGGCCCTTGTCGGCGCGGCGGTCCCGGACGGCGTAGACAGCCTCCTTGCCGTCGCGGGCGGTGATGGCCGCGTCGGGCACCAGCACGGCCGGGTCGTCGGCGGTCGTCCGGACGGCGCCGGGGTCCGATCCGAGGAACTTGACGCGGGCGAGCATGTCGGGCTTGAGGGTGAGCGGCGGGTCGATCAGACGGACCTTGATCTGGAGGGTGTTCTTCTGCAGGTCGGCCTGGTTGGTGATGCGGCTGACCTCGCCGCGGAAGGTGCGCCCGGGCAGGATCTCGACGACGACCTCGCACGGCTGGCCGACACGGATCTCGGCGGCGTCGGCCAGCGGCACATCGACGCGGACCTGGAGCCTGGCGGGGTCGTAGATGTGGACGATGTGGGTCGAGTGCGGGTCGTCCATCGAGGCCATGACCTTGGACCCCGGGTACTTGAGGCGGGACTGCACCAGACCGGCGATCGGGGCGCGGATCTCGGTGCGTTCCAGGCGCAGGGCCGCTTCGTCGCGGGCGGCGGCGGCCTGGGCCACGCCGGCTTCGGCCCGGAGCAGGTCGGCCCGGGCCGAGTCGAGTGCGAGGCGTTCCGGGGTGCGGAGGACCGCGAGGCGTTCGGCGGCGGCCAGTTCGGCGCGGGCGAGGTCGCGCTCGGCCTCCAGGATCGGGCGGCGTTGTTCCAGGGATGCGACGGTGGCGCGGGCGGCGTCCAGCTTCTTGCGGGCGACGAGGGCTTCGATCTCGTTGGCGGCCCCGGAGCGCCGGGCCTGCTCGGTGCGGTCGAGTTCCTCGGCGAGCTGCTCGGCCAGGGCCTGCTCGGCGCCGATCAACGCCGGGAGCTGAGCGAGCTGGGCCTCCGCGCGGGCCAGCGCGGCGCGGGCCGCGCCGACGGCCCGGGTGCGCTCCACCGGCTCCTTCCAGTCGGTCTCGGCGGCATCGAGCGCGGCCTTGGCGAGCGCGCCGTCGGCCTCGGCGGCGCGGAGGTCCGCCTGAGCGCGGGCCAGGGCGAGTTCGGCGTCGGCGCGCACCAGGCGGGCGACGGGCTGGCCCTCTTCGACGGCTTCGCCCTCCAGGACGAGCACCTCGGCCACCACGCCGTCGGTCAGCGCGGCGGCCGCGACGGAGTAGGGATCGGCCTCGAGCCAGCCGGGGGCCTGGACGGCGCGGGCGGCGGGAGTGGAGGGGCGTTCCGCTGCGGTGTCGGTTTCGGCGACCGGCGCGAAAAGCACCGGGCGGACGGCGACAGTGGGCGTTGGACGCAGCGCGCTGCCCGCGGCGGTCAGCAGCATGGCGCCGGTGAGGGCGGCCACGCCAGCGACGAGCCAGAGCGCGCGCCGGCGGGGTCCTGGGGCGGGTACGGGACCGCTCGCGCGAGCGCCGGCGGTTGGGAGGATGGTCATGTGGGTCAGTTCCGATGAGATGCACGGTGAACCGACCGGTGCCGCCGGGGTGATCGCGTGGGATCAGGCCGGTGGCCCGGGACGCGGGCGGTCATGGGTTCAAGCGCGTGGAGGCCGTCGCGGCCCGTCGGAAGCCGAGTTCGGCGCGGGATGCGAGGAAGGGACGGCCCAGTGGCCGGCATCGATCCGGTCCAGCCCGGGGGTGGCCTGCGTGGGGATGGCCTTGGCGAAGATCGGGGCGCAGCAACCCAGGGGGCAATCACAGCCCTGATCGGGTTCCTGTGGGGCTTCATCCGTGTCGTTGGGCCGCTGATCGGCCATGTCACCGGGGCAGCACGGATGGGTGTCCGGCTGCGAAGAGGCGCTCGTGGGATGGGACTGGTTCGCACTCGCGGCGAGGCTCCTTGGCAACAACGGCCCGCCCGCGAGGAGCAGGAGAGTCAGAAGCCAGGCATGGGCAGTTCTCAGACGCAGAATGGCCACCTCGGAGAAGGGGTGCTCGGCGGGAGTTTATTCGGCCCGGCGCACGAGACTGCTGCGAGAGAAGGCGGAATCCGGATGGATTTGGTTTGCTGGCTTGAAGTGGGGTTTTTTGTAAAGCATTTGTTAGGCAGATGCCTGAATAATGGGATCAACTATTCAGGAGTCGAACGCGGGTCCGCGGCATCGGGCGGCGGTTTCCTGGCGGGACCGCGGTCCGGGAGCCACACCGTCGGGTTCGAGCAAACCGCAAGAACGGTCCCGACGAGGAGAACGGCCAGGCTGACCACGGTGCCGAACGCCGCCAGCGCGGCCAGCGCGAGAAGCCCCACGACGATCAGCGATCCGGCCGCCAGCCATGTCGGCTCGAAGCCGTCCAGTTCACGGAGCAGGTCCGTCTCCGTCCGCGGTAGGAGATGCAGCGCCTTGGTCCGCCGGCCGGGATCGGCGTCGTCGTGGTCGTGGTCGGGAGTGGTGCTTTCTGACCTGGACGCTGTGGAACGCATGGCGGCCTCGAATCTCTGGCGAGTTGTGGAACGGGATCGTGCATACGGATCTATGGGTTCTCTTCCGCCGGGGCGTGGGGGGATGGGGGCGTGAACGCTCGCGCGCGGAAACAGGCGGCCGCCGCCCCCGCGAGCAGGAACGGCAGCGCGAACCACGGGCCGACGGACGCCAGGATGACAAGAGCGATCATCAGCGCGACGCACAGCAGAATCACGGACCGGGTGCAGTCCGGCGTTGGTGCGGGGTGGACGGCGCGGGTGTGCATGGGCGTTCCTGTCGGGTGCGGGCCGTCGTGGTCAGTCCCGCTCCCGGCTGCGGAGGACCGAGGCCCAGATGACGGGGTTGCCGCCGACGGCCAGCGCGCCGCCGAAGATCAGCACGACCAGGGCCATCCACGGGCCGAACAGGAAGAGCACCACGCCGGCGATGAGCATGATCGCGGCGACCGACCCGATGATGAGCAGGATGATCCCGGCGCGATCCGCCTGGGGTTCCTCGGGCTTGCCGTCGGGCGAGCGGTCTCCGGTGCTGACGCCGTGAACATGTTCGAAGCCCTCGCTGTCGATCACCCGTTCATCCGGGTGTCGGGCGGTGGGGTGCGCATCCATGTTTCGGGCCCTCCGTTGGTCGGAACCGGCGGTTCCTGGGAAACCGCCCGCGCCGGCGTTGGCCGGCGCGGGCGAATCAAGCGGTTCAGGGCCGGCGATCCGGATTGGTCGCGGGCCGGTCGGCGGTTCCGGTGCGCTCACGGCGATCCTGGGAGGGGTCGCGCGCGTCCCGGGAGGTGTCGTGCCGGGTCTGCGGGCGGCTGAGGTCGCGCTCGCGGAACTGGGCGGGCCGGACCTGGAAGGCCCGGTACGCGGGCTCGACCGCGGCGGCCGAGCGCAGCGTCTGGACATCGTCGGGCACCTCCATGGCGTTTCTGAACGCGCTGGCGTCGGCGTCGAAGTTCACCTTCATGTCGCTGTTGATGTAGGCGATGCTCCACGGCACCATCGAGATGGTGTCGCCGATGCCCAGGAAGTTCTCGTTGGGATCGAAGAGCAGGAAGGCGACCTTGCCCGAGCGACGCTCGATCAGCGCGCCTTCGATCTCGCCGCTGCTGATGCCGCGTGCGTTCGCATCCGCGCCGATCAGGCCGGACAGCAGAATGTAGCGTGTGGGAGCGTCGGCGGCGGTGGATGCCGGGGAGCGATCCGTTCCCTCACGGGTGGCCGTGCGGTCGGCGGGCCGGTCGCGGCCGGCACCGGTGCGATCCCTGTTTTCGGTCGCAGGGGTGTCGGCGCGGTCGGAGCCGCGTTCCTTGTGCCACGCGGAGCGACCCTCCTCGTTGCGGAGCATCATCTCATTGCCGCGCTGGCCGGCGGACCACCCGTAGTGGCGTCCCTCGTGCTGGCGGGCGTGGATGACGATGGTCTGGCCGCGGAGCGGGACGGCCTCGTGGCCGGTGACATACCAGGACGGCCCGAGGATCACCTCGCGCCGATCGCCGTTCTCGGTCTCGATCTCGACGATGACGGTATCGGAGTCCGTCCGGTCGTCGTGGCGGCGCACATCGATCACCCGGCCCCGGATCTCTTCGCTCCGGGCGCGTCCCGTGGCCGCCATGATGGCCTGCTCGGTGGCGTCGTCGTCATGGTCGCTCCCGTACCAGCCGGTCATCCGGTCCATCCATGTGACATGGTGGAGGTCGTTCCAGTTCTCGGGCAGAAACTCGCCCCGGGCTTCGGCGGCTTCCCGGGTCATGTCGGTGAGGAAGCGGTCGTCTGTGTCCGACCAGCTCAGCTGCTCGTACGGCAGCGCGAACTCGGTGCCGCCGATGCCGAGCACCCCGCCGATCTCGACGATGGCGAAGACCAGACGGCCGGAGCCGCGCTCGACGATGAAGTCCTCGATGCTGCCGACCTTGTCGCCGTTGCGGTTGTGCAGGTCCGATCCGATGAGGTCATCGGCCTTGTGCAGGCGCAGCTCCGTCTGGGCGGTGCGCTCGGTGCTTTGCGTGCTCACGCGGTCGCGCTGCGGTTGTCGCTGCTCGCTCGGCGCGGACCGCACCTGAGCGGTGACGGTTCCGGCGGAGAGGACGATGGTCAGTGCGGTGACCCCGGCGAGTGTGCGGCGTGTCATGATGGTGTTCTCCAACGGACGGGGCGTTTGGATCCGTCGTGGTTCGGTCCGTCCGGACCCCGGTGACCACGACACATGAAGCATCCCTCGCCGGGGTGATGCGGCGGTGAGGGCACGGTGAATTGCGGTTTATTCTGCAAGCCCTGTTCAGGGGGCGTGCTCGGCGGCGCGGATCAATCGCCTGGCCGGAATGTGCCGAGAACGCGCGCCGAGCCGATCGGCTCGGCCGGATCGACGAGCAGCGCGACCACCCGCGCCGTCTCGTGGCGTGGGGGCGGGGCGGTCGCCCCCGCGCTGAGCAGCCCGACGAGCCGGGCGCACAGCGGGTTATGGCCGACGATGACGCCCGAGGGCGCGCCGGCCAGGTCGGCGACGACATCGAGGTAATCGGCGAGGGTGCGGTGCGCGGCGAGCCGGTCGTCGAACTGGGGCAGCAGGTCCAGCGCGGACCAGATGTGCTCGGCCGTCTCCCGGGCGCGCAGGTACGGGCTGGCCAGCACCATGGACGGGCCGGGAGTCTCCGCGGCGAAGTACGCGCCCAGCGCTTCCGCCTGCCGGCGCCCGCGCGGACGCAGCGGGCGGTCGGCGTCGTCGCCGGTCGGGGATCCGTCCTCGGCCTTGGCGTGGCGCACGATGTACAGGCGGAGCGCGGTCATGATGGAGACATTGTGACACCAAGCCGGTGCCCGATCCACACCAAAGTCAGTCCGAAAACCAGCGTCGCGGCGATGTACCCCCCCGCGAGGGCGTGCTGGCCGCGGGTGATGAGGCTGAACGACTCCCAGCCGATGGCGCTGAAGGTGGTGAACCCGCCCAGAAATCCGGTGACGAGCAGCAGACGGACTTCATCGCGCATGGTCACGCCCAGGCGCCCCCAGGCCAGGCCGATCAGCAGGCAGCCGACGAGATTCACGGTCAGGGTGGCGGCCAGCGGCAGGTGGGGCGTGTCGCTCTCCGGGCGCGGCAGCCACGGCCGGCTCATTCCGACCGCCACGCCGTAGCGGGCCAGGCAACCCGCTCCGCCGCCGAGAAACACCAGGATCGCGTGCAACATGCGGGAGGATAGGGCCGGGCGCGGTCAGCGGGGGCCGGCGGAGGGTGGGGCAAGCCCGTCACGCGTCCAGAGAATCCCCAGGGCGGAACGCATCCGCGGCGGGAGCGACAGACGCACCACGCCCCGGGCGATCCGCCTGCCCTGCCAGACCCCGAGAGCGGTGGCCAGGAGCGTGGTCGCAAGGATCAACGGCATGATCGAGGGCTTGAGGATCTCCCGGGCGGCGTCGCGCGCCAGGATGGTGTTCGGCCCGCCCCAGCCGATGGTCGGGCCGCTGGCCCACACGATGGATACGGCCAGGCCCAGCGGAAGCAGGGCGATCAGCACGGCCGCGCGTCTGCGGGTGCCGAGCAGGCAGACGGACCAGAAAACGCCGTTCATCACCGCGCCCAGGCCCAGGAAGAACCAGAGATAGGCCACGCTCCGCGCGGCGCGGCGCGGGCTTGTTCGGTAGGCCGTCATGATCTCGTCCCGGTTGTCGCGCCACCAGCCCGTGTCCACGGAGGTCCACGATCCCGCGCCCATGTAGGCCTGCTGCGGGTTCGGCGGGCCTTGTTGGCTCGCCTGCAACGACTCGGTGTACCGGCTCCCGATCGTGCTCCCGAGATCCTCGCTGGCCGATTCGAGCAGGCTGAAGCTGAAGCCGAGCATCGGCCCGAAGTGCGCGCTCGCCATGACCAGCAGGAACAGCACCCACAGGGTGGCCAGCAGCTTGGCCCAGCGGTCGGCCCACCTGCCCAGCGCGGGGTACTCCTGCAAGGCGGCGAGCCGGCCGCACTCGGGGCAGCGGGCGGCGATCAGGCCGTAGTGCGGCTCGCGCACGATCGGCTGCCCGAAGAGGTTGAACCCGCAGCCGGCGCAGGGCCGGTCGGTGCGGATCTGATGCCGGGTGGGGACCGAATCGGGGAGGAGGGCGGGGGCGGGGGGGGGAACGGGCGTGGGGTCGGTCATCGGTCCTCCCGCAGGCGGCGGCGTGCGCGACGGTACTTGGAGCGTCTGGACTTCCAGTTGGCGGCCCACGCGGCGCGGGCCGTGCGTCCCAGGGGCATCCCGGCGGCGATGCAGGCGGCGAACATCGCGCCGGCGGTCAGCGTGCCGGCCCAGTGCTGCGCGCTGCCGGCATCGCCCGGTCTGCCCGGCCGCGGCCAGGCCCAGTGGAGCAGCGCGGGCGTCATGGCGATCAGCGTGGCCAGCCCCGCGATAGCCAGCCAGGCCCGCACGGGTTGGAGGTGGTGCAGGGCCGAGCGGAGCCACGCGCCCGTGAACAGACCCAGCAGCAGCATGACCCCGGCCAGCACGCCGAGCAACGGCCCCCGCTCGTCGGGATGCAGTTCGCCCGCCCGGAACAGAAGCACGCCCAGGGGGTTGCCTCGGTGCTCCCAGTGGGCGGTGCGGGCGATGCCCCCGATCAGAGCGACGGCGGCGGTCAGGGTCAGGGCCATGACCAGAGACTGGAGGCTGATAGTCAGCCCGGCGCGGACCACCCGGCGGGCGCGCCGGTACCCGGCCACGCCGGGGTCCCGGCGTCGCACCACGCTGACCGCGCAGGCCGAGCAGGTGACGACCGGCAGGGCGTAGTGGGGGTCGGGCGTGGCGCGGAGGCGCGAGAGGTCTTGGCCGCAGGCGTGGCAGGCATGGTGCGTGGGCACGGAAGAAGGATACGGGAAAGATCGGTCAAGGTTTCGGGTCCGCCGGAGGATGACGCCGGAAACCCGCGATTTCGTCGCGGGCGTCTCGGCGATGCCCGCTCGGGCGATGCTTCGTCCGGGCAATCCGGAAGAAACATATGGCGTGCCGAACCCTGATTCACGGGCACCCGGCCGTGAAGGCGTTCAGGAACGCGAACAGGTCGAAGGCGTTGAATGTGCCGAACGGCTCGGCGAGGTCGGCCCGGGGGTCGCCCGCGTTGTAGAGGTACAGGTAGACCGACAGATCCGTGAAGGTGTGCTGGCCGTACGGCATGACCAGGTCGGCGGCGTTGCAGCCGACCACCTCGAAGCGGACCTGCACGGGGGTGCTGGGGCGGGCCGGATCGTTGCTGGTGATGAGGAAGGGCGCGCTTTGCTGCCCGCCGCCGGGCCAGGCGGTGGTGTCGAGCGTGAGGGCGTGCGTGCCGCCCCCGCCCGCCGGGGCGGTGAAGGGGCCGGCCGGCGCGGACACGGCGGCGTTGGCGGTGAAGTCGTACACCAGCGGGCTGACGCCGCCGACGCCCCACAGGGCCGTGTCGCCCGCGTTGCGGACCTCGATCTCGAAGGGGTGGGCGGCGGAGAACGGGACCGGCCCGAGGTCGATCACGGTCTGGTCGATCCCCAGCTTGCCGGGCATGGCCAGGTCGAGGAAGACGGGCAGGTGCCCGCCGCCCGCGGCCATGTCCACGACGGCCTGGGCGATCACCGGGCCGACCATCGCGTTGGTCTTGATGTTCAGGAAGGTGTTGAAGCTGGACCCGTCGTTGCCCCACGCGCGGTAGGAGTGGTTGGCGTCCTCGAAGAAGCGCAGATCCCACGGGCGCGGGTAGTCGCCGAGGTACTCCATGCCCTGCCTGTCGAGCAGCGAGGGGGACAGCAGGATCTGGTCGAACCGATCGTCCATGCCGGAGGCGTCGTTGGGATCCTGGGTGTGGATGTTGCGGAAGTCGTGGTTGTTGTACCACTCGCCGCCGCGGTTGATGGGATCCCGCAGCACGCCGGGGCCGGCGGCATCGCCGACCATGCGCACATAGGCGGGGTCCGTCGAGCGCCGGAGATTGAAGTCGGCCCCCACGACCACATGCCGCCCGGCGGGCAGGGCGGCGATATCCGCGGAGAGTTTGACGGCCTCGTTGTAGCGGCGCAGGTCGTCGTCCGGGTTGCCGTGGAAGGCCTTGAAGTGGATGGAGTAGACCGAGATGAGCGAGGCGGGATCGGCGTAGCCGACCGGCGCCATGTCGTACCGCACGATGTTCCGCGGGTGATTCGGGAAGGCCCCGCCCGGCGCCACCAGCGTGTGCGCGGCCAGCGTCAGCTTCGAGGTGCGGTAGACCAACGCCGTGGACAACGACCCGCTGGCGTAGAACGGGGCACGGACCCAGTCGCCCGGCGATCCCGGCGCGTTGTTGAGCGCAGCCACCAGCGCGTTCACCGCCGAGACCGAGGTCATCTCCTGCATGCAGATGACATCGGGCGCGAAGGATTTGCCCTCCCACTCGCCATAGGTCACGACGCCGATCTCGACGGCCCGGTCCCCGGCGTAGTAGGTGATGTTCCAGGTGGCCACGCGGAGGCCGTCCGCCCGGGCGAGCGACGCGGCGGCGAGGACGGTCAGGGCGGCAAGGCGGTTGCGAAAAGCGGTGGGTGTCATCGGGAGTCTCGGCGTGAACAGGGGGGGAACTGGGTGCGGAGAACCTATCCCGGCGGGCCTTCCGGGCGGATGAAGATTGCGCGAAGTCCCCGGCAGGCGGGGAGAGCGGGGAAGGCGGCACTTCCGGCTTGGTGGAGAGCGGCGGCGGTCGGTGCCCCGGCCTGGCGGCCCACGGAGTGTGTCATGATGGGCGGTTGTTGCTTTTCGCCGCGGTTTGCAGTATGTTCTCCGCCGGGTTGCACCGTGCCGGAGCCTGACCGCTGACCGGTCGCAATCGTGCCGCCCTTGGAGCTGACCATGGCGAGGGTGCTCATTCTTGTCCATGAGCGTGCGAGCCTGTCGGACACTTCTTATTTTCTGCGGTCCATCGCGGGGGTCTGGTCGGAGCAGGGCCACACGGTGATCGAGCAGCGGGGGCCGGTCCATCCGGCGCCCGAAGCGGATATCGCTTTCCTCCATGTGGACATGACGAAGGTATCCGACGATTCCATCCGCTTCCTCGGCCGGTATCCCCGTGCCGTGAACATCGGCACGGGCGACATCTCCAAGCGGCTGGTCAGCCGCTTCATCGTGGAACCGGGCGATGGCTACAAAGGGCCGGTGATCGTCAAGACGGACGCGAACTGCGGCGGGCTGAAGGAGTCCGCCGTCAAGCGCGCCCGCCGCGGGGGCAGGCTCGCCGATTCGCTGCGGAACCGGCTTCCCTGGCCGATGCGCAGCCGGATCGACACGGCCGAGTACCGGGTGTTCGACTCGACCGACGCCGTCCCGCGGGCGGTCTGGAGAAACCGGCATCTCGTGGTCGAGCGCTTCCAGCCCGAGATGAAGGGCGACCTTTTCTGCCTGCGAACCTGGGTCTTCCTGGGCGACAGGGAGACAAGCTCGATCTGCTACGCCCGCGAGCCGGTGGTCAAATCGCACACGATCATCGGACGCGACGCGCTCGACGGCGTCCCGGACGAGTTGCGCGCCATGCGGCGGGACCTCGGCTTCGACTTCGGCAAGTTCGACTATGTGCTGCGCGACGGCCGCGTCATCCTGTTCGATGCCAACCGCACGCCTTCGCTCGGAGATTTTCCGCCGGAGCAGTATCTGCCGCGTGTTCTGCATCTTGCCGACGGCCTCCCCGCCTTGTTAGGATTGTGATAGTGTGCGAGGGCGTGGGCGGGGCGGGGGGAGGAAAATCCGCTAGACTGCCCGAACCGGGTCTTCGTTCTTGGGGATGGAGCGGACACGATGGTGACACCGACATCAACCGTTTCCCGCGACGGGGAAACAAGCGTCCACTGGGGTTCCATCGCCTGCCGCTGGAGCCTTGTCAAGCCCCCGCTGCGCCCCTCGGACGGGGACATCCGGGTTCTGAGGGATCATCTCCTGCCCGAGTTGTCACGATCGACCAAGGCTCTGATCCTCGGAGTGACCCCGGAGTTGTTCGACCTCTTCCATCCCGTGGTCGGATCCCTGCACGCGATGGATCGGTCGCAGGCCATGATCGACGCGGTCTGGCCGGGTCCGTGCGGCAGCGTGACCCGCGGCGACTGGCGCCGGCTTCCGTACCCCGCGGCGTCCCTGGACATGGCCGCGTGCGACGGCGGGCTTCACCTGCTCGACCCGGACCGGCAGGACGCGCTGGCGCGGGAACTGTGCCGGGTTCTGGACGATTCCGGGATCTTCTCCCTCCGTCTGTTCGAGATTCCCCCGGACCCGCCGGACGCGGACCGGGTGCTGGAAGGATTGATGAGCGGGCGGCTCGGCGTGAGCGAGACCAAGATGCGACTGGCGATGGCGTTGCAACCATCGAGCCGGGTGGGCGTTCGCCTCGCGGATGTCTGGAGTTGTTTTTCGGGCTTCGTCGGCGACCCGGCCGCTTTCGCCCTGCGGCACGGTTGCGATGCGTCCGAGTTGCGGTCCGTCGAGTCGTACCGGGACTGTGAGAGCCGGTATCACTTCGTCTCCCGGGATGAGGCGGTCACGCTGTTCGAGCGGGCGGGCTTCCGGCTCCGGTCGTGCCACCCGTCCCCCGCGTCATCGTGCCCGACGCTGATCTTCCGCAAGCGCGGAGGCGTGCCGTGAACGCCCCCCGCGTTCTTCTGCTTGTCGGCGGCTGGGAGGGCCACGAGCCGTTCGAGGTCGCCCGCGCCGCGCGTCGCCGTTTGCTCGCTGATTGCGATGTGACGCAGACATCGGACCTGGGCTGTCTCGAGCCGGCGTTCCTCCGCCGGTTCGACCTGTTCATCCCGATCTGGACATTCGGCGAGCTTCCCGACGGGGCGGAGGAGGGGCTGCTCGATGCCGTCAGGGACGGGCTTGGGATCGTGGCGTGGCACGGGTTCACAAGCGCGTTCTTGCGGAGCCGTCCGCTCAAGCACATGATCGGCGGGCAGTTCGTCGCCCATCCGGGCGGTGATTCGACGACCTACACGGTGGATTTTTCCGCCGGCCATCCGTTGACCCGCGGCCTGGCCCCGCTCACGGTCACCAGCGAGCAGTACTACCTGCTCGTTGATCCGGCGGTCCAGGTCGTCGCCACCACGGTGATGGAGGGCGGTCCGATGCCGTGGCTCGCGGGCGTCCGGATGCCGGTCGCCTGGACGCGCTCGTGGGGGGCGGGCCGGGTGTTTTTCTGCAGCCTCGGGCACACGGCGTCCATGCTCGACCTGCCCCAGTTCGCGAGCCTCCTGAGTAGGGCCGTCACCTGGGCCGTCCGGAAGCCGGCTCGCGTTGTGGAACCGAAGCCAGGCGCGGAGCACGGCGTCAGACCGGGCGCGCCTCGATGACGCTGAACGCCAGCCCGGCCGGCGTGATCCCCCGGCATTCAAACCCGCTCCGTTCAAGCAGCGTGGTGAACTCACGGTCGGTCCGTTCGCACGCGCCGTGCGCCACCAGCATCATCAGGTCGCTGCGGACGAACGCCTGATCCGTCCTGCTCATCCCCGGCGATGTCGGCATGACCTGCTCCACGACCAGCAGGGTGGTCCCCGTCGGTTCTCGATCCCGCATCGCCTCCCGCACTTTCGACAGGATTGCGACGCAGTGTGTGTCATCCCAGTCGTGCAGTATGCTCTTGAGAAGGTATGCGTCGGACGGGCCGGGCACACCTTTGAAGAAGTCACCCTCGACAAAGGAGCATCGCTCCCCGACGCCCGCGCCGCCCAGCCGCGCCCGTGCCGCTTCGATCGCATGGGCCTGCTCGAAGAGCACTCCCCGCAGGCCCGGGTGCCTGGACAGCAAGGCCCCGAGCAGTTCGCCGCCCCCGCCGCCGATGTCCATCACGGTCCCGAACCGTCCGAAGTCGAACGCGCCCACGATCCCCGCGGCGGCGATCGCGGTCAGTTCGGCCACCGCGCGATGGAACAGCCCGGACACCTCCGCGTCCGCCAGATGCTCGAAACCGGCCGTCCCCTGCAGGATGCTCCGGCCGCTCCGGCCGCTGCGGACGCACTCACTCAGCACGCCCCACGGTCCCCAAAGGTGCGCACCCCACCAACGGGTCCACTCCCGGAGCGGCACCACCGCGTTGCTCCTCAACGGTTCGCCGAGCGGGCCGAGGTCGAACAAGTCATCGGAACCGGCGGTGCAGACACCCAGCGTGCACAACGCCCGCAGCAGTTGCCGCACGGGCCGCTCTTCCGCGCCGATGGCGCGGGCCACTTCCCGCGCGCTCACAGGGCCGCCGGCCAGCGCGTCGGCGATCCTCAACTCCGCCGCCGCGTGCAGGGCTTGGGACTTCCAACTCCCGTGCAGAATGTCCAAATAAGCCTGCGCCACATCCGAAGGCGGCTCGGGAGTCTTGGTTTCCATGCCCAAGCGTATCGCCGGCCATCCCGTTCCGGGCGACAATCCGGGCATGGAACATGCTGGATCAGGTATGGCGTCTCCCCCCGCGACTACTCCACCCGCCAGTCCTTCCCGTCCCGCATCACCCGCCGGTACAGCGTGTCGCGTTCGACCGGCTCGAAGCCGGCCTCGCGGATGGCGCGGATGAGGTCCGTCACGGATTTTTCCTGGTGGGTGGAGGAGCCGCCGACCTTGGTGATGTCGTACCAGACCACGGTGCCGTCGATATCGTCCGCGCCGGCTTCGAGCATGAGCTGGGCCATCGGCAGGGTCTGCATGATCCAGAAGGTCTTGACATGCGGGAAGTTGTCGAGCATGAGGCGCGCCACGGCGATCGTGCGGAGGTTCTCGAGTCCGGTGGGGCCGGGCAGGTGTTCGAGGTCGGAGCCGTCGGGGAAGAATGGCAGGGGGATGATGGTCTGGTAGTACCCGCCCTTGACTGTCCTGGAGCGGGGGGCTTCCAGCCCCCCGATCGGGCGCAGCCCGATGTTCTTCGCGCCGACCGAAGACGGGGGGCTGGAAGCCCCCCGCTCCACGCTCTCCTGAGTCGGCAGCACCGCCCCCTCCCCCGACAGCGTGACGACCGGGGCTTCGATGCCCTCGGTCTGCGGGATGCCCGCGGCGATGTAGCCATCGGGGTCGCCGGTATAGCCCAGGCGGGCCAGCGCCTTGTCCTGGCTGCGCCGGAGGATTTCGAGGTGGTTGAGCCGCTCGCGCCGGCCGTCGATGTGGCCGTAGAGCATGGTGCAGTTCGAGTTCAGCCCGAGTTCGTGGGCGACGAGGTGGACATCGAGCCACTCGTCCGCGCCGATCTTGGTCTTCCAGGCTTCCTTCTGGATGCGGTCGTCGAAGACCTCGGCCCCGCCGCCGGGCAGCGAGCCAAGCCCGGCCTCGATCAACCGCTCCAGCACCCAGCGCACGCCCGACTGCGGATCATCCCGCTTGTAGACCTTGGCGATGCGGGCGAGATGCACCAGCTCCACGGCCGTGAACGCCTTGAGGTGCAGCCCCGGCGCGACTTCGTGGATCGCGCGGAGCATGTCGGTGTAGTACTCGAACGGCAGATACGGGTTCAGCCCGCCGACGATGTGCATCTCGGTCGCCCCGAGTTCCACGGCCTTGCGCGCCTCGCCCCGGATGTATTCCAGATCCCGGGTGTACGCCCCGTCGTCGCCCTTCTTGCGGTAGAACTCGCAGAACTTGCAGGACAGCGCGCACACATTCGAGTAGTTCAGGTGCTTGTTGATGTTGTAGTACGCCGCATCCCCGTGCATCCGCCGGCGCACTAGGTCCGCCAGCGCGATCACGCCCCAGATGTCGTGCGTGCCGTACAGCACGCTCCCGTCGTCGAGGCTGAGCCGCTTCCCGGCCAGCACCTTCGCGCGGATCGGCTCCAGACGCGGGTCCGCCCCGGGCGTGCGGCTGGGCGATGGGGGGGCCGGAGTGCGGGTCGTCAGCGTGGTCATGGCACGGGCATGATAGCCGGGAAATGATGGAAAGTTTCAGGAAGAAATGAAAATCAGGGATCAGGGATCAGGGCCGACATGCGGCCGATCTGGTCGATCATCGCCCGCACGGCGGCCCCCCGATGGGACAGGCGGTTCTTCTCCGCCTTGTCCAGTTCAGCACCGGTGCGGGTGAAATCCGGACCGACCAGGAACAGCGGGTCATACCCAAAGCCGCCAGGCCCCCGCGGCACATCGCCCGGCAGCCCGATACGCCCCTCAAAGGCTCCAGAGGAGGTGGCCAGAACCTTGGCGCCCGCGGAGCGGGGGGCTTCCAGCCCCCCGTCGGCCCGAAGGGCCGAGGACGGGTGTTCGGCATCGGGCCGCGCCCGATCGGAGGGCTGGAAGCCCTCCGCTCCGGGTTGTTTGATGTTCCGTTCTTGGCGCCACACGAAGGGGTAGTCCATCGCTTTCCCGCACAACCCCGCGCGCTGCGCGTTGCGTTGGATATAGCGGTTGGCTTCGTCCATCTCCGGCCCTGAACGCACGAGACGGTCAAAGTACTCACGCTGCCAAAGCGGGCCGGTTCGACCTCTCGCTGGGTTGATCTGATTCGAGGTGAATGACTTGAGGGAATGGACCACTTCCGCGCCGGTCGGCCATGAGCCGTCCGGCCGTTGGATGGTCCGAAGGAGCAGGTGGACATGATCCGGCATCACGCACGCGGTGTGCAGCCAGTATCTCGCTTCATGGTGATGCAAGCACGCATTCAGGATGATTTGCCGCTCCGGCTCAGTAAAAACAACGCCCTTTGTCGCGCAGAATGTGATGAAGTAGGTGCCGTCCGCAATATCCCAGTGGGGGAGTCTGCCGCCGCTTCGCTTGATGAATGAGCCGTCGAATCGGGCGGCATCCATCCCGGCCCGGAGCGGGGGGCTTCCTGCCCCCCGTTCCCCACGATCTTGGAGCGGGGGGCTTCCAGCCCCCCGTCCTCGTTGGTCCGTATCGGGCTGCGCCCGATCGGGGGGCAGGATGCCCCCCGCTCCAGGGCAGAGGTGGAAGCCCCCCGCTCCGGGTTCGGCCAGCACCATCACGCACACAAACCTCGCCGTCCGATCCTCCTCCGCCACCCCCTCCAGATCCCGCAGCAACCGCGCGTTGTTCGCGGCGTCACGCTGCTCCCGGGTCATGGCCGCGCCCTCGCCGTCGGTCCGCCCCTCGAAGGCGAAGTGGCTGGAGATCACCCCCGGACGCCCGCCCAGCGCATCGACCTCCAGCCCCGAGTCGTCGGCCAGACACAGCCGCCCGGTGGCCCGGGCATAGGCCAAAGCCTTGATCGTCGCGTTGGCCAAAAAAGTGTCGCCGGTCTCCTCCGGCTCGCGCGGCAAGCCGCCCAGGTCGGCCAGACCCAGCACCCGCAGCCCCAGCGGGGCGAGCAGGTCGCGCAGCTCCGCGATCTTGCCGGGATTCTGGGTGGCGAGGACCAGTTCGGTCATGGAACGGCTCCGGGAGAGACGGGGGGGTGGGGGGGGTGGGGGGTGGCCGCACGGGTTCTGGGTGGGATCATTGACCGCCATGACCAAGACCACGCGCAGCCGCAACGAGATCGCCCTGTCCGCCGCCGAGGCCCTCGCCGCCCTGACCCCCGACCGGATCGCCGAGCTGCGATCGGTGGTGGGCTTCGACGGCTTCGTCGATTCGATCATCCATGTGGTGGACAAACGCCGCTCAATGAAGCGCGACGACTTCCAGCGCATCAAGACCATCCCCGAGTTCGCCGCCCGCTGCGGCGCGGCGGCCGGGCGCAGCGCCAACCTGGAGATGGTCGTGCAGGATGTCCGCTTCGGCGGCAACGGCCCGCTGTTCTCCAGCGCGATGGCCCGGCTCGGCTCGAAGGTCGTCTACATCGGCGCGGTCGGTCGGGCCGAGGCGCACGACACGCTGGACCCCGTCTTCCAGCCCTTCGCCGATCGTTGCGAGAAGGTCATCCCGATCTGCTCGCCCGGACGCACGGACGCGCTGGAGTTCGAGGACGGCAAGATCATGTTCGGCAAGACCGAGCCGGTGCAGGCCGCCACCTGGACCCGCATCAAGGAAGCGGTCGGCCTGGACAATCTGACCGCCATGTACGAGCAGGCCCAACTCGTCTCGGTGGTGAACTGGACGCTCTCCGGCGGCGTGGAGGGCATCTGGTCCGGCCTGCGCGACGAGGTGCTGCCCAACCTGAGCAGGAACCCGCACCGCCGCCTGTTCATTGATCTTTCCGACCCCGCCAAGCGCACGGATGAGGACATCCGCGGCGCGATGGGCCTCCTGTCCAGCCTGCAACCGCGCATCCCCGTCACCTTGGGCCTGAACCTGTCCGAATCGGGGCGCATCGCCAAGGTCATGGGCGTGGAGGCCTACGACGACGACCACAACCGCAGCCTGGCCGAGATGGTGCCCGAGGCCGCCGAACGCATCCGCCGCCGCCTGGGCCTGGAGTGCGTCGTCATCCACCAGCACACCGGCGCCGGCGCGGCCGACGAGGCCGGCGAGATCGGCTGGTTCACCGGCCCCTACACCCGCAAGCCTCGCATCTCGACCGGCGCGGGCGACCACTTCGGCGGCGGGTTCAGCTTCGCCCGCTGCGCCGGCCTGGGCCTGCTCGACTCACTGGCCGCCGCCTGCGGCGTTGCGGGGGCCTATGTCCGCGACGCCCAAAGCCCCACGCTCGACCGCCTCGTCAAGTTCCTCCGCGACCTGCCCGGCCCGGAGTGACGGTGGCACGGCTCGCCGAGCCGTGTCTCCCGTTCACGCCCACGATGAGTCCTCGAATCGTGGGGTTCTCCATCCCCCGTCTCCCACCCCGGATTCAACGAGGACCCAGTCGAAACGCTCGTCCGATAAACCACGCCAGACCCACGCTCGGCTGAACCCGGGCGATTTCCGGAAAACCAGGGCTTTCGGCCGTCGGCGTGCATCCCTCATTCTCCGGCGGGAGTAAAGACAAAGGCGCACGCCGTCGGGGTGGATCGGGTGGGGTGCGCGGGGGCGAGAGAGAGGGGGGGCGGGTCTGGCCCTTTCCTATGAATAGGATTCGGCCGACGGATGTTGGCGGGGTACTGCCGGAAGTTCCCGCGTCGTATGTGGAGCCCCGTCATTGGGGTGTTGAGTCGATCTATCAGGGAGTGGTGCGATGATCAGTCTGGACCGTGCGTTGGCGATGGGTGTCTCGCTGTCTCTGGCCTCCGCGGTGGTCCCCGCGCTCGCCCAACTGGCGGCCCCGCCGCCCGCCGAGTCCGCCCCGGTCGCCCAGGACCCCACCCCCGCCCCCCCCACCGGGGCCGGGCGCATCCTCTTTGTCAACGACACCGCCGACACGGGCGAGATCCTGGACCTGGAACCCGTCACCGTGAAGTTCGAGTTCCGCAATGTCGGACCCGGCCCGCTGACCATCACCCGCGTGCAGTCCTCCTGCGGCTGCACCGTGCCCGAACTCGACAAAAAGGTCTACGAGCCGAACGAGTACGGGTTCATCACCGCTACCTTCGACCCCAAGGGGCTGCAGGGTGATGTCGGACGGTCGGTCCAGGTCTTCACCGACTCGATCAGCCACCCGAGCACGACCATCAATGTCCGCTCCTTCGTCAAGCCGGTGGTGCTGGTGGCGCCCAAGGACATCCTCAACTTCGAGATGGTGGAGAAGGGCCAGGAGGCCGTCCGCGAGGTCCGGGTCTTCGGCCGGTTCGCCGACTTCCAGGTCACCCGCGCCAGCACGGACGATCCGCTCAACTACGAGGTCGAGATCGAGAAGAAGGGTGAGGTCGAGATGCTCGGCGACATGCTCCAGGAGTATATGGTCCGCGTCAAGCTCAAGGGCACGACCGCGCCCGGCCAGCACACCGGCAGCCTCACCATCCGCACCAACGACGAGCGCCGTCCCATCTTCTCGGTGGCCCTGATGTCCCGGGTGCTGGGCGACCTGGAGATGTCCCCCGTCCGCATGACGCTCGGGCGTCTGGCCATCGGCGACGCCTTCGAGCAGGAGATCCGCGTCCGCAGCCGCAGCGGCAAACCCTTCGAGATCAACGGCCTGACGCTCGCCAACCAGGCCGTGGACGCAGAGTTCACCTTCGAGCCTCTCGATCCCGACAGCAGGACCGAGTGGATCGTGCGGGCCAAGGGCGCGGTCCGCGCCGCGGCCCCGCGATTCAACGCCATGGTCAACATCCTCACCGATGTCAGCGGCGAGGAACTCACGCCCTTCCAGATGACCGGCGTGCTGCGCCCCTGAGAGGCCCCGCCCCGTGCCCCAAGCCTGCGCGACAACCCTCACCCGGCTGCTCGCCATCATCGGCGCCGGCTCCGTCCTCGCCGCCGCCCACGCCTTCGTGCGCACGGCCCGGTTCGACCGTCCCCCCATCGCCCTCGCCCGCGCCGCCGCCGACGCGGCTTCGCCGGGGCAGACGCCCGCGAGCGATCCCTCGGTGAAATCCGGCGCGATCTCCCTCGATGAGGCCCGCGCACTCTTCGAGCAGGGGGCGTTCTTTCTCGACGCTCGCTACGAGTCCGACTACCGCGCCGGCCACATCGAGGGCGCGTTCTGGATGCCCGCCTCCCGCGTCATCACCCCCGCCGGCCGGGCCGAGCTGGAGATCATCGAGCCGGGCGGCACCGTGGTGATCTACTGCACCGGCGGCGACTGCGACGCATCCGAGAACACCGCCATCCGACTCGAGCAGTCCGGCTTCCACTTCGACATCCGCATCCTCGGCAAGGGCTACGCCGACTGGGCCGACGCCGGCTTGCCTACCTCGACCGGCATGGACGGGGAAGGGGGCGCACCGTGACCGCTCCCAAAGAAACCGGCCGGGGCGAGTCGATCGGCTTGCAGCTGCCCCTGCGTCTGGCCCTGGGCGGGCTGTTCTGCCTGGCCGCCGCCAGCAAGCTGCAAGACCCCCAGTCCTTCGCCGACGCGATCAGGGCCTTCCAGATCGTGGACCACACGAGGCTGGGCCACCTCATCACCACCGCCACCTTCACGATCCCGTGGGTCGAACTGACCGCCGGGATCATGCTGATCCTGGGGCTGTGGACCCGGGCCGCGGCCCTCACCATCGCGCTGGCCCTGGCCGCCTTCATCGCCGGGCTGTACTCGGTGATCCACCGCGGGCTGGACGCCAGGTGCTCGTGCTTCGGCAACCTCAACCTGTTCTGCCCGGAGGCGGTCGGGTGGTGTCAGGTGGTCCGCAACAGCCTCATGCTGCTGCCCGCCGCCTACCTGACCTGGCGCGGCGGCGGCCGGGCGTCCCTCGACGCCCTGGCGGCCCGCTGCTGCCGGGGGCGGGGGGATTGCTGCCGGGACGACCGGCTCGACGCCTGACGCCTCCCGGCCTACCCTTCCCTCCCTGTCCAGCGTCCGTCGCCGGAACCCGGGCCGCGTCGGCCCGCCGCCCGGCCGATCAGCCCACGACGGAGTCCCCATGTCGCGTCAGAACACCTTCGAAGCCCCCGCCCCGCAGCCCAAGAGTTCCTTCGTCCGCACCTCGGGCAAGGGTGTCGAGTTCGTCGACTACAAGGATGTCGAGGCCCTGCGCCGCATGATGACACCCAACGGCAAGATCCACGGGCGCAAGCGCAACGGCACCACCGCCCGCCAGCAGCGCATGGTCGCCGCCGCCATCAAGCAGGCCCGCTTCGTCGGCCTCCTCCCCTTCACCGACGCCACCCTGTAAACCCGTGGTGCCGACTTCCCGTCGGCCTCCCGATTCCCCGTGGGGCCGACTTTCAGTCGGCCCTCTTTCATTCACCGATTCCCCATGCCCACCCACGAGCGCGAGTACGAGCCGATCTTCCTGGCCCTGAACCATGTCTCGGGCGACCGAACCCGGCGCATGCGTGAGGCCGCCGACACGCTCTGGCGGTTTCTCAAGGACCACGGCGTCTCCTGGGTCGGCTTCTACACCAAGGCCGAAGACACCGACCAGATGGTCCTCGGCCCCTCCCGCGACAAGCCCGCGTGCAGCCCCATCGGCCTGCACGGCGCGTGCGGCCAGTCCTGGTCCAAAAAACGCCCCCTCATCGTCAACGATGTCCGCAACCTCGGCGTGAACTATGTCTCCTGCGACCCGCGCGACCTGTCCGAACTGGTCATCCCCCTCTTCGACGAACGCGCCCGCTGCTACGGCGTGCTCGACCTGGACAGCTTCGAACGCTCCGCCTTCTCCGACCACGACCTGCTCAACCTCCGCCGCCTGATGGAATCCACGGGCTTGTCATGGCCCGCGCCGCACCTTCCCGCCCTGGTATACTGAGCGGTTGAAACACAACAAGCAAAATCCCCCGTATAGGGGATTGCGGGGGGGGGGCAAAATACGATAATTTCCAGTGATGGGCCGGAAAAGCACCATGGGATTCCTCCTCGGCATTCTGCTGATGTCCCTCACGCCGACGGCCTCCGCCTCGGACTGCGCCGCCGTCATCGAGCACATGCGCAACCAATCCTGGGCCATCCGGGGCTGGCCCGCCCCCTTCAAGGTGTCCTTCCGCACCTGGGAACCGCCCGAGATGACCGTCGCCCAGGCCCGCGAAAACCTGCGGGCCATCCACGGCCTGCCCGACCACCCCGACCGCGAACGCCTCGAACGCGCCCTGTCGGCCGCTCTGGCGGAGGGCTGGTCGGAGCCGGAGACGATCTGGTACTTCGGTGACAAACGCCTGCGGTACCACACGGTGGACACGCTCTCGAAGGCCGGGCATGTATCCCGCGTGGATCTCGGGGTCGATGGGGATGCCTATTGGTCGATGGGCAACAACAGCCTCAGCCTCGTCCAGGCAGGGACCGCCCCCGACAACATGAATCAGCGCCGGGCCATCCACCGCATGTTGGAATCCGGGCTGGGCGTCGCCGCCGCCCCGGGGCTGTACGCCCACCTCAAGGATGTGCGCCTGGAAGCCTGCCAGTCCGACGCCCGCGACTGGTCCGCGACCTGGACCCGAGAGAACGGGCGGACGCGCCTCCGCACCACCGGCATCGTGGCACCCGACGGCGAACTGCTCACCACCGAAGTGCGCGCCCTGCGGGTCAACGGCGAGTCCCCCGCCGGCAGCGGCGGGGTCGGCTTCTCGCGCCACGAGTATTCGGAGGTCTTTGCACGCTCCGTTCCCCGGCTCGTCCGCTTCGGTCCCGAGTCAAGCCCGCGTCGTATGTACGAGATCCTGGAGATCGCCCGCGTCGATCCCACCCAGGCGGATGCCCTCGTCCGCCGCCCGGAACACGGAGCGACCGATCCGCTGCGCGGGCGCATCGCGTTCGAGCACCTCACGGACTGGCGATCCGGCAGCCCGCAGGTCCAGACCTGGACGGCAACCACGGGCTGGACCGTTCCCGATAACGCCCCGCAACTCAACCGGGATTCGAGAAAGCGGATGCGCCGCACCGTTGCCATATCGTTCACCGCGTGCGCGATCGTCGGCGCACTCGTAGTGGTCAGGCTGTTGCGACAAGGAAACAGATAAAGGCAAGGAGATCATGAACATGACACCGAACATCACTTCCCAAAGCAACGGGCGGTATCGTCTGACTATTCTCTTGGCATCGGTAGTGATGATTCCTCCGGCAATCGCCCAGGTCGGAGGCCCCGGCCCGGTCTGTCTGCTCAGCGACTTCGTTCGCTACGCCTGCGACGGCACGGTCGACATGAGCGATCCGCAGTGCGGACCCGACACGGTGCTCATCAACGAGTCCGTTTACAACATCCGGCGCATCGGAGAGTCCGGAGAGGGATGCGGCTACAGGCAGCCCACCAGCGAGTGGGTGGAGTGCCGGAAGCAGTTCTTCGTTTACAACGAGGATTTGCAAGCTTGCGAGTCGGGCGGAATCGCCATCCAGTTCTCGTTCAGCCGCTGGCCCGACCCGACCAGCCCGTCATGCGGCTCATGCTAAGGAGCGTGCCATGACGCCCAAACCCGACCGAGCTGGCTTCACGCTGATCGAGCTGCTCGTCACGCTGGGTGTGGTCGCCCTGCTTCTCACCCTCGCCCTCCCGATCCTGAGCATTGCCCGCCGGCAGGGGCTTCAGACGGTGGCTCAGTCCCGCATCCGCACCCACGCGCAGGTCTTCCACATGTACGCCTCGAACAACCGCGACCAGTGGCCCAATGTCGCGCGGCCCACCGACCAGCCGACCTGGCATGTCATCAACGGGCATCCGCACGGCATCTCGGGCTACTTCGGGCAGGTGTATGTCTGGCACTACGGCCTGGTCATGGATTACTACGACGGCGAGCTGTTCTCCGAAGTTTTCCTTCGGGCCGGAAAACGCCATGATGCCCCGTACGAGGAGCTTTTGAGCGTTTACGCCGCGGATTTCAGCTGGTACACCATGTCCGCCTCTCTGCTGGCCGACCCGGCCTTCTGGAACCCGCGGACACGGCGAGGCCCCGCGCAGTGGCGCTCCACCCGGGTCAGCGAGGTCCACCACCCCAGCCAGAAGGCCATCCTCGTGGAAGTCGATTCGACGACCGTGGACCACCCTCCCGCCAGCCATCGGCACCGCTTGTTGAGCGCCGGCGCCGACGGTGCCGCCGCCCACCGTCTCATCTCCGACTACACCAGGCCTTACCCCAACGGAGACGGCGACTTCCCCGGCTCCACACAGCTCGGCGGCTACTACGGGCACCACACCATCGACGGCGTCCACGGGCGCGACTGGTAGAGCAACACCCGGCAGGTCGGCACTCCGTGCCGACTCTTCTTTTCCCGGTGGCACGGCTCGCCGAGCCGTGTCTTCCGTTCCCGCCCACGATAACACGGATTCCACTCGAGTTTCACGCGTGGCCTGATCGACAAGCCGCGACCGCAAGGGAGCGGCCGCGGTTGCGTCCGCGGCGGAGTGTGCCGATTTGACTGGTCGTTGCCGATCGTCCGGCATCAGGGCATCGGTTGGCGGTCCCGGCCGCTCCCTTGCGGTCGCGGCTTGTATTGGCTCCGGCGGTTGATCCCCGCCCGAGATTCAAGTGCGATCCGTATACAAAGAGTCGGCACGGAGTGCCGACCTACCAGGCCACACCCCGCCTCAGACAATCCAGTACACCACCCACGCCAGTCCCGCCGCATAGACCGCCGCGACCAGATCATCCAACAGAATCCCCCAGCCCGAAGGAACGCCCTGCAACCGGTTGCACGGCCAGGGCTTGGCGATGTCCATCGCCCGGAACAGCACGAACGCCCCGCCCAGGGTCAGCAGCACGAAGAACGCCTCGTGCGCGAACAGGGCCGGGGGCATCAGCAGCAGGGTCAGGGCCATGCCGGCCGTCTCGTCGGCCACCACGGGGGACGGGTCCTTCCCCCACCGGGCCTCGGCCGAGTCGCCCGCCACCACGCAGACCATCGAAAAAGCAACCACGACCACCAGCATCGCCAGCGCGAAGACCCACCACAGCCCGGAAGCCGGCCCGGCCCCGGCCAGCACCAGGACCGCGCCCAGCACCACCGGGGGGATCGAGCCCCAGGTGCCCGAGGCGGGGCGGAAGAAGCCCAGGCCGCCGGTGGTGAGGAACATTTCGTGGATGGGATCTTGACGGTTCATATAAACAGTTGCGGCGTCAGTTCTTGCGTCCCTTGCCCTGCCCGCCCTTGGGGGGCTTGGGGGCGCGGGTCTTGGGGCTGGGCATGGCGGTGGGCTTGCGGGGCTTGGCCGCGTTGATCATCTCCATGAGCTTGCGCTGCTGCTCATAGGCGTGCCGGGCTGCCCGTCCGATGTACGGCAGGGCCGAGACGATGGTGACGCCGGTGGTGATCCACATCAGCAGGATCAGGAAGGTGCGGGCATCGGTGTCCGGGCCGGGGTTGCCGAAGGCCACCACCAGCAGGATCAGGGGCACGGCCACCGACTGGAGCACCATCTTGGCCTTGCCCGACCAGCCGGCCGAGAAATCGACCCCCTCGCCCTCGTAGACCCCCCGGATGGTGGTGACGAGCAGCTCCCGGGCCATCATGGCGACGACCATCCACCCCGAGACGGCCGACACCTGGACCCGCCCGATGCCATCGACGACCGAGGTGAACCCCGGCCCGGCGAGCATGATGAAGGCCCCCAGCACCAGCAGTTTGTCGGCGAAGGGGTCCATCACGCGCCCGAACTTGCTTTCCACCTTCCACTTGCGCGCCAGGTGCCCGTCCAGGGCGTCGGTGACGGCGGCAATGATGAACAGCACGGCGGCCGTCACCAGCACCGCGGTCGAGGCGTGGGTGAGATCGCCCAACCGATCGCCCAGCGACGGCTCGGCCCGCAGCGCACGGGCCGAGACCGACGAAAGCAGCACCACCACCACGATCGCCAACAGCGCACGCCCGAGCGTGAGCAGGTTGGGGATATGGACCTTGCGGGAGGGCTGGGGCATCGGCCCGGGGGCGATGCGCTGCGGGATGCGCATTTCGTGGGGGTTCATGAGGGTCGATGGTAGGAGGCGCGCTCAAGAACGCAAGCGGTGGGGGGTGGGGGGTTGGTTCCGGATGGCCCCGGAAACGGGGTCCGGCGGTCCCTGTTGGTAGACGCTCACCGCGATCGGCTCTATCGTGCCACCCATTCATGGCGGCTGCGGCGGTCTGGCGCCGTTGTCGTACACGGAAGGGCGCCCGAGGGCTTTGTTCGGGCGTCGGGCTTCTGCACGGGAAGGCAGTCCTTGGAACAGTTCATCAGCCCGATCGTGCTGTACCTGGTGTGCGTGCTCGGCGCCGCCGGCGTGGCGTTGGCGCTGCCGCGCCGGGGGTCCAGGCTGGTGCCCGCCGGAGCGGTGCTGATCGCCGGCGCCGTCGGGCTGGCCGCGGTCAGCCTCGGCTCGCGCGTGGGCTGGACCGCCGGCGCGGGCGGGCCGGGGATCTTCTTCTACATGTTCGCGGCCATCGCGCTTGGCGCGTCCGTCCGCATGGTCACGCACCCCCGCCCGGTCTACTCGGCCCTCTACTTCATCCTGACCATCATCGCCTCCTGCGGGCTGTACCTGCTGCTGGGGGCCGAGTTCATGGCCTTCGCCCTCATCATCATCTACGCCGGCGCGATCCTCATCACCTACCTCTTCGTCATCATGCTGGCCACCCAGGCCCCGACCGCGCAAGACGCGCCCCTGATCGACGAGACCGACGCCGTCGCCCGCGAGCCGGTGGTGGGGGCGGTCCTCGGCTTCGTGCTGATGGGCCTGATCTCGACCATGCTCTTCAACGGCATCGCCTCTCTACGGGCGCCGGCCGACTTCCACCCCGATTCCGTCCTCGCCAACCTGCCCCGCCGGGTGGACACCGCCCTGCGCGCCGCCGACCTGATCGGCCCCGACGAGCGGGTGCTCCGTGACGCCGGCGCGGGCGTGCTCGATGTCCGCGCCCGGACCATCACCGTGGTCAACGACGCCACCGGCGTCACGCGGACCATCCCCCGCGACCGCTGGCCCGAGGGGCTGGGGGCGACCAACCTGGACCGCCTGGGCTGGAACCTGCTCAACGACCACCCCATGACCATCGAGATGGCGGGCGTCATCCTGCTGATGGCGATGCTGGGCGCGACGGTGCTGGCCCGCAAGCAGGTCGAGCACGACGAATCGCTCAAGGCCGCCCAGGCCCAGCGCCTGACCGCGCCGCCCACCACCGGCCAGGGACGCGCCGGATCTGAATCCGCAGGGATGGCGACGGGGGGTGTCTCGTGATGGAGACCGCCCTGCTCGCTTCGATCGATGTCTCGGCCTACGCCCTGCCCGACGGGGTGCTGGCCCACTACCTGCTGCTCTCGGCCGCCATGTTCGCGCTGGGGCTGATCGGCTTCATCACCCGCCGCAACCTCATCATCATGTTCCTCTGCACGGAGCTGATGTTCCAGGCCGCCGGCCTCGCCCTGATCGCCTTCGGGCGCTACCACCTCGGCGAGGACGGCCAGACCTTCGTGATCTTCGTGCTGTGCGTCGCCGCCGCGGAGGCGGCCATGGCGCTGGCCCTCGTGGTGCTGCTGTTCCGCCGTCGTGAGTCGCTCTCGGCGGAAGTGTGGAAGGAGCTGAACGGGTGATCACCAACTTCCTGGCCACCCCGCTCGTGCTCGCCGCCGCGCCCGATGCCCACGCCCCCCTCCTGGTCGGCCAAGGCCCGGCCTGGGTGCTGCTCATCCCCTTCCTCGCCCTGCTCGGCTCGGCCCTGTGCGGGCTGTACGCCGCGACCGGCGTCAAGAGCAAACTGCCCGCGTGGACCACCGTCGGCCTGCTGGCCGCGTCCTTCATCGCCACGGTCGCGATGGCCCTGGGCTTCGAGGGGCCGTACACCGTCAAGGCCTTCGAGTGGATCAATGTCTCATGGGGCGGGGCGGAGGGCGGCCCGGCCGCGTCCTTCATCGCCAACTTCTCCTTCTTCGTGGACACGCTGACCATCTACTGGATGCTCTTCGTCACCGGCCTGGCCACGCTGATCGCCCTGTACGCCAGCGAGTACATGTCCCACGACATCGGCACCGGCTACAACCGCTTCTTCGCCGCCTTCAGCCTGTTCGTGTTCTCCATGGCCTGCCTGGTCATGGGCGACAACCTCATCATGCTCTACCTGGGCTGGGAGGGCGTCGGCCTCTGCTCCTACCTGCTGATCGGCTACTTCTACAAGAAGCCCAGCGCGGTGGCCGCGGCCAAGAAGGCCTTCATCGTCAACCGCATCGGCGACCTGGGCCTGGCCCTGGGCATCTATCTGATCTTCGTCCACTTCGGCACGGTCGAGTACGCGGCCCTGTTCAGCGATCCCAAGCTGCTCGCCTATGTCGAGGCCGCCAAGACCGGCGACTTCGCCGCCATCCCCGCCATCGCCCAGACCATCCCGCTGCTGCTGATGGTCGGCGCGTTCGGCAAGTCCGCCCAGTTCCCGCTGTATGTGTGGCTGCCCGACGCGATGGAAGGCCCAACCCCCGTCTCGGCCCTGATCCACGCCGCCACGATGGTGACGGCGGGCGTCTACCTGATCGCCCGCATGTACCCCTTGTTCCTGGCCAGCGAGTTCGCTCTGCCCATCGTCGCCTGGGTGGGCACGATCACCGCGCTCCTGGCCGCCACCATCGGCATGGCCCAGTTCGACATCAAGCGGATCATGGCCTATTCGACGGTGTCCCAGCTCGGCTTCATGTTCGCGGGCCTGGGCGTGCTGACCCCCTACGGCGCGGCGTATCACACGCTGACGCACGCCTTCTTCAAAGCCCTGCTGTTCCTCTGCTGCGGCGCGGTGATGCACGGCTTCGCCGGCCAGCTCGACCTCCGCAAGCTCAGCGGCCTGCGCCGCGTCAAGGGCTGGGGCGTCGTCACCATCGGCATGTTCGTCGGCTGCATCAACCTCGCCGGCGTGCCGTTCACCGCGGGCTACTTCAGCAAGGATGTGATCCTCGCCGAGACCTTCGTCACCCCCGGCACCGCGGTGATCGGCTGGATCCTGCTGCTCACCGCCGGCATGACGGCCTACTACACCTTCCGCGTGTTCTTCCGCGTGTTCATGGGCCCCGTCCACTTCGAGCCGGGCGAGGAAGACCACAGCCACGACCACCCCCACGACGACCACCACCCCGTCCACCACGAAGAGCACGGCACCGTGGCCCACCCCGCCGAGCCCAAGGCCACCGGCCCGGACCACACCCTCGCCGAGGAGTCCCACTTCGCCGAGCACGACGCCCCGCCCCCGCACGCCCAGCACACCTTCCACCCCCACGCCCCCGGCTGGGCCATCAACACCGTGCTCATCGTGCTGACCGTGATCTCGCTCCTCGCCACGGGCCTGTACTTCGTCGGCGGCAGCGAGCAGGCCCACTCCAAGAACTATGCGGGCACCATGATCTACCAGTCCTCGGCCTCTTACCACTCGCCCTACGACAAGCACGCCTTCGAGGCGACCTACATCCCCGCCCCCGGCGACGGCCCCCGCGGCGAGATCGAGAAGTACCGCGAGATGCCCGTCGTCGGCGGCGACCCGCACAAAATGATGTACTCTGTGTCCGGCGTGATCGGCATGGTCGGCATCGCCCTGGCCTGGGGGTTCCACCTCGCCGGTCGGACCACCGCCTCCGAGTGCCGCATGGACAAGGTCGCACGCCTGTTCGGCCCGATCCCGAGGTGGGCCGAGAACAAGTGGTATGTGGACGAGTTCTACCACGCCGTGTTCCGGATGCCGCTGGTGATCGTCTCGCACCTGTCCCACTGGTTCGACAAGCTCGTCATCGACGGCCTCGTGAACCTCTTCGGCCTGCTGCCGCGCCTCCTGGGCGCGCTGATACGACCCTCGCAGTCCGGCGCGTTGCAGGGCTACGCGGCCGGCATGATCGGCGGCGTGGCCGTCCTCCTGCTGGTGGTGCTGATCGTGGTGGCTCGGATGGGGGGTGCCGCGTGAGTCCCTTCCTGACCGTCCTGCTCATCCTGCTCCCCCTGCTCGGCGCGCTCGTGATCGCCTTCGGCAACGCGAAGAACGCCTACCGCGACGCCCTGGCCTTCTCGCTGGCGGCCCTCGCCCCGGCCGTGGGAATGCTCGTCACCTTCGATTACACCCGCGCCGCCGAGTTCCAGGGCGCTGGCTCCTGGACCTGGATCGACCAGCTCGGCCTGAAGCTCTCGATCGGTGTCGATTCGATCGCCCTGCTGCTCATCGCCCTCTCCGCCCTGCTCGGGCCGATCTGCGTGCTGGCCAGCAAGACGGCCATCACCGAGAACCGCCGTGTGTACTACTCGTGGCTGCTGGTGCTCCAGGCCGCGATGGTCGGCGTGTTCGCCGCCCGTGACCTGCTGATGTTCTACATCTGCTTCGAGTTCACCCTGCTGCCCATGTTCGTGCTGATCCGCATGTTCGGCTCGACCAACCGCGTGGCGGCCTCCACCAAGTTCTTCCTCTACACCTTCACCGGCTCGATCATCGCCCTGGCCGGTCTGGTCTATGTCGTCAACTTCGCGGCCGACCTCAACGGGTCGTGGTCGCTGGACATCGGCGCGCTGACCGTCGCCGCCGCCCAGATGTCGGCCCACGAGCAGGCCCTGGTGCTGGGCGCATTGCTGGCCGGCTTCGCCGTCAAGGTGCCGCTGTTCCCCGTCCACACCTGGCTGCCCCTGGCCCACACCGAGGCGCCCACCGCCGGCTCGGTCATCCTGGCCGGCGTGCTGCTCAAGCTGGGCACCTACGGCATCTACCGCTTCGCCATCCCCATGGCCCCCGCCGCGTTCACCGAGTACGCCCCGCTCATCGCGGCCCTCTCGATCGTCGGCATCATCTACGCCGGCCTGATCTGCTGGGTGCAGGACGACATCAAGAAGCTGGTGGCCTACTCCTCCGTCAGCCACCTGGGCTTCTGCGTGCTGGGCCTGACCGCGCTGAACGCCACCGGCCTCTCCGGATCGGTGCTGTACATGCTCAGCCACGGCCTCTCCACCGGCGGCCTGTTCCTCATGATCGGCTTCATGTACGAGCGCTACCACACCCGCGACATGCGCCAGGTGGGCGGGCTGGCCGCGCGCATGCCCGTCTGGGCCTCGTTCATGGTGTTCTTCACCATGGCCTCGGTCGGCCTGCCCGGCCTCAACGGCTTCCCTTCCGAGCTGCTCTGCCTGATCTCCGCCTTCCAGGCCGACGAGACCTGGACGCTCCGCGGCGAGCCGGGCGCGTCCGGCGTCACCCTCGGCCCGTGGTACGCCGCCGTCGCCGGCCTCGGCATGATCATCGCCGCCATGTACCTGCTCATCATGGTCGGCAAGGTCTGCTTCGGCCCCTACCGCCAGCCCGAAGGGCACCACCACCACGAGGTGCTGCCCGACGACCTCAGCCCGCGTGAGATCATCGCGCTGGTCCCGCTGGCCGCGGGCTGCCTGGTCTTCGGTTTCTTCCCCGGCCTGCTGCTCGACGCCATCCATGACCCGGTGAACCAGACGGTGGACCTCGTGCGGGCCGCGGCCGGCGCGGTCGAGGGGGTGCGCCCGTGATCGAGAAGCTCGCCCTCGTGTGGCCCGAGATCATCCTGTTCGCCACCACCTGCGTGGTGATGCTCACCGGGCAATGGCCGTCCACCGCCGTGCGTCGGCTCACCCCGTGGTTCGCCGCCGTCGGCCTGATCGGCTCGATCGGTGCCTCGCTGACCTCCCCCGCCGCGGGCGGCCTCTTCCCCGACCTCGTCCCCTTCGCCAAGACCCTCACCGCGTTCATGGGCCTGATGCTGCTGCCCCTGATCTCCGGCACGGTGGACCGTGACCTGGAGGCCGCCGTCGCCAAGGGCGCGCGCTTCGAGCCGATCCGCTCCAACGGCGCGGAGTTCTACGCCTTCTTCCTGTTCTCGCTCACCGGCCTCATGCTCGTCGCCTCGGCCGACAGCCTCATCTGGCTATTCCTGGCTCTGGAACTGACCAGCCTTCCCACCTACATCATGGTCGCCATTTCCACCCGCTCCACGCGGTCGCAGGAGGCGGGCGTCAAATACTTTTTCCTGGGCGCGCTCGGCGCGGCGATCTTCCTCTACGGCTTCGCCCTGATCTACGGCGCGACCGGCTCAACCAGCATCCCCGCCATCGCCGCCCACTTTGCCGAGTCCGGCATGGGCCCGATCGGCACGCTGGGCGTGATGATCGCCCTGATCGGCGTGTCCTTCAAGATCGCCGCCGTGCCCATGCACTACTACACGCCCGATGTCTACCAGGGCGCGGCCTCGCCCGTCTCGGCCATGCTCGCCTTCGTGCCCAAGGCGGCCGGCTTCCTGGCCATCTTCCTCATCGCCGGCGCCGCCGGGTGGGGGCCGGACGGTTCCGGCCTGCCCATGCCCGTCGAGGCCCTGCTCTGGGTCATGGCCGCCCTGACCATGACCGTCGGCAATGTCCTCGCCCTGCTCCAGACCAGCGTCAAGCGGATGATGGCCTACTCGTCCATCGCCCACTCCGGCTACATGCTCGTCGGCGTCATCGCCGGCCCCGGCCCGGACGGCGCATCCTTCTGGCGCAACGGCCTGGCCGCGGTGCTGTTCTACCTGCTCTGCTACGGCGTGATGAACCTGGGCGTCTTCGCCGTCCTCGCCAGCCTCGAACGCAAGGGCGAGGAGGCCGACGAGATCGACGACATCCGCGGCCTCGTCAAGACCCACCCCCACCTGGGCTGGTCCCTGGTCATCTGCTCGCTCTCCCTGCTGGGCTTCCCGCCGCTGCTGGGCTTCATCGGCAAGGTCGGCCTGTTCACCTCCGGCATCGCCAGCGGCAACATCGCCCTGGTCATCATCCTGGGCCTGAACTCCGCCATCGCGGCCCTGTACTACCTCCGCCTCGTCGCCGCCGCGTACATGGAACCGGCCTCCGACACCGGCTTCCGTCTCTCGCCCTACGCCGGACGCCAGATCGCGGCCCTGCTCTCCGCCGGCGGCGTGCTGACCCTCCTGCTGATCGGCAACCGCCTCATCACCGCCGCCGACGAGGCCGCCCGGTTCCAGCCCGCCCCGGCGGTCCACCACGCCGACCACCACGCCCACGACGACGCCGGCCACTGACTGTGCCGATACGGTCAGCCGCCCGGCACCCCGTCTCGCCCGTGTCGGTCGGCGTTGGTAGGCTTGGTGCCATATGAGCCACGCACTCGAGCTTGTGTTCTCTCTCGCCTCGACCGCCCCCGTTTCCGGGGAAGTGCCCGAAGTCGCCTTCTGGTCCGGGGCTGGCCTGGTTGCTCTGCTGACCCTGACCACACTGGAGATCGTGCTGGGCATCGACAATGTCGTGTTCCTGGCGATCCTGGCGGGACGCCTCCCGCCCGAGCAGCAGGCCAGAGCCAGAACCATCGGCCTGCTGCTGGCGATGGTGATGCGTCTGATCCTGCTGGCCGCCGCCTTCTGGATCATGAAGCTCGACGAGCCGTTCGCCACCCTCCCCCTGGTCGGGATAGAGCTTTCCGGAAAGTCGTTGATCCTGCTGGCGGGCGGCCTCTTCCTGATCGCCAAGGCGACCATGGAGATCCACCACACCGTCGAGGACGGCGGCGCTCGCAAGGCCGATCCCAACGCCCGCCCGGGTCTGAAACGCAAGGCGGCCACCTTCGCCGGGGTGATGGTCCAGATCCTGCTTCTGGACCTGGTTTTCTCCCTCGATTCGGTGATCACCGCCGTGGGCATGACCAGCAACTACTGGATCATGGCCACCGCCGTCGTGGCGGCGATCGCCGTGATGCTCGCCTTCGCCGGCCCGATCGCCCGCTTCGTCCACGCCCACCCGACCATGAAGACGCTGGCGCTGGCCTTCTTGGTTCTCATCGGCGTGCTTCTGGTCGCCGAGGGGGCCGGGCGGCACCTCCCGCGCGGTTACATCTACTTCGCCATGGCGTTCTCGCTCGTGGTCGAACTGGTCAACATGCGGGCCGGCCACCGCCGCGAACGCCCCGATCACCCGGCGACCCCCCTTGCCTCGTGAGCCATAAAGCCCATGCACACCCAGAATCCGGGTTTCTCAGGCACCCCCTGCCATTGGGCGATTTCCTTATTTACCCCCTAAGGAGAAGAGCCTGAGGGAACCGTGACCTATGGCGAGCGATAGGATGTATTATGCTGATGAACCATCCCGCAAATACTGTGTTTTCTAACATCGACTGCGACACGCTCGTTTCCGGAATGCTCACCGACCCCCAGACCGGTGTCACGATCGTCCGCCTCTCGGGCGAGATCCTGTTCTCGAACGACCCCGCCGTCCGGATCTTTCTGGGTGACGATCAGGACGCCGCCAAGATCGCCGGCAAGTCGCTCTGGAGCCTGTTCCCGGACAACTGGGTCAAGGAACTCTCCGACTTCGGCTCCCAGGTGATCCGCTCGGGCGAGCCGGCCATGGTCCGCACCGTCTGGCGCGGGCGCCAGGTGCTGTCGTGGGTCACCCCCCTCGACGCCGACGCCCCTCCGGCCGAGGCCCGCCTGCTGGTCATCTCCCGCTTCGCCCACGACATGCCCGGCGGCGAGACCGCCGAGCCGACCTTCGCCGTCTTCGAGTCCCGCTTCATCAGTCTGGGCGATCTGGACATCCTCTCCCCCAGGGAGCTGGAAGTGCTCGCCCTCGTCGGCCAGGGCCTGTCCATCCGCGAGATCGCGGCCATGCTCCACCGCTCCGAGAAAACCATCCAGAACCACCGCGACTCCATCGGCGCGAAACTGAATCTGCCCAACCGCGTCCATGTCGCCGCCGTCGCCCGCCGCGCCGGCCTGAAACGCAACGACGCCGAGAAGACCCGTCTCTGAACTCACCCCCTGAACCGGTGCGTGTGTCCTCCCCCGGGCACCGGTTCCCACAAACTCTCTCTCTCCTTGGCAACAACCCCGCCCCGTGCGGGGTTGTTGCTATGATGGGCTTTCTTCCCCACGGTTCAAGGGACTTCTCATGTCCGACACCGCAGACCAACCCACCGGTTCTCCCCCACCCCCAGATGCGGGTGTGCTGTGGAATGTGATGATCCAGGACCCCAGCGCGGGGGTGGTCATCTGTGATCTGGAAGGCAAGGTGATCTGGGGCAACGAGCGGTGCTTCCGCATCTACCTCGGCCCGGAGGCCAAGGCCGGCGATGTGATCGGCAAGACCTGGCACGAACTGGGCTTCCCCCAGGCCTGGATCGACGAACGCCTGGCCATGTTCCAGGAGATCAAGCGGACGGGCCAGCCGGTGCTGCTGCGGACCATCTGGCGTGGGCAGCAGGTGCTGGCCTGGGTCTACCCCCTGCCGCCGGACGCCGAATGCGAGCAGGACCGCTTCCTGGCGGTTTCCCGGGTCTCCGAGGCGGACATCAAGGAACTGGGCCAGGATGTCGCCGGCAAGGTGATGGTCTCCGGCGTGGCCCGCCTTGGAGAACTCGATGTCCTCTCCCCCCGCGAGCTGGAGGTGCTGGCCCTGCTCGGCCAGGGCCTGACGATCAAGGAGATCGCCCGGGTGCTGTTCCGCTCGGAGAAGACCATCGGCCGCCACCGCGACTCGATCGGCGCCAAACTCGGCCTGGGCAACAAGGTGGACCTGGCCGAACTCGCCCGCCGCGCGGGCCTGACGGTCGAGGATGTCACGCGCGAGCGGGTGTGAGGGGAAGAGACGAAGAGACGGAGAGTGTGGGGAGGGCACCCCTGAATGAAACAAGGCCGCCCCGCGGCGACCCTGCCCAAAGTCTGGTTCTTTTTTCCCCCCCAATCCCTCATCCCCAATCCCCAATCCCTTCCGCTCACACCATCACCTCGTCCAGCAGTTCGAGGTCCTCGGTCGCCAGGGTCCGGCGCAGGTCGGCCAGAACCGTGTCGAACGAGGCGATCAGCCGGCGGGTGGATTCGATCGCGTTGTCCATTGACGAGCGGCCGGTCACCTGCTTGACGAGGTCGGCCCGCCGGATCTCCGCCAGGTTCTGCTCCGAGCAGCGTTTGGCCGCGAGCAGGGTTTCGAGCAAGGCCCGTGCCTCGTCGCGGCGTTGGACGGTGTCAATCCAGACCCGGTGCGTCTGCATGGTGCTCAAAGAAGGCCTCCGTTCCCCACGGTCGAGTGCTCCGACTCGACATACTTCGGAATCCGAGACCCCGATTGTCCCCTCGGATTCACACGAATCAAACAGACAGACCCCGAAAACACCCTGAACAGGGGATAAAATGCCGGCCGAAACCGCTCCGTCCGGGAACTATCCACCATTCCAGGCCCGCCGACTCCCCTGTTTCGATGCCTGCCCTTCGACCCGCACGCCCGGCAGTTGGACCACCTGTTTGAGCATGGCCTTGTATCCTCTCGTCACATGCGGCACTTCGGCCAGCGTCTTGCCGCCGGCATCCCGCAGCCGGAACCCGACGGGTGTGACCTGCACAAGCCGGACCCGGTCCAGTTCAAGCGTTCTGACCCGCCAGAGAAACCGGGCGCGCAGGCGTGCGGAATCCATCTCGACCCAGCTCAGGCAGAAATCGGCCACGATGAGCGCCACCGCCGGGCCGAGGAGCATCCACAGCACCGCCAGCATGGCCGCCGCCTCACGCGGCGATGCGTTGCCCGGCGCGCTCAATCCCCACACCGTGAACGCCGCCAGCCCGACAAAGCCCAGAAGCCCCAGCCCCAGGTACCACAACGCACGCCGGTGCCGCACGCCCTGGTTTGAATGTTCCGACGCTTCTTGCATGGCCCTACCGATCCCCCTCCCCCAGCCCCCCGTGCAGCGCCTTCAACTCCTCCGCCCGCGCCCGCGGCATGACCAGCGTCGCCCGCCCCGTCCGCACCACGATCAGGTCCTCGCACCCCACCAGCGCCACCAGATGGTCCCGGTCGGCCCCGCCCTCCCCGATCACGATGTTGTTCGTGGATTCGTGCGCCGCCAGGCGCAGGCCCGCCACGCGGTTGCCCGCGGCGTCGGGTTCGATCGTCTCGCCATAACTCGGCCACGATCCGACATCCAGCCAGCGAACCGACATGGGCACGCCCACGATCGAAACATCCGCATCGCCCGCCGCCGGTTCCATGATGCCGTAGTCCACGCTGGTCTTCTTCAGCGTGGGATACACGGAGTCGAGCACCTTTTTCTGATCCGGCGTGCCCCACGCCTCGGCGATGCTCCGGATGCCGTCCTTGTTCTCCGGCAGGTACTTTTCGTACAGCGCGAGGAACTGCCGCGCGTGGAACACGAACATCCCGCTGTTCCAGAGAGACTTGCCGCCGGCCAGATACGCCTCCGCCTTCTCCAGCGGCGGCTTCTCCACGAACCGCTCCACCCCGAACGCCCCCTCCGTCCCGACCGGCCCGCCCTGCTCGATGTACCCGTACCCGGTCGCCGGATGGGTCGGCGTGATGCCGAAGGTCACCAGGCGCGTCGGGTCTTCCTCGACCAGGCGGAACCCCAGGTCCATCGCGTCGTTGAACACACCGACGGGCGTGATGAGCTGGTCGGCCGTCAGCACCGCGAAGATCGCCGCCGGGTCTTCCTTGGCGAACACCGCCGCCGCGAACGCCACCGCGTTGACCGTGTCCCGCGGCGTCGGCTCCCCCAGAATCCGCCCGTCGGCCATGCCGGGGATGCCGTCCAGAACCTGCCCCCGATACCGCTCCCCCGTGCAGATGTACGCCCGCTCGGCGGGCGCCAACCCCGCCATCCGCTCGGCGGCGATCTGGAGCAAAGAGACCACCGACCCGTCCTCCCGATGGATGAACCGGATCAACTGCTTGGGCTGCCCGTCCCGGCTCATGGGCCAAAGCCGCGTGCCGGACCCGCCGGCCATGATCATGGCGTATCGCATGGGGGAGGATAGGGATAGGAAGAAGGGACTGGGGACTGGCCACTAGCCACTAGGGTTCGGATTCCGACCCTAGTCCCTAGTGGCTTGTGGCTAGTCCCTATCCTCCCCCATGCTCACCCGCCTCACCGGCACCCTGGAATCCATCGACGACGCCCTGACCATCACCGTCGGCCCGCTGGCCCTCCGCGTGGAGGCCCCGCGCTACCTGCTCGACCGGCTGAACGACACCGGCGCGGTCGGCCAGGCCATCACGCTCCACACCCGCCTGGACTTGGAGAGCCACAACCAGGGCACGAGTTTCAGCCCGCGCCTGGTCGCCTTCGCCACGCCGGACGAGCGCGAGTTCTTTGATCTGTTCACCTCGGTCAAGGGGCTGGGCACGCGCCGCGCGCTGCGGGCGCTGGCGAAGGAGCCCGCCCACATCGCGGCCGCCGTCGTCGCCAAGGACGCCCGCGCGCTCCAGCAACTCCCCGAGATCGGCAAGCGCCTGGCCGAGACCGTCATCGCCGAACTGTCCGGCAAGGTGGACCGCTTCGCCACCGAACTCGCCGTGGAGAACCTCGGCCTGCCGGCGCGTGCCGCGATCATCGAGCCGCGTCGTCCCTCGTTGCCCCCCGCCGCGGAAGAAGCCCTCGCCGCCCTCATGGCCCTGGGCGACGCCCGCCCCGACGCCGAGCGCAAGGTCCAGGTCGCGCTGAGCAAAGCCGGCCCCGACGCCGACGCCAACCAACTCGTCAACACCGTCTTCTCCCGGTAGGACGGCACTCCGTGCCGTCTCTTCTTCCCCTCCTCTTCTTCGGAGCGGGTGGCATCCTGCCCCCCGATCGCCCGAAGGGCGATGCCCGTGGGGCCGACTTGCAGTCGGCCATTCCGGTCACGCCGCCGATGCAATCGGCGGATTCCCAATCCCCCCGCCCCAACGGGGCGGCGGGCTGTAGCAACGGGTGAAGCGAAGCGCAACCCGTTGAGTCTGCCCCCCAAAATCCCCCCTCGCCCCGACGGGGCGAAGGAACCGCCGCAACCACCTTTCCGCGCGGTATGCTCCCTCCATGCCCCCGCTCGCCCGCCGCATCCTCGCCTGCGTGCTCATCGGCCTGCTGCTCAACGCGACGGTGACGCTCGCCTGCTGGCTCGTGCAGCCGACTCGCTTTTACCGGCAGTCACCCCCGGTGACCAAGGGCACACCCGGCCCGGGCGAGTTCGTGTCATCCACCATGGCCATCCACTACCTCATGCACTCCGTCGAGATGCGGACGGCCGGGCGCTCGCTGCCGCGACAGGACACGGAAGGCTGGCAGCACGCCACGACCACATCTAACTGGCAGTACATCTATAAGTTCGGGTTCCCGTTCCGCAACCTTCAACACCGAAACACAGAGGAGATTTTTCACAGCCATCAGGCTCCTTCTCGCACCCGGACCGACACGAGTGATTCCCTCCCCCTCCGGCAACGCGGCCTGCCCACCGGCCTCGAACCGTTCCAGTACCAACGCTTCCCGATCCAGCCGGTCTTTCCCGGCATCGTCTTGAATACCGCCATCTACGCCGCCATCCCGGGCCTTGCGCTCATGGTCCGGCACTTCCGCGGCAAGGTCTACCGCCGCCAAGCCCGCTGCCCCGCCTGCGGCTACCCCATCCCCGACCTGACCACCTGCCCCGAGTGCGGCCAAGCAATCACCGAACCCACCCCAGGTCACGCCCACGATGAGTCCTCGAATCGTGGGGTTCCTGCTCCGGTTTCGTTGCGCGGCACGGACTGAGCTTGTTTCCTTCAGGAACCTTACAATCCCACCCCATGCCCGATGCAAGTCAGCCAGTTCAACGAGTTCTGCTGGCCGGCATGGTCGGCCAAGTCAAAGTCAGTTTGAAGGGCGTCGGCCCATCCATCGTGCGTGCATGTGACTCGTTGGAGTCCCATCTTCGAGGCTCGGGGCTGTTCGCGGAGACGCCATTCGACTGCATGCACTTGATCATTCAGGTCGCGGAAATGGAGGATCGTCAGGTCCAGTTCGGTCGCATCAACAGCCGGCACCGTGAACTTCCGGTGACGGTCAGAGTTGCCCGCGACTTTGTGCACCACAGAGCCCCCGCGGAACTTGACGAAGACATGCGGCAACTCATCATCGATGCGGTTGTCCAAGTTGCTCACAAGCACGGTGTCTCTCCGGACCGGTTCCTCGCGCTTTGCCGCCGAGACGAACCAGAGTAAAACACTGCCCGAGAGCCTTCGTGAATCCGACCCCGCTCCATACTGTAACGACGCACCGAAAGAAGCGGCCATGACCACCCTCCACCCGCAATCCCACGCCCTCCGCTCCGCCTCCGAAGGCCTCGAAATGGCCCGGGAGATCGTCGCGCACCTCCGTGCCGGCGAGCGGGTCCGCGTTGATTTTGCGGCCGTGGAGATGATGTCCCCCTCCTTCGCTAATGCCCTCGTCATGACGCTCCTCAAGCAGTTCAGCGTGGACCAACTCCGGGCCAACTGCGAGTTCGTCAACCGGACCGATGTCGTGATCGAGGCCATGAACCGGGCCGTCCAACGCTATCAGAGTGGCATCCGTCTGACCACGCAGCGTCTCCCGCTGTCCGCCTAAACCCTTCAGTCAGAATGACATGGAACGGGCACCATCCCGCGGCCGCGCGGGTCTGTTGTCGTTCAGCCCCACATTCTATGTCCCAGACAAATTCCAAAAATACCCCTTGACCCCCACCCCCAACCCAGTACACTGGGCCACATGAACACAACCCAAACATGCCCGGCCCAAGCCCTCTCCCCCCTCGCCCGGGCCATCCTCGCCGACTGGGACGACCCCGACCTGTCCGAACTCGACCTCGCCACTCGCCACGGCCTCACCCTTGAAACCCTCCAAACCCACACCCGGACCACGGCTTTCCGGGCCGCCCTGGAGATCTTGCGTGAACTCCGCGCCGCCCGCCGCCCCTTCGTCCTCGCCCGTGCCGAGGCCCACGCGGCCCAGATTCTCACCACCCTGACCGCCCGCGACCCCGCCTCCGCCACCGCCGCGAAGGAAGTCCGCCTGGCCGTCAAAGACCTCCTGCGCCTCGTGTCCCTCGGAGCGGGGGGCATCCTGCCCCCCGATCGCCCGAAGGGCGATGCCCGTGGGGCCGACTTCCAGTCGGCCATCCCCCGCAACCCCCAGCCACAGCCGGCCACCCCCGAGACGCCGCCGATGCAATCGGCGGATTCCCCGCGTGGGGCCGACTTCCAGTCGGCCTCTTCCGAGCGACCCCTGACGCAACCGCCGGATTCCCCGCCCCCCGCGCTCCGGGCTTGTCCAGACCCCGACCTCACCCCGGAGACCTCGCCCCGCGGTGCGCGGGCCGACGGGGGGCAGGATGCCCCCCGCTCCGAGTCAACCCCGCGCCCCATCTCCTCCAAACCCCACAAACCCAAACTCCCCCGCGGCGTCAAAGCCCGCCCCAAATCCCGCAGCCGCTGACCCGCTTTTCACGCCGTCGCTCTGCGGTCCCGTCTCGGCGCTTCTTCTTCCCCGAACCGATACCCCATCAGCCCGATCTCGGCCGCGCACAACTCGGCCACCCGTTCGCGGCACGCATCGTCGAACAGTTCCCAGTACGGCCGCCGATCCCGGCGCGTCCCCGCCTTCGTCACCGGCAGATGTACCTCGTCCGTCACGCCAAGGCCGTCGAGCACACCGCGCAGGTCCGACTCCAAGAACTCGAACCGGCACACCCGATCCACCGCCACCCGCCCGTCGATCGTGTACAACCCCCAACTTCCATCCCGCAGGCGCTCGGCCGCGGGCGAGAACAGGAACTCCCGCATCGACGGCCGCGCCGTGTCCCGATACCGCCAGTCGTACATCGACACCGCCCGATCCCACGGGTTCCGCGCGAAACAGAACTTGAAGTACGAATCCCACACCCCTCCTTTCCCCCCCGACCCCAGGCGCGGGGCAGCTTCGGCGGCCGGCATGTGGTGATAAAACTTCGGCCGCGCCTTGCCGGGACGGGTCGGACGGCGCAGCACCCGAATCCAGTCGGCCCCGGTCCACGCCGAAACGGGAAGCACCCAGTGCTGCGGCCCGCGGCAGCCCATCCCCGTCCGCACGGCCTCGTCCTCCGGCACGATCGGCGTGATGACATCCTCCGGCCCGCACAGCCCGGACAGGGCGATCTCCACGCTGGTGCCCGCGGTCTTGCCAGTTTTGAGGAAGATGAACCGGTGCCGGTGAGAGACGATCATGGCGGCCGATGGTACCCGAACTTTCTCCGACAGGAACCGGCCCTTCCCGGAGCATCCTCGGCTGTCGGGCTTCACCCGCGCGACCCAAGCGACCGATATCCAGAAGATGAACGCCGAGACCACGCCCCGCACCATCCTGATCGGCACCCCCCAGACCTGCCGCGCCCTCGCCGCGGTCCTGGCGACGCTCACCCCCCCCCCCCCCATCGACGGCATGGTCACCCTCGACGGCCAACCCTCTTCTTCCCCAGTGGCAAGTGGCCAGTCCCAAGTCCCTCTCCTCGGCTCCGTCCACACCGTCGGCCTCATCTGCCGCCAGCGCGGCATCAAGCGGGCCATCGTCACGCTGCCGGGCCGCCACCGGGCCTGGCACGCCGAGATCAGCCGGCAACTGCGGGCCGAGGGCGTGGCCGAGCGAGTCATCCGCCCGCTGGACGAGCAGCTCGAAGAAACCCCGACCGTCGCGGCCGGCTCGGTGACCAGCTACGCCGGCATCGACCTGGCCGAGCTGGTCGGGCGCGCGCCGCACGACATCGACGAGCACCTGGTCGGCTCGGTCATCCGCGGCAGGACGGTGCTGGTGACGGGCGCGGGCGGTTCGATCGGGTCGGAACTGGTGCGCCGGATCGCGCGGTTCGCGCCCGAACGCATCGTGCTGATGGAGCGCAGCGAGAACGCCCTGTTCGAGATCGACCGCCAGCTCGCCGAAACATGCCCCGGCGTCGCGCGCACGGCTCTGCTGCACGATGTGGTGGACGCCGAGCGGACGCTGGCGCACCTCGAGCGCTGGAAGCCGCAGGTGGTGTTCCACGCGGCCGCCCACAAGCATGTGCCGCTGATGGAGGACCACCCCGCGCACGCCGTGACCAACAACCTCTTCGGGACCAAGTCCATCGCCGACGCGGCGGTGGCGGTGGGGGCCGAGCGGTTCGTGCTGATCTCGACGGACAAGGCGGTCAACCCCGCCTCGGTGATGGGCGCGACCAAGCGGATGGCCGAGTGGTATGTGCAATCGCTGGCCCCGCGGGTGCGCACGCGGATGAGCATGGTCCGCTTCGGCAATGTGCTGGGGTCCAACGGGTCGGTGCTGACGATCTGGGCCGAGCAGGTCGGGCGCGGCGGGCCGATCACCGTGACCGACGAGCGCATGACCCGCTTCTTCATGACCATCCCCGAGGCCGCCACGCTGGTGCTTCAGGCCGGCGCAATGGCCGGTCAGCAGGGACGCGCCGGCGAGGTCTTCGTGCTGGACATGGGCGAGCCGATCGCCATCCTCGGCTTGGCCAAGCGCTTCGTCCGCGCCTGCGGCCACGAACCTGTCACCGGCGCGGCCACCGATCCGGCGGTCGGCCCGGGACGCATCCCGATCATCCTGAGCGGCGCCCGCCCGGGCGAAAAACTCCACGAGCAGCTGTCCTACGACGCCGAGGAACTCCGCACGACCGCGCACCCCGGAATCTGGCGGCTGGACTCCGAAACCGCGCCCGACGCCGACGCCGTGGAGGCGATGGTAGCCGAGATGGCCGCGATCAAGGAATCCCGTTCGCGCCGCGCGGTCCATGACGCCATGGCACGGCACCTGCCCGGCCTGGCCCGGTCGCTGGCCTCCGCGGCGGCCTGACGCGCGCCCTGTTTGAAAAGAGAAGCCCGAGCGCAAAGGCCCGGGCTTCCCGCTGATGGATGGTCTGTTGGGGGGTGAGGCGTCCGGTCAGCGGGAGCCGGTCGTGGTGGTGCGACGGGTCGATGAGGCGGACGAGCCAGAAGAATCGTTGCCCGAAGCGTTCTTGTCCGATTCGGACTGGTTGCTCCGAGACGACCCGGAGTCGCTCCGGCCCGAAGCATTCCGGTCGGAGGCGTTCTGGCCGGACTTGTTGCGGCTGACACGGATGTTGTTGGTCACCTCGTTGACGCCCATGACGGAGTCCACGATGTCCTCGATGTGATACTTCTCCTGGCGGGACTCGACGGTGCCGCTGAGCGTGACTTCGCCGCTGCTGACCTTGACCTCGATCTCCGAGGCGTCGACGCGGGGGTCGTAGGTCAGGCGCTCGTTGACATCCTCTTCGAGGCGCTGGTCGGAGCGCTTGTAACCCTTGGGTCCACGCCCGGCGCGCTGCTCGGTGGTCGAGCCGCCGGAAGACTGCCCGTAGCCGCCCACGCCCTGGCCCGACTGGCCGTATCCGCCGGAGTACCCGCCCCACTGGTTCGGCCCGGAACCCGCCTGACCGCCCTGGCCGTAGCCGGACTGTCCGCTCTGGCCGTAGTTGGACTGGCCGTAGCCGGACTGTCCGCCCTGGCCGTAGTTGGACTGCCCGTAGCCGGACTGTCCGCTCTGGCCGTAGTTGGACTGCCCATAGCCGGACTGTCCGCTCTGGCCGTAGTTGGACTGCCCGTAGCCGGACTGTCCGCTCTGGCCGTAGTTGGAC
>CAZNZC010000011.1:107002-118326 GCA_964577425.1 uncultured Phycisphaeraceae bacterium
TGTCCGTAGCCGGACTGCCCGCCCTGGCCGTAGTTGGACTGTCCGTAGCCGGACTGTCCGCCCTGGCCGTAGTTGGACTGCCCGTAACCGGACTGTCCGCTCTGGCCATAGTTGGACTGCCTGGAGCGGGCCTGCTCGTCGTAGCCGGTGTGGTGGCCGTAGCCGGTCTGGCCGAAGCCAGTCTGCTGGCCGTAGCCCCATTCGCCGCTCTGGTCGCGGTGCTGAGAGTAGCGGTCGTCGTTGTGCTGGCGGCTGGGGTTGTGGCGGCCGGCGGCGTCATCGTTCTGGAAGCGGGCGCCGAAGCCTTCCCGGTCGTTTTCCCAGTGGCGTTGGGTCTGCCCGCCCCCACCGCGGGAATCGCGGTCCTCGTCGTAGGCCATGCCGCGGCGTTGGTGGTCGCCCGTGTCGTTGTGGCGGGTGGCCTCGCGGAGGTCGTTGTCCCAGCCGGGGCGGATCTGGCCGCGCTGCTGGCGTTGGGTGTAGTCGCGTTCGTAGTCTCGATCACCCCGGTCGTCGTAAGAGTGTGCGCCCTGGTTGGAGCCGTAGCGGTCGGCATCGGATCGCTGGTCGTGTCGCATCGTGTGTCTCCGTTGCGTCGGTGTTCCGGTTGCGTTGAGGCCCGTTGCATCAACGGGTGTAGTAGACCGAGGCGGCCTGAGGGCGCGGTGAAGTCGCCGTGAATCGGGGTTCATGGCGTGCGATTTTGCGTGGGAGGAGTGGGAGACACCTTTTTGGGGTGGTGGGGGTTCATGGGGGGGGGAAGAGACGGAGAGACGAAGAGACGAAGAGACGAAGAGACGAAGAGACGAAGAGACGAAGAGACGAAGAGATCCCCTCCCTGGGGGGTTCAGGGCTTCGTGATGCGGATCAGGCCCGAAACTCAAGGGTGATCCGCATCAGTTCATCCGGACGAAGATCACGGCCAGCGCGATGAGGATCAGGGTTGTCCCGGCGGCGAGACGCGCGGGGGAGCGGGCGTCGTGGCCGAGGATGATGTTTCGCGGGATGTCGAGGTTGCGGGCGCACTCGGGGCAGAGACCGCGGGACCAGCGCGGGGTCAGGACTGGGTAGCCGCAGCGGCAGCGTTCGTCGTGGCCGACGCGGCGGCGGATGCCGGTGAGGATGAGGTACATGCCGACGGTGGCGGTCGCGGCGATCAGGGCGATCCATCCTGGAGTGAAAACGAGTATCATCGCGATCAGCAACGCGGGTATGCTCCACGGCATCAGCCCGATCCAAATGCTCGGCGGCGAGGGGTAGGGTCTGGTCCAGGCGCGCGTGGGGCGGCGAAAGGGCCAGGCCGCACGCGGCCAGAACCACCAGAGCGCGATGAAGAACAGTGTGTTGACCGTGAGCGTGAGGAAGAAGGATGCGAGTGTCCGGAGAAGTTCCGATTCGATCGGGCCTCCCGTGAAAAGCGTGAGGTACGCGAGGAGCGATCCGAGGATCGTGTACTTGGCCAGATAGAGAGCGACGAAAGCATCAGGTGCCTGGCAGGCGTTGCGCTCGTGCTGGCGTCGGGTGATCGAATCCGTCCATGAGGCGAGCGGGCCTGACCAGGTGTGGTGGTGGGTGCGTTGGCGGCGTTTGGAGTGGAGGCGGTTCATGGGGGGGGGGGGAAGAGACGGAGAGACGGAGAGATGTGGTATGCCGAGGGTGTGGGCTTGAAGACCATCCCCTCACTTGCGTTCGGGGCTACTTGTGTGGGTGTGCGTCATGGTGCGACTTTGAGCGTTGTTTCAGCGGTGAGTTCGTGGGTGGTGAGGGGTTCCGGGGTGATGGTATGGGAGCCGTCTTCGTGCCAGGTGATAGTTGGGGCGGCGGGCCAGGGCCAGGAGAGGACGGCGACGATGATGCGGGCGCGGATGTGGGTGGATTGGTCGGTGGTGAGCGTGTGCGTGGGGTATATGAGCGGGGAGAGTCCGGACTGGATGTTGTGCTGGGCGTGGCGGTCGCGTTGTTCGAGGGTGGTATCGAACGAGTAGAACGGATAATCGCGTGTTTCGCGGGCGATGGGTTTATTTTTGTCGATCTCGAATCCGGCGAAGAAGTATCTGACATCCACCGCGTTTGGGCTGTAGAACGGCGGAACGCCCGCGATGCTCACACGGAATGGTTCGTTCGGACGGGTCGGCGTGTCGTGGATGATGCGCAGGGCGAGGCTATCGATGGCGTAGCGTTCCGTAAAGGACGGGTCGAGTGTGCCCGCGGCGATCTCGGCGGCGAGCCAGTCGATCTGCTCGTGGATGTCGAGGGGGTCCGCGAGCCGGGCGCGGCGGCGGAGGATGCGGTCGGCGAGCGCGGCGCGCTGCGCGGGCGTGAGGGCGGCGATGTCGAGGGCGCGCAGGGCGGGGATCTCGTTCGCGGCGAGCCTGCGGTGGATCGGGCCGGGCAGGGCGCGGTACATGGTGTCGGTCGCGCCGAGCATCAGGAACACGAACATCAGGCCGAGGCAGAGGACGATGCCGCCGGTCTGGACGGTGCCGAGGTGGATGTCGCGCTGCACGCTGGGCGTGGAGCGGTCGGCGGCGGTGATCGGGTGGGCGCATTCGGGGCAGGGGGTGGGCGTGGGGGCGAGGGGCAGACCCGTGAGGGCGTATCGGCATTTTGGGCAGGCGGGTGGGCCGGGGCGGGAGGCGTAGAGGCCGCAGAAGAGGAGGGCGAGGCCGGTGGCGATCAGGGGGCCGCCGATGATCGCGCTGTACGCGCTGGCGGGGAAGGTGGGATAGGAGGAAATGGCGATGAACGGGGCGGCGACGGTGAGGGCCGTGGCCACGGCGAAAATCTCACGGTGCGGGCTTGGCAGCACGGCGATGGTCTGTCTGGACAGGCGGAGCGAGCGGATCGTGCGACACTGGATCGCCTGAGTGAGAAGCACGGGGATCATCGGGAGGTAGATCCGCGTCATCGTGGGGATGGCGTGGTGGTACGCGAGATAGATTGCGATGTAGGCGGCCGCGAGGAGGAGGAGTTGGGCGATGGAGGCGCGGCGCAGGCGGGGGCGGTGGCGCGGGTCGGTGATCGGGATGGAGCGGGCGAGGGAGGGCATGGGTTGGGTGGGTTGCGCTCGCGGGCTTGTATCGCAGTCTTGAAGACCATCCCCTCACTTGCGTTCGGGGCTCACTGAAGAGGCGTTCGTCATGGGGCGATGGTGAGGGGGGTTTCGGTGGTGTGTTCGTGGAGGGTGAGGGGTTCGGGGGTGATGGTGTAGGAGCCGTCGGCGTGCCAGGTGATGGTGGGCGCGACACCGGAGGGCACGGTGATGAGGATCGTTTCGATGCGGGCGGTGGCGGGGCCGGGCGTGGTCGGGGTGGCGGTGTGGAAGGGTGTGGGCGGGGGGAACTGGATGGAGCCGGCTCCGAAGAGCCAGAAACCGCTGATGGGTTTGAAAACATGGTTCGGGGAATGGAGGGTTGTGTCGTGGTGGAGGAGAGGCTGGTCGGCGAGGGTGAGCGAGCGGATGAAATACCTGCGGCTGATCGGGCGGTAGCCGATGCGCGGGGTTTCGACGAGATAGATCATGGGGAGCGGCCGGCCCACGGCCGCTTCGGCGAGCGTGCGCAGTTCGGGGCGGGCGCCCTCGTTGACGAAGCGTTCGGCTTGTTCCGGGGTCAGCATCCCGTCGGCCAGGAGGGCGGCGACCCAGTCGATCTGCGTGCCGAGCCGGAACGACTCGGCGGTGCGCCGCCGATCAAGGATGGCATCGACGAGCCGGGCGTGCTGCGCGCCGGTGAGCGTGCCGGTGTCCAGGGTCGCGAAGGCGTCGCGGTCGTGGGAGGCGAAGGCCACGCGCCAGGGCTGGGGGAGCAGGGCGACCATGTGGGAGCGCTGGAGCGGGATGGCTTTGACCGCGATGATGCCGAGCAGGATGGACGCCGCGCCGATCCAGGCCAGTTTGGGGCGGCGGACATGGCCGACGACGGAGGCGTCGGCCAGGGAGAGCATGGGGTGGCCGCACTCGGGGCATGGGGTTGGAAAGACCAGGGCGGTGGCGTCGTAGCGGCATTTGGGGCAGGCGGGGGGGATGAGTTCCCTGCCTTTGAAGGCGAGGAACACGAGGTATGCGCCGAATGCGAGGAAGGGCAACGCGATGAACAAAGAGATGCTCGGCGATGGGCCGAGCGCCCAGAGCGGGGCGATGCACATGATGCCGGCGACGCCGCCGGCGGTGAGATAGCGGTGGGAGAGCGGGTAGGGAAGGACGATCCTGCGCCCGCGCACCCAGCCGAACGAACGCCACCATCCCCACGGGATCATGGTGCATGTCCCGAGCGAGGTCATGGCGAGGAACATGATGATGTAGATGGCCCAGAACGGGAGCCGGAACGGGATGAGCAGCAGGCACAGCAGGTAGAAAACCACGCCCGTTGCAACGAGCCGGTTGGCCACGCGGCGGAAGTGGGGGTGGTGCTCGGGCGGGATGATGAGGTCGGTGGGCATGGCGGGTGGGCCTGTGGGATGGAGGGTGGGGCGATGGTACCGGAATGAGGGGGGAGGGGGGTATGAAAAAACCCGCCGGGGGGGCGGGTGGGGGGAAAGTGTGGGAGTGGGGGAGTGGAAGTCGGAAGAGGGCGTGGGGGCCGCGCGGGCTGAAGCCCGCGGCTCATTTTAGAGTTTGAGGTCGCCGAGGCCGAGGCCGAGGGAGCCGGTCTGGCCGAGGCCGCCGCCGGATTTGCGGGCCGCGTCCTGCTTCTCGCGCTGCTTGGCCTGCTCGCGCATGCGTCGGAGCTGGGGGGTCTCTTTGAGGATCTCGGCGGGGTCGCGGTCGTCGCGTTCGCCCTTGCCTCCGCGGGGGCGGCCCTTGCCGCCTCCGCCTTGGCCGCCGCCGCCCCCCCCGCCCCCCCTGGGTCCGGCCTGGTCGGCGGGGCGTTCCTTGGTCTGCTTGATGGAGAGGGAGATCTTGCGGGAGTCGGGGTCGATCTTGAGGACGCGGACCTGGACGAACTCGCCCTTCTGGACGGCGTCCTCGACCTTGTTGATGCGCTTGAAGTCGATCTCGGAGATGTGGACGAGGCCCTCGACGCCGGGGGCGATCTCGACGAAGGCGCCGAACTCGGTGATGTTGGTGATCTTGCCGGTGAGGGTGGCGCCCTCGACGATCTCGTCCCTGGCGGCGGCGAAGGGGTCGGCCTGGAGCTGCTTCATGCCCAGGCTGATGCGGTTGTTGTCCCAGTCGATCTTGAGGACCTGGACGCTGACCTTCTGGCCCTCGGAGACGAACTTGGCGACGGACTTGGCGCCGTGGTTGACGCGGTCGTGGGTGAGGTCGTTGAGGTGGATGAGGCCGTCCACGCCGCCGAGATCGACGAACGCGCCGAAGTCCATGATTTTGCGGACGACGCCCTCGATGGTGTCGCCCTCCTTGAGGGCGGTTTTGAGGGTTTCGGCGGCCTTGGCGCGTTCGGCCTGGAGGATGTCGCGGCGGGAGAGGACGATGTTGCCGCCGCCGCGTTTGTCGAGCTTCTGGATCTGGCAGGTGAGCTTCTCGCCGACGAAGATGTTGAGGTCGGGGATGCGGTTGATATCGACCTGGGAGGCGGGCATGAAGGCGCGGTGGTTGGCGACTTCGAGTTCGAGGCCGCCCTTGTTGACGCCGGTGACGCGGGCCTCGACGAGCTGGCCGACCTCGAGCATCTCCCAGTCGGCCTTCTGGACCGCGCCGGGGAGGAGGCAGATGAAGAGCGACTCGGTGGGGTTGAAGCGCTGGACGACGACCTCGAGCTGGTCGCCGACCTTGGGCTTCTCCTGGTCTTCCTTCCACTGGGTCATCTCGACGACGCCGAGTTCCTTGGGGCCGAACTCGACGAAGACATCGGAGCCGACGGAGACGACGGTGCCGGTGCGGTGCTCGCGTCCGCCGCGGACTTCGCGCGGGCCTCGGATGGCCTTCCTGGGCGCGGCCGCGCCGGCGTCGGAGAGGTCGTCCATCGCGGCCTCGATCTCGGCGAGGGTCTCGGCGTCGAGGACCGGGGCGGCGGGGGGAGTGGCGGAGGTGGCGGGGGGGTTGGGGTCGGTCATGGCGGGGGGGTCGCGGGGGGGACGGTGATGATGGGTTCGGGACGACGGTGTATCAGCAGTCTACCTTGCAAAGCGGGATCGGCCGAGTGAAACCGTGGTGAAAGTATGGGCTTGCAAGGGGTTGCGGGGATGATCCGGCGGGAGGAGGGGTGGGGGATAGGGGGGGTTATCCCAATGCCGCGGAGGTGGTGGCCCCGAGGGAGTGCTTGATGGCCTCGACGATGCGCTCGGCGGTGCGGACATTGACGAAGCCGGCGGTGGCGTCGATGGCGGGGCGTTCGCCGGTGCGGACGGCGTCGAGGAAGGCCTCGATCTCCTTGACGATGGGTTCGCCCTGGTCGATCTCGAGGGGTTCGATGTTGACCAGCTCGGTCCAGTTGAGGTCGGTCAGGTCGGCGCCGGCGCGGAGCTGCTCGCGGACCTCGCGCATCTGGAGTTCGTTGGCGGTGCGTCGGATCATGACGCCGGTCTTGGCGGCGTAGTCGATCTTGATGTAGCCGGACTCGCCGGTGATGCGGGTGACGCGCTCGGTCTTGAGGGCGAGGCGGGAGGCGGTGATGTTGGCGACGCACTGGCCGCCGCCGGCGGATTCGGGGAGGTTCCAGAGCAGGCGGGCGTTGCAGAGATCCTCGAACTCGGAGACGACGGCGACGCCGGAGGCCTGGATCTCGTCCGGCTCGCGGGAGTCCATGAGCATGAGGACGACATCGAGGTCGTGGATCATCATGTCCATGACGACGCCGATGTCGATGGAGCGGAAGGTCATGGGGGAGACGCGGTGGACCTCGATGAAGCGGGGGGTGATGGCCTCGCCGCTCTCCTCGGTGGCCTTGCGCATGGCGCGCATGATGGGGTTGAAGCGTTCGATGTGGCCGACCATGAGGCACGCGCCGGTCTGCTCGGCGAGCGTTTTGAGCTTGTCGGCCTCGGCTGCGGAGGCGGCCAGGGGCTTCTCGATCAGGCAGGCGACACCGGCCTTGAGGAACGGCTCGGCGGACTTGAGGTGGTAGGTGGTGGGGACGGCGATGGAAACGGCGTCCACGCCGGCGGCGAGCAGCTCGGCCTCGGTGGTGAAGGCGCGGGTGTTGTGCTGCTCGGCGATGCGGGCGGCGGTCTCCGGGTTGGCGTCGACCACGCCGACCATCTGGATGGCTTCGGGGTTGGCGGCGGCCATCTGGGCGTAGACGCGGGCGTGGTGGCGGCCCATGCGTCCGACGCCGACGGCGCCGCAGCGGAGGGGGCGGTTGGGGGTGGGCATGTCAGGATCCCTCCTGGGAAGACGCACAAGCGGGACGCCTGTGCCACCGTGCATCGGGGTCAGGCGAGCGCGTCGAGGGCGGCGGCGAGGTCTTCCTTTTTGGTCAGGCCGACGAACTTCTTGGCGGGCTGGCCGTCCTTGAAGATGATGACGGTGGGGATGGCGGAGATGCCGAACTTCATGGCGATCTCCTGGTTGGAGTCGATATCGACCTTGCCGACCAGGGCCTTGCCGTGGTAGGAGTCGGCGAGCTCGTCGATGGTGGGGCCGAGGATCTTGCAGGGCATGCACCACTCGGCCCAGAAGTCGACGAGGACGGGGGCGGAGGCGCTGAGCACCTCGGCGTCGAAGTTGGAGTCGGTGAAGGCCTTCACATTGGCGGTGGCCATGGGCGGGGCGTCCTTTCTGGTCGGTGCGGCCCGGGTCCGTTCCGGGGAGGGATGATAGGGGGGGCGGGGGAATCGGGCTTGGGCCGAGGGGGAATCCCGGTTATGATGGCGGGATGGAACGAGAACTGCCGATCCCGATCCCCGGGCCGATGATCGCATCGTTCTGTGAACGGCACGGGATCCGGCGCATGGCGTTGTTCGGGTCCGTGCTGCGGGACGATTTTTCGCCGGGCAGCGATGTGGATGTGCTGGTGGAGTTCAGGCCGGGGCGGACGCCGGGTCTGGCTTTTTTTCGGATGCAGGAGGAGTTGGGCGGGTTGCTGGGCCGCCCGGTGGACCTGCACACCCCCGCGAGCCTCAGCCCCCAGATCCGGCCGAGTGTTCTGCGACAGGCCAGGACGATCCATGACGCAGCATGAAGAATCGGTCCGGTTGCGGCACATGCTCGATCGTGCGCGGGAAGCCGTCGAAATCTGCCGCGGGCGGTCCCGCGGCGGTCCCGCGGCGATCTCGATGCCGATCGGTTGTTGAACCTGGCCCTCGTGCGGCTGATCGAGGTCGTGGGCGAAGCCGCCAACAAGGTCTCCGGCGATGTGCGGGAGCGGAACCCGGACATCCCGTGGCGGGAGATTATCGCCATGAGGAACCGGATCATTCACGGGTATGACGCGGTGGACTTTGACATCCTCTGGGCCGTCATCCGGCAAGACCTCCCCGATCTGATCCCGCGGCTGGAACGGCTCTTGTCGGCGGGCTGAGGATTCATGCGTGATGCGCATCCGGGGCGAGGGCGGCCCAGGCGGCGTCGAGGGCCTGGCGGTGCTCGGGGATGTCGTGGACGCGGAAGATCCGCGCGCCGGCCTGGAGGTGCAGGACGGAGAGGGCGAGCGTGGCGGGGAGGCGTTCGGACGGGTCGGAGTCGCGGCCGAGGCCGACGCGGCCGACGAAACTTTTGCGGCTGAGGGCGCTGAGGACGGGGTGGCCCACGGCGGCCAGGTCGGGCGTGGCGCGGAGCAGTTCGAGGTTCTGGGCGACGGACTTGCCGAAGCCCAGGCCGGGGTCGAGCAGCACGCGGTCGGCGGGGACGCCGGCGGCGCGGGCGGCGGCGGCGCGCTCGGAGAGGAAGGCGCGGACGGCGGGGACGACGCCGCCGGGGTACTCGGGCGGGGCGTCATAGCGGTCTGAGAAGCGGTCGGCGGTGGGGGGGGCGAGGCGGTGCATCAGGACGATGGCGCAGGCGCGGTCGGCGGCGAGGGCGAGCATGGCGTCGTCCTCGGTGCCCGCGGCGACATCGTTGATGGCGTCCGCGCCGGCGTCCAGGGCGGCGCGGGCGACGGCGGAGAGCGTCGTGTCGATGGTGATCGGCAGGCCGACGCCCGCGGCGCGGATGGCCCCGATCGCGGGGATGAGGCGGCGGACCTGCTCCTCGGCGGGGACGCGGGACGCGCCGGGGCGGGTGGATTCCGCGCCCAGGTCGAGCGCATCGGCCCCGTCGTCCGCGGCGCGGCGGGCGGCGTCGGCGGCGAGGGCGGGCGTGGCCAGTCGGCCCCCGTCGGCAAACGAGTCGGGGGTGATGTTGAGGATGGCCAGAAGACGCGGGCGGTCCAGGTGGACCGCCCGCGCGTGGTTGAGTCGCCAGATGGTGGTGCCCGCGGTGGTCACGGGAGGAGTCTAGAAGGATCAGAAGTCGAAGCCGTCGTCCCCGTCCTCGTCGTCGTCGAAGCCCTGGGGGATCATTTTGGAGATGGCCTGGAAGGCGTCGCTGGGGAGGAACGCGCGGGCGCTGAAGCCGGCCGCGTCGGTGGAGAGGCCCAGGGCGATGGGGTCGATGGCGGCGATGGGCTGGAAGTCGGGCAGCGCGCCGAACATCATGAGGGTGGGGCCGACGGTGTTGAGGATCTCGTCGACGCCGATGTAGACCTCGGCGATGCGGTCCTTCTGGAGCTTGCCGGCGACGCGCTTGACGCGGTCGTTGGCGCCCAGGGTGTTGGTCCCCTTGGCGGCGGCGAGGGCGCGGCGGGTCATGTCGGGGCCTTGGGTCATGGTCTGGACCACGCCGTTGTCGAGGGCGGCGATGTAGCCGGTGGGGCCGCCGGTGGGGCCGAAGATCATCTGGGTGATCATGCTGGGGTCCATGCCGGGCATGGCGCCGGCGGCGGCGGGATCGACCTTGATACTGATGCCGAAGGCGGTCAGGGAGACGCCGTCGATGGTGACGGCGTCAGGCGTGATGGTGGAGGTCATGGTGACGCCCTCGGTGGCCTGCTCGCCGACGGCCTTCATGGCGTTGATGACGGCGGCCTTGTAGGCGGCGGGGTCGGAGGACTTGACGAACTGGGTGGTGTTGGTGAAAAGCCCGCCGCCCATGAGGCCGGGGGGCGTGCCCATGACGATGGACATGCCCTGGCTGAGCTTGCTGAGTTCGGAGAGGGAGAGCTGGCCCGCGCCGGGCTTGGGCGCGTGGTGGGCGTTCTTCTGCCACTCCTCGATGACCTCGCCGAGCTTGGCGAAGGTGGGCGAGGAGGTGTCGAAGGCGGCGGCGAACATGTAGCGCTGGGCGGGGAGCCTGTCGAGCAGGCCGGCGGTGGAGCCGGGCTTGGTGAAGAAGGCGGCGGAGGGCGAGTCCTCGGTGAACTGGAGGGCGAGGTCGTAGGTCATGCCCGCGTCGGTGATGGTCAGGCCGACGACGGTGGCGCTGAGGTCGCGGACGATCTGCTCGGCGATGCCGGCGGTGGTGTTGACGCCCGCGCCGGCCTGCTCGCCGACCATCATGGCGAGCATCTCGCCCTGCTGCTTGAGGCCCTCGACGCCCTGCCCGAGGAAGGGGCGGAGCGCGTCGGCGTTGGCGATGATGGAGACCTCGGCGTCGGACACGACGCGGCCGCCGGCGGCGCCGACCCGGTCGGTGTGGGCCTTGAGGCGTCCCTTGGCCGCGTCGAAGGCGCGGACGGCGGCGGCGTTGTCGGAGAGGGCGGCGTGGCCGTCGCCCAGGTCGCGCACGAAGACCTCGCGGTCGGGGATGTCGAGGCGGACCACGCCGTTGTCCGCGGCGCGTCCCTGGGTGAGCGCGCCGAAGTCGGAGACGGGGACCAGGGCGACGACGACCGGGTCGGAGGTCTGCGGGTCTTCCGGCAGGGTGACGACGAAGGCGGCCGAGCCGTTGAGGTTGATGCCGGGCATGCCGCGGATCATCGAGGTGGCGAAGAGCATGCCGGGGTCGGCGTTCTCGCCGAGCAGGCGGTTGACCTGGTCGATGTCGGCGAGGAAGTCGCTGACCTGCTGCACGGCCACGACCACCTGGGCGTCGGCGGGGACGCGGTCGAGGATCGCGGGCGGGGCGGCCAGGGCATTGGCGGCCAGGCCGGCGAGCAGGAAGGCGGACAGGGCGGTACGGCAGCGGGTCATGACCGGCATGGTGGCTCCTTCGACCCCCGGCGTGTGGGGGGGTGGGGGCAGGGGGGTTGTGCGGGGTACACCTCCGACCCCGGGCGGCATGGTATTCATCCGGGAGGGTGGTGGTTGGGTTTCACCGAGTGGGGATGGAAGAAGGGATTTGGGACTTGCCACTGGCCACTTGGGAGGAGAGGAAGCGACGGAGCGACGAGGGGTGATAGTAAAAAAAGGAAGGCGAGGGCCTTCTTTCGGAGGAGGGGCGGGGG
>CAZNZC010000012.1:0-85642 GCA_964577425.1 uncultured Phycisphaeraceae bacterium
GGATCCCGTGCCGCTCCGCGGTGTCCTCGATGACACTTGCGACAAGGACGGCCTGCTCTGGGGTGAGTGCAACCGTCGATCCCATCATCCGTTGGCGTGCGCTCGCGTCGAGCGAACTTGAACCCTGTGGCCTCGGCGTGTTGAACTGGTTCGGGAGGCTGTGGCCGCCGTTCTCATCGGGCACGCGCGACACGAACCCCCGTTCGTCGCCCGGCAGCCAGGTGCCGTAGGTTGTCCATGTCAGGAGATGAACAGGCATGGGGGTCTCTGAAAGTTTGCGGCTTGGATGGTTGGGGTCGATGTGCCGGACGGTGGTTGCCGCAACCGCGCGGGCTGAAGCCCGCGGCTCATTGTGTCAGCCGTTCCCGCAATCCCCTCGCAACCTCCCCCACTCCCCCACCCCCCACCGCCTCGGCCTCCACCGCCGTCACCGGCAGCACGCCCCAGCTCGAGTTGGTCAGCAGCACCTCGTCCGCGTCCAGCACATCGCCCACGCCCATCATCCGCCGCTCGACCGTCAGGCCCATCTTCTTCGCTTCCTTCAGCACCCGCGCCCGCGTGATGCCGGGCAGCACCGGGCTGGGGATGGCCCCCCTGCCGCCGACCTCCTGCTCCTCCCCGCGCGCGATCGGCGTGATGAGCGTGCCGTCCTTGACGACGAAGATGTTGGACACGCACCCGCCGCACAGGTGGTTGGAGACCTGCAAGACGATCGCCTCGCCCGCCCCGCGCCCGGCGGCCGTCTGGAGTTCACGCAGACGCCACCAGTAGTTGAGCGTCTTGTGCCCCGCCGTCGGGTCCAGCGGGTTGGCCCTCGCGTCCGCGATGACGGCCATCACGCCCTTGGTGAACATCTCCGCCGGATAGCGCGTCGCGGGCTGGGCGTCGATCAGCACGGTGGGCGTGTGCGCCCCACGCCCCGTGGCCCGCAGCAGGTTCAGGTCGCCGCCGGTGATGGTCAGGCGGACTCGGGCCTTCTCGTGCCCGCTCCGGCGCACGGTCTCGACGACCGCCTCGCCCAGCGGCCCGGTCTTCAGCTCCGTGCTCAGCCCCAGCCCGGCGGCGGAGGCCTGCAACCGGTCCAGGTGTTCGTCCAGCGAATCGACCGCCACCCCATCCCCCGTGACGCGGGCCGTCATGGTCTCGAACAGCCCCACCGCGTGCAGCAGCCCGGCGTCCGCCGCCGAAACCCGCGCCGCCTCCCGCCCGACAAACATCCCGTTCACGAAGATCTCGCCCATCCCCAAGGCTAGAGCAATGCCGGCCCGGGCGTCTCGCACGCCCCCAGTTCGCCCCGAACGCAAGTGAGGGGATGGTCTTCCGATGGCACAGGCGACCTGCCAGTACGCGCCCCGTATCTCCCCTGCACCCGTGCAACGCGACGATACGCCTGAACCGGAATCGCTTTGGGAAGCGCCATCCGTTCCACCCCACCGGGCCGCGTGCGGTAAAAGTATAGGGAAAACCCCAACATCAACCGCACACACTCCACCGTCGCCGGCTGGAAGGGATCGGGAGCAAAGACAACACGCCCGCCGGAGACCTCGGCGGGCGTGCATGGGGAACAGACTCCGGGAGATCCTACCCACCCGGCGTCGAACTCAACGATAGGAAGCGCCGGTCGCCAGGGGACCGTACGACCGGCGCGACAGCCGCCTGCTGCACTTCATGCGGTTCGCACGCACGCACGAAGGCCCACACAAGGCGACCGGTTTGTCTCTCTCTCCAGCACCCGATGCCGGCAGGCCCGGCGAAAATCAGGAAAGGAAGTGCCCCGAACCGGGGCGGTCAGCGAGGCCCGAACGACCTCGCAAACCCATACGCCCACCCTTTTCCCCCGGTTCCGCCCCCTGGAAAACAGGTGCAACCTTCTTCAAAACCCCTGTTGAGGGGGGTGCTGAAAGGGGGAACCGCCCGCGATCCAGACAGGACCAGCCGGGCTGCTCCGGCCCGGCCGGTCGGTAGCGTCAAGCCGTCGCGACGCACCCCCCGCCCCCGGGCGGCTCTCTCTCCCAACGCCCGGGGCGACGACGACCCTCCGCACCGGCCCCGCCGCACAGGCAGCGGACGGGACCACGCGCACCGACACCCCGAGCGGACCGAGAAGTCCTACCCACCCGGCGTTCAAGGCGTCATCCTGCGAAGCGCCGGGCATCAGGGGATGAATGCCCGGCGCACTCGGCCCGCCGTCGTTCCCCGCGCGGATCGCACGCTCGCGCGGCAACAGCGGCCGTCATCTCCGGCTCTCGCTCCAGCACACACCGATCGAAAATCAAGACCCGTTCATGCCCCGATCCGGGGCGTTTCAGCGAGACCCAAACGATCTCGCAGAGCGATACGCCGCGTGCGCCGCGCGGTTCCAGCCCGGGTTGCGGCCGAACGGTCCGTTCCTGGAAAGTCGGGCAATTCGCCCACGATCTTGCGCAAGAAGCGTCAGTCCGAAGACACCACGAACCGCGCCGCCACCGGCCGATGGTCCGAACCGAAATCGTCGCCCACCCGCGCCCCGACCGCCTCCAGATTCCCCGCGTGCATCACATGGTCCAGCCTGATCCCCGGGAAATGCCGCTTCCACCACAGCCGGGGCCAGGTCGATCCAGGCCCGATACCCGCCTCGTCGTGCGCCTCGCGCAGCCCGGCGTCGCGCAGCTCGCGCAGATGATTCGTCCGATACGGCGCGTTGAAATCGCCCGCCACGATCAGCCCGTGCGGCCCGTCCGCGTCCCCCATCGCGCCCGCCGCCCGCTCGCCGATCCACGCCACCATCGCGCGCTGCAACACCGTGCCCCGCCAGCCGATCGGCGGCAGCGTGTGGACATTCCACACCCCGATCCGCTTCCCTTCCACCACCACCTCGCACGCGATGATGGGGATCGTTGATCCTTCCGGCCCGTACCACACCTCCGGCTCCCGCGCGAACGCCAGGCGCGAGAACACCGCCTGCCCGAAGGCGTCCTCCCGCGGCAGCACGACATGGTGCGGGTACCGCTCCCGCAGCGACGCCTCATAGACCGACGATCCCGGCGCGTACTCCTGGAACAGGATCACATCCGGGTCCGCCCGCTCGATCTGCGTGAGCAGATCCTCCACCCGCCCGCGTCCGAACAGCAGGTTCGCGCTGAACACCGTGATGCCGTGCCCGTCCCCTCCCCCCGCCGCGATCGGGCCGCCCGGCTCTCCCCCGCCCCGCCACGGCCCGTAGGTCCACGCCCGCGCGCCCAGCGTCGGCAGGAGCAGCAGCACCAGCAGCGCCGACGCCCGCCGGGCGCGGACGAGCATCGCGACCATCAGCACGCACAGCACCGCAAAGCCCAGATGGAACGCAAAGGCCCGGCCGCACAACGCGGCGAAGGCCATCCAGCCCGCCAGCGGGGTCTGGTCCGAGGGGTCGTGCCGCCACAAGAAGCCGAACGCCAGCCACGCCCCGCCCCCCAGCGCGAACACGGCACAGCAGAACCCCACCCATCTTCTCACCCATCCGGCCCCGTGCGATCCGCTCATCGCCGGGGTACGCAGTGCCCACCACCAAAGTTCACGCCCACGATGAGTCCGCGAATCGTGAGGTTCTTCCCACCGTGGGGCCGACTTCCAGTCGGCCACCCCCCTCCCCCCTCCCCCCGGTGGCACAGGCGGGACGCCTGTGCCACCAAGACCCTCGCCGCTCACGCCCCGGTCTTGAGCCGGTCGGCCTTGGTGAAGGTCAGGCTCGAACCGGCCGCGTCCACCACCACCGTGTCGCCCGGCTCGAACTCACCGCCCAGGATCCGCCCGGCCAACGGGTTCTCGATCCGCTTCTGGATCGTCCGCGCCAGCGGCCGCGCCCCGTACGCCGGGTCGTAGCCCTCGGTGGTCAGCTGCTCGAACGCCGCGTCGGTCAGCTCCATGCCCAGACCGCGGGTGGCCAGGCGCTTCTTCAGCCCTTCCAGCAGGATCTCCGCGATGCCGCGCAGCGTGCCGCGGCCGAGCTGGTGGAACACCACCACCTCGTCGATGCGGTTGAGCAGCTCGGGCCGGAAGAACGGCTCGCGCATCCCGACATTCAGCCGCGCGTTCATCTCGCCCGACTCCAGGTCCGCCTTGAACCCCCTGGCGTCCAGGTCCGCGCCCGGCCCGCGCCGGATCAGGTCGCGCACCGCCGCCTCGATCTCCCAGTCCTCCGCGCCCGACTCGGCCATCGTCAGGATCTTCTGGCTGCCGATGTTGCTCGTCATCACCACGATGGTGTTCTTGAAGTCCACCGTCCGGCCCTGGCCGTCGGTCAGGCGGCCGTCGTCCAGCAACTGGAGCAGCACATTGAACACATCCGGGTGCGCCTTCTCGACCTCGTCCAGCAGGATCACCGCGTAGGGACGCCGGCGCACCGCCTCCGTCAGCGCACCGCCCTCGTCATACCCGACATAGCCGGGGGGCGCGCCGATCATCCGCGACACCGCGTGCTTCTCCATGTACTCGGACATGTCGATCCGCACCAGCGCGTCCTCGGTGTCGAACAGGAACTCGGCCAGCGCCTTGCAGGTCTCCGTCTTGCCCACGCCCGTCGGACCCAGGAACAGGAAGCTGCCGATCGGCCTGGTCGGATCGCCCAGCCCCGCCCGCGAGCGGCGCACCGCGTCCGACACCAGGCGCAGCGGCTCGTCCTGGCCCACCACGCGGTGCCTGAGGAACTCCTCCATCCGCATCAGCTTGTCCCGCTCGGACTCGATGAGCCGTGACACGGGGATGCCCGTCCATTTGCCCACGATCTGCGCGATCGCCTCCGGGTCCACCTCCTCGCGGATCAGGTTGTCGCCCCGCGCGCGGCGCTCGTCGATCCGGGCCTCGGCCGCGTCGAGCTTCTTGGTCAGCTCGGGCAGCTCGCCGTACTGGATCCGGGCCGCCCGCTCCAGGTCGCCCATCCGCTGGGCCTGATCCAGCTCGGTCTTCCTCTGCTCGATCCGGGCCTTGATCTCGGCGGCCGCGCTCAGGTCCTTCTTCTCCTCCTCCCACCGCGCGGTCAATGCCCGGTTCTTCTCCTGCAGGCCGGCCACCTCGGCCTCCACGCGGTCGATCTCCCGCCTGTTGGCGTCGGTGTTCTCTTCCAGCTTGAGCGCCTCGCGCTCGATCTCGACCTGCATGATCCTGCGCCGCAGCTCGTCCAGCTCCAGCGGCATCGAGTCGATCTCCATCTTCAGCGAACTCGCCGCCTCGTCGATCAGGTCGATCGCCTTGTCCGGCAGAAACCGCTCGGTGATGTACCGGTCGCTCAGCGACGCCGCCGCGAGGATGGCCGCGTCCTGGATGCGCACGCCGTGGTGCGTCTCGTACCGATCCTTGAGCCCGCGCAGGATGGCCACCGTCTCCTCGACGCTGGGCGCGTCGACCAGCACCTTCTGGAAGCGCCGCTCGAACGCCGCGTCCTTCTCGATGTGCTTGCGGTACTCGTCCAGCGTGGTCGCGCCGATGCACCGCAGCTCGCCCCGCGCCAGCGCCGGCTTGAGCAGGTTGCCCGCGCTGACCGCGCCCTCGGCCGCTCCGGCGCCGATGATCGTGTGCAGCTCGTCGATGAACAGCACCACCTGCCCGTCGCTGGCGTTGACCTCGCGCAGCACCGCCTTGAGCCGGTCCTCGAACTCGCCGCGGTACTTCGCGCCCGCCAGCAGCTGCCCCACATCCAGCGCGATGATCCGCTTGTCCTTCATCCCCTCGGGACAGTCGCCGTTGACGATCCGCAGGGCGATGCCCTCGGCGATGGCCGTCTTGCCCACGCCCGGCTCGCCGATCAGCACGGGGTTGTTCTTCGTGCGGCGCGACAGCACCTGCATGCACCGGCGGATCTCCTCGTCCCGCCCGATCACGGGGTCGAGCTTGCCCGAGCGAGCCCGCTCGGTCAGATCAATCCCGTACTTCTTGAGCGACTCGAACGAGCCTTCCGCCCCCGGATCGTTCAGATTCTTCACGCCCGACGAGTCCCGGATGGCCCTGACCGCCTTGCGCACATCGTCCGTCCCAACCCCGCTGACCTTGAGAACCTCCTTCGCGGGTCCGTCGGACTGCGTCAGCGCCACCAGCAGGTGCTCGGTGCTGACATACTCGTCCTTCATCGCCTTCGCCTCGGCGTCGGCCTTGCCCAGAATGTCGAGCATCGCCCGCCCCGCGGCGCCTCCGCCCCCCGAAACGGTCGGCAGGCGCTTGAGTTCACCCTGCACCATGCCGCCCAGCCGGTCGATCGGCGCGCCGACCTTCTTGAGCAGCCCCGCCGTCGGCCCGTTGCGGTCCTCCAGCATGGCGCTCAGCAGGTGCAACCCCCCCACTTCCGAATGCGACGCGCCCGAGGCCGCCGTCTGCGCCCCCGCCAGAGCCTCCTGAGCCGCCGTGGTGAACCGATCCATCCGCATGACCATCTCCTATCCGCCGGGCGGGTCTCCCCCGGCACCCCTTCCCCATGCAACCCGCGCGCCGGACGGTTTCATCCCCCCGCCCCGCCCCAAACCCCCAGCGGCACGCCAAACTCCCTGTTGGCAGCCGCTTACCGTCCCGCCGCCTGCCACTCCGGCAGTTGAAGCTCCGAATGGCAAATGGCAAGTCGCAAACCAGAAACCCAGCCCGTCTCCCATCCCGCTCCGCTATCTCCCGCTTTCACGCAAATCCACCACCTGCACCCGGTGCGGCCCCGCCCCCGGGTCCACCAGCCGATACCGCTCCGCCCGCCACGCATCCCCCACCAGCGTCAGGTCGATGTGCCAGTCCGCCAGCGGCAGCAACCCCCGCATCGCCCGATCCCTCCACCCCCCACCCCCCACCCCCGCCCGCGCCTGCCGCCACGACGACCCCCGCCCCCACCCCGCCTCCTCGAACGCATCCCGCATCCCCGGCGCGAGCACCCCCAGCGAGGCCGACCCCCGCAGCGTGTTGAAGTCCCCCATCACCACATCCGGCGCGGGCACGCCCACCGGCTCGCCCACCGCCCGCCACCACCCGTCGGGCGTGGTCTCCAACGCGGGCTGACGCCAACGCTCCACCGCGCCGGCCGCGGTGCGCATCATCTCCATCCGCCACAGCGACGGGTCGCTGGGCATGTCCACCACCCACAGCACGAACGGCCGCCCCAGCCCCGGGAACCGCTCCGCCAGGTCGATCTCGAACCACGCCACCGCCCCCATGTCCCAGCCCGTCGGCCACGCCTCGTTCCGCCCCTCCACCGGCGACAGCGGCGCCACCCCCGCCCGCAGAATCTTCCCCCGCGAACCCAGGATCACCCGCCAGTCCGCGTACACATGCCCGGACTCGCGCCGGTCCTCGATCCCCGGCAGCACGCGCACCGTGCGCTCGGACTCGGGCGCCATCGTCCCCAGCATCGACCGCACGATCTCCTGGCGGCTCTCCCCGTTGCGCGCGTTGACCACCACCGCGATGTCCGCGTCGAACGAGCGCACCAGCGCGCCCGCGTCGCGGATCTCCTCCCGCCCGGACTGGTTCCAGTGCAGCAGCCGAAGCGTGTGCTCCCGCGGGGAGGGCGGCCCTCCCAGCACCGCCCGATGCACGCGCCACTCGCCCAGCAGCACCCACGCCGTCAGCCCCACGCACGCGGCCAGCAGCACCGGCCGCAGCATCACCCCGCCCGGGCGCAACGCCAGTCGTCCCGCCCCCACCGACGCCGCCCAGCACAGCCACGCCGCCGGCAGCGACCACAACACCGGAACCCACCACAGATACTGCGACCAGTGCGCCCGATCCGTCATCACCCGTCCCACCACGAACTGCCCGACGACCAGCAACCCCGCCAGCGCGAGAAACCGCGCGACCCACACGAGCAGGCGACGGCGCGCCCAGCCGCCCCGGCCCCGCCCGTGAATACCGCCCGGATGACTCCTGTTCTCGGACATGCACCTCACCATCGGCCCGCGCCGAACCGACTCTATCATGATCCCCGCCGCGACCCCCGGCGGTTGACCCCGGAAAACAGACCCAAGGAGGCCCCATGAGCAGTACGGACTGGACCACCCAACGGGTCATCGTCACCGGCGGGTCCGGCTTCCTGGGTCGCCACATCATCCGGGGCCTCCACGCCCGCGGCGTGACCGACGACCGCATCTTCATCCCCCGCCGCCGCGACTACGACCTGACCGAGCAGGACGACTGCATCCGCCTCTACCGCGAGGCATTCGGCCCCGACAAGGCCGGCATGGTCATCCACCTCGCCGCCGAGGTCGGCGGCATCGGCGCCAACCGCGCCAACCCCGGACGCTACTTCTACGCCAATATGGCCATGGCCCTGCACCTGATCGAACAAGCCCGCCTCGACGGCCTCGTCGAACGCGGGGGCAAGTTCGTCCAGACCGGCACCATCTGCGCCTACCCCAACCTCACCCCCGTCCCCTTCAAGGAAGACAACCTCTGGAACGGCTACCCCGAGGCCACCAACGCCCCCTACGGCGTCGCCAAGAAAGCCGCCTGGCAGATGCTCGACGCCTACAAGCTCCAGTACGGCATGAAGGGCGTGTATGTCCTGCCCGTCAACCTCTACGGCCCGCACGACAACTTCGACCTGTTCTCCTCCCATGTCATCCCCGCCCTGATCCGCAAGTGCATCGAGGCCCGGGAATCCGGCGCGGACCATATCGAGGTCTGGGGCACCGGCAGCGCGAGCCGCGAGTTCCTGTATGTCGAGGACTGCGCCGAGGGCATCCTCACCGCCGCCGAGAAGATGGACGACCCCGAGCCGATCAACCTCGGCACCAACATGGAAATCACCATCCGCGACCTCGTCCACCTCATCGCCCGCCTCACCGGCTTCGCCGACGAATCCACGATCGAGCACAAGATCCGCTGGGACTCAACCAAGCCCGACGGCCAGCCCCGCCGCTGCCTCGATGTCGAGCGTGCCAAGCAACGCATCGGCTGGCAGGCCAAGGTCGGCTTCGAGGAGGGCCTGAAGCGCACCATCGAGTGGTTTGAGAAACACCGCCATGAGGCGGGAGTCCGGGTCTGATTCACTGCCCGTGGAATCCGATCCCCAACAATCCCCCTGCCCCGAAGGGGCAGAGGAAACTCCTCTCCTTCCGTCGATCACGACTCCTAACCTTTCGACACTCACTCCACCACCCACCACCCATCAAACCCCACGCCATGTCCCTCCCCCACCACCTCCAATCCGCCCTCGACCGCGAACTCGACGAGGGCGAGACTGTCCGCTGGGCTGACACCCCACGCCACCACGCGCTGCGACGCAAAACGATTGAGGGTGCCATCGCTCTCAACACCATCCTGCTCATTTTCGCGGCCGGATGGGTCACGCTTGGGTATTTCGCGAGTCTCGACCCCGAGCGATCCCGCGGCGACATCTATCTCCCCATCGCCATCGGCCTCGCCATCGTCCTCCTGACCATCGCCGGCACCATCCTTGCCTTCCGCAACACCCGCCACGCCGCCGCCAACACCGTCTACGCGGTCACCGATCGGCGCATCATCATCCTGCGTGTCAAGCGCAACAGATCGATCACCGAGGACGACTACCGCCGCGACCAGATCGCCCACATCACCCGCGAAGAGCACCCGGACGGCACCGGCTCGCTCACCCTCGATGTCACAGGTTCGCCCAGCCGCACCCGCCACCAGCTCGCGGGTGTGGCCGATCCGCTGGTTGTCGAACGGCTGATACGGATTCCACTTGAAAACCGGGTTTGACCCGATCGACAAGCCGCGACTGCAAGGGAGCGGCCGAGCGACGCACACGCCCTTCGCGGTCAGCAAGCCACGGCGAGCCGCAAGGGCCGACGCGCTCTGGTCGAAAACACGATGTGATACAACATCTGCGAGTATGTCCCCGCCATCACGCCTTCTCCGTCCCTTCGGGACGGACCAGGGTTCTCGCCCAACGCACCACGGGTTCCGCGACGGCTGCGCCGCCGCTCCACCCGCGGCGACACACCAACGCCCCTCCGGGGCGGTTCGATGCAATGTCTCTGCCCGCCGCCGGCCCGTGCCGTGGTACGATACGGACGGATGCCGGACACCCCCCACATCCAGTTCTGCTCCCAGAACCCCCGCGGCCTGGCCGAGTTCGATTGGCTGATCGCCGCAGGCTGCGAACTCCGCGACTGCCTCGGCCGGTGCAGCCTCTGCTTCGAGACCCGCTTCGTCGTGGTGGATGAGACCCTGACCATCGAGGGCGAGGACTACGCCGCCATCCTCGCCGAGGCCGCCCGCGCGGTCAACCCCGCTCCCGCGGCGCCCGACTCCGCCGCCGGCGCATGAAAAAACCCCGCCGAAGCGGGGCCTTGTTCCAATCCCGACGATCCTGCTCAGCGCCGACGCCACGCCCGCACGCCGAAGCCCGCCGCCAGCAGGCCGGCGCCCGCGAACACGGCCGGGGGCAGCGGCACCACATACAGCATGTCCTGGCGTGACGAGTTCGTCAACGCCCGCAGCCCGGACATCCGCAGCGAACCGTCGAAGGTCTGCGCGTTCATCAGCTGGGCGTACGCGCTCCGCACGAACGCGCTGGTGCCCGGGGAGTCGATGTCCACGGCCCCGCCTATCGCATCCCAGATCGCCGCCTGGATCGCGCCCATCCGCCCCAGGTAGTCCGCATGGCCCGTGTCCGCCTGCAGGCGCGAGTCGATCCAGCCCAACGCCAATGCGTTGGCCATCACCGCGCTCACCGCGTCGGCCCGCACCGACGAGTACGACGGTCCGGGCAGCGGCGCATCGGTCAGCGGCACGATGCGGTACTCCACCGGGCCGCTCCCCACACGCTGCCCCAGCTCAATGCAGAAGGTGCGGAAGCTCGACCCCGCGTTCGGCCCGCTCAGGATCGTGTGTACGATGTGCCCCGCCTGAAGATCGGCACCGTCCACGCGCACCTCGCCGGCGCTCCCGCCGCCCGCGATCGACTCGAACCGCATTGTCAGCGTGCCGGTGCTGCCCCGAATCCCGGAGTGGCTCACGGAAGCCGTCCCGCCGTTCGCCCCCACGGCTATCAAACCCAAGGCCGCGGCGGCCACCATCCTGTCTCTGCTGCGCATCTCTGGTCTCCACAAGTTGAAAGTGCACGGCATGAAGCCGTCCGTGCGCGGCCGACGCGTGTCATACAGCGTCATGAAGCATCATGCCACCGCAGGCCGGCACAACCTAGTGAATATGCCCTCATAGTGCGACGCGCTCAAGCGAGATATGCAACAAACCGGACGCGGTTGAGGCGAACCCCTCGGACGCGACGCACCATTCGGCGCGCGGGCGCGGAAAAACACGCCCGGATCGGCCGGGCGTGCGACAAAGAGACGACCTGGTTCCTCACCGCCGGAAGCGATCAACGCCGACGAAGAGCCCGCACGCCGAACCCGACCGCCAGCAGACCCGCGCCCGCGAACGCGGCCGGCGGCAGCGGCACCACATACAGCATGTCCTGACGCGAGCCGTTGACGAGCGCCCGCAGCCCGGTCAGACGCAGCGTCGAATCGAAGGTGCTCGCGTCCGTCAGCTCCAGGTACGCGCTCCGCACGAACGAGCTGGTGTCGGCCGAGTCGATGTCCACCGCCCCGCCGACCACCTCCCAGATCGCCGCCTGGATCGCGCCCATCCGTCCGAGGTAGTTCGTCTGCGACGAATCCGCCTGCAACCGCCCGTCGATCCAGCCCAGCGCGACCGCGTTGGCGATCACCGCGCTGATCGCATCCCCCACGCCCGCCGCGTACTGCGGCCCGGGCAGCGGAGCATCCGACAGGTCCACGATGTCATAAGTCACGACACCGGCGCCGACATTCTGACGCAGCTCGATGCAGAAGGTGGCGAACGACGAGCCGGCGCCCGGACCGCTCACGATGTCGTGCAGGATGTGCCCGGCCTGACGACGCACCCCGTTCACGAACACGCGCCCGGAGGCGCCGTCCCCGGCGATGCCGGTCCACTCGAGGTCGATCGTGCCCTGCGAACTGCCGCGGGCGAACCCTTCCTGGCTCGCGGAAACACGCTCCGCGACGGCCTGGCCGACAAAGGTTCCAGCCAGGCTCACGGCGATCAGTCCGACGGTGGTCATGCGCAACATGGTGTTCTCTCCAGAGGTGTTGAAAGCCGAGCGTTACCCCGTTCCCGTGGTCACGCATCGGCGGCGGAATTTATTCGTGTCAACCGAAAGACGGATTCTTGAATCCGGAAAATGCGAGGAAAACCTGGTGCGCGAGCGTGTCATTTTGAACAACAACGATCCGCACGCACGCCGAACCGACAACGATCACACGCGCGCGGCATCGCGGGCGCGACATCAGAACACATCCGCTGAAACGCCCGCATCGCGGGCATTGTCGCCGTCAACCCCGTGGGAACGCGCGCGTCTCGCGAGCCGCCGCCCGCGCATCAACCCGCCGCGCGCCCCCATCATCGCCGGGATCGCCCCCATTTTGTCACGCCGCGCCACCCGTGAACGAACACCACGCAAAACCGCGCTCATCCGACCTTGCGCGAGCGCGTCCGCCGCCGGAGGAAGCATGGGTCATCCGCCCGTGCGCCAAGCCACCCCGACCGCCCGCGTGTCCCCCGCGGATGGTCCACACACCGCCGCCCGAACTCCATCCCGTCGCCGCTGCGCCGACCGTGCCCATCAACTCCAGGCCGCCCGGATCGATTCTCACCGCATTGATAAGTATCCACCAAAACAGGGGGTGCTTCAAGACGGAGGGTGTGAAACCGGCTCCAAAGAGCCACAACTCGCCGCCCCTCCCGGATTACCGGACCCTCTCCACGAGAAAACGCCCGGGCCGAAACCCCGCGATGCAAGAACTCGGCGGGTGTGCCACTCGGTCGATCAGGCCAGGCCCGGGATTCGAGCGAGATCCGTATCACTGCGCATGAAAAAACCCCGCCGAGGCGGGGCCTTGTTCCAATCCCAAGAGATCCCCGCTCAGCGCCGACGCACGGCCCGAACGCCGAACGCCGCCGCCAGCAGGCCCGCGCCCGCGAACGCGGCCGGGGGCAGCGGCACCACATACAGCATGTCCTGCCGACCCTCGTTGACCAGCGCTTTCAGGCCCGCCAGACGCAGCGAGGAGTCGAAGCTCCCTCCCATCAGCTCGCCATGAGCGTCACGCAGCGCGACCGTCGTCCCGGAGTGCGCGATGTCCACCGCCGCGCCGGTCGCCGCCCAGATCGCAGCCTGGATCGCGCCCATCCGCCCCAGATAGTTCGCCTGCGACGAATCCGCCTGCAAGCGACCGTCGATCCATCCCAACGCGACCGCGTTCGCCACGATCGCGCTGATCTGGTCCGCCTGACCCTGCGTGTAGTGCGTGCCCGGCACCGGCGCCTGGGTCAGCTCCACGATCTGGTAAGTGCCCGAGCCGACATACTCCGCCAGCTCGATGCAGAAGCTCCCAAACACCGTCCCGGCCTGCGATCCGCTGGTGATCTCGTGGAACAGGTGCCCCGCCTGGATGTTGCTCCCGCCGATCCGAACCTGGGCGGAGCCACTGCCCCCCGCAATCGAAACAAACGAAAGGTCCAGGCTGTCGGCCGAAGCCACGCACGCCCCCAGACCAAGCACCATACCGATAGTTACGGCTTTGAAACGCATCTCTTCTCTCCTCATTGATGAATGGCCCGCACGCATGAAACACAAGCGTCAGCAAGGCTTTACGCCCGTATCAGTATGCCGCGCCGTGGGGAGGATTCCACCAAAACTACCCTAAATAGGGGATATCGGACCGCAAATCTTCGCCGCCCTGAAAAACGACCACGCCCGGCGTCGGCCGGGCGTGCGTCGTGCAACCACACAGGAAGGAACCACAAACCGTTTCAGCCCCGCCGGCGCACCGCCCGCATGCCCAGCCCGGCGGCCAGCAGCCCGGCCCCGGCGAACGCCGCGGGGGGCAGCGGAACCACATAGAGCATGTCCTGGGCGCCGGGCGCGACCATCGCCTTCAGACCACCGATCCGGGCCTCATGGTCAAAGGTCGCCTCGTTCATCAGCACCGCGTGGTAGTTCCGCAGCGAGGCGTTCGTCTGGCTGGCGTTGAGCTGGACATTCCCGCCCACCGCCTGCCAGATCGCGGCCTGGATCGCGCCCATCTTCGCCAGATATCCCACCTGGCCCGAATCGGCCTGGAGTTTGTTGTCGATCCAGCCCAGCGCCACCGCGTTGGCCACCACCGCGTTGATCTTGTCGGCGATCAGCTGGCCGTACGCCGTGCCCGGCATCGGCGCGTCCGCCAGGTCCACCAGCTGATACCCCTTCGGGCTGTTCACGGCCACTTCACCGAGGTCGATGCAGAAGGAAGCGAACTGCTGGCCCGACCGGGCGCCGCTGGTGTACTCGTGCATCATGTGCCCGGCGTAGTAGGTCGTGCCTCCGACGCGCAGGTGCGTCGCGCCGCTCCCGCCGGCGATCTGCACATACCTCGCGTCGATCGTGTCCGCCATCGCCAGGCTCGAACCCGCGGCCAGCACAAGCATCATCAGTCCGTTCTTCATGGCTGTCTCTCCTCCCGCTTGCACGGGCGTTCGGATCTCTCGTTCTCGGAAGGGGGGGTGGGGGGGCGCGGGGGCGACCGGGCCGCCCGCGAGGAGAAACTACCCCGCCGCCCGCAAAAACCAAGGCGGCAACCCCTCCCACGCCCCAATCCCCCGCTATCGGACACGCAAAATCCGCAAAGCCCGGCCGGGCCCGGTCCGAGTACCCCGTGAGGCAACCAGAGAAGCCCAGAACGCCGGTGACGGGATGGTCTTGGGAGGTCGGCATTCCGTGCCGACACTTCACATTGGCAGCCCGGCTCGCGTGCTACCAAAAACAAAGGCGGCGTCTCCCACGAGAAGACGCCGCCCAAGCGTGCTACCAGCGCCCGTTCCAGGAGGAAGAACGGGCGCCCCCGCACGCGACACCTCGGAATCCCGGTCGCCCGCACGGCATCGCTGCCCGGCTCGGACCAGGGGATTCCTCGGCGGACCCCAGGGTTGTCGCCGACCACGACGCCGGCACACGCAGCATCCCCGATTTTGAACCGTTTGTCAAAGGGATTCCGCGCGGTCCGGAAACCATCCCGGAAATTCCCGAAGCCACCGCGCATCTTTGACGCTCATGCCGATCCCGGGCGACCCGACCAGCCGCGCCCGCAAGGAAGCGGCCGCGAGCGCCAAGCAACCAGCACATGCCGAACGACAGGCAAACACCAGTCAATCACACGCCGCCCCGGTCAGCCCCCCCACCCCTCCGCGTCCAGCCCGAACCTCACCCGTGTGATGGGTGCCCGGGCGATCGCCCGCAGGTCGCCCAGCCCACCCCCGCGCAGCCAGCGGTCGGCCGCGTGCCGATCGGCGGCGGACCGCGCCGCCACGGTCAGCGTTCCGGCCTTGAGATCGACGACCCGCGTCGAGGCCGCCACCGCGTCCGGGGCCGCTGTAGCCCAAGCATCCGTCGCCCGCCGGGCCTGATCGCTGAGCTTCTTGATCCCCTTGACGAACGAAACCAGCTCGTCCCCCAACGCCCGCCCGCGATCGGCCCGCACCCGGTGCCCCCGCAGCCGATCGAGCGCGGCCGCCTCCAGCCCCACGGGTTTCTTTCGCCAGCCCATGCCCGAGTCTACACAAACGCCCGCCGGGCGACATGCGCGGCAAGCGTCGCGCGCCATCCCTGCCGCAAGGCACCCCCCCACTTCTTTCCGCGCGTGACACCCTTCCGCCGACCGAACCATCACCATGAGCAACTCTTCACGGGTTTTACCCGGTGGGCGTGGTACCCTGCGGCATGACCACGCTCGACCGCACCCTGGGTCTGCCCGCGCTCATCTTCTACGGGGTCGGAGCCATCGTGGGCGCGGGCATCTACTCCGTGATCGGCGCGGCCGCAGGCCAGGCCGGACCCGCGCTGTGGCAGGCGTTCGCCCTGGCCGCTGTCGTCGCCGGCCTGACCGCGCTCTCCTACGCGGAACTCGTGACCACCATCCCCCGCGTCGGCGGCGAGTACGCCTTCCTCCAGCGCGCCTTCCCCGACCGCCGGTGGGTCGCCTCCCTCGGCGGCCTGATCGTCGCCGTCGCCGGCGCGGCCACCGCCGCCACCGTCGCCATCGCGTTCGCCGGCTACCTGGCCATGTTCGTCCCGGTGCCCGTCCTCATCTCGGCGTTCGCCCTGCTCGCCGGCTGCGCGGCCCTCAACATCGCCGGCATCCGTCAGGCCACCCGGGTCAACATCGTCCTGACCTGCGTGCAGGTGTTCGGCCTGGTCATCGTCATCGTCGCGGGCATGACCGTCGGCTCCATCATCGACCCCCTCACCGAACCCCCGCCTCCAGCCATCTTCACCGCCACCGCCCTGATCTTCTTCGTCTACACCGGCTTTGAGAGCCTGGTGAACCTGGCCGAGGAGGCCAAAGCTCCCGAGAAGGATCTGCCCAAGGCCATCCTGCTCAGCGTGGGCATCACCACGCTGCTCTACATCCTCGTGGCCCTGGCCGTCGTCACCCTGGCCTCGCCGCAAGAACTCGCCGAGAGCGATTCGCCGCTCTCACTGGCCGCGGGCAAGGCGCACCCCGCGCTCTCCAACGCCTTGGCCTGGATCGCCCTATGCGCGACCAGCACCACGGCCCTGATCACCTTCATCGCCATCAGCCGCATGCTGTACGGCATGGCCCGCGACGACGACCTGCCCCGCGTGCTCGCCCGCATGTCCCCGCGACGCCGGACGCCCTGGGTCGCCGCTCTGGCCATCTTCATCGCCTCGGCGGTTCTTCTCCCGCTGGGCGCCCTCGAGACCGTCGCCAGCATCGCGTCCCTCGCCACCCTGACCGCCTTCATCGGCGTCAACGCCTGCGTGATCGCCCTCCGCCGGCGCGAACCGGAACTCGAACGCCCCTTCAGGATCCCCTGGGCCGTGCGCGGCGTGCCGATCCCGACCGCCGCCGCCATCCTCGCCGCCGCCGCCCTGGGCACCCAGTTCGAGCCGACCGCCTACCTCGTCACCGCCATCGGCATCGCGCTGGCCGCCTTCGTCGCCCTCTTCCTCACGCGACGCAACCGGTCACGGCCCGCCGAACCGGACAAGAACGAACCGGACCAGGACGAACCCGCCCGGTGAACCTTCCCAATGGCTCTTCTTCTCCACCTCCATAGGGTCGGGCTCGCGGTTCGGGAACTCCTCCGGGGTGCTTCACCTGCCGGCCCGATGTGAACCCGGCATAGCCGGTTGCAGCGATTGAATGGGAGCCGTACCATGCCACCACTGATATGCCACCCACCACCCACAATGTGCAGCGTGCGATCCGATGGAAGCGTGACCGACTCCGCGATGGAGAGACACCTCGCGTTGTGGATTTGTTCGCCGGGTGTGGGGGCATCTCTCTCGGTACTCAACTCGCAGGGTGCTGCCTAGTTGGTGCCGTGGAACTCGACCCACTGGCAGCCCGATCACATGCTCTCAACTTTCACTCCGGTGCGGGGCCCGAAGCAATGGAGATACACGGCCGCGCCCGAGATATCACAAGGACGAAGGCGCACGAGTTCATAAAGGAAGTCCGACCGGGTTGCCCCGATCCGCTACGCGAGGTTGACTTAGTCGTAGGTGGGCCACCTTGCCAAGCGTTCGCCCGCGTAGGGCGCGCGAAGCTGCGCGAGATTGATGAACACCCAGAGGCGTTTCTTCACGACGAGCGATCCGGGCTGTATCGCCACTACATTCAGTTCGTGGAACGCCTCGCCCCGGTGGCCGTGATCGTCGAGAATGTCCCGGATGTGCTGAACTACGGCGGGCTGAACATCTTCGAGACGATAGCGGGAGCGCTGGAGGACGCAGGATATGAGTGCCGTTACAGCCTTCTCAACGCGGCACACTACGGCGTTCCCCAGATGCGCACGAGGTGCTTCCTGGTGGGCGTGCATCGATCCGCGCAGTTCATTCCGTCCCTGCCCAACCCCACTCACTACCACGAACTCCCGGCGGGATATCGCGGGACGCGAGATGTGGCGCTCAAGCACCTGAACCTGTTCGAGAGACCCCATTATGTGGAAATTCCGCCTCCCTCGCCGGACTCGCCCAACGCGATCACCGCGAAAGAATCGCTCTCCGATTTGCCGAGAATCACTGAGCACCTCAAGGGGGACACGAAGAAAGCACCCCAGCGCCTGAATAAAGCGGAGGCGATGCCGGAGGGGAAGCGTCTCACCGGATACGCGCGGCTCATGCGCAGCTGGCCCGGCTTCGAGTCCGATGGGTATGTCTACGACCACGCGATTCGCTTTCTCCCGCGCGACTACAAGATTTTCAAAGTGATGAAACCGGGCGATCAGTACCCGGAAGCGCATGCCCTTGCAATGAATATGTTCGAGGAAGCGCTTGCCAGAGTCGAGGCTGAACGCGGCTCTCCGCTACCCGCATCCTCGAACCGCTACAGGGAACTTCTCGCATTTTATGTCCCACCCTACGACCCGGGAAAGTTCCCGAACAAGTGGCGGAAGATGGAGGCTGACGCTCCATCGCGTACGCTCATGGCACATATCGGCAAAGACACCTACTCGCACATCCACTACGACAGCACACAGGCCCGGACGATCAGTGTTCGAGAGGCCGCTCGCCTCCAGTCGTTCCCCGACGGATTCCGCTTCTCAGGAACGATGAATCCCGCCTTCCGCCAGATCGGGAACGCTGTCCCGCCGCTCCTTGCTCACGCGGTCACTTCGCGACTCCTCTCCGACCTCACCGGGCGGAAGTCGAACCTCGCCTCCGACCTCCTGGTGAAACACATTAATCCAGCGGAGCCCGACCATGAATATCTCTCGAATAGCCGCTAAGCAACTTACTGCCTCCGACCTCACATTCTTTGCGGTCCAGTTCCACAAACCGGGTCAGCGGTCGAAGCAGAAGGCGATCAACCTGAACTCAGACATTTTTGTCTCGCGGTTCTACCCCGGGCTGCGCGATCGGTTCGCGGAACTTCACTTCGGACTCACGATCATCGGCCCGGGAGCCGCGCCGCCCTATATCGTCAGCCGGAAGGCCCTTCGAACAGAGGGTGCGAAGAACTGGCGACTCGACGGGGAACTCATCAACGATCCTACCGACCAACCCGGGCGATTCGACAACCTCGCAGAGGGAGATATTGCAATCCTCGCCTTCGAAGGAAGTGAGCAGCCTCAGCAAGTCGCGTTGGTGCTCGTCTCAGCAACCGCCGACGCGGCGCTCCATGCCGCCGCGTCGACCCTCGCGGCCTTTCAAGGTCGTGAGACGATGCGGGCGATCGACGAAGGCAATATCCGCGCACTTCTAGAGACAACGCGGATGGCCTACCCAACCCGACACCCGTTCGAGCCTCTCCTCACCGCCGACAGCATAGAGGAGGCCATCTACGGGCCCGCCGAAGCGCAGGAGGCAACCGCGCAGACGGATGGGAAAGGTGTGGTCATCTCGCCCGAGAGCATCCGGCGACAGGCGACGAACGCGGGAGAAACGGGGCAACTGGGTGAGGAAGTGTTCGAGCGCTGGCTCGTGAGCACTGACCATATCGAAACGGACTTCGAGTGGGTTTCGCAGATGTACGGACGGGCCGCGTTTGACTTCGAGGTTTCCCGCCCGAGATGGGAAACGGGGCCTCTCTACATCGATGTGAAGGCGACACGAAGCTCCCACGACTCCATGTTTCATATGAGCGCGGCGGAGTTGCGGTGGGCCGCCCGTCAGCCCGGTTATCGAATCGCCCGACTGTCCTCTCTTACCGCGAACTCCGCCGACATTCGCATCCTCTCGGGCGTTTCCGAACTTGCCACGAGCATCCTTCGGGGGCTCGAAGCCTCGCTACCTCGCGGTGTCAAGGTAGACAGTGTGGCGGTGCCTCCCGCGATGCTGCGAGAAGTCAGGCGCGACCGAGTGGAGTGGGCGGCGGAGGAGTAGATTCGTGGATATGCTCACGCCTGAGCAACGCTCCCGCAACATGCGAGCGATCAAGGGACGCGACACCACGCCGGAGTTGACCGTTCGTCGGCTTCTCCACGCGATGGGCTACCGCTTCAGGCTTCAGCGCCGGGACTTGCCTGGACGACCGGACATCGTGCTTCCCAGGCATCGTGTGGCGGTGTTCGTTCACGGGTGTTTCTGGCATCGGCACAGATGCCGCTACGGATGCGTTGAACCCGCAACGCGGCCCGAGTTCTGGCGAGCCAAGTTTGCAGCCAATGTCGCCCGTGACCGTCGGGCCGTGCGTGCCCTGCGGCGTGCGGGTTGGCGGGTGCTCGTGGTGTGGGAATGTCAGACGCGGGACATGGAGCGGCTTCGAAAGCGGCTCGCGGCGTTTCTCGGTCCAAAGAATCTTCGTGCCACGAAGAACGCCGCTTTGTAGGCATTCTGTAGGCAAAAAAGAAAACAGCCCCATAAAGGGCCGTTTCAAGCGAGGCGAACGGGACTCGAACCCGCAACCACCGGATCGACAGGCTCGTCGGGGCCTTGAACAGCGCCGGTTCCCGCCCCGCCCGTCTATCGCACCCCCACGATCGGCGAGAACTCCGGTTCCAGGGCACGCAGGCGTTCGATGATCCTGGGGATGTCCCGGCTGTTGAACGCCCGCGTGCGGATCACGCCCAGCACCCAGAAGGCCGCGCCGAAGACCAGGAAGAACAGAAACGCCATCGACCAGTGGACCGCCAGGCCCACGCCCAGCGTGGCCACCACGCCCGGCAGGAACCGCGGCCCGACCAGCCGGCCGATGGTGCTGCTGAACACCGACCGCTGCGTCGTGTCGTGGTTGTACGCGAGCACCATGCCGCGGGACTTCCCGCCGTTCCCCGGCCAGACGCAGGAAACCAGGTGGCCCTCGCCGACCTGAAGCCCGCCGTCGGCCAGGTGGATCGGGCGCTTGCCGTTCTGGCTGTTCAGGATGAACTCGCAGTGGTGCGTCGAGGTCGTGTGGGTCGAGACCTCGTCGGGTCGGAAGTCGTTGGAACGCTTGACGGACCTGGTGGTGTGCTGCGAGGTGTAGACGCGGATGTCCGAGGCGAAGCCGGTGACAGGCGAGAAGACCCAGCCGCTCCGCCGCCCGGTCAGGCGCATCGGGTCGTTCGGGTCCAGATGGACGCCGCGCCAGCTCAGCGCCATCCAGACCGCGCCGGCCAGGAAGATCAGCAGGCCGATGAATCGCACCGCCGCGTTCAGCGCGGCGTTCTGGGTGACTTCCGCCCGGCGCGCCCGGGAGGCGTCCGCGTGGGCCTCGTACTGCGCCCGGACATTCTCGGCGATGCGTCGCTCGCGCTCGACCAGCGGCTCGTACCACCGCGTCACCCAGTCCTCGCCCATCACCGCCGTGAATGCCTGGTGCTGGAAGCCGGGGCTGTTGCGGTAGGACATCTCCAGGTTGGCGAATGGAGCGCTCGGACGCTGGTTGCCCAGCTCGGCCAGGCGTTCGGGCGAGAGGCCCTGGTTGAGCCGGTTGGCGTACTCCATGCTGAACCGCGGGTAAAACTCGGTGTACCGGGCGTGCAGGGCCTGCTCGGCGGCGGTCATCCGCGGCGGGTTGGCGAACTCGTTGCCGGACAGACGCAGGATGACCCGGGCGATCGCATGGATGGCCGCGCCCTGGCGGGACTTGGTGTCCAGCTCGTCCTTGCCCGTGATCTTCTCGATGGCCCGCTCCGGCTCCGGGATCGCGTCGATCCACGCCCCGCCGGACTGGGCCTGCAACGCGCCGGTGAAGAGGAAGCAGGTCAGGATGAAGATGGATGCGAGCGGACGCATGGCAGGGGAACTCCTTTGGGCGGATGCTACCAGATCCACCGCCCGGGCCGATGGAGTTTCCCGGCCGATTGACCGGGGCCCGCCCAGGTGAATGCGGAAATCGCGATCAAACCCGCAGCGGGGAGCGGGGCAAGCGGAGCGGGGAGCAAAGAGGAGGGGTTGGGGTGGAGGACGGCATGCGCCCGGCGTCCGCCGGGCAGGGCGTATCATGCCCGCCCATGGGCACCCGGATCGAGATCAACAGGCTCGTCAAGGTCTTCGGCAACGGCCAGGCCGCGGCCAGGGCCGTGGACGGGATCGACCTGACCATCGAGCCGGGCGAGCTGTTCTTCCTGCTCGGCCCCTCCGGCTGCGGCAAGACCACGCTGCTCCGCATGATCGCCGGGTTCATCGACCCCACCGCCGGGCGCATCGCCTTCAACGCCAAGGATGTGACGCACGCCCCGCCGAACAAGCGGAACACGGGCATGGTGTTCCAGTCATACGCGCTCTGGCCGCACATGACGGTGGCGCAGAATGTGGCGTTCGGGCTGAATGTCCGCAAAATCACCGGGGAAAAGCAGGCCGGGATGGTGCGCGAGGCCCTCGCCGCCGTGCAGATGGAAAAGTACGCCGAGCGCAGGCCCACGCAGCTCTCCGGCGGCCAGCAGCAGCGCGTGGCCCTCGCCCGCGCGATGGTCATCAAGCCCGATGTGCTCTTACTCGACGAGCCGCTGTCGAACCTCGACGCGAAGCTGCGCAACGACCTGCGCCACGAGATCCGCAAAATCTGCAAGGCGTCGGGCATCACCACGGTGTATGTCACGCACGACCAGAAGGAAGCGCTCAGCATGGCCGACCGCATCGCGTTGATGCGTGACGGCAAGGTGATGCAGCTCGGCTCGCCGCGCGACCTCTATCGCGCGCCGAGATCCAAGTTCGTCGCCGAGTTCCTGGGCGAGACCAACCTGATCCACGCCGAGCGCGCCTCCCCCACCACCCTCCGGGTCGAAGGGGGCGTGTTCGAGGCCACCCGGCTGGCTCAAATCCAATCAGAATCCAAACAAATACTTGTCTCCATCCGGCCAGAGGCCACAAGCCTGACCCCGCCGGGCGAGCCGGGCACGCTGGAGGGGTCGCTCTTGGAGACGACCTATCTGGGCGAGACGGCGCAGCACCTGGTGGAGATCAAGGGCTGCCCGCCGATCAAGGTCGCGGAGATGAACCCGTTCGGATCATCGAGCCGCGTGCATCCGGAGCCGGGCGACACCGTCGGCGTGCGTTTCGATCCCGGCGAGGTCGTCCCCGTCGAAGCCGATTGACCAATGAGCCGCGGGCTTCAGCCCGCGCGGTCTTTGCAACCCCGTCCGGCGCACGATGCCTTCATTGAAGCCGCGCATGAAGGAAGCGGAGAGGCTTGCTTGCCGGGTGGGGAACAGGGATGGCCGACTGGAAGTCGGCCCCACGGGGATAAGGAAGGAATCCGCCGATTGCATCGGCGGCGTCACGGGAAACATCACGCGGTGGGGCGGTGTAGGTCTCGAAGTGGATGATGGGCTTGAGTTCGCCCCGACCGCAAGGGAGGGGATGGCCAGGACGCCACGGGCACCAATCCCCCCCCACCCCCCACCCCCCCCCGCGCTTGTCAAGACCATCCCCTCCCTTGTGGTCGGGGCTATTTGCTTTTGGGCTGGGGTTGGGGTTCCACGGGGAGCATCACGCGGCTTGGGTCAGCTCGCCATGCTCGGGCAGTTCGATGACCACCTCCGCACCGCTCTGGGCGGTGGGGGTGTCGAAGCGGATGGTCCCGCCGACGGAGCCGATGAGGTGGCGGCACAAGGCCAGGCCCAGGCCGTGGCCGGGGCCGGATGCCCCGCCCCCCCGCTGCCAGGGTTCAAAGACGGCCTCCGTCAGTTCGGGATGGATGCCGGGGCCGTTGTCGCTCACGCGGATCTCCAGCGTGTTCCACATGGAACATGGGTCCGTGCCGGGGGTCTGGCGGTGTCTCGCCTGGACCCGGATGCGCCCCACCCCCCCCGCTCCTCCCACCGCCCGCCAGGCGTTCAGGTAAAGGTTGACCAGCACGCGCTCCAGCGCGTCCGGATCGATGCCGGCCCGCAGGCGCGGGTCGATGCCGGAATCATCCACGCACGGCCGGGCCTCACTGGGCAGGGCGTCCAGGGCGCGTCGGTGGACCTCCAGCAGGCCGCAATCGCCCGGCAGCGGCTCGTCCGCGGCGGCCAGGATGGCCTCCGCCACCCGCCCCGCGTGCAGACCGAGACGGGTGATCCGGGCGGCGAGTTCGCGCACCCGATCGGGATCATCGGCGTGACGCTCAATGAGCTGGGCGGTGCCCGAAACCTTGGAGGCGATGCCGCGGACTTCGTGGGCGATCATGGAGGCGAGCGTGCCGAGCACACCCAGGCGCTCGGCCTGGTCGGAGTCGGCGCGCACGCCGTTGAGTTCGCTCTGGAGCCGGTCCAGGCGGTCGAGGATGCGCGTGGGATCGGTTTCGGGACGCTGGTCCGTCACAGACGGCAGCATCGGCCTGATCGGTGGGGGGGTTGAGGGGAGGAAGGGATTGGGGATCAGGGATTGGGGGTGAATGTTCCCCGTGGAACAATGAGCCGCGGGCTTCAGCCCGCGCGGTGCCGGCAATCGCGCCCGACACCGGGCATGATCCCGATCAACCGCCGGAGTCAATCCATACAAGCCGCGACTGCAAGGGAGCGGCCGGGACTGTCAACTGACGACCTGATGCCGGACGATCGGCAACAACCAATCAAGCGGCACGCCCCGCCGCGGGCGCAACCGCGGCCGCTCCCTTGCAGTCGCGGCTTGTCAATCAGGCCACGCCCGAGATTCAAGGGGAATCCGTATCATTCTGTGGGGAGGAAGGGGCCGTCGGCGGGATCGACCCCCCCGCCGCTGGCGAGCCAGGCCTTGGTGGACTCGGGGTAGATCACCAGATCCGGCACGGCGGCCAGATCGACCCAGACGAAAGCAATGTGGTCCTCGGCGCTCGGCACGGTTTCCGGCATGGCGGCGGTCGGGCCGAGCCGGTCCACGCGGAAGATCAGGGTGATCTCGTGCCGGTTCTTGCCCTTCTGGGTGAAGACCTGCTCCTCGGTGAGCAGCAGGGGGCCGACGCGGGATTCGAGGCCGCACTCTTCGAGGATCTCGCGGGCCAGGGCGGTGCGGGCCGGCTCGCCGAACTCAATGTGTCCGCCGGGGAGGTAGCAGTACCCGTGCTTGCGGCTCTGGCAGAGGAGGACGCGGTTGCCGGAGCGGATCAGGCCCCGGGCGATGGTCTCGATCGGTTGGTGCATGGGCGATGGTAGGGGGGAAGGGGAGATTCGGGTTCCACATGGAACATTCGATGGTATGTGACGAGATTTGATTGGGTTTTGGTATGGCATGGGGGGCATCTTCATAGCCGAGCGGGTATCATGCGACCCAAGGAGCCACGCCATGTCCAGCGGATCGCCATCGTTCAAGAAGCCCGCCCGTCTTGGCCGGGGTCTGAGTGCCCTGGTCGGGACCACCCCGCCCGTGCGGGTGGAATCTGCGGCGTTGAATACCGCACAAAGTGCGAACAATCCAGTCCTCCCCGAGTCGGGCGGCCTGGTGATGGTGCCGGTCGAGATGGTCCGGGCGAACCCCAACCAGCCGCGTCGGCACTTCGACGACGACGCGCTGCTCGCGCTGGCCGAGTCGATCCGCCGGGACGGCGTGATGCAGCCGGTGGTGGTGCGCCGGGTGGTGGGGGAGGGGGGGGATTCGTATGAACTGGTGGCGGGCGAGCGCCGCCTGCGTGCGTCCCGGCTGGCGGGGCTGGAGACGATCCCCGCCATCGTGCGGGAAGTGGACGAGCGGACCAGCGCGGAACTGGCGTTGATCGAGAATCTTCAGCGGGCGGACCTGAACCCGGTGGAGCGGGCCTTGGCATTCCGGGCGTTGGCGGATCGCTACCGGATGACGCACGCCGAGATCGGGGAGCGGGTGGGGATGGACCGGGCCAGCGTGTCCAACCACCTGCGGCTGCTGGACTTGGATGATGAGACCCTGTCGATGGTGGCGGAAGGGCGTCTTGGGTTCGGGCACGCTCGGGCGTTGCTGGGGATCGCGGACGCGGAGCGGCGCACGGCGTTGGCGCGCCTGGCGGCGGAGGAGTCCTGGAGCGTGCGCGCCGTGGAGCGGGCCGCGGCGGGCGAGGCCGGGATGAAGCCCGCGGACGCGCCGGAGCCTGGCGGGGAAAAGTCTCTCGGATCAACAACGATGCAACAGAACGGTACCCCGGCACGCACCCGTGCCCGTGCGGTGCTGGACGACATGGAGCGTCGCTTGTCTGAGCATCTGGGCACGCGCGTGACGCTGAAGACCGATCGGACGGGCCAGAAGGGCACGCTGACGCTGGAGTTTTTCAGTCTCGACCAGTTCGACGGGCTGCTGGATCGGCTGGGATACTCGCACGATCTTTCGTAAGATGTTCGTTCGGTATTGATTTCATATAGCGTGCGAGCGGGTCCGTGACATACATGGGACGCAAGGGCGCGGCTATGATGTTCCTTTCCATACACCCGGACGGCGTGCGCATCACGAAGCTGATGACACCGGCGGGCTGCGAATCTTCTAAGAAGGAACGAGATCATGGCGAAGCGTGCGAAGAAAACGGCGAAGCGCGGACGCAAGAGCACGGCGAAGGCCGCGCCCCGCGGCGGTTCTTCCCTGTCGAACCTGTCGGTCGGCGAGCTGCAGATGGAACTGGCGCGGCGCAAGCGCGGCGCGGCGAAGCTGGAGCGTCGGCGTGAGCGGCTGATGGCCGAGCTGGCGCAGATCAACGCCCAGCTCGCCGAGTACGGTCCCGCCGCTTCGGGGAACGGGCGTCGCAACTCGATGACCCTGCCCGACGCGCTGCACCATGTGCTGCAGGGGCGGACGATGTCGGTGACGGAGGCCGCGGACGCGGTCCGGGCGTCCGGCTACACCTCGGCCGCGGCGAACTTCCGCACGATGGTCAACCAGGCCCTGCTCAAGGACAAGCGGTTCAAGAAGGTCGCCCGCGGGCAGTACTCGGCGTGACCCGTCGGCCTGATCCGTCGGCCTGACCCGGGCGACCGACCGGTCGCGACTGCAAAGGAGCGGCCGGGAGCGCACCGTTGCTCGGCGGTCCGTTGTTGCGAGGCTGGTGCGGCTTCACAAGTTCGTTTTCCTTGCGGCTCCACCGCTGCCTTGCCGTTGCGGCTTGTAGATCAGGCCACGCCCGGGATTCGGGTGTGATCGGCACGATCCCCGCCGACCTCGGCGGAGGACGGATGAAAGAAAAGCACCCGCCCGATGGGCGGGTGCTTTGTTTGCATGGTTCGTTCGGCGCGGCCGAGCGGATCAGCGGGTGGTGGGGTACATGGTCAGGCGGCTGGGCCGGTCGAGGAACATGGCCCGCTCCCAGTCCTCGGTGAACATGCGCAGGTTGGTGTCGATGGTGACGGTGCGCCGGTTCTTGGCGTCGGTGTGGCGCCCGGCCAGGGTGTGCATCGCCGGGGAGGGGTTGGCGCGGATGGCGCTCACATCGCCGGCGTGGCGGGGCGCGTTGGAGGAAGACGAGCAGCCGACCGAGCAGGCGGCGGCGGCCAGGGCGAGTGCGGCGATCGTGCGGCGGGTGGTACGCATGGTTGGAACCTCGCGGTGGATGCTGGTCTGGGGGGTTCGGAACGCCCCCCGGGGGGGGGACGGAAGGCCTGGACGGGCAGCATAGGGCATATGGCGGTCGCGGGCGCGCCCGGATGACGGTGGGCACCCGATACGGGGGCATCGGGGACGGGGTTGCGTGATTCGGGCGGCGGATGGTGAGGATGGGCGTGGGGGAAGTGGGGGGGATGACCGACGAAGAGCGCGGTTGACGCGCTGTCGGGAGGGCGGGGCGGGTCCGGAATGCACATTCGGGGAATCTGAACACGAATTCATGCGCGGGGCCGAGCCGGGCGCGGTAGGGTGTCGTACATCACCGTGACGCGGTGAGGCGATCGGCAGGGTTCGTCTGAACCCTATGGACTCCCCGAGGGAGCCCGAGGATAGATCCGGGCGATGGTCAGGCCTCCTCCGAGTGGAAGACCGGGACCCGGACCGAGGGAACCCACCTTGTCGCAGGGGTTTCGGGCGAACTGCCGATCGCCCGGCCGCGTCGCGGGAAGACCCCGGCTCGATGAGCCGGGGTCTTGTGTTTTTGTCCGGCTCGTCAGCGGGGATCGGCGGGATCGGGAGGGGTGGGGGGGGTCAGATCGGAGATGACCCAGCGGAACTTGCCGCTCTTGGCGGGTTCGATCCGATCGACGGTGATGATTTCGACGGCGGAATCCTGGCCCACGAGGCCGCGGAGATCCTTGGCGATGGTCTGGGCGACTACGGGGGGCAGGGCGTTTCTGGGGATGATGCGGACGGTGAAACGGTCGAGCGCGGTCTGGTGGATCTGGTACTTGAGGACATGGTCCATGTGCGGGTCGATGGTGTGCGCCAGGGCCACGCCGTGGACACAGCCTCCCGCGGCGATGGGGATGAGATCGACGGTGCGGCCGACGATGGAGCGGAAGCAGGCGTAGGGCAGGCCGGGGGGAGTGTCGTCCCGCAGCTCGATGAGGTCGCCGAGCTTGTAGCGGATGAACGGGAAGGCGTGGCTGAACAGGTTCGTGATCGCGGCCTCGCCGGAGGGGAGGCGTTCGACGAGGAACATGTCCTCGTTGATGCGCATGTTGCCGTCCGGGTCAGGCTCGGCGATGTTGCCGAACTCGACGGACCCGTAGTGCTCGAGGATCGGACACCCGAAGGCGGTTTCCAGGGCTTCGCGCTGGAAGTCGTAGAGTTTTTCGCTCTCGGTGACGGCGGCGACGAGTCCCGGAGCGTTGAGCGTGCGGCCCTCATCCCGGAGCGTGCGCGCGATGGTGTAGAGGGCGGAGACATACCCGTGGATGTAGCGGGGGCGGAAGCGCTCGATGTCGTTGACGGCCTTGTGGACGCTGTCATAGGTCAGGTCGTACGCGTCGATGGCGAGGGTGTTGTTCAGCCAGTTGCGCACGCCGAGCCTGATCTTCTTTTTGGCGATCCCGATCGGGGTGTTGGCGAAGCTGTAGCTGCGGCCCCAGATGTAGACGCGCCGGTCGCCCGGACGCAGGCCGAACCGGTGGAGGGCGCGCCACAGACAGCAGTAGCTGTAATCCGACGAGCGGGGGTGCTTGCGGAAACGGAACGGCTCGCCGCTGCTGCCGCTGGTGCGGCTCCGGGTCAGTTCCGCGACGGAGTAGGCGTCGGATTGGAAGGCCTCGGGATCGGCCATGTAGTCGGCCTTGGTGACGATGGGCAGCGTGGAGGGGTCCGCCGCATCTCCCTTGCGGTAGGCGTTGGCGGCGCCCCATGCGCGGTAGAAGGGGACATGGGCGACGGCGTGGTCCACCAGGTCCTGGAAACGGGCTTGCCGGAGTTCCAGCAGTTCATCGCGCGACATGCGGTCCACGGCGAGACACTGGGGCCAGTACTCGCGCGAGTAGGCGTGGTGACGACGGTCCTTGAAGCGGATGCGTCGGCAGGAGGCCAGGCGATCAAAGTCGCCGATGGGACTCCGGTTCCAGGGCGCGGTTCTCATGGGGTTGGCCCCGGGGTCCGTGGTGTTCCTGGTCGTCGCCGGCGGACGCCGGCTTGGCGGTGGTGGCGTCCACCGATGGCGTGCCGGGCGGCGTCCAGTCGGTCGAACGGGGTGGTCGGTTCGCGGGCGGGCATGGCGGCCTCAGAGCAGTGTGTTGATATAAGCTCGGATGCTGGACCATTTCTGCCGGCGCAGCTCGGCCTCGACACTCTTGTGGTTCATCGAGAATGCGCCGCCTTGCAGGTACCGCGCTTTCATGGATTCGGTTTGCAGGCGGTGGTACGCCGGCCAGATCTGAGGATGGCTTTTCTTGATGTAGAGTTCCCGCTCGGAATGGGTTCTGTTGTGAACACCCGCGCCGTCGAACGCCGACTCAAGCGGGTGGAGCGCGGAATAGAAGAGCATCGTCGATCCCCAGTCTGGGTAGGCTTTGGTCGTGGCGCGGTAGGCACGAAGATGGCGGGCGGCCGCGCTTCTATGCTGTTTTCGGGTCGGCATGGAACACGACTCGCGCGGTATCAGGGTCGGCGAATGAAGCGATCCCGGCGCGCTCCGAGCGACGCAGCAGAATCCAGGATACACGGAGCTGATTCTCCCTGAAGTTTTCGAGGTCGAACTCCGACATGGCGTCGTGGAGCCTGCCGCCGTGATCTTCGTCGGCGGCGACCGCCAGAACCAGGATGTCGTCCATGCGGGGGAAGATCAGGCAGAGTTCCACGGGGTTGTTTTTGCACCAGTACCGCAGACCCGCGATGAATGCTCCGATTCGTTCCTGCATTCTCCGGTCGGCCTCCTCCTGCTCTTTGGCCGCCAGCACCGCGTGGATGACCGCCGCCTGTGTTTCCACGAACCGGTCGTAGTCGTCCGGGGTCAGCACCACAAGCCCGGACCCGTCCGCACAAATCCGGATCGGCGCGTCGGCCGATCCTCGTGCTTGAGATTGGGGTCCGGGGGGCATCATGGGAGGATCATATCAGCGTTTTACTGGTCGTGGCCGGTGAAGGCGGGCAGTTCGTGGCCGGCGTCCTTGAGGGTTTTCTCGCGCCGGGCCAGTTCGAGGTCGTGGTCCACCATCATGGCGGCCAGTTCCTCGACCGTGGTTTCGGGGACCCAGCCGAGCTTCTGCTTGGCCTTGGCGGGGTCGCCCAGGAGCAGATCGACCTCGGCCGGGCGGAGGTAGCGGGGGTCGAACTCGACATGGTCGGCGAAGTTCAGGCCGGCGTGGGAGAAGGCCAGCTCGGCGAAGTGGCGGACGGAGATGGTCTTGTTGGTGGCGATCACATAGTCGTCGGCCGTGGGCTGCTGGAGCATCATCCACATCATCTTGACATAATCGCCGGCGTAGCCCCAGTCGCGCTTGGAGTCGAGGTTGCCCAGGAAGACCTTGTTCTGCAGGCCGAGCTTGATGCGTCCGACGGCGCGGGTGATCTTGCGGGTGACGAAGGTCTCGCCGCGCCGGGGGGATTCGTGGTTGAAGAGGATGCCGCAGGAGGCGTGCAGGCCGTAGGACTCGCGGTAGTTGACGGTGGCCCAGTGGGCCATGACCTTGGCGCAGGCGTAGGGCGAGCGGGGGTAGAAGGGGGTGGTCTCGGTCTGGGGGACTTCGAGCACCTTGCCGTACTGCTCGGAGGAGGAGGCCTGGTAGTAGCGGACATCCTGGCCGGAGCGGTCGCGGAAGTCGCGGACGGCCTCGAGCAGGCGGAGCGATCCCATGCCGACCGTGTCGGCGGTGTAGATGGGCATGTCGAAGGACACGCGGACATGGGACTGGGCGCCGAGGTTGTAGACCTCGTGCGGGCGGGTGTCCTCCATGAGTTTGGCGAGGTTGTTGGCGTCGCACAGGTCGCCGTAGTGGAGTTTGAGTTTGGGGGCCGGGTTGTGGGGGTCCTGGTAGACATGGTCGATGCGGTCGGTGTTGAAGGTGGAGGCGCGGCGGATGATGCCGTGGACCTCGTAGCCCTTGGCCAGCAGGAACTCGGCGAGGTAGGAGCCGTCCTGGCCGGTGATGCCGGTGATGAGTGCTCGTTTGGCGTCGGCCATGAGGGAAGGCTCCGGAGAGGGCTGGGGACAGGGGGTGGGGGGCCGGGGAAGACCCGGCTCGGCGAGCCGGGCCACCATTCTTGGATCATCGGTCGGGCGGGGCGGGGGCTTGGCCCGGATCGGGTTGTACGACGCCCCCGGGGGGCGGTTCGGTCGGGTTGGCCCAGGGATCGTTCGGGCTGGTGTGCTTGGCGGGTGGGGGGGTGCCCGGGGCGATGGGTTCGCCGCGGAGGGCCTGCACGGAGATGGCGGCCAGGATCAGGCAGAGAAGGACCATCGCGGGGATACGGAGTCGGGCCAGCGGGGTCGCGCGGAGTTCCGGCGGCTGAAGCCCCGCCAGCATGGCGAGAAAGAGGATCAGGAAAGGCTCGTGGTAGCGCTGCCAGGAGAAGAAGGTCGCGGACTGGGCGGCGGCGAACCCGGCAAGCGTTCCCAGCAGCATCCAGCGTACACGGTGAGGCAGGGCCAGCAGGGGGCCGGCGATGAGCATGGCCCCGAGCGGGGCGAGGATCAGGAACAGGGTGCTCGTGCGTCCCAGCAACACCGGGGCCTTCGCGTTCAAGGCCCACCAGCCGGAATAGCGCCCCGCGTCGGGATCGGTGGTGGTGGCGGGGATGAGCGCGAGCAGCAGCCCGATCGCGCCGGCGGAGATCAGGATGCCCGCGTGGTCCCGGGCGGCCCGGAGCACGCCGGGCAGCAGCCACGGGCCGAAACCGATGCCGAGGATGGCGATCTGGACGAGGATGAAGGCGGGAGTGGCGGGGTTGCCGCCGTGCATGTCGCCTTGGAAGCGGGGGGGGGTCAGGCCGTCCCAGTGGCGGATGAACCAGGCGATGAGGGCGACCGCGGGCAGGGTGAGCAGGACCGCCGCGAGCGTGCGGGGGATGCGTCGGGAGATCGCGGTGAACAGGCCGGGGTCGGTTCGGCGGACGCCAAGCCACGCCGCGAGCCAGATGACGCCGGCCGCCCAGAGATGGACTTGGCGGGTCAGCACGAGAAGGACCAGCAGGACGGACGCGAGGACGAGGCGCGTGCCGCCGGGGGGGTTGCGCAGGCACAGGGCGATGATGACGAAGACCAGCAGCCAGGCCGGGTTGTCCGGGAGGATGAAGGCGGACGCCTGGAAGGTGTAGATCGAGGCGGCCAGCGGAAGGCTGAGCAGGAGGGCGTCGAGGGGGCGGACGCGCCGGGCCAGCCAGGCGGCGAGGGCGGCGATGAACAGGCCGCCGATGAGGGCGGTGATAAGCCGGAGGGCGAGGGTGGATTCCAGGCCGACCCGGATCAGGACGGCCAGCAGCATGTGGTAGCCGGGGGTGGTGGCGGTGAGGGGGTCGGAAAGGTCGAAGCGGGGAAAATCGGCGGCGAGCTGGCGGGCGAAGGGTTCGTGGTAGACCGTGGCGTCCCACGCGCCACGCCCGGCGTTCAGGCCGAGCAGGGCGACGGTGGCGGCGGGGAGGAACAGAGCGAAGAACGCGGCCACGACGGGCGCGATGCCGTGGATTCGCGGGCGGGGGTGGAGCGAGCGGGAGGATTGTCCGATATCGTGCCCGGACGCGGCGGTTGTGCTCGGTGTGCTGGGGGTGGGCATCGGGCGTTCCGGGGCGATGGTATGGTCGGGGGTGAACCCCGCGGTGATGAGTGGGGTAGACAAGGCCCGGTATGGGAGTTGGGCTTATTGAAGACCCGGCTCGGCCCCCCCGAGCCGGGCCACCAAGAGAAGGCATCAGGAGCATCGGCCGATCGGCCCGTTGGCATGACACACGACCTGGATCAATCCGCGCGGGAGCCGGCCCGGTACACGGGTTGGCGGGCCTATGTGAAGCTGGCGCGGCCGACGCAGTGGTCCAAGAGCGTCTTCGTGATGGTCGGGCCGCTGTACGGCATGATGCAGGGGGAGCGGATCGACTGGGTGAGCGTGGCGTGGGCGATGGTGGCGTTCAGCCTGGGGTCGAGCGGGCTGTATGTGGTGAACGACTGGTTCGACCGGGCGAAGGACCGGGTGCATCCGAGGAAGCGGCACCGGCCGCTGGCGTCGGGGGCGGTGTCGGCCCGGGCGGGGCTGGTGTACGCGGGGGTGCTGCTGGGGCTGGCGGTGGTGGCGGTGGGGATGCTGATCCCGGCGTGGCACACGGTGGCGGCGGTGGGCTTGCTGCTGGGGATGCACATCGGGAATGTGCTGGTGTATTCAGCCTATTTCAAGCACAAGGTGATCGTGGATGTCCTGAGCCTGGCGATGGGGTTCGTGCTGCGGGTGCTGGCGGGGTGCGCGGCGGCGGAGATCGAGCCTTCGACCTGGCTTTTGAACGCCACGCTGTTCCTGAGCATGTTCCTGGCGTTCGGGAAACGATTGGGGGAACGCCGGACTTTGGGGGACGATGCTTCCGCGGCAAGGACCGTGCAGGGGCTGTATTCGGATGCCCTGCTCCAGATGGCGGTGGTGGTGACGGCGGTGGCCACGCTGCTGACCTACGCGGGGTATGTCCAGAGCCGGGCGGGGGATTTCACGGTCAAGTTCGGGGTGGTGCCGGCGGGGGCACCCGGGGGGGGCTTCGGGCTTAACCTCTTGTGGTTGACGATGTTACCTGCCACGCTGGCGTTGCTGAGGGCGATGGTGCAGCTGGAGCGGGGCACCTACGACGACCCGACGGAGCTGGCGGTGCATGACGCGGTGGTGCGGGTGTGCGGGGTGGGTTTCGTGATGCTGACGGTGCTGGCGGTGGCGTTTTCCTCATAATGGTGGGGTGGGGGGGTGGGGCGGGAAGATGGAAGAACTTGAGATTGTTGTTGAATCCGGGGGCGGGTTCGGCGGTAATTGCCTGTCAGAGCGAGGGTGGCGCAGAAGATGCGCCAGCACCCGAGTGTGATTTTTGGGTTTCCGGGCGGTCGGTCGATACCGGAAGCCCCGCGGTGGAACCGCCCCTGTTCGGGGTGGGCCTCGGGGCTGCGGGGCGGCCGGCCCGCCCGGACTGAGTGCGCGTTGGCGCGTTGGAGCGATCATGTCGGATCGGAAGCATGGAGTCTCGGCCCGGGCGCTTGCGGGCGTGGTGGGGGCGGTGGTCGGTCTGAGCGCGTTGTCGGCCTCCGGGTGGATGCAGCCGGAGGACGGGTCGCCCGCCGGCGAGGAGGCGCTCGACCTGGCGCAGGTGGCGGCGATGATGGGCCAGCAGGCTTCCGCGCCGGCGGGCCGGTCGGGCGACGGGCTGCGCCCGTTCCGGGATGTGGTCAACGGGTTCGACCAGGTCCAGGGGATGGACGGGTCGTTCTACGGGGTGTGGCACAACAAGAAGACGAACCAGCTGATCGCGGAGCTGCCGCGGGGCTGGGACCGCCAGAACCACTTCTTCGCGATGACGGTGTCGGGCGGGGAGCAGTTCGCGGGGTTGCAGGCGGCGGACATGTACACGCAGTGGCGCCGGATCAACGACCGGATGGCGCTGGTGCTGCCGCAGATCGATGTGCGCTCGTCGGGGGACCAGGAGAGCAAGGACTCGATCCAGACGGTGTTCACGGACCGGGTGCTGCTGGATGTGCCGGTGGTGTCCACGGGTCCGAACGGGCAGCCGGTGGTCAGCCTGAGCGAGCTGCTGGTGAACAACATGCAGTCGTTCTTCGGGAACTCGGCGCGGGGGCTGAACCGGGGGCTGGTGACGGTCAAGAGCCTGAAGGTGTTCCCGGAGAACATCGAGGTCGAGCTGGAGGGGCCGGTGCAGGGCGGGGCGATGAAGTCGTTCCACTACTCGATCAGCCAGATCAAGGGGACGCCGGGCTACAAGACGCGCGACGCGGACCCGCGGGTGGGCTACTTCACGACGGCGTACCGCGACCTGGGCAAGTTCACGCGCGAGGAGACGAACCGGCGGTACATCAACCGCTGGCACATCGAGAAGGCGGCCCCGAACCTGAAGCTGAGCCCGCCGAAGCAGCCGATCATTTACTATGTGGAGCACACGGTGCCGATCCGGTACCGGCGCTGGGTGCGCGAGGGCATCGAGCAGTGGAACGACGCCTTCCGGGCGATCGGCATCGACGGGGCGATCGAGGTGCGGTACCAGGACAAGGCGTCCGGCTCGCACATGGAGAAGTCGCCGGAGGATGTGCGGTACAACTTCGTGCGGTGGATCAGCAACGATGTGGCGACGGCGATCGGACCGAGCCGCGTGAACCCGATGACGGGCGAGATCCTGGACGCGGATGTGGTGCTGACGGACGGGTGGATTCGGGTGTTCACGCACCGGTGGGACGAGCTGCTGGGCGATCTGGCGGTGGAGGGCATGAGCCCGGCGACCATCGGCTGGCTGGAGCAGAACCCGCGCTGGGACCCGCGCCTGCGGATGGCCGACCCGGAGCGGCGCGACCAGATGCTGATCGAGCGCAGGGCGCGCGGCATCACGCGGTACGGCGGGCACGCGCTGGGGTCGGCCGACCCGAGCGTGATCGGGGAGAACGAGTACGCGGGCCTGCTGCGGACCAGCCAGGTCTCCGGGCTGTGCAACGCCTCGATGGGCAAGTCGCTGGACCTGGCGATGATGCAGATGTACCTGGCGGCGTTCGATCTGTTCGACGACGCGGGGATGATGTCGGTCGCGGCGCGGGACGACAAGCCGACGCTGGACCCCGAGATGCTCGAGATGATCCGCAAGCAGCTCGAGGAGAACCCCGGGCTGCGCGCGATGGTGCCGGCGGAGTATCTTGCCATGCTCGAGGGCAGGGCGGAGGAGCCGGAGGCCGACGAGCCCAAGGCCGAGGCGGCGGCGCCAAAGGCCCCGCGCCCGAAGAAGGACGAGGCGGACCTGATCGACGGCGTGCCGGAGTGGTTCGTCGGGCCGATGCTGGCCGAGCTGGTGGCGCACGAGGTCGGGCACACGCTGGGCCTGCGCCACAACTTCAAGGGGTCGAGCGCGTACGACCTGAGCGAGGCCAACTCGGAGGCGTTCAAGGGCAAGCGGCCGTGGTCGACCAGCGTGATGGACTACAACGGGATCAACCTGCGGATGCCGGGCTTCGGCGAGGTGCAGGGGGACTACTCGGTGATCGACATCGGGCCGTACGACTACTGGGCGATCGAGTACGGCTACGGCAACAACCCGAAGAAGGCGCTGGAGCGCGTGGCCGAGCCGGAGCTTCAGTACGGCACGGACGAGGACACCTGGGGTCCGGACCCGACGGCGCGCCGGTACGACATGGGCAAGAACCCGCTGGAATGGGCGGAGAACCAGATGGAGTTCGTGCGCCGCCTGCGCGCGGGCCTGCTGGAGAGCTTCGTCAAGGACGGCGACTCGTGGGCCAAGGCGCGGCGGGGCTACCGCATCACGCTGGGCACGCAGACGCAGATGCTGTCGATGGCGGCCAACTGGGTCGGCTCGGCGTATGTGTATCGGGACATGAAGGGCGATCCGAACGGGCGCATGCCCATCGACCCGGTCCCGGCGGCGCGGCAGCGCGACGCGCTGAACTTCGTGATCGAGAACGCCTTCCGGGACGAGGCCTTCGGCGTGACGCCCGAGCTGCTGCGGGCCACGACCGTGGACAAGTGGTTCGACAACTACGGCTTCCGCGAGGCGCTGCAGGACGCGACGCTGCCGATCCACGACCAGATCATGGGCATCCAGGCGTCGGCCCTGACCATGCTGATGAACCCGGGCACCCTGCAGCGGGTCTACGACCTGGAGCGGTATGTCGATGCGGACCAGGACAGCCTGACCCTGGCCGAGGTGATGGGCGCGGTGCGCGACGCGGCGTGGTCCGAGCTTGGCGCGGACCGGTCCGGGCGGTTCACCGAGCGCGAGCCGATGGTCTCCTCGTTCCGGCGCAACCTCCAGCGCGAGCACCTGGAGCGTCTGATCGACCTGTCGATGGGGACCACCAACCTCAACGCGGCGTCGATGCCGGTCAAGACGCTGGCGGTGGCCCAGCTCCGCGGCCTGCACAAGCAGCTCGAGGGCAGCCTGAAGGACCCCTCGCGCCTGGATGCGTACACCGCGGCCCACTTCGCCGAGGCGAGCACCCGCATCGAGCGCGCGCTGGACGCGGCCTATATCTACAACGCCGACCAGATCGGCGGGGCCGTGATGCCCTTCTCTCTCTTCGGGCAGGAAGGCGTCCAGCGGGATTGATCCTCGGTTTCCGGTATGCTCCAAAGGGCGGGCCGCGGTGGCCCGCCCTTTTCTTTATCCGGATGGGTCAAGGATGTCGGCATGGCGGGACGCGGTTCGGCAGGGCGTCGTTGGGTCGGTCGGCTCGCGTGGGCGTGCGCGGCGGGGGCGTTGGCGTGGGGGCTGCTGTGGACCGTGTCCGGGCGGGTGTATCTGTTTGATGTGATGGTGTCGTTCCAGTCGGCGGGCGTGGTGTTCGCCGGGATCGTTCTGGTCGGCTGTTTCGCGCTGAGGCGGTGGGGTCCGGCGTGCGTGTGCGGGCTGGCGGCGGCGGTAGGGGGGTGGCCGCTGGTGGAGGGGCGGGGGCTGGCGGTGGGACCCGTGGATGTGCTCAGCCCGCCGGGGCCGGGGGTGGTGCGGGTGGTGTCGTTCAACATCGGGCCGCAGAGTCTGGTGTGGGAGGAGGACATGCGCCGGGTCTTGGGGTGGCACGCGGACGCGGTGGTGCTGCTGGAGACGCCTCCGACGCTGTGGCGGCTGCTGCGGCGGGGGGCGCTTGAGGATGAAGGGTGGGTGTTTGCGAACCGGGCCTGGGCGGACGGGTTCGCGTCGCCGTGCTTCGTGCTGGGGCGCGGGGGTGTGGAGCGGCTGGCGTTGCCGGGGGTGGAGCACGCGGAGCGGGACATTCTGCTGACGCGGGTGGGAACGGGAGAGGGGGATCTGTTGGTGCTGGCGGTGCACCCGCACTCGCCGCGGACGCGGGGGCGGTGGGGGCTTGGGAATGCGATGATGGGGCGGACGATGGAGGGGGCGGTTCCCGAGGCGGATCGGCTGGGTTTGCCGCTGGTGATGGCGGCGGATCTGAACGCGGGTCCGGCGGCGTGGCGTTCGCGTGCGGCGCGTCGGGCGGGGTTGCGGATGGCCAAGCCGCTGACGGGCGGGTGGGGGACATTCGAGGCGTCGTGGCCCGGGCCGGCGCGGATTCAGATCGATGATGTGTGGGTGGGGCCGGGGGTGCGCGTGGTGGGGTGGTCGTCGTTCGCGCCGATCGGCAGCGATCACCGGGTGGTGGTGGCGGACCTGGTGATTCAGCGGTGAAGGCGGAGCGCGCGGCGGGCGGCGTTGACGAGGCGGTTGCGCTCGCCGGGGCCGAGGATGAAGAAGAAGGCGAGCGGGGCGTACACCAGGCCGAAGGCGCCGATCGAGGCGAGCATGAGGGCGGGGTCGATGGCGTCGCCGGCGGCGCGGGTGGGGGTGGAGAACAGGGAGAGGTCGCCGAGCCGGCCATCGGCGGCGAGCACGGCAAGCCCGGTGGCGGCGGCGGCGGCGGTGACGAGCAGGGGGCGGAGGAGGGAGAGCAGCAGGCGCGTGGCGCTGATGTGCAGGCAGCGGGCGGTGATGACGGGGATGCCGAAGAGGTGCAGGCCGAAGAAGGCGGCGGTGAAACCGACGGCGGGGCCGATGAACCTGAGGTTGTCGGGCAGGGTGAACATGAGGACAAGGGCGATGACGGGGGCGATCAGGCCGCCGACCATGACGAGCGGCGCGTATCGGCGGACATAGCCCGCGCCGTAGAGGACGAGCACCCAGGTGTCGGAGACGGCGCGGGCGGCCAGGGCGAGGGAGAGGACGCGGGCCATCCAGACGGCCATGCCCATCGTGCCCTCGTAGTCCTCCAGGCGTCGTCCGACCCAGAGGTGCAGGATGGGGAAGGCGTAGAGGAGCACGCCGAATCCGGCGGGCAGTGAGACCAGGGCGGTCAGGCGGGTCTGCTGGGCGAGGAGGCGCTGGAGGCTGGATCGGGCCGCGTCCTGATCCGCGGCCGAAGCCAGTCTGGCGCTGACGGCGTCGGAGCCGAACTGCATGCCGGTGGTGATCATGCGGATGTAGGCGACGAGCTGGAAGCCCAGCCCCCAGGCGGCGTTGGCGATCGTTCCGAAGAAGACATTCAGCATGAACGGCGGGACCTGCTCGTGCAGGTTCATGGCGATCTGGGTGCCGGAGTTCCAGGAGAATGTTCCCATGATCTGGCGGAGGGAGCCCTGATCCGGGCGGCGCAGGGTGGGCATGAGGCGCCGATCGAGGAGAATCATGTACGCGGCCGCGGCGGTGTACGCGAGGATCGACAGGGCGGAGCTGAGGATCGCGTAGGAGAGCAGGCCGGTGGGGGCGTCGCTGACGCGGAGGATGTAGCCGAGCACGATGACGGACACGATGCTCGTGGCCCGGACCCCGACAAACCAGAGGCTGAATCCGACGAAGCGTTCCGTCACCAGGTACATGTTGAGCACCGGGGAGAGAACGACCATGTAGGCGCTCTGGGCTCCCTGCGCGATGAGGAACCAGAAGGCGACGGAGCGGAACCGGTCGGGGATGCTGAAGAGTTCAAGCAGGCACGCCATCGTGAAGAACGCGGCGAATGTGAGGATGGCCGCGATGAGGGAGATGCGGCAGATCGCCGGGTAAAACCTTGACATGGTGGCGTCGCCGCCGTGGTAGGCGGTCGCGAGTTCGCGGACGAGGGACTGCTGCATGATCTGGCGGAAGAGGTTGGCCAGGCCCATGTTGGCCCCGAGGAAGGCGATCAGGCCATAGGCGTCATCCCCCAGCCAGGCGATGGTGAGGGGGACGAGCGCGACGCCGAGGAGGAGGGTGATGAAGAGCCGGGCGTAGTTGCACTGGATTCGGATCATGCCGCGGCGTGCTTCTGTGACCATGTTGCGGATCCATTTGAGGGAAAAGGCCCTGGATTGGTCGAACCGGGGTGAATGTGCGGCCGATACTTGAGTGCTAGCCTCCATGCTAGGAGAAACCGGACGATGGGAATGAGCGGCCCAGTGATGCTGTCTGTGGGTGTGATCGGCCTGGTCTTCGTGTGCCTTTATCTTGTGGGGTTGGGGAAGCGTTGGGGTGTGCTGGTGCCGTTCGGGCTGATGCTCCTGGTTTCGTCGATGGCGGTGGCGCTTGACTACTACGGGAATCCCGCGCCGACCATCTGGATGGCGGTGCAGAGCCGGCGCGCCATCGTGTTTCTGGCCGGGGGGACGGCGGCGACCGGCGTGCTGCTGGTTCAGCTCCGGTCGCTGAGCGGACGGAAGTTCTCCGTGTCTGGCGTGGTGCTGCTGTTCATCGGGGTTTACGGCGCGCTGCTCAGGTTTTACCACGGGGGCGTGTCGGATGGCATCGAGTCGTTCGTCTTTGCGTTCCTGACGCTGCTTCCTCTGCTCTTTGTCGCCCCGCTCGTCGGGGAGGACAGGGAAGACTTCCTGATATTGCTCCGGGTCATCGCGGTGGTCAATCTGATCTGGGCGGGCATGTGCGCCGTGCAGTTCGTGATCAACCCGGGCCAGCTGACGATGGGCAACCAGAATCGGTTCATCGGCCTGACGAGCAACCCGCAGCACGCGGGCACGCTCTTGGCGTTCTGGATCGTTAACGGGGTGTGGCTGTTGCTCAATGACCCAAGGAAGTCCTTTCGGCTGTTGTACATCGGCCTGCTCGGGGGCAACCTGGTCATGCTGGCGTGGTCCGGTTCTCGGACCGGGATGGGCATGTCGCTGGTCGGGTTGAGCGCGGTTCTGTACACCCGCATGGGCCGGGCGGTGCTGTTCCTGCCCGTGGTCGCGGTGGTCGCGTACATCGGTTACAAGGCGCTGGTCAGCATGACCGGGGTGGATGTCGGGGTGGAGCGGCTGGCGAGCACGGAGGATACCCGGACGGGGGCCTGGCTGACGCTTTACCGGATCGGGAGCGAGAATCCCCTTCTGGGCGCGGGAACGGACGACGCGGAGCGCAGCGAGAACAGCTGGCTGTATTCTTTCGCCGCGTTCGGCATCGGGATGTTCTGCCTGATGATGGTGCTGACCGTGACGGCGGTGTTCGAGTGCTTGCGGGCCGTGCGGTACAGGTCGAGGCTGGAGTTGCAGGACAAGCGGATGCTCGATCTTTGCCTGGGCGTCATTGCGATGTACTTCGCGGGCGCGGTGCTGGAAGGGTATGCCATCTCACGGGTTCACGCCTCGATCTGCTTCTTCATGGTCTTCGCGGGCATGGGGGCGGCGATGACGCGTCGGGCGGCGACCGCCGGGTTCTGGGATCGGTCCGAGGGGGACGACCCCGGGGACGCGGAAATCGTTGAAGGCGACGACTGGGATTCCGAGGGCGCGGTCGCGTACTGATCCCGGCGCGCGGGGAACTATTCGGTGGTCCAGGACACGGGGTCCGCGGACCGCTCGTAGCCCAGCTCAACGAGGGCGTCCCCGGCGAGGTCGGCGAAGATGGCGCGGGATTCCGCGTTGAAGCGGGCGACCCAGTCGCCGCTGACGCCCTTGCGGATGAAGGACCCGCGGTCCTCCTGGCCCGGCTCTCGCCCGGTGAGGCGGGGCATGGACCATCGCTCGACCGCGGCGGTGACGCTCTCGGCGGGCGCGGGGGAGCCGAGTTCACGGCAGATGCGGGCCAGTTCGGCGGCGGGGTCGGCGCGGAGCGGTTCGTACCGGGCGTACACCACGCCCGGGCGGTCGCGCCAGGCCCGGTTGTATTCGGGCCATGTCGAGCGCGCGCCCGTCGGGCGGCGGAAGATGTGCTCGATGAACCTGGGCAGGTTGGAACGGACATCGTTCAGGTCGGTCCCCGGGGGGTAGAGCGTGCGGAAGGCGGTGGACTCGCCCGCGTCGTGCATGAGTTTGTGGAAGAAATAGAAGGAGACCATGCAGTCCCGCCCGTCGCGGACGACGAAGACGACGGGGCGGAGGCGGGGGTGGTAGGCCCAGTGCCCGTGGAGCACGCTCGGGCGGAGGGCGGGGAGGCGCGGGAGCTGGGCGAAGGGGACGCCCAGGGCGTCGGCGAGCATCTGGCAGAGCCAGGTGGTGCCCGACTTGGGGAACCCGAGGACGGGGTAGAGGCGCAGGCGCGTGCCCGCGTGGATGGCCAGGCGCCGGTTGGCGAGGTTGACGGCGCGGCGGAGATTCGCGGGGAGCGGTCTCACGCCGAGGACTCCAGACATTGACGGTAGAACCGTTCGTAGCGTGCGGCGGTCCGGGCGCGATCGTGCGTGCCGAGCACCCACTCGCGCGCGACGCGGCCCATCCGCTCGGCCCGGGCCGGGTCGGCGAGCAGGTCGGCGATGCGGGCGGCGAAGGATTCGGGGGTGTTGTCGGCCACGGCCGCGCCGCCGGACTCTTCGAGTTCGGGCCAGGTGTCGGTCTCGCCGGTGGTGACGACGGGGGTGGCGGCGGCCAGGGACTCGAAGAAGACGAAGCCGAAGTTCTCCTGGCTGGTGGGCAGGGCGAAGACATCGGCGGCCTGGAACAGGGAGACCTTGAGCGCGCCGTTGACGAAGCCGAGGAAGTGGGTGTCCCGATCGACACCCTCGGCGCGGGCGAGCCTTTGGAGGGACTGGGTGTAGCCGGGCGTTCCGGTCCCGGCGATGAGGAGCTGGTGGTCGACGCCCCGGCGGTGGAGGAGCGCGGAGGCGCGGATCAGCCGGTCCGCGCCCTTCTTGGGGTGCAGGCGGCTGAGGAAGAGCACGCGGGGGCGGGCGGGGTCGATGGCGGGGAACGCCCGCTGCGCGGCATCAGGCCCCGGGAGGCTCCGGTACATCGAGAGGTCCATCGGCAGGGGGATGACCTCGCCCTTGGCGCGGTCGAACCAGCGTTCGGCCTGGGCCAGTTCGGCGTCGGCGGTGCAGAGCACACGGGCGGCACGGGGAAGGAGGTGACGGCCCCAGGTGGCGAGATAGACACGCTTCTTCATGCGCTTCTGGCGCATGCACCACTCGTCGAGCATGCCGTGGACGGAGAGGATGTAGGGCTTGTTGAGCCTCCGGCACAGGCGGACGATCTGCGGGTTGGAGGTGGTCCAGATCGCGTGGAGGTGGACCAGGTCGTACTGCTCGATGACCCCGGCCATGCGGGCGAGGGAGGCGGGGCCGAGGAGCCGCGCGGCGCGGTTCGTCGGGAGGGGCAGGGGGTGCAGGCGGATGAGTTCGGAAGCGGGCGCGGGCAGGTTCTCCCGGACGAGATCGGTGTGGTGCGTGGCGAGTCCGACACGGACCTCGGGCGAGGCGGTCAGGACGCAGATGTCGAAGACGGCCTTGACAACGCCGCCCTCCTCGGCGCGCATGGTGGGTTTGTAGTGCAGGACTCGCATGGTTGGTGCCCGGCGGTCTTGGCCGCGGCGGGTGCTTTCCCGCCGGAGCAAAGGCCTGCCCCCCTCCCCGTTCAGCGGCCAAGGGCCTGTGTGTAGAAACGCTCGAATGCGTCAACGATACGGCCCGGGTCGAGGTTCTCGAAGACCCAGGCTCGTCCTTTCGCGCCCAGGCGGTCGCGCTCGGCGCGGTCGCGGGTCATGGGGTCGATGGCGTCGGCGAGCTGCGCGGCGTCCTGCTCGGTGATGGCGGCGCCGGCCTGCTCGAGTTCGGGCCAGGTGTCCACGCCGCGGGTGGTGACGAGGGGGCATCCGGCGGCCAGGGCCTCGTAGAGCACGAAGCCGAAGTTCTCCTGGCTGGTGGGCAGGACGAAGAGGTCGCTGGCCTGATAGAGCGAGACCTTGTCGTCGCCGACGACCATGCCGAGGAAGGAGACCAGGCCGTCCATGCCGGTGGCCTGCACATGGCGGCGGAGGGTGGCCTCGTAGGCCTCGTCGCCGGTTCCCGCGATGAGCACCTGGTGCGGGCGGCCGCGGTCGCGGAGGATGCGGGCGGCGTCGATGAGGTGCTCGACGCCCTTCTTGTAGTGCAGCCTGGAGAGGTACAGGAGGGTCGGCTCCGGGCGGGAGAGCTGGGGGAACCTGGCCTTGGCGCGTTCGACGCCGGGCATGGTGATGTAGGGCTTGAGGTTGAGCAGGTTGGGGATGACCAGGCCGGTGGAGCCGGGGAACCACTTGGCGGACTGGCGGAGTTCGCCGTCGGCGGTGCAGTGGACGAGCCTGGCGTTGTTGAGCATGGCCGAGCCGCCGGCGAGCCGGAGGTAGACGAGTTTCTTGAGGCGGCGCTGCTCCATGCACCAGTCGTCGAGCATGCCGCGGCAGGAGACGACATAGGGCTTGCCGATGTCCCGGGCGTGCCTGGCCACCTGCGCGCTCTGGGGGGTCCAGATGCCGTGGATGTGGACGATGTCCGCGGCGGTGATGAGGGAGCGGATGGTGTTGACGGATCGGCCGCGGAACCAGGCCCCCGCGATCTGCGGCTGGCCGAGTTCGACCGCGCGCACCGGGGAGCCGGGCTGCTTCCAGGAGTCGGGGGTGTCCGGGCCTCGGCGGACCATCACGGTGAGGTCGTGGCCCTTGGCGGCGAGGGCTTCGGAGAGGTCGATCACCGCGCGGACAGGCCCGCCGTTGCGGAAATCGAGCATATCGATGGAGTGGAGGATCTTCACGCGGGTCGTCCTGGGGTGGGGTCGCCCCGGTCGGGGCGGCCTGGTTCGGGCCGGCGGATCTCGCGGGCCTTGAGCACGATGAAGTATTCGTAGATGGACTGGAGCGTGCAATAGGTCAGGCCCGCGCGCCCGTCGAGGAAGCCGCGGGCGAGGACATACATGTAAAAAAACTTGATGAACGGCCGGAACGGCAGCCGGAAGGAGAGGTTCTTGAGTTCCAGGCGCCGGGTGTTGCGGTCGGAGGAGAAGAGGTTGGCCAGCCGGACGGGGTTGTTGTCCAGCGCCCTGACGGTCTCGACGGCCTCGTAGGAGGAGTAGCGGTTGTGGCGTTCGATCCACTCGCGCAGGCCCTTGGAGAAGTTGTAGTGCAGGAAGTGTTCCTTGAGGTAGCCGATCCGGCCGTCCACGATCGGGACGGGGTTGGCCAGGCGCTCGAAGCGGATGTGGGGGGGCTGGAAGAAGCGCATGATGTTCCCGGGCGGCATGGCGTGCCTGAGCCAGCGGCCGCGGAAGTAGTTCTTGCGCCCGCAGTAGTAGGCGACGGGGCTGTTGTCGCGGGTGGACTCGCCCGATTCCCAGCGGGCGGCGACGGCCTCGATCTCCCGCCGGAGTTCCGGGGTCATGCGCTCGTCCGCGTCGAGGTAGAAGACCCAGCGGTGCCTGAAATCGATGTGCTCCATCGCCCAGTTCTGGTGCGGGCCGCGCCCGTCGAACCTGCGCTCGAACCAGCGGCAGCCGCGGGATTCGGCGATGGAACGGGTGGCGTCGGTCGAGAGTGAGTCGAGGACGACGATGTCGTCGAAGCCGTCGAGCGAGTCGAGCAGGGCGGGAAGGTTGTCGGCCTCGTTGAGGGTCTGGATGAAGACGGAGACGGTCATTGGTCCACCGCCTCCGGGGGGCCGGGTGTTCCGTCCGGCTCGTCGCGGAATGTGCGGTCCCGCATCGGCTTGGCGGGCGAGCCGGTGCAGATCTTCATGGCGGGCAGGTCGTTGAAGACGCTGGAGCGCGCGCCGACCACGGTGTCGTCGCCGATGGTCACGCCCGGGCCGACGAAGACATCCGCGGCGACCCAGACGCCGTTGCCGATGGTGATGGGCCTGGGGATCAGCGGGCGTGAGCGCAGCGTGTGGTCGTGGGTCGCGCCGCAGAGGTAGGCGTACTGGCTGACGACGCTGCGCTCGCCGATGGTGATGCGGTCCACGCAGTAGACATCCACATCGTCGGCGATGGTGGCGTGGCGGCCCATCGTCAGGTTCCAAGGGCCCCAGACGCGGGCGCGGGGGTAGACGCGAGCGGTGGGGTGGAGGTCAGCGCCGAAGAGGCGAAGGAGCGCGTTTCGCCAGCGGTGTGCCGGGCGGGGGGAGAGGCGGAACAATGTCGCCTGGACGACACCCCAGGAGACGCGCGCGAGGCGGTTGCGGGCGGAATGCGGGCTTTTCTTGCCGGTGGGGACTGATTCCGCGGTCATTCCGGTCTCCCCTGGAAGGGGCGTGGGCGTCGTGACCTGGCCGGATCGCCCGAGGCGATGGTCCAGGGTTCCAGACGACCGCCCGCGCGGTCGTCGATCACGGAGCGCGCCCCGACGAGCACGCCGTCCGGGATCGCCCGCCCGCCGGCGACATAGGACCCCGCCGCGATCCAGACATCGTCCCCGATGGTCAGCGGGGTCGGGTGCGTCGGCCCCGCGGGCGAGGCGTCATCCTCCCGGAACGCGGCCAGCCGGCAGTACTGGCTGATCGTGCATCTTGCGCCGATGGTGACGGGCGCGTGCGCCCACACCTCCACCGCATCGCCGAGCGAGCTTTTGCGGCCCATCGAGAGATTCCACGGGCGATCGATCCGGACATCGGAGCGGACGCGCGCCGTCGGGTCGAGTTGCGCGCCGAATAGGCGGAGCAGCGAGGCGCGGGCCTTGTACAGGGGCTTGGGCAGCATCCGGAAGACCACCGCGCCCAAGGGCCAGAGGCCCGCGGGCAGGCGGGATCGTTGGCGGCCCTCGTCCGGCCCGGTGCGCCGGGTCGGATCGGCGGGGAGCGTCGGGGTGGGGGTGGGGCGGGTCATGCCGGGTCCACCCCGGTTTCGATCATCCGGGCGGGATTGCCGGCGTAGATGCGTCCCGGCTCCGTGCTCTTGAAGATGCCGGCGCGGGGCCGGGCCACCGTGCCCGGGGCCAGCGTGACCGAGGGCGCGACGAACGCATCGGACATGAGCACGCAGGCGTCGTGGATCGTGATCGGCTCGCGCAGAAGCGTGAACTTCGGGTCCGTGTAATCGTGGGTGCCGGCGCACAGGTAGACATGGGGGCCGATGAGGCAGTTCTCACCGATGGTCACTCTGCCGAGGCAGTAGAGGATCGCTCCCCGGCAGACCAGCGTTCCGGCGCCGATCGAGAGGTGCCAGGGGATCTCGATGCGGACCTGACGGTGGATGCGCACGCCGGGGCCGATGGAGGCTCCGAACAGGCGCAGCAGCCCGGCGCGGGCGCTGTCGGTCGGGAGTATCCGCCAGACCGTGGCATAGGCCAAGGCCCAAACAACGCGCACGCACCGGGCTTTGCCGGACCAGGGGCTTTTGCGCGGCGGCTCCGGGGGGGGGAGGGGGCCTGACGCCGCCGGGCGGGATGAAGGTTCTGTCTGATCGGGCATTCTGATCGTCCGAGAACGGTACGGCTGCGGGTCCGAAGCCTGACCGGGTGTACTATCGACCTTCGGCGGCCTGGGCACAAGGAATCGTGCTGAGCCGGAGCCGCGAAACGGCCGACACTGGGCTTGGAACCCGGAGCGAGACGAAACTTGGACCCCATTCCTGACACCAGACCCAGCGATTCTACGGGCGTTCCCCGCATCGGGGTGCTGACGGGCTACTGGTCGACCAACATCGGCAACGCCTTCTTCCAGTTGGGGGCCGAGTATGCCCTGAACCGGGCGTATCCGGGGGCGCATGTCTTCCTGATCGGGGACCAGCCGGGCTACTGGAACACCAGAAGGGGAAACCCCTCCAACGCGCTCGACTATGTGAAGCACCTGGACCTGGACGCGGTGGTGGTGCTGGGGCCGTATGTGCGCCCGGAGATGGAGGGGATCACCGGGCAGATGCTCCGCGCCCAGCACCGCAAGGGGGCGAAGATCATCGTGCTGGCGGCGGGCATGATGCAGTACGACAAGGAGACCATCGCGCTCTCCAGGCGTCTGATGGCCGAGTGCCCCCCGCACATTTTCACGACGAGGGACAGGGAGACATACGAGGCGCTCGGCGATCTGGCGGTCCACGCCTACGACGGCGTGGATGTGGCGACCTTCGTCCCGGAGGTTTTTCCCAAGATCCCGACCGACCTGGGGCCGTATGTCGTCTTCAACTTCGACCAGATCCCCGAGCCGGTGATCGGGCCGAAGGAGGAGTTCAAGGGCCGGGTGGGTCGGTCGTTCGAGTTCGAGGGCCGGACCTGGTGCGTCCGCCAGCCGCGCAGGCGCACCGAGTGGTCGTACCGCGCGCGGGCGTATCCCTTTCTGGACGCCCTCCTGCTCGCCGAGGTGCGTCCGGGCAGTGTCGGCGGTCTGCCGGTGCTTCGCACCGACCATCGCTACAACCCGTTCCTGCCTTCCAAGACATACCACAACCCGAATACATACGCCGGCGATGTTCCGTTCACTTATTTGAACATGTACGGTCACAGCACACTCACGCTGAGCAACCGGGTACACGCCTGTGTCGCGACTGTTTCGTACGGCAACCCCGCCATGCTGTTCAGCAACACGCCCCGCGCCTACCTGCTGAAACGGCTGGGTCTCGACGCCATCCGGGAGCGTCCGCAGCGGATCGACATGGGGTTTCTCCTGCACGAGAAGGCGGCCTTGATCGGATGGCTCGGCGCCAGGCTGCGGGATGCGTTCGGGCCTGGCCCCGGCGACGGTGAGCCGGCCGGGGATCGCCTCAGGGCGGAAACTTCGGCATGAGTCCGGGGGTCCCCAAGCGTTTGATGCCTCTGGCGCAGCGGGTGATGCCGCCGGCGGCCGCGCGCCTCGCCAAGCGGCTTCTCGCCGGACCGCGCTACCGGCGCCAGCTCGCCGCGGCAGCGGAGGGGTTCCGACGCCGGGGGAACGAGTACCCGGTCACCACCCTCTTCGTCGCCGGGCTGCCCAAGAGCGGCACGACCTGGCTTGAGAAGATGCTGGCGTGCTACGACGGTTTCGAGAATGTCATGATCCCGGAGATCGCGGCTCATGAAATGCGAACAGGGGGCAGTCACGACTTTGACATGCCGCCCGACATGTTCCACCGCTTCAGGGACGCCCTCGTCGTCTGCAAGCTGCATGTACACGGCTCGGCGCACAACCGCCGCCTGCTGCGGGAGGCCGGGCTGCCGTACACGGTGCTCTTCCGGGATCTGCGCGATGTCGCCGTATCGAACTATCACTATGTCCGCAGCACGCCGTGGCACCCCGAGCACCCCCGTTACGCCGGCCGGAGCCTGCTCGCGGGCCTGGCCCTCTTCGCCGAGCGGACGCTGGGCGACTACGCCGGCTGGGTCCGGTCGTGGCATGAGGACGACGACGGGGGCCGGCGTCTCCTGGTGCGGTACGAGATGATGCTCGCCGACCCGCGCGACCACCTCGAGCGTGTCGCCCGGCACTACCGGCTCCCCGGCGACCCGGAGACCATCGACCGCATCGCGCGGGCCACCAGTTTCGAGGCCATGAGCGGCGGACGGAAGGCCGGGCAGGACGGGTCGCGCGCTTTCGTCCGCAAGGGCATCGCGGGCGACTGGAAGAACCATTTCGACGAGCGGACGAAGGAGCTCTACAAGCAAATCATCGGAGACTACCTGATCGAGTTCGGGTACGAAAAGGACACCTCCTGGTGAATGGGACCGAAGCCAAGCCGACCGTTTCGGCGGGCCGACGCGGACCGCGCGTCGTCATCCTGAACCAGTACTATGTGCCGGATGTGGCGTCCACCGGGCACCTGCTGCACGAGCTGGCGGTGGAGCTGGCGGCCCTGGGGTTCGAGGTTGAGGTGCTGACCGGGCGGCCCTCGTACGGGCCGCGGGAGTCGTGGCTGGACTGCCCGCTGGTCGAGCGGACGGAGGGCGTGACGATCCGGCGTCTGAAGGTGGCGCGGTTCGACAAGAACTTTCTGCCCGGGCGGGCGATCAACTACCTGACATTCGTGGTGCCCATGATTCTCCGCGTGCTGCTGACCAGCCGGCACGACACGGTGTATCTGTACACGACCAACCCGCCGTTCCTGGGGGCGATCGGGGCGTTCGTGTCGCTGTTCCGGCGCCACCGGTATGTCACGCTGCTGCACGACGCGCACCCGCAGCTGGGCGTGTGGGTGGGCACCTTCAAGAAAGGCTCGATGATCGAGCGGCTGTGGATGACGCTCAACCGCTTCAAGTACCGGCGGTCGCGCGAGGCCATCGTCCTCTGCTCGGCGGCCAAGGACCTGGTCTGCAAGACCTACCCGATCGACGCGACCCATGTGCATGTCATCCCCAACTGGGCGGACGGCGACGACCTGAAGCCCAGGCACAAGTCCGAGTCCTCCGTCGCGCGGGAGAACGGGCTGGTGGACGACTTCGTGCTGCTCTACTCGGGCAACATGGGGCTGTACTACGAGTTCGAGACCGTGCTGGACGCGGCCGAGCGACTCATGGGCGAGCCGTTCAAACTCGTGCTGATCGGCGGCGGCGGCAAGAAGAAGTGGATCGAGGAGCGGATCGATCAGCGCAGGCTGACCAATGTGATGATCCTCCCCTACCAGCCGTTCGACAAGCTGCCCGACTCGCTCAACGCCTGCGACGCATCGCTGGTGTCGATCGCAAAGGGCATCGAGGGGATCAGCTTCCCCAGCAAGCTCTACACCTCGCTGGCGGTGGGCAAGGCGATCGTCGCGCTCAGCGAGGACTGGTCCGAACTCCGCCGCGTGGTCGAGCACAACGACTGCGGCATCTGGTGCGAGCTGGGCGACGGCGAGGGGCTGGCCCGCAAGCTCCGCGGGCTGATGAACGACCCGGAGCGCACCAGGCGCCTCGGCGAGAACGCCCGGCGCGTGTTCGACGCGGGCTACACCCGCCAGGTGTGCGCGGCCAAGTACGCCGAGGTGCTGCGCCTGGCCGATCCCGGCGAGACCGCCGAGCAGACCGCGCGGCGGCGCGAGCGTCTGGCCGCGTGGCTGGCGGAGGGCGCGGCCGTGGAGATCGATCCCGCCCACCGCGGCGTTCCAGACGGCACGGAGGCCGCCCGATGACCAGCGTGACCGACCGCAAGCTCCGGCTGCTCTTCGTCACCGAGGACGACCCGCTGTATGTGATCCGCTTCTTCGAGGTGTTCTTCGACGAGTACCCCAAGGACCGGATCGAGATCGTCGGCGTCTCGGTGCAGGAGGCGTTCCACGAACCCATCTGGAAGACGGCGCGCCGGATGCTGCGGTTCTACGGGCCGATCGACTTCGTGCGCCTGTGCTTCCGCTATGTCGGGGTCAAGCTGCGCGGCGATTCGATCGCCAGACTGGCGGCGGCCAAGGGCCTGCCGCTGGTGCCGTGCGGGTCGGTCAACGATCCGGAGTACATCGAGCGGGTCCGGGCGATCGCGCCGGATGTGGTCGCGTCGGTGGCCGCGCCGGAGATCTTCAGGAAGGGCATCCTCGGGGTTCCGGCCCTGGGGTGCATCAACATCCATTCGGGGAAACTGCCGGTGTATCGCGGCATGATGCCCAACTTCTGGCAGCTCCTGCACGGGGAGAAGCACGCCGTCGTCACGGTGCATGAGATGGTCGAGAAGCTCGACGCGGGCGGCGTGCTGGGCACGCTGGAGTGGCCGCTGGAGGCGAAGGACTCGCTCGATCGGGTCATCACCGGCACCAAGCGCGACGGCGCGCGCCTGATGATGGATGTGCTGCTGCGGATGAAGCGGGGCGAGGCGGTCGCCGTGCCGTTGGACATGTCGGAGAAGAAGTACTTCTCGTTCCCGAAGTCGGTCGATGTCAAGGCGTTCCGCAAGCGCGGGCACAGGATGCTGTGAGGGGGTATTGGGGATTGGGACTGGCCACTAGCCACTTGGGATACGGAAAGGAAAGACGGAAGTACATGCAGACCACTCGTCCCAAGCCCCAAGTGGCCGGTCCCATCCCCCCCGCCATGTCCATCGATGTCGAGGACTGGTTCCAGGTCGAGAACCTCAAGGCCGTCGTCGCGCGCGACACCTGGGACGAGCGCGAGCTGCGCGTCGAGCGCAACACGGATCGGATGCTGGAACTCATGGACCGGCACGGCGTGAGATGCACCTGCTTCATCCTGGGCTGGGTCGCGGAGAAGTGCCCGGCATTGATCCGGCGCATCGCCGACGCGGGCCACGAGATCGCCAGCCACGGCTACGGCCACGACCTGATCTACTCGCTCACGCATGACCAGTTCCGCGAGGACATGAAGCGCGGCGTCGGCATCGTGGAGGATCTGACCGGCGCGAAGATCCGCGGCTACCGCGCGCCGTCGTTCTCCATCACCGACTGGGCCATCGACATCCTCCGGGAACTCGGCCTGTCGTACGACTCATCCGCGTTCCCCACCGTCGCCCACGACCGCTACGGCAAGCTGGCGGGCATGGACTCGGGCACGCCCATCGTCGAGATCCGCCCCGGGTTCCACGAGGTCTGCGTGTCGGTGCTGAAGGTGGGGAAAAAGGGCATTCCCTGGGCGGGCGGCGGCTATTTCCGCCTGTTCCCGTACCCCGTTTTCAAGCGCGGCGTGAAGCGGATCCTCGCCTCGGGCAACCCCTATGTGTTCTACATCCACCCGTGGGAGGTCGATCCCGGGCAGCCACGGGTGGAGGGGCTGAAGCGCAGCCACCGCTTCCGGCACTACAACAACCTCGACCGCTGCGACGCCCGCTTCGACGACCTGCTCGGCTCGTTCGCCTGGCGCCCGGTCGGCGAGTTGCTTGACGAGCACTTGGCGGGTCGATAGCCCTCGCCCCTCCGCCCCCCGGTCTCAGTTCAGGTCGAACAGCAGCACCTCGCTGTCGTCGGTGAAGCGCAGGTCCAGTGAAGACTCGTCGGAGACCGCCGCGCCGTCGCCGGCGGCGAGCGCGACGCCGTTGACGGTCAGGGAGCCGCGGGCGACCTGGACCCAGGCGTGGCGGCCCGGGCCGAGTGCGACGGTTTCGGCGTGGCCCTTGGCGAAGATGCCGGCGTGGAGACGGGCGTCCTGCTGGATAATGAGCGAGCCGTCCGCGCCGTCCGGGCTGACGATCTGGTGGAAGCGGCCCGGCTGCTCGGCGATGGGGAACGAGCGGGAGTCGTGCGTGGGCGCGAGGCTCTTGGCCCTGGGCAGGACCCAGATCTGGAGCAGGTGGACCGGCTCCGGGTGGGGGTTGGACTCGGAATGCCGGATGCCGGCGCCGGCGGTCATGGTCTGGATGGTGCCGTGGCCGATGTCCTCCTGGTGTCCGAGCGAGTCGCCGTGGCGGAGCGCGCCGGACAGGGGGTAGGTGATGATCTCCATGTCGTGGTGGGGGTGCTCGGCGAAGCCGGTGCGCGGGGCGACGGTGTCCTCGTTGATGACGCGCAGGCTGCGGAAGCCGCGGTGGTCGGGGTCGCGGTACTCGCCGAAGCTGAAGGTGTGGTGGGTGTCCAGCCAGCCGTGGTTGAGGTGGCCCCGGTCGTTGCTCTTGCGGACGGTGATCATGGGTGGCTCCCGTGAATATTTGTGATAACAAATAAACACCCGATCGGACCCTCTTGTTCCCGGGCGTGGCGGTACGGAGCCGCTTCCCCGCACAGACCGCAATTTGTTCGGATATAGTAAGGATAGGACGGGGTCGCGGCCGGCCCATCAGCCCGGCTGGGCCGCCTCGCAGGCCCGCCGGGCGAGTTCGAGCAGGTCGTTGAGGGTGGCCAGTTGTTCCTGGCTCATGTGGCCGAGGGTTTCCTGGTGGATCGCGCGGACCGGCCCGTCCAGCTCCGCGAGCAGGTCGAGGCCGGCCAGGGTGATTTTCACATGAACCACGCGCCGATCATGGTTGCACGCGGCCCGCTCGGCCAGGCCCATCTCCACCAGCCGGTCCACCAGGCGGGTGACATCGGGCACGCGGACGACCATCTGCGTCCCGATCAGGCTGGCCCGCACGCCGTGGCACTCGCCGGCGCGGTGATGCCCCCGGAGGATGCGCAGGGTGTTGTAGCTGGCCTCGGTCAGACGGTGCTTCTTGAAGAGGGTGTGGAACGGCCCGGCCAGCGTGGCGGCGGTGCGCATGAGGTTCAGGTACGCCTCCTGCGCGGCGGACTCGAAGGGATCGCGTTTGCCGACCTGTTCGCGAAGCCCGGGGGGCATGACGCATCTCCAACTTCTGTTCTCACAAGCATAGGCGGTGGCGGATTCCCGCAGTGATGCAACACGCATTCGAGCGGGCGGAGGCGGCCCGATCCGGGTATGGTGGTGGGGGGGGTGGAGCGTCAGAGAGGCAGCAAGGAGGACGATCATGGACCGAGTTCGCGCGATGGTGTTATCGGTTGCCGTGTGCGGCTGCTCCGCGCTGGCGGAGCCGCCGACGGTGCTGCATGTGGGCACGCTGTACGCCGTGCCGGGGGAGGAGCCGATCCGTCGGGCGACGGTGGTGGTGGTGGACGGGAAGTTCGACCGGGTCGAGCACGGCTACCTGGAAGCATGGGAAGTCTTCGGCGAGGGCGCGGAGGCGCGGGTGATCGACCTGCGGGACCGGTATGTGGTGCCCGGGCTGATCGACTGCCACACGCACCTGACGGGCCAGTCGATGCCGGCCTTCGAGCGGATGCGCCGGCTGATGCAGGAGACGGAGGCCTACGCCGCCATCGACGGCGTGGCCTATGCGAAGATCACGCTGATGGCGGGGTTCACGACGGTGCGGAATGTCGGCTCGCAGGGCAGGACGGGGCTGGCGCTGCGTGACCGGATCGCGCAGGGCGTGGTGCCCGGGCCGCGGGTGTTCGATTCCGGCCCCGCGCTGGGCGTGACGGGCGGGCACGCGGACTGGACCAACTCGCTGTCGCCCGTGATGCGCCCGGACGAGGGTCCGGAGACCGCGCCGGCCGACGGCCCGTCCGAGACCCGCAGGGCGGTGCGGGCCAGGGTGCGCGACGGGGCGGACCTGATCAAGATCACCGTGACCGGCGGTGTGATGTCGGCCACGGCGGCGGGGGTGGACCAGCAGTTCTTCGAGGACGAGCTGGAGGCCGCCGTCGAGACGGCACGGATGATGGGGCGCAGGGTGGCGGCCCACGCGCACGGGGCCGACGGCATCAAGGCCGCGCTGCGCGCGGGGGTCCACTCGATCGAGCACGGCAGCTACCTGGACGACGAGGCCATCGAGCTGTTCAAGCAGACCGGGACATACCTGGTGCCGACCATCCACGCGGGGATGTTCGTGGTGGAGAAGGCGGGCGACCCCGGCTTCTTCCCGCCGTCGGTGCGTGACAAGGCGGCGGAGGTGGGGCCGCTGATCCAGGCGGCGTTCGGGCGCGCGTACAAGGCCGGCGTGAGGATCGCCTTCGGGACGGATGTGGGCGTGGGGCGGCACGGGACCAACGCGCGGGAGTTCGTGTACATGCACGAGGCGGGCATGACGCCCCAGGACTGCCTGAAGTCCGCCACGCTCAACGCGGCCGACCTGATCGGCGTGGCGGACCGGCTGGGCAGCGTGGAGCCTGGCAAACTGGCGGACCTGGTGGCGCTCGACTCGGACCCGATGACCGATGTGACGGCGTACCAGCGCGTGGTGTTCGTGATGAAGGACGGGGTGGTGTACAAAGAGTGACGCGCGGGCGGACGGAACCGCGGGCGGCTGTGGGCGGATGGGATGGGCATGGCGCGGTCTGACGGTACGAACAGTGGGTGCGTGCGGGCGTTCCTCGCCGTAACGGCCGCCGTCGTGCTTTTGACGGTTGTGACCTTCCGGATCGAGGACGGCCCGCATCTGCACTGGACCGGGCCGGTGGTGCCGCGGGCGATCTTGGCGGCTCTGCCGCGGGCAAGGGCGATGATGAGTCCGCATGTTGAATACTTCATGGTCGAGCAGAACGGTGCTGTGACATTCGTGCCCGACTTGTATCCGGATTTTGAACGGCTGGCTGTCCAGGGCGAGGCAGGAGGGTTCTCGGTTCCGCTCGTGACAGTTGTTGCTCGACAAGACCGGGTGGGTGCGTGGAGTTCATCCTTTAGGACGGATGGTTGGTGGATCAGAGAGCCGCAAGGGATCACGCTCACCGAAGCGCAGAGGCAGTCCGTTCTCGGGATGTCACGGATCGCGGTCGGTCCACAAAGCAGGAGGACCGTGACACCGTGGCTGCTGGTCGATGCGCTCGGCTTGCTGCTCGTGGCGGCCTGGGTGCGGTTGGGCGTTCGCGGCGTGCGCCACGGGTGGCGGTTCAGGGTCGGAACGGTTGGATGCTGCCCGGCCTGCGGCTACGACCTCACCGGCCTTCCCGCACCCGTTTGTCCCGAATGCGGCGGGCGGGGGGGATGAACTCCGGTTCATCCTCTTGATCTCGCCCCTTTTTCGCACCACAATGGACGGATGATTCTTCAGAGACCATCCGTGCGCGTGGTGGCGGCCTCGGCCGGTCTGATCGGCTTGGCGTCGTGCTCGCTTCCCGAGCACTCGGCGGCACCGGGGCCGGATTCCTCGCCCGTTGCGGCGGGATCGGGCGCGGTCGCCGCGTCCCCCGCCCCGACATCCGGGGCCGCGCAGGTCTCGGCGGTGATGACGCTGGCCGATGCTCGGCGGGTGCAGACCGAGGTGATGGACTTCGCCGACGACATGACGGTGCGCCTGGCCGAGGCGATGGACCAGATCGAGTCGCTTCCGCTGCCGATGGAGGCGCGGGTGGCGGCGCACCGGATCAAGTACACGGTGGCCCACGGCGCGACCCTGATCGCGTCGGCGCAGAACCCGCGGATCGCGCTGGTGGACATGCTGGTGATGATCACGCTGCAGCGGGCGTTGATCGAGCGGGACATGGCCGCGGGGTTCTTCGGGACGGAGACGGGGCGGCTGAGGCTGTTGTTCGAGCAGTCCGAGCGCCAGATCCGCGGGCTGGCGGAGCGGTCGCTGACGCCCGAGCAGCTCGCGGAGATCGACCGGCTGATCGCGGCGTGGCTGGAGGAGAACCCGACGCGGCGCTACGCGGCCTATGTGCGGTTCTCCGAGTTCGCGGGGGCGCGGCAGGTGACCACCGGCGGCGCGGTTTCCGGGCGACCGTCGAATGTGCTCGGCTTCCTGTTCATCGACCCGCTGTCCGGGCTGGACCCGACGACGCGCGAGATCGAGCAGGCCCGCCTGTTCGCCGAGCGCGCGATGTTCTCGCTGCAGCGGATGCCCGTGCTGCTCAGCTGGCAGGCCGAGCTGCTCTTCATCGACACGATGGGCGAGCCGGAGGTCCGCGATGTGCTGGCGAGCGTGGCCGGCGTGACCGAGTCCGTGGAACGCATCACCGCCGAGGTGGCGTCCTTGCGAGAGGAACTGCCCGCGCTGGTCGCCCACGAGCGATCCGCCGCGCTGGAACAGGCGGCCGGCATTCTCGCCGCGGAGCGGCAGGCGGCGATCGAGCAGGCGTTGGCCGGTCTGCGCGCCGAGCGCGAGGCGACGATCGGGCAGCTCGCCTCGGAGGAGGCGCGGCTCACGGCCGTGCTGACCGAGCTGCGTCTGGCGGTGGAGGCGGGCACGGTGCTGTCGGATTCGGTGCGTGAGACCGCCGCCGGATTCTCCGGGCTGGCGCGGCAGCTCCGGCTGGATGAGCCGAAGGACCCGGACGCCGAGCCGTTCCGCATCCAGGACTACACCGAGGCCATCCGGGAAACGACGCGGGCAGCCCGGGAGCTGGCCGAGCTGACGGACTCCCTCGCCGGGGTGACCGACCCCGCCGTGATGCAGGCCAGGCTGGATCTGGTTGACCGGCGGTTGGCCGAGGCCGAGCGATCGGTGGATCGGCTGATGACGCGGGCGTTCCGGCTGGCCCTGATGCTGATCGTGGCGCTGGCCGTCGGGCTGGCGGGGTCGATCATGCTCGGGGTTTTTCTGCTCGCCCGCGTGCGCCGGCCGAGGGTTTCAGGTGCTTGAGGGTTGAGAGGGGCGATGCACGAAAGCCGCCGGAGAGCCGAGGCTCTCCGGCGGCATGGGCGTGCATGGGTTGAAGGGTTCAGCGGATGGCGGTCAACCGCGTGACGGCCTTCTGCGCGGGGCGATCAGGCCGCAGAGCATCGGCCCGAGGAGCATCACCGTGGCAGGCGCCGGGACGATGCACCCCGGGGTGATGATGTTCGAGTCCATCGTGACGGCCCCGTTGAGAGCGAGCGCCCGCCCGTTCAGGGTGGCGTTGGTGGTCATGGTGATGCTGGTCAGTGCGACGATGTTGCCCTGGAACGCGGTGCCCGTGCCGAGCGTCGCGGAGCTTCCGACCTGCCAGAAGACCTGGCAATCATCGGCGCCGTTGATCATGGTCACGGACGAATCGCTCGCGGTGATGAGCGTGCTCCCCATCTGGAAGACGAACACCGCGTTGGGGTCGCCCTGGGCGTCGAGCGTGAGCATGGAGGTCAGGAAGGCCGAAGACGAGAACGAGTACACGCCGGGCGTCAGGATCAGCCCGCCCAGGTCCAGGCCGGTGAGGTCCTGGGTGGACGCCATGCCGGCCAGGCTGTTGTAGGCGATGGTCAGGTCGTTCTGCGCCTGCTCGGCGGTGCTGTTTCCAGCGTGCATCGAGCCGCCGAAGAGAAGCCCCGGCGGGAAGCCGGTCACCGCGCTGCCGGGCCAGACGCCCACATCACCGTGGACGATTGTCAGGCCGGTGTTGGTGACGGTGGAGCCGGCCAGCACGCCGAAGCTGTTGGCCGTGCCCAGGATGTCGCCGGCCGAGGCGGCCTGCTGCCCGATCGCCAGGGCCGCTGCGATGATGAATGATGCGCGTTTCATAACTCTGCTCTCTTTCTGTTTCCGACATGGAATAACCGCAACGCGCCACCGTTGCGTGGAAAGGCCTCCGATGCGTGGCGGGCCGTTGAGACTCGATGCTCCCTGGCCCCGCTCCAATCCGGCGGGGCTTCACCTCCGGGCCGATCCATGGCGTGTCGCCGCGGCCGTCGTGCCCGCGGTGGAGCGGGCCGGGCGTGCGGCGCCCCCGGTATCACACAGACTTGGTTCACGATTTTTCAGCCACGCGAGCCTGTGGATTATCGCTCAGGATCCGTCGGGATGCGGATGTCCGGCGGTCGGCCGGAGGTGGTCCGCGTGTCGGATGATCCCGGCTTGCTTCCTCATTCTGCGTGCCGCGGCGTGGTCTTTCTCGGTCGCTCCGTGTTCGGCCTGAGAACCACTTATTTAAACAGAGTACTCGTTTTCAAGGCCGTGTCAACAGTGAAACACAATAATATTCAAAATGGCTTGCTTATGCGGAAAGCCGCATCGATTAAAATAGTTTTACAACCGGCACGGCGCGTGCGGGGCCGCCGGGCCGCTGATTCCAGCGCGACGGCGCGCGCGGGCGCCGGATCGCAGTGATCCGGCGTCACACTCCGGGGGCACCCCGCTCCAGTCTCCCGACAGGCCACGCCCCCCCCCCCGCCGCCGGGGGGGCATCACGGCGCGACAGGCCCCGCGCCGTGCGAGGATCGCCGGCACGCGTTTTCGGACCCCGTGGATGATGGCCGGTCTGGTCAGGCCGCGCGCGAGCGGGCGGGCATGCCGCCGAGCAATCGCTCGATGGTGCGCAGCAGGGAGGCGCGGTCGAGGGGCTTGGTCTCGTACTCGTCGCACCCGGCCTCCAGGCAGCGTTCGCGATCGCCCTCCATGGCGTGGGCGGTCAGGGCGAGGATGGGCTTGGCGTACCCCCTGGACCGCAGCAGCCGGGTGGCGGCGTAGCCGTCGAGTTCGGGCATCTGCATGTCGGTGATGATCAGGTCGTAGTCCGCGCCCGCTTCGATGCGGTCGAGCGCTTCGCGTCCGTTGGTGACCACCTCCACCTCCATGCCGGCCTTGCGGAGGATGAAGGAGATGAGTTTCTGATTGTCCGGGCCGTCCTCGGCCAGGAGCACCCGCGCCCCGGCGAGGTTGAACTCGGGAAGGGAGACCGGGGCGGCGGGGATCGTCGGCGCGCCCTCCGGCAGCGCGGCGATCCATGCCGCGCCCTGCGCCGGCGGCGCGGGGATATCGAGCGTGAACGCGGACCCGCTGCCCACGGCCGAGCAGGCGATCAGCTCGCCCCCCAGCAGGTCGGCCAGCCGGCGGCTGATGGTCAGCCCCAGCCCCGTGCCCTCGTGCCGCCTGGTCAGCGAGTTGTCCGCCTGCTCGAACGGCTGGAACACCGCGTCGAGCTTGTCGCCCGGGATGCCCACGCCGGTGTCGCGGACCGTGACCTGCAGCCTGCCGAACCGGTGCGCGGCCGTGATGCGGACGCTCCCGCTCTCGGTGAACTTGACGGCGTTGCCGGCCAGGTTGATCAGGATCTGGCGGACGCGGTGGGTGTCGGTCATCACGCGGTCCGGCACGGGCGATTCGAGGCTCGCCCCGAGCGTCAGCCCCTTGCGTTCCGCCTGTTGGCGCAGCCCGCCCACGACGTCGCCCAGGAGCGCGCCGATATCAGAGACTTCCTCCACGACCCGCATCCGCCCGGACTCGATCCTGGACAGGTCCAGCACATCGTTGATGATGGTCAGAAGGTGCCGCCCCGCGCGCCGGATCGCCAGCACGGCCTCCGCCTGGCGGGCGTTGTCCGCCCCGCCGTTCCCGATGATGTCGGCGTAGCCGAGGATGGCGGTCATGGGCGTGCGGATCTCGTGGCTCATGTTGGCCAGGAACTCGCTCTTGGCCTGGTTGGCCGTTTCCGCCTTCCGGGCCAGCTCGCGCTGCGCCTGTTCGCTGAGACGGAGCGACTCGGTCATCTGCCGGGCGATGGCCACGGCCCGCTGCCGGGTCCGCGTGGCGGACCACGCGATCAGCGTCAGCAGCGCGCCGGCCAGCGTCCCGACGAGCAGCACCACGCGCGCCTCGGACAGGTCCGGCGTGACCAGTTCCTCGCTGGCGGGGAGCATGCCCACACGGAGTTTCTGGCCGAAGAGGTCGATCTCCCGTTCCCGCGCCATGCCCGGACGGGCCATGCCCGGATCGGTCCCGTGGTCGCCCGGTTCGGTCGTGTACACCGCCTTGGCGCTCTCTTCGTTGGCGATCGTGACGGTCAGGAGGTTCCCGTCCCAGGCCGGCGACCAGGAGGCCTCGAAGAAGTCCTGGAGCACGGCGGTGACGGTCACCCAGCCCGCCACACGGTTTCCTCCGGCCCGCGGGTCGTAGACGGGCAGGGCCGCGACGAGGCCCTCGCGGGCGTGATCGACCTGGGCCAGCGGGATGCCCGCCACCACACGGACCCCCCGGTCGCGCGCCGCGTCGCGGTAGACCTGGCGGTTGCTGGTGTACGAGGCCACATCCGTGCCCAGGGCGGCCCGGTTGCGGCCCTCCGGTTCCGAGTAGAGCACGATGTAGGCCGGGAATCCCGAGTTGTCGCGGTCCGCGTGCGGGTGGGGCCGCACGGTGAAGCCGGGTTCGCCGTCGGCACGCGCCTCTTGTGTGAAGGCATCGAGGTCTTCCGGCTCGACCCGTGCGACATACCCGAAGGCGTGAAGCCCGGCGCTGTGCGTGTCCAGCTCCAGCGCCGCCACGAACTCTTTCCAGTCCGGCCGTGCCACTCTGTCGCTGGCGTAGAACAGGGCGCGGGCGATGTGCAGCAGGCGCTCGATGTCATGGAACCGTGACCGGATGTCGGCGAGGATCACATCCGCCGTCCGGTCCATCGTGCGGGCGTGGGCGGCCTGCGCGTTCAGCCATGCACGCCGCCAGGTCGCCCCGACCGTCACCGCGCAGATCAGGAAAACAATGATGCAGTGCTGATGCTGGCGTGCCCAGGTCGCCGCGAGCCTTCGGCGCGACCGCATCGTCGGAGTCAAAGACCGGTCTGTGCGTTCGGGAGGCCCCATCATGGGGTTGGATCGACCATCCGGGAGCGGGAAACCAGTGTTTCTCCCCCCCTTGCCGCGCCCGGGGCGGGAGCGTGGGGTCGCCCCTGCTTATCGGGCCATCGCGGGGGTCAGGCCCATGACCTCGATCATGGCCTTGCCCATGTCGGCGGGACTCATGGCGATGGCGGCCCCGGCGTCGCGCAGGGCGTCGATCTTCGACTCGGCCGTGCCCGTGGCCATGCCGCCCGCGCCGGAGGAGATGATGGCCCCGGCGTGGCCCATCCGCTTGCCGGGGGGGGCGGTCCGCCCGGCGATGAAGGCGGCGACGGGCTTGGTGACATGATCCTTGATATACGCGGCCGCGGCCTCTTCGTCCTCGCCCCCGATCTCCCCGATCATCATGATGCCGTGGGTGTCGGGGTCTTCCTGGAAGAGGCGGAGGCAGTCGATGTGGTTGAGTCCGCGGACGGGGTCGCCGCCGATGCCGATGCAGGTGGATTGGCCCAGGCCGAGCCGGCTGGTCTGCCACACGGCCTCATAGGTCAGCGTGCCCGAGCGGGAGACGATGCCCACGGCCTTGCCGGTTTTGGCCTCGGAGACATGCGTGTGGATGTAGCCGGGCATGATGCCGATCTTGCATCCCCCGTTGGTGTACTTGCTGGCGGCGGTCCCCTCCCCGGTCTTGGGGCCGGGGGTGATGATGCCGGGGCAGTTGGGGCCGATGAGGGTGAAGAGTTCCTGGGCGTGCGCGGAATCCATGCCGCGGGCGGCGGCGTTGCGGTCGTCCAGCATCTTGCGGACCAGGATCATGTCGTTGACCGGCACGCCCTCGGTGATGCAGCAGATCAGGCGAATCCCCGCGTCCATCGCCTCCAGCACCGCGTCGGCGCAGAAGGCGGGGGGGACGAAGATCATGGTGGCGGTGGCCCCGGTGGCGTCCACGGCCTGACGGACGGTGTCGAAGATGGGCAGGCCGTTGGGGTCTTTGGTGCCGCCCTTGCTGGGGGTGACGCCGCCAACCATCTGGGTGCCGTACTCGAAGCAGCCCCTGGTGTGGACGGCCCCGAAGCTCCCGGTGATGCCCTGGCAGATGACGCGGGTGTCCTTGTTGACGAGAACGGCCATGCGAGGCTCCTGGGAGGGGTCGAAACAGGGCATGGTAGGCGAGCCTGGGTCCGACAAGCCGCGACTGCAAGGGAGCGGCCGAGTGACGCAACATGCCGTTGCGACGAGCCAAGGCTGCCAAGCTCAAAGGGTGGGTTTGGCAGCCTTGGGGCGGGGGGGGAGGTTGGGCCATTTTGTAGCCGCGCACGAAGTAAGCGGACTCTTCGCTTGTCGATTCGCTTGCGTTGAGGGGGCTTCAAAGCGTGACGGAAGAGTCCGCTTACTTCGTGCGCGGCTACAAATTCATAGTGCGCGGCTACAAACTCGTGGTGCGCGGCTGCTGTCAAGGCTGCCAAACCCGGGGGTGGGTTTGGCAGCCTTGAGGCGGGGGGGGTGGGGGGGAATGGGTGGGATGGGGATGGCCGACTGGAAGTCGGCCCCACGGGGGGGAGGGGGCGGCTCGCCGCGGTCGGCTCTATCATCGCTCCCTGCAAGGAGATGCCTCATGCGTGCGATCGTCACCGGCCAGGTCGGCATGGACAAGAAGCCTTATCTGAACGCCGTGGCCCGCTTCGCGGGGTCGCAGGGCGAGTCGATCCCGACCTTCCATGTGGGCGACATGATGTACACCGAGGCCAGGGACATCCGCGGGGGGCGCATCCTGGACCTGCCGCTCTCGCGGCTCAACAGCCTGCGCCGGGCGGCGTTCAAGGACATCATCGCCGAGTCGCGCGACATGGAAACCATGATGGTCAACACCCACGCCACCTTCCGCTGGCGGCACGGGCTGTTCAGCGCGTTCGACTTCGACCAGATCACCAAGCTCGCGCCGGACCTGTTCGTCTGCCTGGTGGACAACATCGAGGTGGTCCACCAGCGCCTGCACGACGAGCACGACATCGACGCGACGCTCAAGGACTGCATGGTCTGGCGGGAGGAGGAGATCCTGGCCACCGAGCTGATGAGCCAGGCCATCCCGGGCAGCAAGTTCTACATCGTCAGCCGCGGGCGGTTCGCGGGGACGGAACGCACCATGTTCCGCCTGCTGTGCCGCCCGGACATGAAGAAGGTCTATCCGAGCTTCCCCATGTCCCATGTGGTGGACATGCCCGAGGTGATGGCCGAGATCGACGCCTTCCGGGCGGAACTGGCCGAGCACTTCATCACCTTCGACCCCGGCGATGTGGACGAGAAGCTCCTGCTCGACCGCGCGATCGAGGCCACGCGCGACGGCAAGGACTTCTTCGACCACATGCCCCACCAGCTCGGCGGCGTGCAGAAGGACATGAAGCCCATCCGCATGCGCACCCGCGAGGTGCTCGACATCGCCGGCGACATCGACGGCCAGATCTACATGCGCGACTTCAAGCTCATCGACCAGGCCGACATGATCGTCAGCTTCGTGCCGGAACTGACCAGCGAGTCCGGCAAGATCATCCCGGGCCTGTCCTCCGGCGTGGAGCGCGAACTCCAGCACGCCTGGGAGCACGCCAAGGAGGTCTATGTGGTCTGGAAGCCCAAGAAGAACCCCTCTCCGTTCATCACCGAGACGGCCACCAAGGTCTTCGACTCGGTGGACGACGCGCTGACCTACTTCGACAGGCAGGGGATGTTCGGGGCGAAGAACCTGTTTGGACAGTGAGCGGGGGCGGCGGAGGGCTGCGCCCCCTGATTAGGGGAAACCAAAAAAAAACACCGTCAAACCCCGCAAGGCCTATTGACAGACCCTGTCCTATATCCGATACTGCCTTCAGCCCTTCAGCCCTTCAGCCCTTCAGATTGGGCCGGCTGGCGGCGCATCTTCTGTGGGAGAAGCGGCGATGAATACTCTGTACACCAGACTCACGCGGGCTGGTTTCCTGTCCAGTCTGCCCCTTCTGGCGGCGACATCGGGTGCTCTGGGGCAGAGCTGTTGGTCTGAGTTCGTCGCGGATCTGTGCTCCTGCAACACAAGCGTCATGAAGGAAACACGAAGCTGTTGGGGGCCTCAATCCGTCGGGGATCTGGGCTGCTGCAACGCCGGCTTGACCCGGTCTTCGAGCACGCCGGACCCCGATGCCCACACTGTTTGTCTTTCCGACGCGCAGATGAAACTCTCCGGGTGTGTGTCCGGCGGAAACGGGGCGGCCCTGCTGGATGCGTGGAAGGAGTTCAACGACCGGCTGCGCGAGTGTCTGCAACTCTTCCCGGAGAATGAGGCCGCCCGACAGGCCTCCATCAACGGCGCCCTGAATGCCTTTCGGATCAGGGTCCGAGTGATCCTGGGTCTCGATCCCGATCCGTTCCCCCAGCAGGGCGGGCAGGATGGGCGCGGCGTGCAGTTCGGGTGGCCCTGGCTGGCGGCCTGCGGCGCGGTCGAGCCGGACGGCGTGTTGCGGATCGAGGCCGACTCGGCCCTTTGGGTGATCGGCGGGCTTCGGCGCAAATCCGACAGCTACAGCTTTGCCCCGCTGAATCGGGCGGCCTCCACGGGCATCCTGCTGGTGATCCACGAGACCACCGACGGGTTCGAGTCCTACCCGATCGACGCGACGACGGACATCCAGGCGGGCATCCACTTCAACGCCCATTTCGCGGCCTCCCGCCATGTCCACTCGGATCGGGTCCACCTCATGGGCGTGTACTTCGACGAGCAGGGCGTGCCCGTCGCGGCCCAGATGGACGAGGTGCTGCTGCACGACAGCCCGGTCGCCGGAGACTGGAACCGCGACGGCGTCGCCAACTTCCGGGACATCCAGGACTTCGTGAAGTCCTACAACGCCGAAGTGCGCCGCGCGGACCTCAACGCCGACGGCGTGGTGAACAAGGACGACCTCCTGCTGTTTCTGACTCAGTCTTCGTCCTGACGCACCCGAGCAACACGCCCACGCCAAGGCCCCGAAGGGGGCCTTTTTCGTCTCAACCGCCGGCTCGCGGTTGGCGACGACGCGCTGACCTCCTTCGACAGGCAGGGTCTGCTCGGGGCGAAAAACCTGTTCGGGCAGTGAGCCGAGTTGTCGAACCGCGATCCGAGCGGAGCGAAACCGGGAAACCCGGCGAGCAACCGGTTTCGTTGCAATCTTTGGTTGTCTTTGCTTGTTTAGATGGGGGGATGTGATAGCGTTGCAGCGGCCATTTCGGCCGCGAGGATCCACCCCGATGTTTACCCCGGCTTGTGTCGTGTTCGCGGCCTGCGCCGCCGTTGCGTCCGCTGACATCACCCTCATCAACGAGACCCGCACCTTCGACCTGTCGGCGATGGGCGAGTCGGACATGAGCGGGGATCAGAACTCGTACCTGGACTTCGGGTCCAGCGCCAACGATGACCCGTTCGTGCCTTGGATCGTCGGTTCCTCCGTGTCGGCCACCGGCGCGCAGTCGGCCCTGGCGTGGGCCTCCGGGCAGTTCCTGATGGACATCGACCCGGACGGGTTCTTCATCGCCGGGGCGCTCAGCAGCACCGCCACCATCCTCGACGAGACCGGATATCACGCATCCGGGGAAGGCCACGCGTGGATGCAGGTCCACTTCTCGGTGGATGCGGCATCGCCCTGGCGGCTGTCCGGGCTGGGGATGGGCGGGGTCGTGGTGTCGCTCCACGCCGGGTTGGGCACCGCCGGACCCGCCCTGTTCAACCTGGGCGCCGGCTCGTACGGCCAGGACTTCGTGCTCGGCCCGGGTGAGTACACCCTGACCTTCGGCGTCAGTGCGGCGGCCTCGGTCTTCACCGTGGAGACGCTGACCGTCGAGTCCAGCCTGGATGCCTCCTTTGTGCGCGTGCCCGCCCCCGGCGGGCTGATGGCGATCGGTCTGGCGGGTGGAGTGGGGTGCCGCCGCCGGCGGGCCTGAAACTCCCGCCCCCGTTTGCCCAAGACACCCCCGGGCCTGAGAATGGGCCGTTCCTGACCCGGGGTTCCCACGATGGCCGAGGCGTTCCAACCCGACCCCGCACCGCCCGAGTATCCGGTCAACGGCCGCGGGCGCGTGTATCAGCCCGGCCTGGGCGACGACGAGAAGACCTGGGCCGTGCTCAGCCACCTGTCTCTGCTCGGGCATGTCGTCCTGCCCTTCGCGGCCGCGGCCATCCCCTGGGTGATCTGGCTGGTGAAGAAGGACCGGTCCGCCTATGTGGACGACCACGCCGGCGAGGCGCTCAACTTCCACATCACCCTGATCCTCTACAACCTCCTCATCATCCCGCTGGCGGTCATCACCTGCGGCGTCGGGGCGGCCCTCGTGGTGGGTGTCTATGCGCTGGGTGTGGTGGGCATGATCCTCGCCACGCTGGCCGCCAACCGGGGCGAGTTCTTCCGATACCCGATGACTTTTCGGTTCATCAAGTGATGCGGGTTCTCGCCTGAATCATGGCCGCGACTACACCCACGCGCCCCTTCGGGGCTTTGATGCGGCTCTCGTGCGCGATTCGGAGCTTACGCCGGGCCGACCTCGACCCGGCCCCCGGCCATGTCCTTGATGGCGTAGCCCATCCCGGCGAGCTGGTCGCGGATGGCGTCGGAGCGGGCGAAATCCCTGGCTTTCTTCGCGTCGCGCCGTTCGGTGAGCAGGACTTCAACGGTCTCCGAGGGCGTGGCGCCCGGCAGATAGACCGCGATGCCGGTGTCCTGCCGTTCCAGCGGTTTGAGTGATGCGATGCCGAGCACCGCGTCGAATTGTTCAAACAGAACGGCGTCGTACCGTGAAGGATTATTCGTTGCGTTGATCCAGGCGTTCATGATTCCGATGGCGCCGGCGACATTCAGATCGTCGTGGAGTGCCTCAACGAAGCCGTTCCGGAATTCCTTCTGAACGAGATTCTCCTGGTCATCCGCGCCGTTCCGTGCCCGGGCGACAAACTGCCGCCATCGTTCGACGGTCCGTGCGCTATCTTTCAGCCCCTGCATCGAAAAATCCGCGTTCGCCCGGTAGTGGGTCTTGATGAGTTCCAGCCGGATGGCCGCCGGGTCGTGCCCCTTGGCGATCAGGTCGCGCACGGTGAAAAAAGTGCCCTTGCTCTTGGACATCTTCGCCCCGTCCACCATCAGGAAGCGCGGGTGGAACCAGTGGCGGGCGAAGCCCGGCGCGCCGGTGAAGGCGCAGGACTGGGCGATCTCGCACTCGTGGTGGGGGAAGATGTTGTCCTCGCCGCCGGAGTGCAGGTCGATCTGCGCGCCCTCGGAGCCGTCCAGCCCGCCGGGGGTCAGGCGTTCGAGGGCCATGGCCGTGCATTCGATGTGCCAGCCGGGGTAGCCCGGGCCCCAGCCCGTCAGGGCGGGGTGGTCGGGGGAGGGCCACTTCATCTTGTGGGCGGCATCCTCTTTCCAGAGCAGGAAGTCGGCGGGGTGTTTCTTCTCCTGCTGGGTGGACTCGTCCACGCGCCCGCCCGCGCCGCCGCGGAGGCGGTCCAGGGTGTTGCCGGAGAGTTTCCCGTACGCCTCGAACGAGCGGACATCGAAGTACACGGCCCGGCCGCCCGGCTCGCCCGCGGCGTAGGCCGCGCCCTCGTCCAGCAGGCGCGCGATCACCCGCTTCATCCCCTCGATGTGCCCGGTGGCCCGCGGCATCAGCGTCGGGTCGCGCTGCGCGTCGAGGGCGACCTTCAGGCCCAGCGCCCGGGCGTCCTCCAGAAAGCGGGCCTGGTAGAACTCGGCCACGGCGGAGGGGTCGTCGGGGTCGATGGCGGCGTCGGGGGGGAGTTTCCCGGCTTTTTTGGCCTCGCGGATGCGCTGGGCGGCGGCCATCATCTTGTCCTGGCCCGCGCCGTCGGCCCCGGCGTCGTCGGTCATGTGGCCGACATCGGTGATGTTCATGACATGAATCACATCCCGCGGGCCGGGATGGGTGAAACCGTCCGGCCCGGAGAGCGTACAAAGGGGACTTTCGAGCCATCGGCGCAGCAGGTCGGCCGCCAGGAACGAGCGGAAGTTGCCGATGTGCGCATCGTCGTAGACGGTCGGCCCGCAGGAATAGAAGGTGATCCGTCCCGGATCACCCGGCTCGAAAGGCTCGATCCGCTTCGTCAGCGTGTTGTACAGGCGGAAGATCATCAGGACCCATCGTACGATCGAACCATGACGCAGACCGGCTCCACCCCACCGCACATGCCCAGCCCCGGCCCGCAGGGCGCGGTCCCCAACGCCGCCCCGGGGCTGCTCTGGGAGACCATGACCACCGAGCCGGGCGTCTCCGTGGCCATCCTGGACGAGCAGGGAACCATCCTGTTCCTCAACGCCGAGACGATCCGGATCTTTTTCAATGACGACCCGCCCGATCCGGTCCGGGGCAAGCGCCTCGACCAGCTCGGCTTTCCCCGGCCGTGGGTGGAGGAACGCCTGGCGGTCTTCCGCCAGATGCAGGACGATCCCTCCCCCCCGCGCCCCCGCCTGATGCGGACGGTCTGGCACGGGCACCAGCAGTTCTCGTGGGTCCGCATGATCCCCGCCGACGCCCCCGGCGAGGCCCCGACCTTCATGGTCGTCACACGCCGGGTGCCCGCCGGGCAGGAGTCCGAGCGCCTGCTCCAGTCCGAGCGGGGCGTCATCGAGTCCGGCGTCATCCGCCTCGGCGAGCTGGATGTGCTGACCCCCCGGGAGCTGGAGGTGCTCACGCTGCTGGGCAACGGCCTGTCGATCAAGGACATCGCCGAGAACCTGGGCCGCTCGGTCAAGACCGTCGAACGCCACCGCGAGTCGATCGGGGCCAAGCTCCGCCTGTCCAAGGCCGTGGTGCTGGCCGACCTGGCCCGCGAGGCCGGGCTGGTGCTGGGCGACGCGGCCCGCCGGCGGGTCTGAATGCAGGTGGCACAGGCGTCCCGCCTGTGCGGACACTTCAAAGGCACACAAGCGGGACGCCTGTGCCACCGGGCGTTACTTCCCGTCGGGCTCGCCCGCCTCGACCCGCTCCGGCTCGACCAGGGTGACGCGCACCCGCACCACGCGGGTCGGCTCGGCCTCGAGGATCTCGACCCGCGCCTTGCCGTGCTCGAACACCTCGCCGACCTCGGGGATGCGCCCGAGCGTGGCGCTGACGAAGCCGGCCACCGTGTCGTAGTCGTCGGACTCGGGCAGCTCCACGCCCAGGTCTTCCAGGTCGTCGTTGGCGTCGTCGATGGGCGTGCGGGCGTCGATGCGGGCGGACTTGTCGGATGCGTCGATCTCCACGCCGCCCACGGCGTCGTCGGCCGTCTCGTACTCGTCCTGGATGTCGCCGAAGATCTCCTCGACGATGTCCTCCATCGTCACCAGTCCCGAGGTGCCGCCGTACTCGTCGGCGACCATCGCGATGTGGACCTTCTCGGCCAGAAGCTGGGTCAGCAGCTCGCGGACGGTCTTGGTCTCGGGCACGAACGAGACGGGGCGGAGGATCTCCCGCAGCACGAAGGGGTGCCCGTTCCCGCCGTGCAGGCGGAGCCAGCGGAGCAGGTCCTTGGCGTAGAGGATGCCCTGCATGCGGTCCAGGCTGTCCTCGTAGACGGGCACGCGCGAGTGGCCGTGCTCTTCCACGAACGACATCACCGCGTCCATGTCGTCGGTGTAGGCGAGCGCGTCGATCTCGGTGCGCGGCGTCATGATCTGCTCGACCGTGGTGGAGCGGAACTCGACCACCGCCTCGAGCATGTCGCGCTCGGTCTCGTCGATGTGGCCGTCGAGCTCGCGCTCGGTCACCACGCTGAGCAGCTCGGCGTCGGGGCTGTTGTCCCCGCGCTGGATGTCCGCCCCCGCCAGGCGCCGGACGACCTCGTCCGTGAACCGCACGATGATGCCGAACGGGCCGAGCGCCGCCCGCGTGGCGCGGATCAGCCCGCAGGTCGTCAGGATGGTCCGCTCCGCGCCGTGGCGGGCGACCGCCTGCGGGATCAGCACATTGAACACCCACACAAGGGCGGAGGCGACGGCCACGCCGATCGCGGCGGAGACCCAGCCCGGCTCCTCCTCGCGGCGCAGCCCGGAGGCCCACATCACCATGCTCAGCCCGGCGGCCAGTTGCAGCGGGATGCGCAGCAGCGCCATGGCCGCCGCGTGCCCGTGCGGATCGGCGATGATCCTTGCGACCCGGTGCCCCTCGCGCGGGCTGCCCTCGGCCATGGAACTCAGGCGCCCGCGCGAGAAGCGGTGCAGGCACAGCGTCAGCGTGCCGAACAGCCCGCTGAGCGCCACCAGCCCCAACGCCGCGATCAGCCACCAGCCCGCGGTCACGGCGCGCCCTCCCCGCCGCGGTCCCCGACCGACTCACGCGCGAAGGTCGCGCCCACGCCCAGGCGGGTCAGCAGCTCGTCCTCGGCGGCGTGCATGCGTCGGTAGTCGGCTTCGTCGTGGTCGTCGTGGCCCAGGCAGTGCAGCACGCCGTGGACGATGTACAGCAGAAGCTCGCGCCGCGGCTCGTGCCCGCGCTCGGCGGCGCGCCGTCGCGCCTCGTCCGCGCACACCATGATGTCCGTGTCCAGCAGCCCGGGGTCGCCCGACAGGTCGAAGGTCAGCACATCCGTCGTGCCGGGCGTCTCGGCGTATTCCAGGTGGGCCGCGGCCATCTCGTCGTCGCCCACCACCCGCACCCGCGCCTCGCCCGGCGCGCCGAGCAGGTCCAGGGCCTGCTGGGCCATCGAGCGCAGCCACCGCGCATCGTCCGGACACAGCAGGGCGTCGGGATCGCTCAGGTCCAGCACTGGCGCGGCGGGAGGTCGGTCGTCGTCGTCCTGTGACGACCCGGATCGTTTGTCTTCGTCCATCGTTCTCGAGTCAGGCGGCCCCCGGTCGGAGCATCGCGCTCCGCAGAACCCCGGGACCCGGCTCGGGCGTACCCACACTCTATCGCACCTCAACCCCCTGTCCAAGCGCCATTTACCCACCACCGGCGCAAGATTCCATGCGAATAAAAACCGAACATTTTGCAAATAATGTCAATTTGGGCAGACTTTTTGCCGGAATCGTCCTTCCATCAGCACCTTTGAACCGAATCTTCGTACATTATCTCGATCTCTCTCTCCTCCAGCGGGGCGCCGTGTAAGCATGGCGCCCTGCTTTGTTTTTGGACGCGGGCCAAATTTGGGGCAACGGCCCGGGCCTTAGCCCCCCGGTCAAAGACTCCGGCCTGATCCCAACCCGTGCCCGATCCGATCCGGCATCCCGCCGATCAACGGGTACCATCCCGCCCGGCCCCGTTCCCCGTCCGTGAACGGGACACGGAGCGCCGTGGAAGAGCGCCAGCGTGCAGGACCGACGCATCATCATCACCGGGGCCGCCGGCTTCATCGGTTCGCACACCGCGCGGGCGGTCCTCGCGCGCGGGGGGACGGTGCTCGGGCTGGACAACCTCGACCCGTACTACGACGCGGCGATCAAGCGGCGCAACCTCGCCTCGCTCGGATCTCCCCGCTTCGAGCACCGCGAATGCGACATCCGCGACGCGGCGCGGGTCTCCGCCGCCTTCGATGCGTTCCGGCCCGACACCGTGATCCACCTGGCCGCCCGCGCGGGCGTGCGTCCGTCCATCGCCGACCCCGCCGGCTACGCGCTGACCAACATCGTCGGCACGCAGCACATCCTGGACGCGGCTGAACGAGTGGGCTGCAAGCGCATCGTCTGCGCCTCGTCGTCCTCCGTGTACGGCGACAACCCGAAGACGCCCTTCGCCGAGACCGATCCCGTCGATGCGCCCATCTCGCCCTACGCCGCCACCAAGAAGGCCTGCGAACTCATCGGCCACGCGCACCATCACCTGACCGGCGCGGGCGTGGCCATGCTGCGGTTCTTCACCGTCTTCGGCCCGGCGCAGCGCCCGGACCTGGCCATCAGCCTGTTCCTGTCGAGCATCAGCGCGGGCCGGCCGGTCCGCCTGTTCGGCGACGGCTCGACCTCGCGGGACTACACCTTCGTGGACGACATCGTGGCCGGCGTGCTCGCCGCGTGCGAGCGGATCGACGCCCACGGCTACCGCGTCTGGAACCTCGGCGGCGACCATCCCATCACGCTGGCCGAGCTGGTGGACACCGTGGCGGCGGTGGTGGGGCGCGCGCCGGTGATCGAGCGCCTGCCCATGCAACCCGGCGATGTTCAACGCACCTGGGCCGATCTGACCCGCTCCCGAGCCGAACTGGGCTACCGCCCGGCCACGCCGATCCGCGACGGCATCGAGGCCCAATACCGCTGGATGCGTGGGCAAGCCTGATGGCGAACAAGCCCGTCATCCCGGTGCTCCGCCACCTCGCCCGCTCGGGCGGCACGCTGATCTCCAAGTGCATCGGCTGCATGCGCGGCGTGACCATGCTCAGCGAGGTCCACCCGGCCAACATGGGCGTCACGAAACCCGTTCGTCAGGCCGCGGAATGGTTCGGCCTGATCACCGACGCGGACCTCACCCGCTGGAAGCGCCAGGGCCAGCCCACCATGCTCCAGTTCATCGCGATCTGCGAGCAGCGGGCCAGATCGCGCGGCTCGCGCCTCGTCATCCGCGACTGGACGCACCTGGACTACATCGGCGTGCCCTTTGTCCAGCCCGGGATGGGCTTCGGATTCGCCGAGTCCCTGGGCGGGGCGTACGGCATCGCCGAGGCGGTCACCACCCGCCACCCGTTCGATCAGTACCTGTCCCTGTCCAAGATGGACATCATGCGGGGGACGCTCACGCACGCGGTCTACCTGCGCGGCTGCGCCGCTTTCGCCGTGTACGCCGCCCGCGTCGGCTTCCTCCGCTACGAGGACTTCACGGCGGACCCCGAGCCGGTCCTGCGTCAACTCTGCGAGCGTCTGACCATCCCCTACGACCCGACCTGGCGGGAGCGGTGGTCGTCCTACGCCACCATCACCGGCGACACGCCGACCATGCCCACCTCCCGCGCCGCCAGATCGGAAGAGATCCGCACCCTCCCCCGGGCGAAAGCGCCCGACGGCCTGCACGAGTCTTTCCTGGGCAACGACGACTACCGGCGCGCCTGCGGCCTGCTCGGCTACGAGGCGTAGCCCAGGTCTTTCAGGTCCGGCGCGAACGCCGCGTCGAAAGCGGCGTCCAGGCCGGGCGCGATCCCGTCGAGCGACTGCCCGCTGGCGCCCTTGTTGATGAAATAGATGCCCTTGCGGGCGGCCTTCTGGTCGCCGATGAAGAGCCGTTCCGTCCGCGCATCCTTGGGAGGCTTCTGCTTCTCGCGGATCTCCATCGCCCGCATCGCGTCGAAGGACGAGGCCCTGAGGGCCGCGTCCAGGCGCGCCGGGTCCGCGGGTTCGCCGAGGAAGTCCAGCATGGACACGAGCACGCCCCGCGCGTCGGCCTTGAGGTCTTCGTACCGCACGGCCAGCACCGGGAACCGATCGGTCTCCCGCCACGACCGCGCGTGCGAGGCCCAGGTTCCGAACCCCTGGCGCAGCCAGTCCGCGTCCCCGCCGTTGGCGATGAACGAGCGCAGGAAGCCCGTCTCGTCGATGCCCGCATCGCCCGTGGCCAGACGCCGGTAGTTCAACGCGGACAGGGCCACATCCCACGGGTTGCGGATGATGTGGATCGCCCGCGCCGTGCTCGCCAGGCTCGGGTGCCGGTCCGAGAGCGCGAAGTGCGTCTTGGCCAGCATGTACGGCCCCGCGGGCGGGTCCATCGGCAGCCGGCGGTGCAGGTCCGGGATCTTGCGCGGCACCTCGATCGACGCGGCGGGCGGGCCGTACAGGTAGGCGTACAGCATGAACCGCACCCAGGTGTTGCCGCACTTGGGGTACGACGCGAGCCACACGATCGGCGGCACGGTGACGGGATGTGCAGGCGAGGGGGGCTGGCTCATCTGGTCGATCCTTTCTTGCACCACCGCGCCCACAGCCCGGCGAACGCCGACTCCAGCGCCCGCGTCATGCCCGCGTGGTCCAGCAGCGGGGAGGCCGCCATGCGTGCCCGGCGGGCCAGCCGGTCGCCGCGTTCCACGCGCCCGGCGCGGAAGGCCGCGCCGGCCCGCGCGATGTACGCGGCCTCATCGCGCGCGACCAGGTCGTCCTCCCCCACGGTTTTCAGCAGCGACACGCCCACCCGTCCCGCGTGCGCGTGCCCCTCCAGCGTCAGCACCGGCACGCCCTGCCACAGCGCCTGGCAGGTGGTCGTGGTGCCCGCGTAGGGGAAGGTGTCCAGCGCCAGGTCCACCTCGTCGTACAGCGCCAGGTGCCCGCGGTCGGACTCGATGCGCCCCGTCAGCCACAGACGATCCGGCCCGATGCCGCACGCGGCGAAGCGGGCGGCGAGCATGTCGCGCATCGGCGCGTGGGCGAGTTCCCGGGTCTTGAGCAGCAGGCGCGACCCCGGGCAGTCGTGCAGGACGCGCGACCAGACGCGCACCACGGACGGGGAGATCTTCTTGAGGTCGTTGAACGAGCCGAAGGTGAAGGGCCGGTCCGCAGGTTCCCCGGGTTCGGGCGCGTCGTCGTCGGGGCGGTAGGCCAGGAAGCACCTGTCCAGCCGGATCAGTCGCTCGGTCGCCAGCGCGTCCGCCGCGGGCGCTGGGTCGGTGTCGTGGTCGATGATCCGCGCGTCGATCGTGGTCAGCCCCGTGGTGTTGCCGTAGCCGAGATAGGTCACCTGCACCGGCGCGGGCCGCGCCGCCATCGTCGCCAGCCGGTTGCGGGCGAAGTGCCCCGTCAGCTCCACCAGGATGTCCACGCGATCCTTGTGGATCTGTTGCGCCAGCTGCGGCGGGTTGAGCTGGTCGCACGCCACCCATCGATCGGCGTGGCGCTTGAGTTCGGCCGTCACCGCGTCCTCGTGCCGGCTGGTGTGGTAGCAGACCACCTCGAAGCGTTCGCGGTCGTGGCGCTCCAGGATGGGGCGCAGGAAGAACGAGTTGGAGTGCTGCCGAAACTCCGCCGAGACATACGCCAGCCGGATGCGTCGGTTCGGGTCGCGGTCGTTCGCGTGCGCCCCGCAGCGGGGCATGAACGCCTCCACGCACCGCCCGAACAGCGCGTGGTGCTCGAAGGCCTGCTCCGGGGTGATCGCGTCGTCGTACGACGCGGCCAGCGCGAGCGTGTCCGCCGCGGGCAGCAGACGCGGGTTGGCATCGACCAGCGGGCGCAGTACCTCAACGGCCTCGTGCGCCCGTGCGGTGCTCAGCATCATGTTGGCCAGGGTCATCAGCGGGTCGGCCCAGCCCGGTCGCGCGGCGGCCGCGCGGCGCAGGAGGTCCTCCGCCTCGTCGTACCGGCCCGTCCGCGCCCACGCGGAGCCAAGCCCGGCCAGCGCCTCCGGATCTTCCGGGAGCAGGCGCAGGGCCGCCTCGAACGCCCCGGCCGCCTCGCTCTCCCGGTTGAGCGTCATCAGCGCGGACCCGACCGCCAGCCTGTACCGTCCATTCGAGGGGACGGCCTTGGCCGCCCGCTCGGCGTGGTACAGCGCACGATCCGGCCGGTTGAGCGCGATCAGCGCCGCGCCCGCGATGTGGTTCGCGTCCGGGTGCCCCGGCGATTTCTCGAGGATCTTCTGAACACCGGCCAGGGACTGCTCCGCCCGCCCCTTCTGGAACAGCGCGATGCACTCGTTGAGCCGCGCCGTCAGCCTCGGATCGGGTCGTGCGGGTCCGCTCACCGGGCATCCTCCGCGATCAGCGCTTCCGCCCGGGCGCGGGCGGCGCGATCGGCCTCCAGCACATCGGCGATGGTCCGCACCGGCGCGGCCGCGTGCTCGGCGCACACGGTTTGCACGACTTCCAGAATCCGCCCGAACGGGATGCGTCGGTCCAGGAACGCCCGCACCGCGGCCTCGTTGGCCGCGTTGAGCGCTGCACCCGCGTCGCCCCCCGCGCGGACCGCCCCCAGCCCCAGGTCGATCGCCGTGCGCCACCCCCCCGTCCCCCCCTCGATCGGCCGGAACTCCAGCGAGCCGAGCGCCAGCAGGTCCATCCGCGCCAACGGTTCCGGGCAGCAGTGGGGGAAGGCGAGCGCCCGCAGGATCGGCGTGCGCATGTCCGGCGCGCCCAGCTGGGCCACCACGCTGCCGTCGCCCATCTCCACCAGCGCGTGGACGATGGAGGTCGGGTGGATCACCGCGTCCAGCCGGTCCGCCCCCAGTCCGAACAGCCAGTGCGCCTCGATCAGCTCGAGCGCCTTGTTCATCAGCGTCGCGCTGTCCACCGTGACCTTGGCCCCCATGTCCCAGGTGGGGTGGACCAGGGCCTGCTCGGGAGCGGCCCCATGGACTTCTTCGAGCCTGCGTCCGCGGAACGCGCCGCCGGACGCGGTGAGGATGACCTTGCGGACATCCGCCGGCGCGGGCGTCGGCGGGGCGTAATCCGGCCCCGCGCACGACAGCAGGCACTGCCACACCCCGGCGTGCTCGGAGTCCACGGGCAGGATGCGCGCACCCCTCGCCGCGGCCAGCGGGACGACCAGCGACCCGGCCGCCACCAATGTTTCCTTGTTCGCCAGCGCCACATCCGTGCCGCGCTCCAGGGCGGCCAGCACCGCGGGCAGGCCCGCCACGCCCACAACCGCCCCGACCACCAGGTCGCATTCCACCTCACGCACCAGGCGTTCGGCGGCGTCCGGCCCGCGGCGCAGGCGGACACCTGTTCCCTCTGCCCCGCACCCCGCGTCGGCCACCGCCGCCACGCGCACCCCATGCCGGGCGGCCTGGGACAGCATCGTCCCCGCGTTCGTGCCCGTGGCCAGGCCCACCACTTCGTAGCGGTGCGGGAACAGCCCCGCATCATGCAGGCGGTTGAGGTGGTCGATCGCGTCGAGGGTTTGCGTGCCGATGGAACCGGTCGAACCGAGGACGATAACGCGCCGCGCCCGCGCGGGATCACGCGAGGATCGGGTGGTGGTGGTGGCCTCGTCCGGTTGAACGCGGGTCATGGTCACGGGTTCTCCCGATGCTTACTCCGGAGAGATCCGCGCCACCTCGGACGGGGCGAGTTTGCGCCGGGCCGCCGCGTACAGGCCGCGTCGCTTCGGCTTCGCCTCGGCGACGGGCGCGGGCTTGGGTTCGGGGTGTGGCTGGGGGCGAGGTTCCGGCGCGGATTCACGCCGGGACTCGCCCGGAGTTTCGGCCCGGCCCTCGGGGTGAGGAGATTCCGTGCCCTCGCCGTCCCCGCGTTCCCCCCGTCCGCGCCCGCGCCGGCGCCGACGCTTGCGCTTCTTCTTGCCGCCTTCACCGCCCTCCTCGCCGGATTCCGGCCCGTCGGCGTGGTCCTCGTCCGTGTGCTGCTCGGAGCCTTCCGGCTCTTCGCCGTCATCGGTGTGTGCATCATCCGCGCGATGATCGCGGGGGGAGGCGGGGGTGTTGTTCCCGTCCTGGTCGGACCCTTCGCCCTCGGCGCGTCCCTTGCCGCGCCGACGCCGCCTGCGGCGCTTCTTCTTGCCGCCGCCCTCGGTGCGGTCTTCCTCCTCGTCCTCGCCGGTGATGGCCGGGTGGTCCTTGGGCGCGGCCTCCTCGGCCAGGCGGGCGATCTCCTCGACCAGCTTCTGGGCCGTGGTCTCGTCCGCCTCGTCGGTCGGGTCCACCGCCCAGTCGTCCGGCGAGTCGTCGATCCACTCGGCGACCCTCGGCTCGGGGCGTTTGCGACCGGACACCTTCTCCAGCGTCAGGTCGGCCCCGGCGTGGTCGTAGGCGTAGAAGGTGACGCGGTCGATGGGCAGCGCCTCGGAGACGCGCACCTCGACCTGCTTGCCCGAGTGCAGCTCGATCCGGGTCAGGGCGGTGCGCCGGGTGGACAGCAGCGCGCCGGCCACGCGCGGGTGGACCACCATCTCGACCTTGCGGACCTTGTCGTGGTCCACGATGGCCGCCAGGTCGCGCAGCGCGGTGGCCGCCACCGAGTCGGGCTTCTGGACCAGACCGCGCCCGTGGCACAGGGGGCAGTCGGCGAAGTGCTGGCTCTCCATCGAGCCGCGCATGCGCTGGCGGGTCATCTCCAGCAGGCCGAACTCGGAGATGTGGCCCACCGTGGTCTTGGCGCGGTCGCGCCGGAGCCGGTCGAGGAAGCGCTGCTCCACCTGCTTGCGGTGCGAGGCGTAGCGCATGTCGATCAGGTCGTTGACCACCAGCCCGCCCAGGTCGCGCAGGCGGAGCTGGCGGCAGATCGCGTCGACCGCCTCCATGTTCGTCCGGAAGGCGTTGGTCTCCGCGTCGCGCGCCGAGCGGCTCTTGCCCGAGTTCACATCGATCGCCACCAGCGCCTCGGTCTGGTCGATCACCAGGCGCCCGCCCGACGGCAGCGGCACCTCCCGCGCGTGGATCGCGTCGATCTGCTCCTCGATGCCGAAGGCGTGGAAGATCGGCGCGCCGCCCGTGTACCGGGCCAGCCTGGCCTGCGCCTTGGGCGCGGCGATCTTGATGAACTGCGCCGCCCGGCGCAGCGCGGGCTCCGAATCGATCACCACCCGCCGGATGTCGCTGGTCATCAGGTCGCGGATGGACCGCAGCAGCAGGTCGCTCTCCGAGTACAGCGGGCGCGGCTTGTTGCCGCCCTTGCGCCGGCGCTCCATGTCCTTCCACAGGCGCATGAGGTACGCCAGGTCGCGCTTCAGCTCCGTCTTGGTCCGGTCGAAGCCCGCCGTGCGCAGGATGAAGCCGAAGCCCTCCGGCAGGTCGAGCTGGCCGAGGATCTCCTTGGCCGCCCGGCGGCGTTCGTCGTCCTCCTCCTTGCGCGACACGCCCACCTTGTCCATCCCCGGCATCATCACCAGGAACCGCCCCGGGATCGAAAGGTAGCTGGTTAGCGTCGGACCCTTGGTGCCCACGCCCTCCTTGAGCACCGCCACCGTGATCTCCTGCCCGCGGCGCAGCGCCTCCTGGATCGGGGGCCGGTCGCGCCGGGGCGTCTTCTTGCCCACCCGCTCGGTCGCCTCGTCGTCGTCCCCGAAGTACTGCGGGTGCAGGTCGGAGATGTGCAGGAACCCGTTCTCCTCGCAGCCGAAGTCCACGAAGGCCGCCTGGATCGACGCCTCCACATTGATGACCTTGCCGACATAGATGTTCCCCACCCGGCTGACCCGATCCGTCGGCTCGGCGAACAGCTCCTCGAGCTGCCCGTCCTCCGTGATCGCCACCCGGCACTCCTCGCCGGGGACATAGTTGATGACCATCTCCAGGCGGCCCTCGGACGCGGGTTCAGTCTCGTCGTCGCCAGGCTCGGCCTTCGGCGCGGGCTTGGCGCCGGCCTTGGGGGCGGCCTTCGACGCGGGTCGCTCGTGCCGCTCCTCGCCGCCCGATCCGCTTCCTGCCGCGGCCTCCGCCGTGCCGTCGCCCCGGCTCCCCCCGGCCTTCTTGCGCCGGCGACGACGCTTCTTCTTCGTCGCCTCGCCCTCGGCGGGCGATCCCTCGGCATCGCCCGCGTCGTCGTCGCCGTCCTGTTCGACAGCATCGTGCTGTTCTTCCGCAACCGGCGCGGCCTCGACAGCCTCCGGAGCGTCCTCGAACGGCGCGGTCTCCGGCTCCTCGGCCGGCTCGCTCGCCGCGCTCTTGGCCGCGGCCTTCTTGGAAACCTTCTTGCCCGCCGCCTTCTTGGTCGTCTTCCTGGCGGTCTTCTCCGCGGCCTTGGCCGGGGCTTTCTTGGCGGCCTTCTTCGTGGTCGTCTTCGACGCGCTCTTGGCCGTCTTCTTCTTCGCGGCCTTCTTCTTCACCGGCGCGCCGTCGTCGCCGCTGTCGCCGGATGCGCCGCCGGACGCGGACGCGGGGGAAGGGGTCATGTCGGATGAATCGAAAAGGTCGCTGGGGTTGGAATCGTGGATCATGGAAACGCCTTGGGTCCCTCTTTGGAACAAGGCATCATCGTTCCGTCACGCACAACGACACCCGCCGGGAAACGCCCGGTGGGTGGATGCTCGTCGGGCACACGCGCTGAGAATGCACGCTGGGCGGCTCGCTGACGCTTCGCAGCTCGGTGGCGGTGGGCCGGACCCGCCCTTGCCCCGGTCTCCGGAAGGCCCGTCCTCATCGGACGGCCCCGGACCGCGGGCGGGCGTCTTCGGCTCTCCCGCCAACCCGCCCGGACAAACCGGGGGCTGCGCGGTGATCTGTGGTCCGAGGCGACCGCCAGAGGCTTGCGGCCGCTGGGCTTACGCCGATTCGACGGACCGTCCGTCGAACACCTCGGGAACAAGTTTTCGTACCCGATCGCGGACATACGCCGCGGCTTCGGCTTCCGAATCGAACGCCATCGCCTTCTTGGCGATCCGCTCGCAACGCTTCGAGTCCAGCCCCCGCACCGCCCGCTTCAGGCGGGGGATGGCCGAGGCGGTCACGGAGAGGCTACGCACCCCGAGGCCGATGAGCAACGCCGCGAACTCCGGGTCGCCCGCCGACTCCCCGCAGCAGGACACTGGGATTTTGGCCCTAGTTCCAACCCGGGTCACATCCCGGATCAGCCTGAGCACCGCGGGGTGGATGGGGGTGTAAAGCCCCGCCACCTGCTCATTGATTCGGTCCACCGCCAGGGTGTACTGCACCAGGTCATTGGTTCCGATGGAGAAAAAATCGACTTCCCGGGCGAAGGAGGCGGCCATCAGGGCCGCCGCGGGCACCTCGACCATCATCCCCACCTGGATGTCCCGGTCGTAGGCCTCCCCCGCCTCGGTCAGGTCCTCCATCGACTCGTGCAGGAAATATTTCGCCCGCCGGAACTCGGCGATGTTGGTCACCAGCGGGAACATGACCTTGACCGGCCCGTGCGCGCTGGCCCGCAGGATCGCCCGCAACTGACGCCGGAACATCTCCGTGTTCCGCAGAGAATGCCGGATCGACCGCAGCCCCAGAAAGGGGTTGCGCTCCGGCGTCTCGGCCCGCTGCTGGGTGTACTTGTCCGCCCCGAGGTCCAGGGTGCGGATGGTCAGGGGGCGTCCGTCGAGCCGGCGCACGCAGTCGAGGTACTCGCGGTTCTGCACGGCCTCGGTCGGCTCGTCGTCGCTGGTCAGGTACAGGAACTCGGTGCGGTACAGGCCAACGCCCGCGCCGCCCTCGTCCAGCACCGCGTCGATCTCGCTGGGGAACTCGATGTTGCCGACGAGTTCGATCGGCACCCCGTCGCTGGTGACAGCGGGCAGGGCCGCGTCCTCGTGCATCGAGATCCGCGAGCGTTTGGCGTGTTCGGCCGCCCTTCCCGCCGCGGCCACCGAGCCTTCGTCCGGGTCCAGCACCACCTCGCCCCGCTCCGAATCCACGATGATCGCCTGCCCGTCCCGCGCGTGCTCGGTCAGCTCCCGCAGGCCCACCACGGCTGGCAGGCCCAGCGCCCGGGCCACGATGGCCGTGTGGGAGGTCTGCCCCCCCAGGTCCGTCGCGAAGGCCACCACCCGCGACCGGTCGAAGGCGGCCGTCTGCGAGGGCGTCAGATCCCGCGCCACCACCACCGTGCCCGGCTCGAAGTTGGTCCGGCGCGCCCCGCCCCGCCCGGTCAGGTGGCGCACCAGACGCCCCCCCAGGTCCTCCAGGTCCGACACCTTGCTGCGGAAGGTCGAGTCCGGGTGGTTGGCGAACCGCTCGGTCAGGGCCTTGATCGCCGCCGCCGCCGCGAACTCGGCGCACGCCAGATCCTGCTCGATGGCCTTGCGGATCGGCCCGATCACCGCCCGGTCGGAGAGCGCGCCGACATGGAACAGGAAGATCTTGGCCGCGTCCTCGCCCATCTCCCGGGCGGCATCGTGGTGTAGGGTGTTGAGTTCCTCGATCGCGGCCCGGCGCGCCAGGTCGAAGCGCTCCAGCTCCGCCGGCACATCGGCCGGGTCGATCTCTCGGCGCACCACCCGGCGGGGGCGGTCCTCGTCGATGACGACCACCCGCCCGATGACCACGCCCGAAGACACCGGGATGCCCGAGATCGTCCGCATCGTCCTCCAAACCACGCCTGGGACCGCCGGGGGTCCGCCCGGGATCGCCCATCGTAGGGGAATGGCGGTTCCCGTTCGCTCCCCCCCGGGTTCTGGCCCTTCTCGGCCAACCTTTCGGCCCGGGCTTGACCTTTGGGGGTCAACCGGCCGACAATGAGGGGCAGAAGGGTGCCTTCCGGCCGGGCCGGACCACCCAAGGACCGGGGGGAGCAGGATCGGCGTGTTGTGCCGGTCGTGCCGCCCGGGGCGAACAGACAATCCATGTCAACCAAGACGCTTACCGGCATCCTCGAGTGGCCGGAGCGCGCTGAGGGGCGTGTCCGCCAGCTGTCGGACACCAACCGCGTGCTCGAAACCCCCGACGACCCCTTCGTTCCGGCCTCCTTCGGCGAAGCGCTGCCCCTGCGCTCCGGCCTGCGCGTGTCCGTCGAGGTGGGCGAGCGCCTGTCCCGCCGACGCCGGCGCGGCAAGCCCGGCCCCCGCAAGCCCCGCCCGGTCGTCGAACGCTTCCTTGAGATCGAGGGCATGACCCCCGAGGAGTTCGCCAGCCGCAAACCCTTCGAGGAACTCACCTCCATCGACCCCCAGCCTCGCCTGACCCTTGAGCACCCGGGCTGCTCGTCCTCCTGCCGCCTGATCGACCTGTTCTGCCCCATCGGGCGCGGCCAGCGCGGGCTGATCGTCTCGCCCCCCAAGGCAGGCAAGACCACCCTGCTCAAGGACATCTCCACCGGCATCCTCATCAACCACCCGGATGTCCGCCTCATCGCCCTGCTCGTCGATGAACGCCCCGAGGAGGTCACGGACTTCCTCCGCTTCCTCTGCGGCACGCTCGATCAGCGCGAGGGCAAGGCCCCTTGGGACAAACCCTGGCGACAGGAACAGGTCGAGGTCGTCGCCTCCTCCAACGACCACGATGTCGAACGCCACATCCAGATCTCCCTCAAGACCCTCGAACGCTGCAAGCGGATGGTCGAGAACGGCGAGCATGTCGTGGTCGTCCTCGACTCGCTCACCCGTCTGGGTCGCGCCTTCAACCGCTCCAACCGGCACGCCAACTCCGGCCGCACCATGTCCGGCGGCATCGACTCCCGCGCCCTGGAAGTCCCCAAGCAGATCTTCGGCGCCGCCCGCAACACCGAGGAGGCCGGCAGCCTGACCATCATCGCCACCTGCCTGGTCGATACCGGCAGCCAGGGCGACCAGCTGATCTTCGAGGAGTTCAAGGGCACCGGCAACATGGAGCTGATCCTCGACCGCAAGATCGCCGAGCGCCGCCTGTTCCCCGCCATCAACCTGGCCGCCAGCGGCACGCGCAAGGAAGAACTCCTGCTCGACGACCACGCCGTCAAGACCATCACCGCCCTGCGCCGGCGCATGCTCCAGATGCCCCCGCCCGTCCAGATCGAGCAGCTGCTGGCCGCCCTCAAGCGCTTCGAGACCAACGACAAGCTCGTGGGCAGCGCGGGCTGAGCGTCCCGTGCCTCGACAAGCCGCGACCGCAAGGGAGCGGCCGAGCGACGCACATGCCCGTCGTGCCCTGCAAACAACAGCGGGTTGAAAGTCCGTTCCGTTGTGGTTGCGGCTGGTATCGGCTCGGCGACCGACGGATTCCGCCCGGAAATCAAGCGGGATTCGTATCAATCGGCACGCTCCGCTGCTGACGCAACCGCGGCCGCTCCCTTGCGGTCGCGGCTTGTAGACCGGGCCACGCCCGAAACTCAAGTTGGAATCCGTATCACTCGCCCCGCAGCGCGCGCTCCCGCAGCCCCGCCGCCCGGTCGATCAGCTCGGTGCGGGCCGTCTCCGGCTCCGCGCTGGTCTCGGGGGTGGGGGTCAGGTCCACATGCCATTCGACGGTGTGGCGGATGTTCGCCGGCACGGCCGCGGCGACCAGGTCCGGGCCGGGGTATTCGTGGATCGGCGCGCCGGCCGTGTGCCTGCCGTGGTACGGCTCGTAGCCGGGCTTCTCCAGGCGCAGGTCGTAGTGCCCGTAGAAGGTGAAGCGGGCCTCGGTCGGCGTCACGCCGATCTCCTCGTCGTTCAGCCACGCCCGCGCCCCCGGCGGTTCGCTCGTCACCCGGATGCGCCGCTCCGCGCAGCCGACCAGCAGCAGGGGGGGCAACAGCGAGACAAGCAGCGGGACCAGCACCACGCCTTTACGCATCGGCCCGCTCCTTCCCGTTTCTCTCCGCGGCGCCCACATCGTCGAACTCGTCCCCCCGGAACAGCGAGCCGAGGTACACCCGGCGCACCATCGCATCGTTGATGAGATCCCGCGGCGTGCCCTCGGCCAGCACCCGGCCCGAGTCGATGATGTACGCCCGGTCGCACACCCGCAGCGTCTGCTGCACATTGTGGTCCGTGATGAGGATCGAGATGCCCCGCTGCGTCAGCGAGCGGATCTCCTCCTGCAAGTCCTCCACCGCAATCGGGTCCACGCCGGAGAACGGCTCGTCCAGCAGGATGAGCTTGGGGTTGGTGACCAAAGCCCGCGCGATCTCCAGTTTCCGTCGCTCGCCGCCCGAGCAGGTCCGCGCCTGGTCCTTCGCCTTGTGGCTCAGCCCGAACTGGGCGAGGAGTTCCGCCGCCCGGCGTTTGCGCTCCGCCCGCGTCATGTCCAGCGTCTCCAGGATGGCCAGCAGGTTCTGCTCGCAGGTCAGCCGCTGGAACACCGACGGCTCCTGGCTGAGATACCCCATGCCCAGGCGCGCGTGCCGGTACATCGGCAGCCCCGTCACCTCGGTGCCGTTGAAGATCACCCGCCCCCCGTCCCGCTCGATCATGCCGATGGTCATGCGGAAGGTGGTCGTCTTCCCCGCGCCGTTCCGCCCCAGCAGGCCCACGATCTCGGCGTGCTCCACATCGAACGACACGCCGCTGACGACCACCCGGTCGTTGTAGCTCTTCTTCAGATCGACGGCTTCCAGCAGCGGCACGCCCCAGTCTAGGTAGGTCGGCACTCCGTGCCGACTCCGGTCTCAAGGCAAGCTGGCACACCGTGCCGACTCCG
>CAZNZC010000012.1:85742-116973 GCA_964577425.1 uncultured Phycisphaeraceae bacterium
GTCTCAAGGCAAGCTGGCACACCGTGCCGACTCCGGTCTCAAGGCAAGCCGGCACTCCGTGCCGACTCCGGTCTCAAGGCAAGCTGGCACTCCGTGCCGACTCCGGTCTCAAGGCAAGCTGGCACACCGTGCCGACTCCGGTCTCAAGGCAAGCCGGCACACCGTGCCGACTCCGGTCTCAAGGCAAGCTGGCACACCGTGCCGACTCCGGTCTCAAGGCAAGCCGGCACACCGTGCCGACTCCGGTCTCAGGGCAAGCCGGCACTCCGTGCCGACTCTTCTTCCCCCCGCCCATACCATCCCGCCATGCTCTGGACCCTCTGGCGGGCCATCCTGATCGAGTTCTGGCGGCTGCTGCTGCTCTCCACCGCCGTGCTCGTCATCGTCATGGCCTTCGCCGCCACGGTCAAGCCCCTGGCCGACGGCAGGCTCACCGCCGACCAGGCCGTCCGCTTCATGCGCTACGCCGTGCTGCCCATGCTCTCCTACACCCTGCCCTTCGCCGCCGGCTTCGCGGCCACCCTGGCCTACCACCGCATGGCCGGCGACAACGAGATCACGGCCGCCCAGGCCGGCGGGGTCAGCCACCGCAGCCTGCTCGCCCCCGCCATCGCCAGCGGCCTGCTCCTCGCCGGGGGCCTCTGGTTCCTCAACGACCGCGTCATCCCCCGAGATTTGCGTGAGATGGAACGCCTCATCACCCGCGACCTGGCCCGCATCATGGTCAACAGCCTCCGCCAGGGTGAGGCCGCCCGCATCGGCAACACCGAGATCCACGCCGACGCCGTCCACGAAAGCCCGCCCGAAGAAGGCTCGCCCATCCGCGAGCGCTACCTGCTCGGCGGCGTCGGCGTGGTCGAGACCGACTCGTCCGGCGCGGTCGTCATCGACGGCACCGCCAAGCGCGCCTGGATCCTCCTCCTGCCCGTCTGGGCGCTCAACCCCGAGGACCGCCAGCGCATCGGAGACCAGGCCGACACCGCCGTCATCATCAGCCTCGTCGATGTCACCATCTTCCGCAATGGCGCGCCCATGTCCGCCGACCCCCTGGTCCTGCCCGCCATCCCCATCGCCAATGTCTTCCGCGACAACCCCAAGTTCCGCTCCGGCGCGGAACTCCGCGAGATCTACCACGACCCCGACAGGATCAACACCGTGGACCGCCAGCGCGTCGCGCTGGCCCGTATCCTCGCCGCGTACCGCTCCTACGCACAGTTCGCCACGGACCTGCGGGCGGGCCGACCCGTGGTGCTCAACACCCCGGACGGCTCGATCATCCGCGTCCTGGGCGCCGCGCTGGAGCCGGAGGGAAGCCGCTGGGGTATCCGTCCGGTCCGTGAGACCGGCCTGGTCGAGATCGAGATCACCACACGCGATGCCCGCCGCGACCGCCTGACCGCTTCCTCAGCCAATCTTTCCATCCAGACCCCGGCCGAGAACGATCCGCTCGCGGACCAGTCCGCCGCCGGCGCCTCCCGCTTCGCGCTGGACCTCTCCGGCGTGCGCATCCTCGGCTCCGGCACGGGCCAGGGCACCGAGATCGCCCAGACCACCTACCGCGACCTCTGGCCCGCCGGCGATCCCATGCCCACGACCCTCGCCCTGGACAGCGAGGGCCTCATCACCCTCGCCCGTGAGGAGTACGGGACCGGTCCGGCCGACGCCCCCATCCTGCGTGCCGTGTCCCAGCTTGAGCACGAGATCCGCCGCCTGCGCAACAAGATCATCGCCAAGCGCCACGAGCGTTGGGCGCTCTCCGCGGCCTGCGTCGTCATGGTCGCCCTCGGCGCGGTCATGGCCATGCACCTCCGGCACGCCGCCCCGCTCATCATCTACCTCTGGTCCTTCTTCCCGGCCCTGGCCACCATCATCATCATGGAGGCCGGCGGCCAGACCGTCGGCTCCCGCGGACCCATCGGCCTGCCCCTGCTCTGGTCGGGCGTCGTCGGGCTGGCCGTCCTCGCCGCGATCGTCTACCGGCGCATGGCGCGCCTCTAAATCCCCCTTCCCATGTCCTTCGGAGCCGCCATGCCAACAAGCCCCATCCGGCCCGATCCCCCCTGGCTCGCCGCCGCTCGGTGGCCCCACGCGCCCCTGGCCCTCGCCGCGGCCCTGCTCCTCGCCCGCGTGGGCTGGCTCTTTCTCTTCTCCGACCTGACGCTGTCCGAGGACGAGGCCCACTACTGGGCCTGGTCGCTCCACCCCGACTGGTCCTACTACAGCAAGCCTCCCGGCGTGGCCTGGCTCATCCGCATCTCCACCGAACTCTTCGGCCAGACCGAGGCCGCCGTCCGTCTCCCCGCCGCCGTGAGCATCGCCGTCGCCACGCTCGGCGCGGCCGCCGCCGCCCGTTGGTCGTTCCCCGATCGCCCCGAACTCCCCGCCATCGCCGCGCTGCTCTTCGCGTGCGTGCCCGCCTTCGCGGTCGCTTCCGTGCTGATGACCATCGACGCCCCGCTGATCGCCTGCTGGATGTGGGGCGTCGCGTTTGCCGCCCGCGCCCTGCTCCGGGGCCATCACGGGTCATGGCTCGCCCTGGGCGCGTGCATCGCGCTCGGCCTGCTCTTCAAGCACACCATGCTGCTGCTGCCCGTCGGCGTGGCCCTCGCCGCGTGGACGACCCGGCGACAACGCCCCGCGCTCCCCTGGCGTTTCATCATCGCGGGGGCGATCATCGCCGCCCTCGGCCTGCTGCCCAACCTGCTCTGGAACGCCGCCAACGGCTGGCCCACCGCCCGCCACCTCCTCGGCCACCTCGCCCTGCCCGGCGGCGACACCCCGCCCGCCGCCCCCCTCCGCCCGTGGACCCCCCGCCACACCGCCGAGTACCTCGCCCTGTTGCTCCCCGTCCTCGGTCCCGTCCTGCCGCTCGCCCTGCTCACCGCGCGCCGGGCCACCCCCCCCGCCCGTGCCCACCTCGCCCTCGCCGTTCCGATTCTCCTCTTCTACCTGCTCGTCTCCTTCCGCACCCGCACCGAGGGCAACTGGCCCATCGCGGCCGCCTGCTCCCTGACGGTCCCCGCCGCGTGGTGCGTGCTGGAAGGCGTCCGACGGCGCGCGCTCTTCACCCGCGTCCTCTGGACCATCGCCCTCCTGGTGGGCCTGTTCGTCACCACCGCCCCGGCGATGCTCGGCTTCCTCAGCACGCGGCGCGTCTTCGGCCCGTCCATTCCCATCGCCCGCGTCACGGGCATGCGCGAGCACGCCGCCGCCGCCCGTGCCGAGATCGACCGCCTCCGCGCCGAAACCGGCCTGGAGCCTTTCATCCTCGCCGATCACTACGGCCGCGCCTCCCAGCTCATGTTCTACCTGCCCGATGCCGAGGTTCTCACCGCCTCCGTCCCGCTCGGCGGCCGCCCCTCGCAGCTCGACCGCTGGCCCGCGACCAACCCCGCCCACCCGGCCACCGCCGCCCGCCTGCTCGGGCGTCCCGCCCTGCTCTTCGCAGGCCCCGACGCCGCCTGGGCTTCCGCCTTCGACTCCGTGCAGCACCTCGGCCCCCTCGACGCGGAGCCGAACCCGGATTCCCGCACCACGGCCGCCGGGACCGGCTATAAAGGCTTCCTCCCCGTCCCCACCTCCCCGAGAGCCGACTGATGGGCAGCGAACGCAAGGACAGGCTGGTCCGCTACCACAGCCCGGGGGAGAAGCGCGCCCACCGGCGCGCCCGGTTCCGTCTGGCCACCCTTCTCGTCGCCGGCTTCGCGCTCCTGACCGTGCTCGATCTCCCCCTCACATATGTCTTCTTCGTCTCCGACCGCGAGCCGATCCAGAACTCCGATCTTTACCGCATGGTCCGCGTCCTCGGCTCGGTCGGGTTCTGGCTGTTGCTGATGTGGATCATCTACCTCCACGACCGAGTCTGGGACCGTGCCGGCTCGCTCTTCTTCGCCCCCATCCTCGCCGGGCTGACCGCCGAGGGCGTGAAGCTGACCATCTCCCGCGAGCGCCCCGTCACCGACACCACCACCCTCCGCGACGGCTGGTATGTCTTCCGCCCGCTCTTCTCCGGCTTCTCCAACGCCGAGAACCTCGGTTTTCCGTCCAGCCACGCCGCCGTCGCCTTCGCGGGCTGCATGTGCCTGGCCGCCTGGTTCCCCCGGGCGAAATGGATCTTCGTCCTTCTCGCCTGCGCCTGCGCCTTCGTGCGCCTGGTCATCGGCGCCCACTACGCCACCGACCTCTACGCCGGCGCCATCATCGGCTGGGCCTGGGCGCGCTTCTTCGAGCCGGTCGAGAAGCCGCGCCGCTATGCGTGAGGAAGGGACTAGGGACTGGCCACTAGCCATTAGGGAAGAAGGCTTCCCACCGCCGTACCTCCCCCTGTCTTCCCCAGTGGCTAGTGGCCAGTCCCTAGTCCCATCCCCAGTCCCTTCTACACTCCCCCGATGTCCCTGCTCGACCGCTACATCGCCCGCCAGTTCCTCACCAACACGCTGGCCCTGTTCGTGATCCTCTGCGCCTTCGTCGTGGTCATCGATGTCATCATGAACATGGACCGCTTCCTCCGCATGGCGTCCGACCTGGGCGCGCGCGAGGGCGAGCCGGCCGAGGGCGTGCGCAGGCTGCTCGTCGCCGTCGTCCTCATCGCCGACCTCTGGTGGCCCAAGCTGCTCCAGCTCTACAACTTCCTGCTCGGCATGGTCATGGTGGCCGCGATGGGCTTCACCGGGGCCCAGCTCACCCGCCAGCGCGAGTTCATCGCCATGATGGCCGCGGGCCTGGGCCTGCACCGCGTCATGCGCCCCATCCTGCTCGTCGCCCTGGCCCTGACAAGCCTGCAACTCGTCAACCAGGAGCTGGTCATCCCCCGCATCGCCCCCCTCCTCGTCCGCGACCACCGCGATGCGGGCAACCACAGCCTCGGCGTGGCCAGCGTGGCCCTTACCGCCGACGGCCAGGGCCGCCTCTTCCGCGCCGCCGCCTTCGACGCCGATTCCGGGCGTCTCGAGGGCCTCTACATCATGGAGCGCGACGCCGACCAGCGCGCCGCCCGCGCCATCCGCGCCGACTCCGCCACCTACCGCGACGGCGGCTGGGATCTCGTCGGCGGCATCGCCGAGCCGCGCGGCCGCGCCCCCGCCGGCCGGCCCACTCCCATCGACCGCATCCAGACCTCCCTCGACCCCGACAAGCTCCGCATGAACCGCTTCCAGTCCTACAAGCAGGCCCTCAGCTTCCGCCAGGTCGGCCAGATGCTCGCCCGTGACACCCTCGCCGACCCCGCCCAGCGCGACACCCTCCAGCGCATCCGCTGGGGCCGTTTCGCCATGATGGCCTCCGGCCTGCTCGCCCTGGTCATCGCCATGCCCTTCTACATCCGGCGCGAGCCTGCCAACATGGTCGTCCAGTCCCTCAAGTGCGCCCCCATCGCCATGACCGCCCTCATCGGGGGGATTCTCGGCGCGTCCGCCGCCATCCCGGGCATCCCCGCCGCCCTGGGGGTCTTCCTTCCCGTCATGATCCTCTCCGTCGTTGCCGTCGCCCAGATCAGCGGCCTCAAAACCTGACCCCCTCCCCCCCGGCGGGGGGGCATCACCCCGATGACCGCATTTGTGCGCCGTTTTCGGGATATCCGCCCCAACCCCTTGCCAAGCCACCCCCGCCCACGCCACAATGGGCAGTCCGACCGTTTCCCCAACCGCTCGCCCGCCCCCCACCCCCCGCCCCGGGGCGCGGCACGAGCCGGCCTGAGAGGTGTCCCATGGCGTCCACCGTCTTCTACTTCGAGGTCCACCAGCCCCACCGGCTCAAGCCCTACTCGGTCTTCCACACCGACCCCTTCTACTTTGACGAGGACAAGAACGGCGCGATCTGCCGCAAGGTCGCCGACAAGTGCTACCGCCCCGCCACCAGGCTGATCCTCGATCTTGTCCGCAAGCACGAGGGCAACTTCCGCGTCTCCTACGCCCTGACCGGCACCGTCATCGACCAGTGGAAGAAGTTCACCCCCGATGTCATCGACCTCTTCGCCGAACTCGCCGAGACCGGCTGCTGCGAGTTCGTCGCCGAGACCGACTACCACTCCCTCTCCTTCATCTATTCCAGGGAGGAGTTCGTCGAGCAGATCGACGCCCACACCAGGCGCATCGAGAACCTCTTCGGCCAGCGTCCCAAGGTCTTCCGCAACACCGAGCTGATCTATTCCAACGAACTCGCCCGTTTCCTCGCCACCCTCAAGAACCCCGACGGCACGCCGCGTTTTCTTGGCGCCATCTGCGAGGGCGTGGATCGTCACCTCGGCTTCCGCAGCCCCAACTATCTCTACGCGCCCCCCGCCGAAGACGGCGGCCCCCTCCTCCGCCCCGACGGCACCCCCTTCGGCCTGCTGCTCAAGAACTACCGCCTCTCCGACGACATCGCCTTCCGCTTCTCCAACAAGGGCTGGGCCGAGTGGCCTCTCTCCACCGAGAAGTTCGCCCGATGGGTCCACCAGATCAACGGCGACGGCTACCTCTGCAACCTCTTCATGGACTACGAGACCTTCGGCGAGCACCAGTGGGCCGAGACCGGCATCTTCCAGTTCCTCGAGCACCTGCCCAAGGCCGTCTTCGATGTCGCCAAAAAGCACGACGGCACCACCGAGAACCACTTCATCACGCCGAGCATGGCGCTGACCCAGTTCCAGCCCGTCGGCGTGTACGATGTCCCCGAGTTCATCTCCTGGGCCGACACCGAGCGCGACCTGACCGCCTGGCGCGGCAACGCCATGCAGTGGAACGCCCTCGAGGAGACCTACCGCGTCGAGCGCACCCTCAAGGACCGCCTGACCGAGATCAAGTCCTCCGCCGACCCCGACCGCCAGAAGAACGCCGCCTACATCCTCGAGGACTGGCGCAAGCTCACCACCTCGGACCACTTCTACTACATGTGCACCAAGTACTGGGCCGACGGCGATGTCCACAAGTACTTCAGCCCCTACGACTCCCCCTACGACGGCTACATCAACTTCATGAATGTCCTGGACAATGTCAAAACCCGCGTTGCGCAGTTGTGATGGTTCACTGGGTTTGCGGGCCTTCCCTCCATGAGCCGAGAGTCAGTGGGTGTGTGTTTTTGACCAAATCATGAGAAGGTGACAGAATCAGTAATCCACATGTCTGAGGCTCCGAAAGAATCACCGGCGCGGAAGGTTGAAAGGGTGCTTCGGGATCGACGCATCGCCCTTGGTCGTGAACGCTTTGCGGAACGGGGTTTGCCAGACCAGCTTGTCGTGCGTGAGGTCGTTTTCCGTGCGGACTTTGAATCCGCAGGTTCGGACATTGAGAACTATCACTATGAGTCGGAGAGTTTGGTCGCGGTCGATCCAGTCGGTCCCATTCGACTCGTGTTCTGGGTTTCTGGCAGAGTGGAACCGAGTTGTCTGACGAGACAGTTCGATGCGGAAATTGAACGCGCTCAGGCCGTTCTGCCGGGGGTGTTGCGGACAATCGAGCCGGATCTCATCGACCTTGCTCGGAGCTACGACTTTCACATCGAGTTTGAATCCGAACTCCAGTTTCCGCGATTCTGGAATAGCTTTGCTCCTTCGGTCCTCTGTCTTGGGATGCGGAATGGCTACCGATTGGTCTTTGACAACACGACATCCAACTTTCACGGCCTTGACATTTGCCTGGATTTTGACGACCAAGGCCGTGCCAGTGTTGCATTTGACAGCTGACCGCGAATCCCATCAAGTCGGGCCGACTTGCAGTCGGCCTTTCGGGCGCAGCCCGAACCCCCATCCTCTCTCCCGCCACACGGATCGCTCCGAGCCGATGCCAGGAATTCAACGCGAAGATCCGAAGGTCACGAAGGATTGCCTGAGGGGAATCCGACCTTTCACCCACCGCCGGAGTTGCCAGTTGCATATCTGAACTCAGGATCCGGCGAGTTCTTCTTCGCGTGCTTCGGATCTTCGCGTTTCAGAATGGATCGGCCTCGCCACGCCCGAGGTTCAATGCCGATCCCCCTCACCCCCCAACCACCGCCAGCACCACAAACCCCCCCTCCTCCGCCTCCCGGCGCAGCGCATCCCGAGACACCCCGCTCCCCCGCACCACCGCCCGCCCGGTTTTCTGATCCACCGTCACCGCGCTGACCCCCGCCACCGTCCGCAGCCGCCGCTCCAGCAGCGCCGCGCACACTGAGCAATCCACCTTCTTGACGGTCACCACCACCGACCCCGCCGGCGCATCCCCGCCCGGCGGATTCGTGGAAGGCGGAGGGGGCGGGGGGGTGTCGCCGCCCGGCACCGACACCCGCGGCCCACGCTCCTCCGGCGGGATCGGCTCGATCTTCCAGGTTCCGCACCCGCCCAACCACGCTACACCCAACACCATGCACAATGCGCTCCGCTTCATGCCCCCAGTTTAGAACAATGCACGACAAGCCGCGACCGCGAGGGAGTGGCCGAGCGTGGGGGGTGGGGGTGGGGGGGGAGCAGGGAACCCCACGATTCGAGGACTCATCGTGGGCGTGACCCGCATCAGAACAGCACGCGCACCCCTGCCGCGAAGCCCCACTCGGTCTCCCCGCGCCGGTCGATGTCCCGCGCCGCGGGCAGGATCACCGAGGCCTCCGCCGCCCACCGGCGTGCTTCCCACAGAATCCCCGGCGCGATCCGCCACTCGATGTCCCCGTTCGTCTCGTAATCCACGAACGACTCCACCACCGCGTACCACGCCCCGGCCGTGTCGGCGGCGTACTCCGCCGGGCTGAACCGGAACAGATAACTCGTCTCCAGCGTCAGCAGGTCCGCGTCGCCCATGCCCGCGCTGACGGGGTCGTCCAGCCCGTCGGTGGTCCACAGGTACCGCGCCGCCGCGTTGACCCCGTGGCGTCCCTGCACCCGTGTGAACACCAGGCCGACATACGGGTCCACCCCGCCGGAGGACAGGTCGTCCGTCCCGCTGGGCAGACGCGCCCCGCCGAACACGCTCAGCCGGTTGGTCTCGATCGCCCCGGTGTCGTGCTGCCAGAAGCGGTACTTCATGCCCAGGCTGATGTCGCCCAGCCCCGCCGTGGAGTCGCTCCCGTCCACCGCCCGCTCGCGCCCCATCGGGATGTCCAGCGACGCGGACAGCCGCCCGGACAGCCCCAGCGAGACCCGCGTGTTCAGCGTGAACTTCTCGACATCGCCGTCGTCGGTGTCGTACCGGGTGTACTGGAACTGCTCGCGCAGCGTGATGCGCCCCTTGGCCGGCTGCGTGGCCGCCCACGACAGCGCGGCCTCCTGCGCCGCCGCGCCGCCCGCGCACAACGCCGTCAACCCGCCGAGCCAGATCGCCCGGCGGGTGTTGCTCCGCGTGGTCATGGGTTCACTCCTTGACGCGCAGGCCGCGGTAGGTGAACCCGCCGTCCGTGACGGCCCGCGCCAGGTCGCGCCTGGACACGCTCGCCCCGGGCGCGAACGCTACATCCACCGTCCCGTCGTCCAGGTTCACCCTGGAGCCGGTCACGCCGTCCACATTCTTCAGCGACACCGTGATCGACTCGGCGCACATCGGGCAGCCCAGCCCCTCCACGGCCAGCACCACGCCCGACGCCCGGATCACCTCGGGCACATCCCGGTCCACATCCGCCCGCGTCTGCGCCGAGCCGCAGGCCCCGGCGAACAGCGCGAACGAAACGGCGGCCGCGCCCAGCGCGCCGCGGAAAAAACGGTTGCTCTTCATCGAAAACATGGGTATCCCTTTCATGGCCCATCCCGGCGTCGCCGGGGGGCGCTGTTGGTGTGAAATTCGGAACGGATCGGAACGCGCGCAACCACCGCGCCGCTCAGATCGTCCAGACGCACACCACCGAAAGGAACTCGTTGACCGGCCCCGGCGCGCCCGGCGGCGCGCGAGACCCGTTGACCTTCAGCGCCACCCGCGCCACCCGGTCCGCCACGAACACCGGCGCGTCCGGCGCGGCGATCGCCCGCGGCCCGTCCGGAGCCGTCGGCGCCGTCACCGGCTCGGGCAACCCGCCCGGCCCCGGGTCCGTCACGCACGGGCAGGTATCCAACGCCTCGCAAAGCGGGCAGCAGCCGGCCGATCCGCCGCACTGCGAAACGGGGGCCGCCGCCGCGCGGTCTGATACCGCCAGCACCCCGCGCACGGGGTGCAACAGCAGCAGCAGAACCAGCATCCACCGGGCGACCATCACGACAGTGTACCGGACGGGGTCGTCCCTTTATTCCCCGCTTCCCCCGAATCCCCCCGCGCCAGTTCCAACGCCCGGCGCACCGCCCGGCGTTCCCCCCGGGCCAGATGCACCGCCCGCAGGCCCCGGGCCGCCGCGATCGCCTCCAGCGTTTCCGGCGGCGACCCGTCCAGCCCGAACCGGCGCGCCAGCAACGCCCGGTCTTCCTCTCCCACCCTCCCCAGCACCCCGCCGATCCGCGGGTCCGGGTTCAGCCACGCCTGCCACGGGGCCACCCGGCGCGTCCAGTCCGCCACCGCCAAGCCGGATGGCATCCGCCGCGCCGCCCGCCCCGCCTCCGGCGCGCGCGACACATCCGGCACCTGCGCGCACCATCGTCCCAGCGCCAGCGATACCGGCGCGGCCAGGCGTCCGCCGCGCTCCGGATCGAACCGATCCACCCCGTCCGCCGCCACGCCGATCAGCCCCAGCGCCAGCGTCCTCGTCCGCGCTGGGGCCAGCGCGTCCAACGGCCCGCCGATCCGCTGCTCCAGCGTGTCGATCGCCAGACGCAACTGCGTCCGCACCAGGCACGCCTTGAGCATCGCCGCCCAGCGCAGCATGGTCTCGATCTCGTCGAGCGCGGGTCCCGGCACCGAAGCCGACGGCAACGCCCCGATCCGCGCTCCCGCCGCCGCCACCAGTTCCCGGTATGCCGCCGCCCGCGCCCGCTCCTCAACCGCCACCGGGGTGATCCGTTCCCGCATCTGCACCAGCAACGCGGCCAACTCCGTCGGACCCTCGACCAAGAGCCGGTTCCGGGCCTGCTCGGCCTCCACCGCCACGCCCGGCTCGGGCGGCCCGTCCGCCGGCAGCTGCAACGAGCGCAGCAGGTCCGCCCGCCCGTCGTGCCACGCCCGCAGCACCGCGCTCTTCCGTCGCCCCGCCCGTCGCGCCAGCAGCGCGGGTTCGATGCCTCGCGCCACGGCCCGCACCGCCAGCATCCGCTCGCGCTGCGTCGGCGGCCCCGGCTCGGGGAACAGCGGGTCCGGGCGCGCCCGATCCGCCCGGCGCAGCACCTGGCGCACGCCCTCGGCGCTGCGCCCCGTCCGCACCGCCAGGCGTTGCGCCACGCGGTTGAGCGACCACCCCAGCCGTCCGCGATACCGGGCCGCGCGCCGGAGCATCCGCTCCGATTCACCATCGTCCAGGCGCGTGAACCGCGCCGCCCGCCCCAGGCGTTCGGCGTGGGCCTGCTCGAACGCGTCGACGGCCGCCCGGCTGAACACCAGCGCCCGCCGCCCGGACCCCAGGTCCACCCGACGCGCGATCAGCCCCAGGCGCCGGTACCGCTCCAGCGTCTTGCGCGTCACCCCCCAGCGCCCCGTCAGCGACGCCACCGTCTCGCACCCGTCCCCGACATCGGCCTCCGTCAGCCCCGCCGACTCGCTCAACCGCTCGGCCAGCGCGGACAGATCCCCCTTCAGCGCCGCCCCGGGCAGCATCCGCCCGCGGCTCGCCTCCGGCCGGTACCCCGTCACCCGGAAGACGATGAAGTCCTCCGGATAGACCCCGTCATCCTCGATCCCCAGCGCGAGCTCCTCGATCCGGTCCAGGTGGCGCAGCAGCGTCCTGCGAGACCCGAACCGCAACTGCTCGCCCAGTTCGGCGATCACATCGGTGCGGGCCTGGGTCACGCGCGGCATGACAATCCGTACGCACGCCGGAACCGTGGGGCCGACTTCCCGGGCTTATTCGCCCTTCGCCCCGAGTCCGACTTCGGGCTGCGCCCGAACGGGGGGGCAGGATGCCCCCCGCTCCGAGTGAGTCGGCCCCCCCATCCCCCTCCCGCCCGAGGGGGCGGGGTTCAGGAGCAGCCCGCCGCGTAGAGCGCGAGGTACTCCGACAGGTCGAAGAAGTTCAGCACGCCGAACGGCTCCGCGAGGTCCGCCGCCGGATCGCCCGCGTTGAACAGCGAGAGGAAATGGGCCAGGTCGAAGAAGTCCAGCGACCCGTACGGCGCGGCCAGGTCCGCCGCGCAAACCTCCGCCGTCACGCGGAAGTTCAGATCCCATTCCGCGATCGCCCCGCCATACGCGGGCGAGAAGGCATTCCCGTGCGCATAGGGGTTGCTCGCGCTGTAGACCACGCCGATCTTGGGGCTGTTGGAGGTGGTCACGGCGATGGTGTACATCGACCCCGCGTCCAGCACCGTGCCGCTGAAATCGAAGTCGATGAACTCCGGCGCGGCCGAGGTGCTCGGCAGCACCGCCGGCAGTGTCAGCGTCACCGAGGCCAGCAGCGTGCCGCCGAAGCCCTCCCCGGCGTACAGGCTCATCGTCACCGGGTCGTTCGGGAACGACGGGTTGATGTCGCTGAACGCGAAGGCGATCGCGGAGATGCGGGTGTCCACCGCCATGAAGGACTGGCCCACCGGCTGATGCACCGAGATCGCCAGGTCGAAAATGCCCGAGTCCTGCACGATGTCCGCCCGCGCCTGCCCGACCGACAGCGTGACGGCCAGCAGGCCGCCCGCGATGATGCGATTCATGTTTACGCTCTCCTGATTTGGGTCTTCTCTCCAGAGCGGATGGTTCCGCCCGCTGCAAAGGAATGCGCAGCGGACGCTCCGACCCCGCAGGCGAGCGGCGATTCTCAGGGCCGATCCGTGAGTTCTCGGACCATCTCCCAGGCCGAGATGGTCCGCGGGTGGTCCGACCCGAGCGCGACCTCGAACGCCTCGGCCGCCCGGCGCGCCTGTTCCAGCGCATCCGCGACCCGCCCGAGTTGTTCCAGCGCCTTGGCGTACGAGATGTGCGTGGCCGCCGTCAGCCAGTGGTGGGGGCCGAGCGTGCCCGTGCAGTCCGCCAGCAGCCCCGCGAAGCCCTCCGCGGCATCGGCGATATCGCCCCTGCCCAGCACCGCGCTGTGCAGCCCGTGCCGGGCTTGCAGCGTGTCGGGCGCGGTCGCCCCCACCTGCGCCGTGCGCGCCCGCACGATCCGCTCGAACACCTCCGCCGCCCCCGCGGGATCGCCGAGCTGGGAACGCAGCGACGCGAGATTGGCCAGCAGCACCAGCGTCGTCGGGTCGTCCGGGCCGATCCAGTCCGAGGCCATCTCGCTCGCCCTGGTCAGGTGCGGGCTGGCGTCGGACAGCCGCTTCAGATCGAGGTAGGTCGCCCCGATGTTGTTGTGCAGCCCGATCAGCAGCATCCGCGGCGGCTCCTCCATCGCCTCCGCGATGCGCGCCGACTCCAGCAGCAGACCCAGGGCTTCCTCGGTCCGCCCCTCCGCGTCGTACACCTGCGCCAGGTTGTTCAGCGTGATGAACACCAGCGGGTCGTCCGGCCCCAGAATCCGCCGACGCTCGGCCAGCGCCATCCCCAGCAGCTCCGTCGCCTCGTCGCGCCGGCCCACCGCCTCCAGGGCAACCCCGGCGTCGTTGAACGCCGTGTTCAATGCGGGGTCGTCAGGGTCCAGCACGCGCCGGGCGATCGGCAGCAAGACATCATACTGCGCGGCCGCCTCGTGGAAACGCTGACGGGAGGTGTTGAGGCTGGCCAACGCGAGGCGCGCGCGGATGGCCGACGGCGCGTCCGCCCCCTCGGCGTCCGCCGCCAGCCGCTCCGCCCGCGTCAGGTGCCGTTCGGCCGCGTCGTACGACGCGAGCGCGGCGTAGGACCGCCCCAGCGTCAGGTGCAGCTCCGCCGCCACCGCGGGCTGGTCCGCGAAACGCGGGTCGATCCGCCCCGCGGCCCGGTCCAGCAGCGTCACCGCCGGCGTGTCCGCCGCGATCTCCTGCGGCGAGATCGCGGCCAGCAGGTCCTCCACCAGAAACCTGTTCATCGCGTTGAGCGACTCCGCCCGCCGGGAGGCCACCGCCCGCTGCCCCTCCGCCTCCGCGTACCCCAGCCCCAGCCCCGCCACGCCCACGCCCAGCGCGACCGCGGCCAGTACCGCCGCCGCGCTCGCGACCTTGTTGCGCTCCACCAGCCGAGCGAAACGGTACGCGGCGGTGCGTGCTCGCGCGCTCACCGGCTCACGCCGCAGCACACGCCCCAGATCCTCCGCGAACGCCTCCATCGTGGCGTACCGACGCGACGGGTCTTTTTCCAGCGCGCAGCCCAGCACGCGGTCCAGGTCGTTCCACACCGTCGCCGATGTCCGATCTCCCGCGATGTGCCCGTTCTTCGCCCGGCTCGCGGGCGTCGGCACGGTCGCGCGGATCGCTTCCAACGCCCCGGCCGCGTCGTCGCCCGTCAGCGGCGGGCGACCGGCCGCCAGCTCGTACAGCACCGCGCCCAGCGCGTAGATGTCGGCCCGCGTGTCCACCACCCCGCCGAAGGCCTGCTCCGGCGGCATGTACGCCGGCGTGCCGATCGGCTGGCCCAGCGTCAGCGTGCGCGAGTCGCCCGGCTCCACGCCCCGCGCAATGCCGAAGTCCACCACTTTCGGGCGTGGTTCGGCCCGGTCCCCGCCCACCAGGATGTTGCCCGGCTTGAGGTCGCGGTGGATCAGCCCGCGCTGGTGCGCGTGCTGCACCGCGCCCGCCGCCCGGATCACCAGCCCGATCCGCTCGGCCAGCCCCAGCCCGTGCCGCTCGCAGAACTCCGTCACCGGCAGCCCGTCCACGAACTCCATCACGATGTACGGCATCCCCTGCGCCGTGCGCCCCGCGTCCAGCACCGCCGGGATGCCCGGGTGCTCCGTCCGCTCCAGCGCGCGCCGCTCGAAGTCGAACCGCGCGGCGTGCGCCGCGTCCAGCATCGCCTGCGGCACCACCTTGATCGCCACCCGCCGACGCACCGGCTCGGTCTGCTCGCCCAGCAGCACCACGCCCGTCGCCCCGCGCCCCAGCCGGCGCACCACCCGGTACGCCCCGAACGCCATGCCGGGCGGGAACGCATCCCCGGTTTCCGTCTCTTTCACAGCCGCGCCGTCCGGGTCCGGCTCGTCGTATCGCAGCAGGGATTCGACCTCGGCCCGCAGCGCGTCGTCGGCGATGGCCGCCAGCGCGGCGTCGCGCTCGGCCCCGTCCAGCCCGCGCACCCGCGTGAACAACGCGGACGCCCGCTCGTGCAACGCGCGCGCCTGATCGTCCGAACCGTTCATGCGCCCTCCCGCCCTGCCGCGCCCGGATGCTCGGCCAGCTCCCGACGCAGCCACGCCCGCGCCACCGCCCAGTCCGATTCGACCGTGCGCAAACTCACCCCCAGCACCCCGCCGATCTGTGGCATGGTCAGCCCGCCCATCACCCGCAGCGTCACCACCTCCGCCTGGCGCCGGTGCAGCACGCGCAGCCGCCCCAGCGCGTCATGGACCGCCTCATACTCCACCCCCGCTTCGGGCGAATCATCCGGCGCGGTCACCTGGTCCAGATGGACCCGCAATCCCTTTCCCGCCGCTCCCCCTCCCCTCTTCTCCGCCGCGTTCCGCCGCGCGTGGTCGATCAGCACCTGCCCGAGCACCCGGGCCGCCACGGCCAGCTGCTGCTCCCTGGGCAGCTCCGGCATCCCCCGTCCGGCCAGACGCAGGCACGCCTCGTTGGTGACCGCCGTGGGCTGGAGCGTGTGGTCCGCCCGCTCCCGACGCATCATGGCCGCCGCCACATCGCGCAGCTCGGCATAGAGCGTGTCCGTCAGGCCGGACCAGGCGTCTGGCTGGGGGGTGGGGGGGGGTTCGGGGCCGGACATGGAGGGCTCACGCGACGGATCATGAGAGGGTTGGGAAAAAGATAGGGCCGACGGGACAAGCAGGCCGACTGCGGGCGGGCGAGGGGTAGGGGGTTACTCCAGTGGAATGGAAAGGAATCGTGAGCGATAGGCTACCCGTCTATCAATCAAGAATCAGCGTATAATGATCGATAGAATGGTTTCCTATCGATCATGAAATGGAACTGGCAAAAACCCGATTGGCCCCGGTTTACTTGGAACGAGTCCCGCCTGGAGCAGGCCGAGAAGCGGTTCCTGCTTGATGGGGGCCAGTTTTTAGGATCTGTACGGCATTTGAAAGGAGAAGGCCGTGAACTGCTCCTCGTCGAAGCCATGAGCGATGAGGCCATCACCACCTCACGCATCGAGGGGGACATCTTGGATCGGGACAGCGTCCAGTCCTCCATCCGTCGCCATCTGGGGCTTGCGACCGACGGGCGGGCGGTCAAGCCGGCCGAGCAGGGCATCGGCGAGATGATGGTCCATCTCTATCACGGCTATGCGGACCCCTTGAACGATGCTGTTTTGTTCGATTGGCACCGGATGGTGACACGGGGCCGAGCCGACCTGCGCGATGTCGGCCGCTATCGCACCCACGCCGAGCCGATGCAGGTCGTCTCGGGAAGCATCTACGAGCCGAGGATCCACTTTGAAGCGCCGCCCACCGACCGGGTGCCCGGCGAGATGGCCCGCCTCATCGACTGGTTCAACCGCACCGCGCCCGACGGCGAGGCCCTCCCGGCACTGACCCGAGCCGGCATGGCGCACCTCCATTTCGAGTGCGTCCACCCCTTCGAGGACGGGAACGGACGCATCGGGCGCGCCGTTGCCGAAAAAGCATTGGCGCAGGGGCTTGGCCAGCCGGCGCTCACCGCGCTGGCGGCGACCATTCTCGTTCGCCGGAAAGCCTACTACGACGCGCTCGAAGCGGCGAACAAGCACAACGAGATTACCCGCTGGCTCGCCTGGTTCGCCGGGATCTGCCTGGAAGCCCAGCAACGGACCATCGCGCAGGTCGAGTTTCTCATTGATAAGACAAAGCTGTTCGACCGGCTGGCTGACCGGCTCAACCCGCGACAAAGGTCAGCGCTCCTGCGCGTGTTCCGCGAAGGACCGGCCGGGTTCAAGGGCGGCCTCAGCGCCGGAAACTACATCAGCATCACCAAGGCGTCGTCCGCCACCGCGACCCGCGACCTTGCCGAACTGGTGGACATGGGCGCGATGACCCGCACCGGCGAACGCCGGCACGCCCGCTATCACCTGGCTATCCCGCTGCGTCCGGTGCCGTTGGTCACCATCAATCCCGATGGCGAGATCATCGAGACCCACGCCGGATGAACCCGTCTCACCGGGTGCAAGCCAGTGCGGCCGCAAACAACCGATCATGCTGTCGGATCGCTGCGCCGCAGTGTCGGCGGGCCGCCTCCGTGCAAGTGGCTTTGCGGGTAGATCAGTTCCCACCGCATCCCGCTGAAGGGATCGACAAAGTAGATGGTCCAACCGTCATGCGAAGCTCCGATTCGCTGAAGATGCTCAGCGAGCAGTTGCTCGATCCGTGCGCAGTTTTCGTCTGGCACCATCCGCCCCTCCCGGAGGATCCAGGTGCCCACAATTTCACGCTCGTGCTCTCCGATCGTCATTACCCCACCCACCGCACCCCCGCCCCCGGCAGCAGCCCCAGCCCCGCCGCCTTCTCCAGGAACACGCCCACGGCATTCCGCGCCCGGTCGTCCACCTCGAAGCGCAGCAGTTCGCCGATGTACTTGCGGGCCAGGTCGCCCGGCCAGCCCCGCCGGGCGGCCTCGGCCGTCACCACGCTGTCCAGGCGGAGCCGGTTGCGCAGGCGTTGCCGGTCGATCAGTTCGGCGGCCGTCCGCACGCCCGGGTCGTCGGCCCGATTCGTCCGGCACATCCACACCGCGTAGACGAACGGCAGGCCGGTCATCGCGTGCCACGCCTCGCCCAGGTCGATCTGGTAGGGATACCGCACCGCCGGGGGCGAATCGGTCACCACCTTGTCCCCGATCAGCAGCATGGTCTGCGGCCAGGCGTCGGCGTCGTCGGACCCCAGGCGTTCCCGGGCGTGGAAGTCCCGGATCTCCGGGCGCACGCCGTGCCGCTCGGCCAGCACTACTTGGGCCAGCACCACCGAGGTGTGGGAGTCCGTGTCGGCGTGCAGGGTGGTGATGGCTTCCGGGGGCACCGCGGAGAACACCCGCACGGTCAGGGTCGGTCCGTCGCAGCCGATCATGCCGCAGGGCAGCAGGCTCAGCACGGGGTTTCCCGCTTCATCCACGCCCGCCCGGGCGTAGTCGGCCAGCGACACCAGCCCGATGTCGGCCCGTCCCTGGATGACCATGTCCGCCAGGCGGGCGGGAACGGCCGTGACCAGCTCGGCCTCCCGCCAGGCCTGGAGTCCCTCGATCATCGGGACGGTGTTGAGGTAGGAGACAGCCGCGATGCGGACGGGGGCGATGGCGGAGGGAGTTCTGGAGGGCATCGGGGCGGTCTCCGTCGAGCGGGGAGGTGGGGGCGGGATGTGCTTTCGTTCGGGCGATCGGGGTTCCGCGGGTGTCAAACTGGGGGGAGTTTGCGGAATTCCTCGGATGAACCGACCGAATTGGTGGCCGAGATGTCATTTATCCGTACATTCAAGGCAGCCAATGGCCCGCACGCGGGCCGGTCTGCATCGGGCTTGCCCGGTGCGGGCGTTCGGCCCTCGGGCCGGGGTGGTGTCTGGAGCGGGCCCGCCTGTTCGGTGGGACTGAGGAGGAGCAAGGCCGCGGGTATTTCCCGTGGTTCCATAGCCGAGGCCTCAACCAGATACCTACCCACCCGGCGTCGGGCTGCGAGTACAGCCCGGCGTCGATTGGCAGGAGAGCCGACCTGATTCTGGGTCGGCTCTTCTCTTTTTTGGGGCTTTGCGGCCGGTCGCCTCTGGTTCCCATTCTCGGATCTGGCCGATGGAATCCCCATGCACACCACGCCCGTCATCCTGATCGGCGGCGGGGGGCACGCGGGGGTCGTGCTCGACGCCTGCCGGGCCGCCGGGGTGCCCGTCGTCGGCGTGGCCGACGACAACCCGGACTGCCCCCTCGCCCGGGCCGGCGACGGCGTGGCCTGGCTGGGTCGGCCGGGCGGCCTTGTTCCGCCCGCCGGGGTGGGGCTGATCCTGGCGGTGGGGGACCTGCGGCTGCGGCGGAGGCTGCTCGGTTCGCTTGATCCTGCCCGCATCGCCCGGCCGCTCGTTCACCCGGCGGCCATCGTCGGGTCGGAGGTCGTGCTGGGCGACGGCGTGGTGGTGCTGCCCGGCGCGGTCGTCAACCGCGGGGCCTTCGTGGGCGACCACGCGGTCATCAACACCCGGGGCGTGGTCGAGCACGACTGCGTGGTGGGGACCAATGTCCACCTCGCGCCCGGCTCGGTGCTGGGCGGGGGGGCGCGCGTCGGGGACGACACGCTGGTGGGCATCCACGCCTGCGTGCTGCCGGGCGTGCGGATCGGGCGGGGCTGCACCATCGGCGCGGGGGCCGTGGTCACGGCCGAGGTGCCGGACGGCGCCACGGTGGTCGGCGTGCCCGCGCGCCAGATCGGCGTGGCGGTCTGATCCGATCGACAAGCCGCGACTGCATGACGAGCCTGGAGCGTGAGCGAGGGAGGAGGAGAACCCCACGATTCGAGGACTCATCGTGGGCGTGACCGGGACGAAAAAGCCCCGCGCCGGGGCGCGGGGCTTGAGGTCGGTCACGGGGTGGGCATCACGGGCAGCCGGCGTTGAAGATGCCGAGGTAGGCGGAGAGGTCGAAGAAGTTGAGCGTGCCGAACGGCGCGGCCAGGTCCGCCGCTGGGTCGCCGGCGTTGAACAGGCCCAGGTAGGTCGAGAGGTCGAAGAAGTTGAGCACCCCGAACGGCGCGGCCAGGTCCGCGGGCGAGCAGCCCGGGTTGGCGGGCGGCAGGCGGTCGGTGCCGACATGCACATCATCGACGAAGAAGATCCCGCCGCCGGTGCTGGAGGTGAACCGCACGCGGAAGTCGCTGGCGGCCAGCGCGCCGAAGGGCACCGGGAACTCGAACCCGGTCTGCCCGGCCTGCAGGGAGCCGCCGCCGACGGTGGCGAGGGTCTGCCAGCTGGAGGTGGGCGTGTAGTACTCCACCAGCAGGTTGTCGTCCTGGCTCACGCCGTCGCCGGCGACAAAGAAGTACACATACTGCTCGAAGGACATGAGGCTCGCGATGGGGATCGGCACGGTCCGCACGCTGGCCCCCATGGGCAACTGCATGACGAAGTCGGTGCCGAGCAGGGCCGCGGAGGCGCCGGTGTTGTCGGCCCATCGCATCGGGCTGACGCGCCCGGTGTCGAAGGTCTCGGCGAACGGCGCGCCCTGCACCGAGCGCGGCCCGATCTCGAAGGAATCCACCAGCCAGCGGTCCGAGGCGTCCGAGCCTTGGGCCTCGAGCCGGACCTGCACGCCGTGCCAGCGGAAATCGGCCGGGATGAGCTCCTCGTGAACGATGTAGCCCGTGTCCGCGCCGGAGGCGGGTGCGGTGTAGAGCGTCCGCCACGCGCCGGACGAGTCGAGATACCGGACGGCCAGCGCCTCGCCCGCCCCCGCGCCCTCGGTGCGGACGGCGATGCGCACGGAGTTGGTTGTGGCGACGGTCCGCCCGGCCAGGGGGAAGGTCTGGACGCTCTCGGAGCCGGTCAGATCCAGCGCGGTCGCGCCGGTCGGCGCCTCCGGGTCCGCCACCAGGCCGGGCGCGCCCGAGACATGCTCGAACAGGTCCAGCCACGCCTGGGACTCGAACGGCTCGGCCACCGGCAGCGCCAGGCGCGGGGTGTATGTCAGCGCCATCGTCGCGGCCTTGAAGCTGTTCACCCGCCCGTGCCCGTAGTAGATGTCGAAACCGGCCGCGCCGAGGTCGTCGGCCGAGCGGTACAGCACATCCTGCACATCGTCCGGCGACAGGGCCGGGTTGGCCGAGAAGATCAGCCCGCCCACGCCCGCGGCGATGGGGCTGGCGTAGCTGGTGCCCGAGCCGTTGCCATAGCCGCCGTTCATGCGGGTGGAGCGCACGCCCGATCCGGGCGCGACCACGCCGAGGCCCGCGCCGTAGTTGCTGAAGCTCGAACGCAGGTCGTTGGAGCTGGTCGATCCGACGATCACCAGGTCGGGCACCACGCCGCCGAAGCCGGCCCCGTCGTTGCCGGAGGCCCAGAACAGCAGCCCGCCGGCGTTCTTCACATCGCGGGCGACGGCGTTGTTGCTCTGCGAGTCGGCCCCGGTGAAGGACACATTGACGATCTTCGCGCCGTTGTTCGCGGCCCATCGCGCGCCGTCGGTCAGGGCGAACGAGCTGGCCGTGCCGTTGGTGTTGTTGGTCACGCGGACGGGCATGATCCTGAAGTTCCAGCCCACGCCGGTCACGCCCGTGGCGTTGTTGCCGATGGCCGCGGCGCAGCCGGCCACGAAGGTGCCGTGCCCGTTGATGTCCTCGATCAGCCCGCCGTCGGCCTGCGCCACGCGGTTGGCCGAGTTGTACCCGGGCACCAGCGCGGCGGCCAGGTCGGCGTGGTTCGTCCGCACGCCCGAATCGCACACCGCGATGATGACATCCGCCGATCCGCGGGTGATGTCCCACGCCAGGGTGGACTGGAGGCGCGTGTGCTGCCACGAATCCGAGAACTGCGGGTCGTTCGGGGCGGTGGCCGCGGGGAAGAGAATCCAGTTGGGCTGGACGAACTCGTAGTCGCCCGTGGCCATCAGCGCGCCCGCCAGCTCGCCCTCGCTCATGCCCGCGGGCACGCGGACCACGAACTCTTCCACGAAGTCGCTGCGCACCGTGGTGATCGGCGCGATGCGGTCGGCCGCCGCCCGCTTCGCCCGATCGGGCGACGAGTCCTTCAGCCGGACGATCAGCTCGCCGGAGAACATCCGCTCGCCGAGCACGGCCCGGAAGGCCTCCGGACGCGCCGTCGCGATCCGCTCGGCGTCGCCCGGCTGCATCCGCAGGGCCTCCGCCGCCCGCCTGGCCAGCGGGATGTGGTCGTGCGAGCGGGCCTGGCTCATCGAGCCGGTCGGGCTGGTGTCGGCGGCCGGGGCGGGCGCGCCGCAGGCGAGCAGGACGGTCAGGGCGAGCACGCCGGGGATGGATCGGTGCATCGGTCTTGGCTCCGGTCAGTCAGGAAAACTCGATCGGGCAAACACGGCCGGAGACTCGCCCGCGCGAGCCCAGGCCGAACAGTCCCGGCTCAGGGGCAGCCGTCGTTGTAACTGGTCAGGTAGCTCGAGATATCGAAGAAGTTGATCAGGCCGTTGCCGTCCCAGTCCGCCACCGGGTCCTGGGCGTTGTACAGGGTGAGGAACAAGGAGATGTCGAAGAAGTTGAGCAGCCCGTTGCCGTCGATGTCCTGCGGGCAGGACGGCGGTTCGGTGATGAACTCCTCCGTGACGGCCACATCGTCGATGTACCACACATCGCTCGCGTCGGTCCCGTTGGCGGTGATGCGCACCGCCAGGTCGGTCCCGAACGCGGGGAACGGCATCTGGACCTGGTGCAGGGTGAACCCGCTCTGGTTGGCGCCGTCGGACACCACGCTGGTCAGCGCCTGCCAGTTGCCCAGCAGGTCGCGGTACTCGACGGCCAGCGTCTTGCCGGCCTCCACGCCGGAGTGCAGGGTGCGCATCCGGAAGTAGGGCAGGCTGGTGATGGTGGTGATGTCCAGGGGGCGGCTGGTCATCGACGCCGAGCCGGCCAGCCTGGCCGAGAAGTCGCCCTCGGGCGTGTTCGGGGCCTCGGTGGTGGCCGTCGCCTGGGCGCTGGCCCAGTCGAACGCGGTGTCGATCCCGTTCTCGAAGCCCACATGCCACGGCAGGCTGTTGCGGACGAACTCGGCGACCCGCACATCGCTGATGTGCCAGTCGTCGGTCGCGTCCGCGCCCTGCGCCGTGAACCGGACCTGGAGGTTGTCGTGCAGGCCGAACAGCGGCACGGCCACGCGCACGCGGGAGAAGTCGGCGGTGTCCGTCCCGTCGGAGACCAGCGCGGCCAGCGTCTGCCAGTTGCCGATGATGTCGGTGTACTGCACCAGCAGGGACTTGCCGGCCTCCACCCCGCGGCGCTGGACGCCGAAGCCGACCTCGCAGGTCGAACTGATGAGGAAGGCCGCCCGCAGGCCGACCGTGCGGACGGAGTCCGTGCCGTTCAGGTTGAGCGCGTACACGCCGGTCGCGTCGTTGACCTCGGGCGCGCCCGCCGGGTCGCGCCACAGGTTGCTCAGCGAGCCGGACGAGAAGTCATCGGAGAAGGGCAGGTCCACCACGGTCGGCCCGAAGATGGCGGTCTCCACCGCGGCCCTGGCGTTGACCATGCCGTGCCCGGCGAAGATGTCAAAGCCCGGCGCGCCGATGTCCGTCGCCGTGTCCTTGATGATCTGCTCGACCTGATCGGCCGTCAGGGCCGGGTTCGCGCTGCGGACCAGGCCCACCAGCCCGGAGACGAGCGGGGCGGCCAGGGAGGTCCCGGTCGAGTTGGCGTACCCGCCCGTGCGGGTCGTCGTGCGGATGTTCACGCCGGGCGCGACCACATCCACGCCCGCGCCGTAGTTCGAGAAGCCCGCCACCTGGTTGGCGTTCGTCGTCGCGCCGACGAGCGTCACCAGCGGGCGGTCGTTCGTCTGGTCCTGCACGCCGTCGTTGCCGGTGGCGAAGACCAGCAGGGCGTCGCGCTGGCGCAGGTAGTTGCCGGTGTTGTTGGCCTGGGAGCTGTTCCCGCCCCCGTACGAGCAGTTGGCCACGAAGGCGCCGTTGTCCGCCGCCCACCGCGCCCCTTGCAGGATGTCGCTCAGGTTGGCGTTGCCGCTCGAGAGGTCGGACACCCGGACGGGCATCACGCGGAAGTTCCAGCCCATGCCCGCCACGCCCACGCCGTTGTTGCCCCGCGCCGCGGCCGCGCCGGCCACCGCCGTCCCGTGCCCGTTGACCAGGTCGTTCGTCACGCCCCCGTTGACCTGCGCCAGGTTGGTCGTCGCGTTGAAGCCCGGCACCAGCGACGGCAGGTCCGGGTGGTTGGGGATCACGCCCGTGTCGCAGACGGCCACGATGATCTCGTCGCCCCCGGTGGCGAAGTCCCACGCGCCCACGGAGTTCATGTTCTGCGCCCGGTGGTGCCACTGCTGGCTGAACTGCGGGTCGTTGGGCGTGGCCAGCGGGTACACCAGCCAGTCCGGCTCCACGAACTCGTAGTCGCCCGTGGCCATCAGCATGTCGGCCACCTGCTCCTCCGTCCAGCCCTCGGGCAGGCGGAAGGCGTGGGTGTCCACCTCGGGGTGGGCCTCGATCAGCGCGGGCGCCAGCCGCGCCCGCGCCTGCTCGATCCGCTCGTCCGCCCGGTCCCAGATCGGCGCGACCGAAACGGCCTGCCCCGCGACCGCCCGCGGCGTCGCCACCAGCCCGCCCGCCACCTCGATCGCCGCCTGATGCGCCATGTCGGCCCGGTCGCGCACCTTGGCCACCATCCGCGCCTGGCGCTCCATCGACCCGGGAGACTCCACGAACCGGTGCGTCGCGGGCACGGCGCGGTCCAGCAGGCCGGCGTCGCGGGCCTGCCACGCGAACGATTGGGCCGCCGACGCCCGCTGGGCTTGATTCGGGACGAACACCCCGACTGAAGCGTCCGGACCGGCCTGGGCCGTCCCGCACACCAGCACGATTGACAACGCCATCCCTGCGGCAAGCCTGCTCGACTTCATCTCTTCCCGATCCTTTCGCATCCACACCCGACCCGGCCCGGGCGTTCAACAACCACCGACAGGATGGACCCCGACCGTCCGAAACACAAGCCCGGACCCGCGGAAACCATCCTCTAAACGGGCAATTCAGCCCGAGATGCACCCGCCAAGGTCCGATCCGCACCCGAGCGGTCCGATATCTCCTGGCGTGAGCCAGCACCGGAGACAGACCGTCCCCGGGCGGACGCGCACAACCCGCGTCCTCTGATTGATACGCCACGGGCCGACACCGGTTCCAGAATGGCCGGGAAACCGGCCTCGAACGCCCGAATCGGGTTTCTCCCGGGTTTAGGGTCGCATCCCCGCCCGGGTACCACGAAAAAGGGGATGCCGGCGGCATCCCCTTTTCACGATCGCTTCGGCGCAGGCCTCAGGGCTTGTCGTCTTTGTTCCCGCCGAAGATGTTCTTGAGGTTGTCCTTGGCCTCGTTGACCGAGTCCTTGATCCCGTCGGCCTGCTTCTGCAGGTCCTCGCCGGCTTTTTTGGCCTCGTCGAGCGCCTTCTGGACCTGCTCGCCGGCCGCCCCGATCTGGCCCTCGATCGCCTTGCCGAGGTCGCCCACGCCGGTGATGCCCAGGTCCGACAGCGACCTGAGCGAGCCAAGCCCACCCTTGAGGTCTCCGAGCACATCGCCGGGGATGATGCCCCCGCCCGCCTCGATGGATGCCGCCAGCACCGTCTTGACCACCAGCCCGATCACCTCGCCGGTGGACATCGGGTTGTCCTTGCCCACATCCCGCAGCTCGATCCGCGGCACGCGCACGGCCACATCGCCCGCCACCACGCTCAGGCCCGGCATGTTCGCCAGGCGCACGCCCACATCCTCGATCACCAGCGACTCGATCACCACCCGCCTCGCCTCGGACTCGGCCGGCGGCGGGCCTTTCTCGCCCGACTCGAACCGCTTGAGGTTGTTCAGGACCGTGTTGTAGTTCGAGGGGTTCCCGCCCTTGTCCAGGATCAGGTCGATGCCCGACAGCGTCAGGCTCGACAGCGTGACCACATTCTTGCCGGACGCCGCGGCGTTCAGCGTGACATTGGTGTCCACCAGCGCGATGAAGTGGGGGGTGCTGAACCCGGGCGGGTTGGCCATCTTGAAGCCGTCCATGTCGAAGGTGCCCTTGGTCAGGCTCAGCTTCACACGGTCCACGGTGGTGTCCACGCCGGTGGCGTAGGTGCCGCCCTTCTCGATCCCCATCTTCAGGATCTTCCCGGTGCCGAAGTACACCAGCCCCGCGATGCCCAGCCCCACCACCAGCACCAGGACGACCAGCGCGATCAGAACCTTTTTCATACGACCCCTCCTGCGGCGGCGCCGCACGGCCGGGCGGTGTACCCGGGACACCCGGATTTTACCCAAGTTCTCACGCCGGGGCGGCCGCCCCCCCGTGGGGCCGACTTCGAGTCGGCCTCCGGGACGCCGCCGATGCAATCGGTGGATTCCTATTCCGACGAGCCGGGAGCGTAAGCGACAGGGGTTTTCACCAATCCCAAGCGTCGGCGCGGGGGGAGGGAGGGTCAAAAGTGGCCGACTGGAAGTCGGCCCCACGGGGGGAGGCGGACGATCGGAACCCGTGGCGGGACAATTGGTTGACCCGCGTGGGGGAAGGGCGAATGATCCTGTCCCGCTCGGATCACCGTCCGGGCGGTTTTCTTGGACGCCTGGTTCGCCTGGCGGGTCATCAGTGCCGCTGTAGCTCAGTGGTAGAGCGCACCCTTGGTAAGGGTGAGGTCGCGAGTTCAAGTCTCGCCAGCGGCTTTTCGGTCGGCCTCGGGGTCGGCCGCCCCGGAACCACGACGGTGAAGGGGAGTTTCGCGGGTGTCCGTGGGGCGCCTTCGGGACGATGTTGCAAACCAGATGGAACGCCGGCCCAGAGCGGTCGGCGGAACGCCCCTTCCCGATGGTCGGGAACCGGGCAAGACACCGACCGCTTCAAGCAGTCAGAATGAGGTAGAGCGATGGCGAAGGGAACCTTCGAGCGGACCAAGCCGCATGTGAATGTGGGCACCATCGGGCACATCGACCACGGCAAGTCGACCCTGACCGCCGCGATGGTCGCCCGCGCCGATGCCAAGGGCCTCGTGCAGGGCGCCAAGTCCTACGCGGAGATCACCAAGGGCGGCACCGTGCGTGACGCCAACAAGACCGTGACGATCCACTCGTCCCATGTCGAGTACGAGACCGAGGGACGCCACTACGCCCATGTGGACTGCCCCGGCCACGCCGACTTCGTCAAGAACATGATCACCGGCGCCGCCCAGATGGACGGCGCCATCCTCGTGGTCGCCGCCGACTCGGGCCCCATGCCCCAGACCCGCGAGCATGTGCTGCTCGCCCGTCAGGTCGGCGTGCCCCACATGGTCGTCTTCATGAACAAGGTCGATCTCGTGGACGATCCCGAGCTGCTCGACCTCGTCGAGATGGAGATCCGCGAGCTGCTCAATAAGTACAGCTTCCCCGGCGACGACACCCCCATCGTCCGCGGCCAGGCCAAGCTCGCCCTCGAGAACCCCAAGGACGACAAGGCCTGCGCTCCCATCGATGAACTCTTCAATGTCATCGACAGCCACATCCCCGAGCCGACCCGCGAGGTGGACAAGCCCTTCCTGATCTCGGTCGAGGATGTGTTCTCGATCAAGGGCCGCGGCACCGTCGCCACCGGGCGCATCGAGCGCGGCGTCGTCAAGGTCGGCGATGTCGCCGAGATCGTCGGCCTCGCCCCCACGAACATCCAGACCACCATCACCGGCGTCGAGATGTTCAACAAGTCCCTCGAGCAGGGCCAGGCCGGCGACAACTGCGGCGTGCTCCTCCGCGGCGTGGAGAAGGACCAGGTCCAGCGCGGCCAGGTCATCTGCAAGCCCAAGTCCATCAACCCCCACACCGTCTTCAAGGGCCAGGTGTATGTCCTGACCAAGGAAGAGGGCGGACGCCACACCCCCTTCTTCCCCAAGTACAAGCCCCAGTTCTACTTCCGCACCACCGATGTGACCGGCCAGGTCACCGAACTCTTCGGCGACGGCGGCGCCAAGGCCGAGATGTGCATGCCCGGCGACAATGTGACGATGCTCGTGGACCTGGGCGACAAGTCCGTGGCCATGGAGACCGGCCTGCGCTTCGCCGTCCGCGAGGGCGGACGCACCATCGGCTCCGGCACCGTCACCGAGATCGTCAAGTGATCCCGGCCCGGGCCTGATTTGATCCCACCGGCCCGGGCGCGAAAGCCCCCGGGCCGCTTTTCCGAACAACACCCGCCGGGGCGCCGACCCCAAGGGAGCATCCGATGGCGAAGAAGAAAGCAATGGCCCGTGAGTATGTCTGGCTCCAGTGCAGCGAGTCCGGCGACCTCAACTACCGGACCTCGATCAACACCAAGGGCGGCATCGACGACAAGCTCAAGGAGGGCTTCTCCAAGTACTCCCCCCGCCTGCGCAAGCACACGATCCACAAGATCAAGCGCAAGTAACCCGGGCCGAAGGCCCGGGTTGGGATTAGCCACTAGCCACTTGGGACTAGGGGCAGGATCTCTTCCCTAGTGGCCAGTGGCCAGTCCCAAATCCCTCGCGGCCGAAGGCCGCGAAACGGCGGTAGCTCAGCTGGTAGAGCAGTGGATTCCAAATCCACCGGTCGCGGGTTCGAATCCCTCCCGCCGTGTTGAAGAACCAAGCCGCCCCGGGCCGGAATCCCCGCCGGGGCACCCCCCCCACCCCGGAGGCACGCCCGACATGGCACTGGGACTTTACAAGCCGGGTCAGGGATACTGGCTGCGGGTGCTCACCGCCGCCGGCGCGGGCATCGTCACCCTCTACGCCGCCGTGTGGGGCTGGGGACAGGCCCAGGCCGTCCGCCTGCCGGCCAGGGAATGGACCATCGCCGCCCAGGCGATCACCGGGGATGTCCACCCCGGCGACACCGTCGTCCTGCTCCACAACCAGGAAGCGCCCGCCACCCTGGGCACCGCCCGCATCGCCGACTTCACCCCCGGCTCCGCCCGGCGCGCCACCCTGGTCATCGACACCTTTGATACCCCGGCCACCCGGGACTCCATCCCCGACGCCTTCCGCCTGATCGCCGGCGATGCGCTGGCCCCCACCTTCCGGGCCGACATCGCCTCCTCCGCCGCCACCCCGGTCATCCCCCAGCTCTACCTCCAGGCCGGGGTCGCCGGCTCGTTCATCCTCATCGGCTGCGCGTTCATCGCCTGGTTCGTCGCCTTCAACCGGCGTTCCGGCGACTTCCTCATCGCCACCGACTCGGAGATGAAGAAGGTCAACTGGACCACCTACAAGCATGTCCGCGGCTCGACCATCGTCGTGGTCATCGCCACCTTCCTCATCGCGGGCATCCTCTTCATCATCGACCTCGGCTTCTCCACCTTCTTCAAAGCCATCCATGTCCTCGAGGGCTGAGGCCCACACCCCCCTCCACCGCCGCGGGCCGCACGCCCCGCAAAGGCAGACCACCATGTCAGACATGCCAGAACACGACGCATCCCAGGAAGTCAAGACCGTCGGCGCCCCCACCCGCGAGGGCGTCATCGGCCCCGACGAGCCGATCCGCCAGGAGGGCATGGACTGGTTCGTGCTCCGCGTCGCCTCCAACAAGGAGAACTCGGTCCAGGCCACCCTGCTCCGCAAGGTCCAGATCGAGAACATGGGCCACCTGATCGGGCGCATCCTCGTGCCCACCGAGAAGGTCAAGACCATCAAGGGCGGCAAGACCAAGATCAAGGAAGAGAAGCTCTACGCCGGCTATGTCTTCGTCGAGATGCGCCTGGAGCCCGACGGGCGCATCCCCCAGGATGTCTTCTTCCTCATCAAGGAGACCACCGGCGTGGGCGACTTCATCGGCACCGCCGGGCGTCCCACCGCCATGGCCGAGCACGAGACCGAGAAGATGCTCCGCGACTCCCAGGCCCCCGCCGACGAGCCGACCGTCCGCCTCTCCTTCATCAAGGGCGAGTCCGTCATCATCCGCGAAGGCCCCTTCGAGAACTACGAGGGCACCGTGGACGAGCTGTTCCCCGAGAAGGGCACCGTCCGCGTCCTGGTCACCATCTTCGGACGCCAGGCGCCCGTCGAACTCGAAGAGTGGCAGGTCGCCAAGGTCGAGAACGCCTGAGATCGCCACGCCTCGGAGCGGAGATCGCAACATCGCGGAGCGGGGGGCTTCCAGCCCCCCGATCGGGCAAAGCCCGATGCCAACCAGCCCGCGACGACGCACCAAACCCGCCCTCCGCGGGTTTTTCTTCCCCTTTCAATGGCAATTGATATTGACACCATGTCCAATTCACGCTACATTATCTTCACCCCCAGGAGCCACCCCATGAACCCCCACGGAACCGGAGCCGCCTTCCAGGAACGCTCGAACCTCGCCTGTCTCGCCACCACCGCCGTCATCTACCCGGCCCTTCTGGTCATCGCCTTCCTCAACCCGGTCCCCGGCGCGCTCATCGGCCTGCTCATCGCGGGGGTCGCGTTGCAGGTCATCGCCCTGACGGTGCTGCACATCATCGCCGCCCTTTCCACCCGCACCGAGCCGGACGACGAGCGGGTCCGGGCCATCGCCCACCGCTCCGACCGCCTCGGCGGCGTGGTCCTCAGCGTCGGCGTGGGCCTGGTGGTCTGCCTGACCATCGCCCAGGGCCTCAAGGCCCCCGAAGGCTTCGCCCCCGGCTCGTTCGCCAGCCCGATCCTCACCGGCTATGTCCTCTTCGCGGTGTTCGTGGGGTCCGAACTGGCCCGCATGGCCCACGCCGCCGTGCTGCACCGGCGGGCCTGACGCATGGCCTCCACCCCCTCCCCCACGGGCAAGCCCGGGCGTCCGCCCAGGTCCGGCGCCACGCCCGTCACCAACCGCATCCGCGAACTGCGGTTCCACGCGGGCGAGATGACGCAGCAGCAACTGGCCGATCGGGCCGGCGTGAGTCGTCAGACCATCGTCGCCGTCGAGCAGGGGCGCTACGCCCCGTCGCTGGAGCTGGCCTTCCGCATCGCCCGCGCCTTCGGGGTCGGCGTGGAGGAAGTGTTCTCGTTCGCGGAGCCGCGTCATGAAGAATCCTGACGCCGAGCGTGGCGGTTCCGTCATCCGCGGCCACCCCGCGGCATTCTTCCGAAACTATGCGGCCATGCTTGTCGGCACGGCCGCCTTCTTTGCGTTGATGCTGTTGGGCGATCCGCTCGGTTCCCCTTTGCGGCCGCTGCTCGGACGATCCGGCATCCTCGTTCCGATCGTGGTCGTGTCGGCGATGAATCTGTTCTTCGCCTGGCGTTGCGTGCGGTACATCCGCTGGTTCAAGAAGCACAGGGGGCCTGTTGTTTCCGCTGCGGCTACCCGATGCGCGACACGACAATCTGTCCCGAGTGCGGCCGCACCCGGGATGTCGGAAAACTCGCCGCCCACTGGCGCGGCCGATGCCACGACGGGTTCCTTTGGCGCTCCGATTGATACGGATCATACCGATCCCACTCGATTTCCGGGCGTGATCCGTTGGCCGCCGAGCCAATGCCGGCAGCAACGGCAAAGGAGCGGGCTTCCGGATCGCCGTGGTTTGCTGGCCGCGTAGGGCGTGTGCGTCGCTCGGCCGCTCCCTTGCAGTCGCGGCTTGTCGATCGGGCCACGCCC
>CAZNZC010000013.1:0-109395 GCA_964577425.1 uncultured Phycisphaeraceae bacterium
GCGACCGACAACGCGATGCCCAGCGCGCTCGAATCCACCCCGGCCGAGCACGCCACCAGGGTCGGGCGGTCACGGTCGGCCACATCCCGCCCGCCGGCGAGTCGGCGCCAGGCGGTGATGATCTTGCGAGCGACGGGGTGTGCCCGGTTCGGTCGCCCGCCCGGTTCAGGGGGATGGGGGGGGCGGCGGCCGCCGGATTCGGGTTGGGACGATGCACCGGGCACGCCCTGATGATATTGTGTAGGCCATGCCCGGCCCGCGCGGGCGTTCATCCGACCGACTCGGACTCCGCCCCGGAGCAAGGATCGCCCCGATGATGTCCACCCCCTTCGGCCCGCTGCCGCCCGCCCCCCCCACCCCCACCCCACCGGCGGAACCCGCGCCCGAGACCACTTCGCCGCCCGTGGTTCCCCAGGATTCCGCCCGCCACACCTCCCCCCCCCCGGCGATCCGGCCATCCGATCCCTGACGCCGACCACCACCGCCACCCAGCCGCGGGCGGACTCGGACACCATCATCACCGACCCGCGCCCGGCGACGCAGGAGGATCTGGACCGCCTGGTCACGAAGGAATCCCACTCGACGGCGGACTCGCTGCTCTCCTTCGCGAAGAACACCGCGGCTTCACGCGATGCGTTCCCGGGGCTGATGCTGGCCGTGGCGGTGCTGGCCGCGGTCTTCGTGATGATGCGGCTCCTGCGGCGCAGGCAGGCCAACCAGCCCTTCATCCCCTCCCCGGAGGACCGCATCGCGGCCATCCACGAGCGGGCGGCCATGTCGGCCGGGCCCGTCGAGCGGGCCATGTCGGACGCCGAGGAACTCACGCGCCGGATGGCCGCCACGATGGAAAACAAGGCCGCCCGCCTGGAACTGCTGATCGAGGAGGCCGACCGCAAACTGGAGGAACTCAATCGCGCGGTGGCCCAGGCCTCCCGGGCCGCGCCCGTGCCCGACCGCAACGGGCGGGCCGTGCGCACCATCGACCCGGCCCTGCTCGACCGCGCCCGGGTGGAGCAGGACCGCGCCGAACGCAACGGCTCCCACGAACTCACGCTCTCCGATGCGTCCCACGCCATGCCGCAGCCCGGCGGCACGGGCCTCAGACAGACCGCCCCCACCCCCAACTACCCCGCCGACCCCGTCCACCGGCGCGTGTGGGCCTTGGCGGATGACGGCATGCCCGCGCTCGACATCGCCCGCTCGCTCAACCAGCCGGTGGGGCAGGTGGAACTGATCCTCAACCTGCGAAAGTCCGGCTGAATCCGATCGACAAGCCGCGACTGCAAGGGAGCGGCCGCGGTTGCGTCCACGGCGAAGCGTGCCGATCATTTGGTCGTTGCCGATCGTCCGGCATCAGGTCGTCGGTTGGCGGTCCCGGCCGCTCCCTTGCAGTCGCGGCTTGTCAGGACAGCCACGCCCGCTCGACCCGCATCCCCTGCGCCAGCGTCGAGGCGTCCGAGCCTTCGATCATCGTGGCGACCGGGTACGCGCAGTAGTCGAGGCTGAACGCGCCCGCCGGGCGGTGATTGCCGGAGAAGCCCAATCCGCCGAAGGGCAGCTTGGAACTGGCGCCGGCCGTGCCGCAGTTGATGTTGATGCAGCCCGCGCGCGCCTCGGCCAGAAACCGCTCCTGGGCGGCCGCGTCGGCGGTGAAGATCGAGGCCGCCAGGCCGTAGCGTGTCGCGTTGGCCTGCTCGATGGCCTCGTCCAGTGACTTCACCACGGTGATCCGGAGCATCGGCCCGAAGACCTCCTCGTCGCAGCCGGCATCGTCCGCATCCATGGCGAAACGATCGACCATGACGATGGAAGGCGTCAGATACCAGCCCTCCAGACCGGGGACCGCAGTGGACTCGAGGATCACCCGCCCGCCGCGCTCCGCGAAGCGTCGTTCGGCCGCGAAGACCGCGGCGCGGGCCTCCTCCGAGATGATCGGCCCCATGAACACCGGCTCGTCGGAGCGCGGATCCCCGATGACCAAACTTGACGCGGCCTTGACAACCGCCGGGATGACCCGATCCGCCACCGCCTCGTGGACAATCAGCCGCCGGGTGCTGGTGCAGCGTTGACCGGTTGTGTTGAACGCGCAGCGGACCACCTCGACCACGCCCTGGTAGAGGTCCGCGTCGGGCATGACGACGGCGGGATTGTTGCCGCCCATCTCCAACGCCACGATGCGCCCCGGGCGGTCCAGATTGGCCTCCATGATCCGCCGTCCCACCGGCCACGAACCCGTGAACAGGATGCCGTCGATCCCGTCGTGGTTGACCAGCGCGCTCGCCGTGTCGGCCTTGCCCTGCACCAGGTTCACCACCCCGGCGGGGGCGTCCGACGCGCGCAGGGCCTCGTCGAGCAGTTCCACCAGCAACTGCCCGACCGCCGGGGCCTTGTCCGAGGGCTTGAACACCACGGTGTTGCCGGTGAGCAGGGCGGGCACGATGTGGCCGTTGGGCAGGTGGGCCGGGAAGTTGTACGGCCCCACCACCGCCATCACGCCGTGCGGACGGAAATGGCACCGCGCGATCTTCGCGCCGCCCATCGGGAACTCGAAGGTCTCGACGCGGTGGCGCCCGGAACGCACGCCCTCCTCCAGCGTGATGTCAACCTTCCCCGAGATCAGACCGGCCTCCGCCTGGGACTCCCACATGGCCTTGCCCGTCTCCTCGCAGATGAGGTCGGCGACCCGGTCCTTGCTGGCCCTGGCGAGTTCAGCAAAGCGGCGGAGCGCGTCGGCACGCCGCTCCATCGGCCAGCGCGACCACGCGGGCAGCGCGGCCCGGGCCGCGTGGACCGCGGCGTGAACATCACCGGAGCGGGATGCGCCGGACCAGACGACCCGCGCGGGGTGCGCCGGATTGTTGGACACGATGTCCGCACCGTTGATGGGCGACCACACGCCGCCGATCAGATGACTGGGCGGGCGAGACGAACCGTTTGCAGATGTGGTCATGCCTTCTTTCCTGCTTTTCCGGGGCTTTTCTTGCTTGTCTTTTTGCTCTTCGACGCCCTCCGCCCCGCTGGAGATTCCGGCGGCAAGGAGCCGTCCAGGGGCGTGAACCCCGCCACGGCCCCCGTCGTCGCACCCAACGCCTCGTACGCCTCACGGGGCACGCACACCCGGCCCTGGCGGTCCATGTGGTACGGGGTCTGCACCGCGAAGAACTCGCCGTCCTTGTCCAGCACCGAGACGATCGCCTGGCCGACCGCGTCCGATGCGGCGACGGGGTCGCCCAGCTCCAGCTTGCGCGTGTCGCGCACGATGGAGATCTCGTCCGTCTTGGCGAACAGGTACGGCCCACCGTCGAAGGGATCGACGAAGTTCTCGTACCTGAACCCGAGTTTTTCGAGCATGCGCCGCGCGGGCACGGTCTCCTTGCCCACCTCGCCGAACTGCATCCGCACCTCCGGCGGCAGGATGGAGAGCTGGATATCCCCGATCGGCAGCAGGGCGGTCATGAACTCACGGGAATACTGGCAGAAGCGGTCCGCCTCCGTGTAGCTCAGCGGGATGAAGCGCCGGCCCAGCGCGTTCCAGATCATGTTCTCGCCGTCGCTGGTGATGGGCGCCATCATCTCGGCCAGCACGGTCGGGCGGAACACCCGCCGGTGCAGCCCGATGAAGTGGAACCGCACGCTGCTGATGAACCGGCCGAGCTTGTCCGGGTGGCCCCGGAAAGACGGCTGGAGGATCAGCCCGCCGATCTCGGTCGGCCCGCTCTCGTCCAGGTGGATGCGGGCCACGATCGTCTTGGTGCCGAACTTGAGGGTCTCCGAGTACTTGTCGCGCGTCTCCAGCTTGAAGCACACATTCGGGTTGCCCGGCCCGCCCATCTGGCTGACGATCTGGCTGGTGCCCAGACACCCCGGGTTGCGGGTGTCGTCCAGCACGAACATGAACAGATCGGCCAGCGCGGTCTTCTCGCTGATGCCGCCTGAGCCGGAGTGCCGCTTGGGCGTGAGCTGCTTGCGGTTCACCCCCGCGGCCCGCTCGAAGCTGGCCCGCGAGTTGATGATCTTCTCGGTGATGATCTCCTGGTCGGCGGGCAGGTTGATGAAGTGGACCATCTTGGCCAGCTTCAGCAGCGTCGTCGCATCGTCCATCCTGGCTCGGCGGATCACGAACACGGTTCACATCCCTCGGTCAAAGCGGCGCATCGTCCCGGGGACGCGCCCGACCCGGCTGGCGAACCCCGGCCCGCTCAGCCCTCGTTCGTGACGCGGGCCATCGCCCGCTCGATCACCTGGAACACGCGCGGCCAGTCCTCCATCCGCATCGCGGGCAGCGGGGGCAGCATCCGCAGGTGGTACGGCCCGTGCCCGCAGTAGAACAGCATCACGCCTTCCTCATACGCAACGCGGCACAGCTTCATGATCCTGGCCTTCTCTCCGCCGAACGGCGTGAAGCGCATCATCCCGCCGACGCCGCCCACCTGCTCCGTGATGAAGGGCGCCTCGGGGAACCAGTCCGGATGCCGGGCCTTGAGCGCGCCGACCTGCTCGCGGAAGGCCGCGTGGTGCCGGGCGAACAGGCCGGACGGTCCGTAGTAATCCCCGCCGGCGAGCAGGTCGAGCAGGGCCGACCCGACCGCGAAGTCCACGCCGGTTCCGGTGAAGGTGCCGCTGAGCAGCCCGGCCTTGGGGTTGTACTCCTCGGTGAACATCGTGGCGCACGCCTGCGTCATCTTGCCCACGCAGAACACATCCACGAACTCGCCCAGGTCGTACATCTCGTAGGCGAACATCCGCTCCGTGCGCCCGAAGCTCTGGATCTCGTCGTCCCACACCGCGATGTTGTTGGCCTTGCACATCTCCATCAGCACGCGGAAGAAGTCGCGGTTGGCCGTGTTGAACCCGCCCTCGCCCTGCACCAGCTCGAAGATGAAGCAGGCGTGGTTCTTCGGGTAGCGGTCGATGAGCTGCTGGAACCGGCGCACGCAGCGGTCGATGAACTTCGTCGCCCCGCCCGCCTGCTCCACCGCCGCGTCGTTCCAGAACGGCATGTAATCGACCTGGGTGGTCAGCGGGATGCCCTCGCGCCCGGCGTGCGAATCGCCGATCTGGGCCATCGTGACCGAACGGCCCATGAAGCAGTGCTCGAACGCCAGCACGCGGCTCGCCGGGAAGTGCTTCTGGTAGCACACCTTCAACGCACTCTCGTTGGCCATCGCGCCGGAGGTGGTCATGAACGCGTGGCGGAGGCGCGAGTTGCGCGACGCCAGCTTCACCAGCTTCTCCCCGAACTCGTAGGCCGCGAACCCGCTCTGGAGGTTCCCGTGCTTGGTCGTGTCATCCAAAGCGGCGCTGGCCTGCGCCCGGATCACCGCCGGGTGCGAGTGGCCCAGGAAGTGGACCCCGATCCCCGTGATCATGTCCCACTTGACGGAACCGTCGGCCATCTCGACCAGCGCGCCGTTTCCCACCCCGCTGGCGAGCGTGGGGTACAGCAGCGGCTTGCCCTTGACCTTGGCCGAGCGGTCGAGCATCTCGTCGTACGACACCTTCAGGTCCGGGTGCCCCGGGCGGATGTCCGTGATCTGCTCCGAATGCACGCGCACCCGCTCCACGATGGTCTCGATGGCCGAGGAAATCACGGGGTCCTGGCGGATCTGCTCGCCGACGGTCGCGGTCATGGTCTGGCTGCTCATATGGGTATCAACTCCTCGTCACTGGCTCATCCAAGGCCGCGGAACCGCCCGCCGAGAGCCTCGCGATGAGGATCGCGAGCATCCGGCAGCGTTCGACGAGGCTGGTCAGGTCGATCCACTCGTCCGGGGTGTGCAGCCCGCCGCCGCGCACGCCCAGCGTGTCGATTGTTGGCAGGCCGGCGTCCTGCATGATGTTCCCGTCGCACACCCCGCCCGTCTTCTCGAACGGGAGGGCCATCCCCAGGTCCTCCGCCACCGCCCGCGCCCGCAACGCCAGTGCTCTCGTGCCCGCCGTCAGCGGCTTGGCCGGGCGGTTGAAGCTGCGACGCACTATCACCCCGGGCATCGCGTCCGACTCGGTTTGCAGGCTGTCGAGCATGGCCCCCAGTTCATCGGCCGACACGGGATCGGGGAACCGCACATTCCCCCACGCCGCGGCCGAATCCGGCACCGCGTTCGTCGCCACCCCACCCCGCAGAGGCCCGATATTCGCCACGATCCCCGCCTCCGGCCGGGGCATCCGGGCGACCGCCAGGATGCACTCGGCCAGCTTGTTCACCGCCGAAACCCCCTTGGAGAACTCCCGCCCGGCGTGGGCCGCCCGGCCCCAGGTCTCGATCATGAACTGCCCGGACCCCACCCGCTCGATCGCCAACGCCCCGCCCGGCAACGCCGGCTCCAACGCCAGCCCGAAATCGTGCCCGGCGGCCTGCTCCCGGATCGCCGCCTCGGAGTGGTAGGTCCCCGTCTCCTCGTCCCCGTTCAGCAGGAAGGTCCACGAGGCCGGAACCCCCACCTCCTCAAGCACTTCCAGCGCCGCCACCGCGATGACCAGCCCGCCCTTCATGTCCACGCACCCCGGGCCGGTCGCCGTCGTCCCCCCCGGCGCGATGCTCAACTCCCGGAACGGCCCCTTGGGGTCATGCACCGTGTCCATGTGCCCGGCGATCAGCACGCGCCCGTCGGTCACCCCCCCGACCCCTCCGAGCCGGGCACACACGGATGTTGCCGGGATATAACCCCTATTTTCATCGCCCGTCCCGCCCCCCAGCCAGGCCGGCTTCGGGTTCCCCGGCACCTGCCGGTGAGAAGCCCCGAGCACCTCAAGGCGCCCGGTCAGGAGCCGGCGCGTCAGCTCGATCCCGTCCTCGTTGGAGCCGCCGGTGGGGATCTCCACATGCAGCCGCAGGTCTTCGAGCAACGCGGACTCCCGCGCTGCCACGGCCCGCATGATCTTCTGTTCCAGCCCGGAAATCGCCACGGGAGAGTTTAGCCCTCGCCTTTGCGAACCGGGTTCACCGCGCGGGGATCATGCCCAGGTCGAGGATCACCCCGTTCGGCATGTAGATGTCCGCGTTGAGCAGGTCGCTGGCCACGCTCGTGAACACCAGGCAGTTGCGCCCGGAATCCGCGGCGTAGAGGAGATCCCCGTCGCTCGGACCCGCCAGACGCCCCATCCGCGGCTTCTGCACCTGCAAGTGGTAGTGCGCGATCGCCCGGTCGCTGAACCGGATCATGTCGCCGCTGGCCACGAACTTGTCGTCCCCCGTCCGGTCCCGCGCCCGCGGCCGGAACAGCACGACACGGAACCGATCCCCGTCCGCCGCCTCCAGAATCCCCCCGTACTCCGTGCTCTGGTCCTGGCGATCCAGGGCCGCCTGCTCGATCAGCCCCGCGCGCACGCCGTCCTGGCGGAGGGCGTCATCCACAACCAGCGCGGTCAACAGGTCCCCCCACGACATCTGGTCGGCCCGATCGGCGAGCCGCTCGGATCGGCGACGCTGCCCGCGCGCGGCGTCGCGGGTCTGCCGAGGCCGACCGTCGAGGCGTGCGTCCAGCTCCCCGATCAGACCGGTCCGGTCCTGCGTCAGCCATCCGGGCCGGTGCGCCGCCGCCCAGCGGACCGATTCGGCGTGACGCAGCTCAAGCCCGCGCCGCTGCTCGGCCGACAGCCGGCCCACCGCGCCCGCGGCCTCGGCCCACCACGCCGCGTTGCGGTTTCGCAGATCCCCATCCTCGTTCCGGAACAGCCGGCGCAGCCACGCCAGCTCGGACCCGGTTCGTGGGATCGCGCCCAGGTCCCGCAGCGCGGCCCGGAGCATCTCGACATCCGCCGCCGAGCCGGGTTCCGCGTCCGCCGGAACCGGCTCGCCGATCAGCCGCGCCCGCACCCGTCCGCTCGTGTCCAGACGCGACAGCAATGCCCACGCATCGTCCCGCGTGCGGTCCTCGGCACGCAGCACCGCCCCCTGCTGCTCGCCCGAAACCCAGCGGCTCGGACGCAGAAACACGCCGTAGACCGCCTCCTCCACACCAACGCCCGGGTTGAGCCGCTCGATCGCCGCCCGCTCCGGGCGGGCCGAGTCCGGCACATTGGGGCTGCTGCGGGCGAAGCTGCGCACCAAGGCGGGGGTCAGTTCCGCCCAACCCCGCTCGACGCCTGTTTCGGCGAGCAGCCGGACAACGGCGGGCGATCGCTCGGTCGGGAGCATCAGCCGGGCCATGTTCAGCGAATCCGCCGTACCCTCGTCGGTGCGGTCGCTGAGCAGCAGCCGGATCAGGGTCAGGCGGACCTTCTCCCCAGTGGAGCCGGACCACGCCAGACTCTTGAACGCCTCGCGGGTCCGGTCGCGCACGCGGACACCGGCCTCGACCTCGGCCCAGGCCTTCTCGGCCGCCGCGATCCGGTCCCGTTCCAGCAGTTCAGGGTTCCGGACATCGAGCAGCGGATTCCCCGACGGCGTGAACCGCTTCGACGACGAACACCCCACCCCCACCACCAGCCCCAGCCCAAGGACCACGGCCAGGAACCCGACAATCACCCGATGCACGATGAAACGATGGTCTTCCATGACGCTGCCAGTCTAGCCGATGGCGCACGCCAACCGCCCCTCGGCTTGTGTGGGGGTGTTCCGGGCGGTGTCATCGCGGGAGGGCATCCGATGGAAACCACGAAAACGCCCCCCACGGGCGTGAGGGGCGTTTCTCGGGAACAAGCGGAGAGGGGGGGATTCGAACCCCCGTTACGAGTTACCCCGTAAACACGGATTCCAGCCGTGCGCCTTCAACCACTCAGCCACCTCTCCGGGTGAATGGGTCCGCATGGTAGCCCGGATCCGGGCGTTCGGAAAGCGACCGGAGGGCGCGCCGGCTCACCAGCCGAGCAGGTACCCGAAGATGAGCGGGGCCACGATGGTGGCGTCGGATTCGACCATGAACCGGGGGGTGTCCGGGGCGATCTTCTCCCAGGTGATCTTCTCGGCGGGGATGGCCCCGGAGTACGACCCGTAGCTGGTGGTCGAGTCGGAAATCTGGCAGAAGTAGCCCCACAGGGGGATATCCCGCTCCAGGTCCTGGCGCATCATGGGGACCACGCAGATCGGGAAGTCGCCCGCGATGCCGCCCGCGATCTGGAAGAAGCCGATGGAGGTGCCGTCGGCCACGGTCTGGGTGTAGAAATCCGCCAGGTGGACCATGTAGTCCAGGCCGGACTTGATGCACCGGGTGCTGGACAGCGTGCCGTCGATGGCCCGGGCGGCGGCGATGTTGCCCAGGGTCGAATCCTCCCAGCCGGGGACATACACCGGGATCCCGGCCCGGGCGGCGGCCAGCAGCCACGAGTTCTTCGGGTCCGCCTGGTACGACTGCTCCAGCTCGCCGGAGAGCAGGGCGTCCATGAAGAACTCGTGGGGAAACTTGGGCGTGCCGGTGCGGTCGGCCTCCTGCCAGCGCTTGAGCAGGACATGCTCGATCCGTCGGATGGCCTCTTCCTCGGGGATGCAGGTGTCGGTCACCCGGTTGAGGTGGCGTTCGAGCAGGGCCTGCTCGTCGGCGTCGTTGAGGTTCCGCCAGTCGGGGATGCGGACATAGTGGTCGTGGGCGACCAGGTTGAAGACATCCTCCTCCAGATTGGCCCCGGTGCAGGTGACGGCGTGGACCTTGCCCCGGCGGATCATCTCGGCCAGCGAACGCCCCAGTTCGGCCGTGCTCATCGCGCCGGCGAGCGTCACCATCATCTTGCCGCCCTTGGCGAGATGGGCCTCGTAGCCCTTGGCGGCGTCCAGGGCGGCGGCGGCGTTGAAGTGCCGGTAGTGCTCCTCCATGAAGGCTCGGATCGTCATTGATGGGGTCTCCGACGCACCGGCGGAGCGGGGGATCCCGCCGGGGCTTGCTGGGGGCTGGATGCGAAAAACAGAGCCGAGACGGTAGGCCGGGCCTCGCCGTCGAGCGGGAAGCTTCTAAACTGATGGCATGACCACCGCCACGCCCCCGAGCCGCCAGTCCGCCGTCAACCCGGGCGCCGTCTGGAGTCCCCAGGACTCGGCCGAGCTGTACCGGATCGCCCAGTGGGGCGGCGGGTACTTCCGCGTGAACGACCTGGGGCAGGTCGAGGCGACCCCCACGGGGCCGAGCGGGCCGCGGATCGACCTGCACGAGGTGATCCGGGGGCTGTCCGCCCGCGGGATCGACACGCCGGTGCTGCTGCGGTTCTCCGGCATCCTGGACCACCGCCTGCGCTCGCTGCGTCAGGCGTTCGAGACCTCGATCAAGGAGAACAACTACAAGGGCGATTACCTGGCGGTGTACCCGGTCAAGGTGAACCAGCAGCGCCAGGTGGTGGACGAGGTGCGCGACTACGGACACCGGCTGGGCTTCGGGCTGGAGGTCGGCTCCAAGCCCGAGCTGCTGGCGGTGCTGGGCATGACGGTGGGCACCCCCAACCAGCCGATCGTCTGCAACGGCTTCAAGGACGCACGCTACATCGAGGCCGTGATCCTGGCGACCAAGCTGGGACGCCGGATCATCCCGGTGGTGGAGAATGTGAAGGAACTGCGCCTGATCATCCACTTCGCCGAGAAGCACAATGTCCGCCCGACCATCGGCGTCCGCGTCAAGCTCGCGTCCGGCGGTTCGGGCCGCTGGGCGGATTCGGTGGGCGTGAAGAGCAAGTTCGGCCTGACCGTCGCCGAGCTGCTCGAAGCGGTGTCCACGCTGCGTCGGCACGACCTGCTCGACGGGCTGAAGCTCCTCCACTGCCACTCGGGCAGCCAGCTCCAGGACATCTCGCAGGTCAAGCGGTGCATCACCGAGCTGGCCCATGTCTTCGTGCAGCTCAAGCGGGAGGGCGCGGGCCTGACCATGATCGACATCGGCGGCGGCCTCGCCGTGGACTACCAGGGCAGCCAGACCAACCGGCCGTCCTCGATGAACTACTCGCTGGACGAGTACGCCTCCGATGTCGTGTACCGCATCGGCTCGGTGTGCGACGCCGCCGAGGTCGAGCACCCCACCATCGTCACCGAGTGCGGCCGGGCGATGGTGGCGCACAGCTCGGTCCTGGTGTTCGATGTGCTCGGATCGACCGGCCCGTCCGAACTGGTGGACCGCAATCTTGTCGACGCCCCGGGCCACGACGACGAGCCGCAGCCGATCCGCGACCTCCGGGCCGCGATCAGCGTGGCCGCCAAGGCCAACGGGCGTCTGGTCGAGTGCTTCCACGACGCGGAGCGCGCCCGCGAGGAGGCCCTGACGCTGTTCAGCCTCGGGTACCTGAGCCTCCAGGAACGCGCTCTCTCGGAGCGGCTGTACTGGACCACCTGCTCGCTGATCCAGGAAGCGGTCCACAAGCGGGACGAGATCCCGGAGTCCCTCGCGGGCATCGACGACCTGATGTGCGAGAACTACTTCTGCAACTTCTCGCTGTTCCAGTCGCTGCCGGACACTTGGGCGATCGACCAGCTCTTCCCCATCATGCCGATCCACCGGCTGAGCGAGGAGCCGACGGAGCGGGCGGTGCTGGCGGACATCACCTGCGACTCGGACGGCAAGATCGACGGCTTCATCGGCGCGCAGGGCGCGCCCGAGAAAACACTGGCCGTCCACGACCTCCGCAACGACCCGTACTACCTCGGCGTGTTCCTGGTGGGCGCGTACCAGGAAACGCTGGGCGACCTGCACAACCTGTTCGGCGACGCGCACGCGGTCCACATCGATGTCGAGGACGGCCAGTGGGTCATCGGCGAGGTGGTCAAGGGCGACTCGATCCGCGAGGTGCTCAGCTATGTCCAGTACGAGCCGGACGCGCTCAGCCGCCACCTCGAGAAGGAGTGCGAGAAGGCCGTGCGGACGGGCAGCATGTCCGTCCAGGAGAGCCGCATCCTCATCAACTTCTACGACCGCGGCCTGAACGGGTACACCTACCTCGACCCGGATGTGGACCTGGGGTGAGCCGGGGGAGCGGTTGGCGGCACAGGCGTCCCGCCCGTGCTCGCCGCGCAAGGGGCAAAGCGACGGCGTGGGGAGTATCGCACGATTTGCAGCCGCGCACGAAGGAATACGGGTCGCGCTTGCGTTTCGCGCGTGCGACCCGGGGTGATCCGCATGTCATGCTCTCAAATCGCCCCGGAGGGGCGCGCGTTTGTAGCCACGGGTGAAGCGCAGCGCAACCCGTGGAAAGAGTCGGAACTCTCAAAGACATGACCCCGGAGGGGTCATGGAAGTTCGAGGATGCCATCCACCCTTCCGGAGCGCGAGTCGCTCTATACGAATCACGCCCGAGATTCAAAGACAATCCGTATCATACGGATTCCGCTTGATTTCCGGGCGTGATCCGTTGGTCGCCGAGCCAATACCAGCCGCGACTGCAAGGGAGCGGGCTTCCGGATCGCCGTGGTTTGCCGGCCGCGAAGGGCATGTGCGTCTCTCGGCCGCTCCCTTGCAGTCGCGGCTTGTCGATCGGGCCACGCCCGATTCTCAAGTGGGAACCGCATCAGCGGACTCTTCCGTCACTCGTTGAAGCCACCCACAAAGCCAGCAGATCGGCAAGCAAAGAACCCGCTTCCTTCGTGCGCGGCTAAAACGCCTCAACGCCCCCGGCGTTCGGCCCGGTGAACAAGCTCCCGCGCTCCGTCCACGACCCTGTCCCAGTCCATCGCCGGGCCGGGATCGATCTTGTTGCGCTGGACATGCGAGTGGCCGAGCACCCCGCGAAACGAGCGAAACTCTTCCGGTTCCAGCACGCGGTCGAGCACCCGACCATCCTGGCCCTGCGGGTACCGCAACTCGATGCCGGGCAACGCGCGGTGCAGGGCCGCGGTCAGCCTGATGAGGGAGTCGTACTGCTCGGGCGTGAAGTCCCACATCACGAGATCGGAACCGTTGACGGCGCCGGACAGAGGTTCCGGGCGGGCCGGGTAGCCGATGAAGCCCGGGGTCCGGACGCCGCCGTCCCCGAGGCGAGGGGGGATGGTGATCCGGGTTCGCCCTTTGGCGTCCGGCCCGTACCACTCGGCAAGCGGGCGGGCATCAAGCGAGGGATACGCCCCGATGTGGGCGATCTCAACGCCCACGGAGCGGTCGTTGGCGATGGTGGCGTGCCAGGCACGCTCCTTGACATCCAGCGTCTGGTAGATGGTGCCGTCGATGTCGAGCAGGAAATGGACGGACAGGCCGCGCATGTCGTGCAGCACCCGGAAACAGCCCCGGCTGGTGCCGGAGACATCGTAATGGAGCACGACCTGATCGACGACGCCCCGCAGCTCTTCGAGCGACCAGCCACCGCCCCGCACGCGCTCGTTCAGGTCCGGGTTTTCGGTGCGGCGTTGGCCGGAGCGGTTGGGCGTGCCGAGCGCGCCCTTGACGGCGTCCCAGGAAGACTCCTCGGCCCGGGCGAAGCGCCGCTCGACGCGGTAGGCGTCGTAGCCGCCGGGGTCGGTCCAGAGGACAACCGGGGCGCCCGTGTGGAAGTACTGACCCGCGACGACGATCTCGTCGCCCCGGCGTTCGAGCCGGTCGCCCGGCAGGGGAGCCGGCGCGCGGCACCCCGTGAGGATCAGGGCCAGCAGCAGGATCATGCCAATCGGACGCATCGCGGCCCTCCGTGCAGAGCGGTCCGGGAGAGGGTATCGTGCCCGCCATGCTCACGCGGTTCTCGTCAGACCTGAATGCTCTGGACTGGGCGGTCCTGGGGGGATACTTCGTCCTGCTGGCGATCACCGGCGTCTGGTACGCCCGACGCGAGCAACGGAACACCGACGACTACTTCCTGGGCGGGCGGAGGATGCCCGCCTGGGCCGTGGGCGTGTCGATCGTGGCCACCAGCCTGTCCGCGGCGACCTTCATCGGGGTGCCCGAGCTGGGCTACACCTCCGACATGTCGTACCTGAGCACGAACATCGGGATGGTGATCGCGGCGTTCGTGATCGCCTTCCTGTTCATCCCGGCCTTCTACCGCCGGCGCGTGCGGACCATCTACGAGCTGCTCGACCAGCGGTACGGCAAGGCGGCCATGCAGGCCACCAGCGGCGCGTACATGCTCGGACGGGTCATGGCCAGCGGGGTGCGGATCTTCATCGGGGCCATCCCCGCCTCGGTGATCCTGTTCGGCCGGGCCGGCCTTGAGCCGGGCAACCTGTGCATCGCCATCGGCGTGCTGACGGTCATCGGCATCCTCTACACGCTGGTCGGCGGCATCGCCAGCGTCATCTGGACGGATGTGATCCAGATGGCGGTGATGCTCGGGTCGTGCGCCATCGCGATCGGCCTGATCGCCTGGCAGCTGCCCATGTCCGCGGGGGAGGCCTGGTCGCTGCTGGCCGAACCGGGGGCGGGCGAAACCAGCAAGCTCGCGCTGCTCCAACCCCTCTCAACCCCCGACGCCTGGTGGACCAAGCCCTTCGCCCTGCCCGCCATCCTGGTCGGCTTCACGCTGATGGGCGTCGCCTCCTACGGCATGGACCAGGACCTGACGCAGCGGATGCTGACCTGCAAGGACGAGAAGTCCGCGGCCCGGTCGGTCATCGGCGGCATCCTGCTCGGCGTGCCGTCGGTGGCCATGTTCCTGATCGTGGGCCTGCTGCTCTGGCTGTTCTACCGCCAGCCGGAGGCCTGGGCCGCCCGCGGGCTGGCCGCGCCGGCCGCGCCCGAGGATTCGCGGCGCGTGTTCCTGGACTTCATCATCGACCACATGCCCGCCGGCATGAGCGGGCTGATGATGGCGGGCCTCTTCGCGGCCGGCCTCTCCAGCATCAACAGCAGCAACAACGCCATGGCCTCCACATTCGTCAACGACTTCTACCTGCGCGCGAATCCCGGCAAGGACGAGCGACACTACCTCATGGTCGGCCGGATCGCCGTCGTGGCCTGGGGGGTCATCATGGGGGCGTTCGCGATGGTCTGCGTGTTCTGGCAGACCGAGCACGGACAGCTGAAAGCGGACAGCAGGCTTGTCACCTTCGCCCTCTCGGTGATGACCTTCGCCTACGCGGGCCTGATCCCGGTGTTCCTCACCGCGCTGCTGACGCGCGGCGGCAACACCCCCGGTGTCGTCACCATGCTGGCGACCGGGTTCGTCCTGGTGCTCGGGATGCAGGACATCGTCTGGGTCAAAATTGTTGACCTGGGAGCCATGCGCGATGCGTTCCACGCGGAGCGCGCCCTGGACCCGACGGCTTCCCGCCCGTTCCTGCTCGTGCTGCTCGACATGGCCTTCGTCTGGAAGCTGACCGTCGCGAGCCTGATCGCCTGGCTGGCGGGCACCGCCGTCTGGCTGCTGACGCGCTCCGCCGGCGGCACAGGCGTCCCGCCTGTGCGGACACCTCAAAGCAGCACAGGCGGGACGCCTGTGCCACCGGGATAAAGACAAGGCCGACTGGAAGTCGGCCCCACGGTGAACGCCCTGACGCTCCAGGCTCGTCATGTTTCCGAATCCCCGTTCGTGTCCGAGCAACCCGCGGCCATCCGGCAGGCCCCGAGCGCGGCATGGAAGCGGGAACGCCCGAACTCCAGCCGCCAGCCCGCCGGGGCGATCCGGCTCAGGTCCGCCCGGATGGCCCGATCGAGCGCCTGGTGGTGCGGCTTCAACGCGAGGCCCAGGCCGCCGAGGACCAGGACCAGATCGGGGGTGTAGATGGCCAGCCCGATGCGGACCGCCCGGACCAGCGCGAGCAGGGCCGGCTCCGCCGCGGGCAGGGCCGCGAGCCGGGATGCAAAGTCGTCTCCCAGGCGGCTCCGCAGGGCGGCCGCCCCCAGATACGCCTCCAGCGAGTTGCGCCCGCCGTCCGGGCCGATCGGCCCCTCCCCGGGAGCGGCCACCCCGGGGAGCAAGCCGATATCCACCTGCCCGAGATGGCCGATGGTGCCCGCGCCGATGCGGAGCGGGCGCCCGTTTTCCACCAGACTCGCGCCGACGCCCGTGCCGATGGCGATCCCGAGCACCCGATGCGCCGCCGGGTGGTCGCGGGCCGCGTCGATCGTCGCCGCCTCGGCATCGCTGCACACCCGGACGGGCAGCGAGCGCCCAAGGGCCTCGGCCACGATCCGATCGAACGGGTACCCCTCCAAGCCGGGGACATTGACCGCCAGCTCGATGCGATCGCCCGACGCGGCCCGCCGCCCCGGCACGCACAGGCCGACCGCCCGAACGGCGGAGGTATCAACCCGCCCGATCCCCCCCACCGCCTCCGCGATCGCGGAACGCAGGCGGTCCCGATCCGGGCGTGCGTAGCCCGTGCTGACATGGGTGTGGGAAGATCCGTCCGGGTGGAGCAGGGCCGCCTTGACCGCGGTGCCGCCGATATCGATGCCGAGCGTGGTCACGGCGGATTCTTGCCCGAAGAACGCCCACGGGCGCGGGTTGGAACGGCGGCGGCACACACACCGCCCGGGCCGGTCGGGTTGTATGATTTCGACGATCGGCGCCATCCTTCCCCGATCCAGAGGAGACCCGTGACCGGACCCGACCACACCACGCAGGCGAGCGGGCACGCCCCGGAGCGTGTCCCCGTCACCGTATACGCATCGTCCAACTCGGCCTCGCGGGCCGTGGCCCGGGAGATCGCGGACCTGATCCGCGCCAAGTCCGCCCGGGGCGAGAAGACGGTGCTGGGCCTGGCCACTGGATCGACCCCCCAGGGCGTGTACGACGAGCTGGTGCGCCTGCACCGCGAGGAGGGGCTTTCCTTCCGCGGTGTGGTCAGCTTCAACCTGGACCAGTACTGGCCGATGGGTCCGGAGGAGTTGCAGAGCTACCGCCGGTTCATGCGCGAGCACCTGTTCGACCATGTGGATATGGACCCGGCCAGCGCGCATGTCCCGGACGGCACGGTCCCGCGCGACGACATCGGGGCGTACTGCGAGCGGTACGAGAAGGCCGTCGCCGCGGCGGGCGGGCTGGACTTGCAGCTTCTGGGCATCGGCCGGACGGGGCATGTGGGCTTCAACGAGCCTGGCTCACCCAAGGACAGCCGCACGCGCCTGATCACGCTGGACAAGGTGACGCGGATGGACGCGGCCAGCGATTTCTTCGGCGAATGGAATGTGCCGCACCAGGCGATCACGATGGGGGTCGGCTCGATCCTGGACGCCAAGCGGGTGGTGCTGATGGCCTTCGGCGAGCACAAAGCGCCCATCGTGCGCCGCGCGGTCGAGGGCGAGGTCACCAACACCGTGGCCGCGTCGTTCCTGCAGGAGCACGCCAACGCCCGCTTCGTGCTCGACGAGGCGGCGGCGGCGGAGCTGACCCGCTTCAAGACCCCGTGGCTGCTCGGCCCCGTCAAGCGGTTCGGGCACTCGTGGAACGACGCCCGGCTCGTGAAGCGGGCGGTGATCTGGCTGGCCCGCAGCCTCGGCAAGCCGATCCTCAAGCTCACCAACGAGGACTACAACGAGCACGGGCTTCAAGAACTGGTGGCCACGCGCGGCGGGGCGTACAGGGTCAACATCGAGGTGTTCAAGAATCTCCAGAAGACCATCACCGGCTGGCCCGGAGGCAAACCGGGGCGCCCCGCGTTCGTCCCGGGCAAGGGCGTGGACGACTCGAAGCCGGACGACGCCTTCCCCAAGCGGGTGATCGTGTTCAGCCCGCACCCGGACGACGATGTGATCTCGATGGGCGGCACCTTCATCCGGCTCTGCGACCAGGGGCACGAGGTCCATGTCGCGTACCAGACCTCCGGCAACATCGCCGTGTTCGACGACGAGGCCGCCAAGTTCGCCGATTTCACGCAGGAACTCTCGAAGGCGCTGGGCATCGCGACGGATCAGATCTCCGCCATGACCGGGCGCGTGCAGGATTTCATCCGCGACAAGGAGCCGGGCGAGGTCGATTCGGACGAGATCCAGACCATCAAGGGCCTGATCCGCCGGGCCGAGGCCCGCGCGGGCGCGAAGTATTCCGGGGTGAAGGCCGAGAACATCCACTTCCTCGACATGCCCTTCTACGAGACCGGCAAGGTCAAGAAGAAGCCGCTCGGCGAGGACGACATCCGCATCGTGACGGACCTGCTCCGCGCCGTCAGGCCCCACCTGGTCTACGCGGCCGGCGACCTGTCGGACCCGCACGGCACGCACCGCGTGTGCCTGGCGGCCGTCACCACCTCGCTGCACCGCCTGCGGGACGAGGCGTGGATGAAGGACTGCACCGTGTGGCTCTACCGCGGCGCATGGCAGGAATGGGGGGCCGAGGACATCGAGATGGCCGTCCCGCTCTCGCCCGAGGAGGTCGAACGCAAGCGCATGGCGATCTTCAAGCACCAGAGCCAGAAGGACCGCGCCCTGTTCCCCGGCCCCAACGACCCGCGCGAGTTCTGGGAGCGGGCCGAGGACCGCAACCGCGCCACCGCCGAACTCTACGACGCGCTCGGCCTGCCCGAGTACCAGGCCATCGAGGGCTTCGTCACCTGGAAGCCCAGCGCGGCGGACGGCTCGCTCGACGACGCGGCCTCCGCCGCGGAGATCATGCCCCTCGCGCGGACGGGAGCCGGGCTTTGAGCGCCGCGCTGGGCGTGTGCTCGTGGTCGCTCCGTCCGACATCCCCGGGCGACCTCGTGGCGAAGATCAGGGACTGCGGCGTGTCCGCGGTGCAGCTCGCGCTGGACCCGGTCCGCACGGGCGCGTGGGGCGAGACCGAGACCGTGTCCCTGCTCGACCGCGCGGGCATCGAGATCATCTCCGGCATGATGGCCACCGCCGGCGAGGACTATTCCACCCTCGAAACCATCCGCCAGACCGGCGGCGTGCGCCCGGACCGCACCTGGCCGGAGAACCTGGCCGCGGCCCGGCACAATGCCGAGCTGGCCGCCCGGATCGGGATCGACCTCGTGACATTCCACGCGGGCTTCATCCCCCACGACCGAAACGACCCCGAATGGACCACGCTGATCCACCGGCTCCGCGATCTTATCGATGTCTTCCACGCCCGCGGCGTCCGCGTCGCCTTCGAGACCGGCCAGGAAGACGCCGCGACGCTGCTCGTCGCGATGGACGCCCTCGACCGCCCCACCGCCGGGATCAACTTCGACCCGGCGAACATGATCCTGTACAACATGGGCGACCCGGTCGATGCGTTGTTGAAACTGTCGCCGCGCGTCGAGCAGATCCATGTCAAAGACGCCGTCTACACCGCCACCCCCGGAACCTGGGGCGAGGAAGTCCCTGCAGGGACGGGCGAGGTGGACTGGACAGCCTTCTTCGGCATCGTCCGCGAGCGCCTGAGCGACCGCGACCTCGTCATCGAGCGGGAAGCCGGCGACCGCCGGGTCGATGATGTCCGCGCCGCCGCCGTCCTGGTCCGCAACAACGCCGAATGGATCGGGCGGCCATGACCACCCCCATCGGCATCGGCGTCATCGGCATGGGTTTCATGGGCCAGACCCACGCGCGTGCGTACCTGGCGGCCGCCGCGGACCGCTCGCCGTGCCTGCTGTGGGCCGTGTGCGACCGCGACGCGGACCGCCGCTCGGGCGTGCCGACCGGGACAGGCAACATCAGCGCGACCAAGGCCGGCGACCGACTCTTCAACCCCTCCGAAGTCCGCGGCTACGCTGATCCCGCCGAACTGCTGGCCGATGCGTCCATCCACCTCGTCAGCATCTGCACGCACACCGACACCCATGTGGACCTGGCCATCCAAGCCCTGGACGCGGGCAAGCATGTGCTGGTCGAGAAGCCCGTGGGAGTCACGGTCCCGGAGATCCGGCGGCTGGCCGCGCGTGCGGCCGCGTCCGATCGGCTGTGCGTCCCGGCCATGTGCATCCGCCACTGGCCGGGCTGGGCCGATCTTTATGGGATGATCGCCGACACCCGCTACGGGCGCGTGGTCCACGCCCGGTTCGAGCGGCTGGGCGCGCCGCCCGCCTGGGCCGGTGATTTCTACGCGGACTCCACCCGCAGCGGCGGTGCGATCTTCGACCTGCATGTCCACGACGCCGACTTCGCCCTGAGCCTGTTCGGCACACCGGCCTCGGTCAGCTCGATCGGGGACGCGCATCACATCGCCACCCAGATGCGCTACCCGGGCGGCCCCGCCGTCACGACCGAGGGCGGCTGGCTGAACGACCGCTCCTTCCCCTTCCGCATGGCGTACACCGTCGAGTTCGAGCGGGCGGTGGTCGCCTTCGATTCCTCGCGCGACCCCGCCATGACCATCCACGCCGACGGCGCGGCCACGCCGGTTAGCCTGCCCACCCTGACCGGGTACGACATGCAGGCCCGCGCCGTCGTGGCGGCGATCGCGGCGGGCACCGGACAGGCCGGCCTGCCGACGGTCGCCGATGCGTTGGCCGTCACCCGGCTGATCGAGGCCGAGCGTGACAGCGCCGCCACCGGCCGGGCGGTCGCCATCGACCGGTGATACGGATCACGCCTTGACGAGCCGCGACTGCAAGGGAACGGCCGAGACCGCCAACCGACGCCCTGATGCCGGACGATCGGCAACGACCAATGAATCGGCACACTCTCCTGCTGACGCAACCGCGGCCGCTCCCTTGCAGTCGCGGCTTGTCAGTTCGGCCACGCCCGAGATTCCAGTGAGATCCGCCTCACTCCGCCGGGAACAGGAACCCAACCGCCTCGGGGAACCGCGCCGCCCAAGCGGGTTCGTTGTGGTTCGCCTCGGTGTCGATCCGCAGGCGACGATCGTCATCGCTCAGCCCCGCCGCGGCCAGGCGTGCGTCGATCTCCTCGGCCCACGCGCGGTACATCGCGTTCCGCTCGGCGTCGCGCTCGTTGTTGCTCACCTCGCGCCCGCCCATCCCGACGAAGACCCGCTCCGGCCACGACTGCACCGAATCGAGGTACGCCCGCGCCGCGTCGCCGTTGTCGGGCAGCAGCGGCAGCGATTCCACGATCACCCGTCCGAACACATCCGGGTGCCGCGTCGCCGCGTACAGCGAGATCGCCCCGCCCAGCGACGCGCCGCCGATGCCCGTGTTCTCCGGCCCGGTCGCCACGCGGAACGCCCGCTCCACCCGCGGCATGACCTCCCGGCGCATCCACGCCACGAACTCCGGACCCGCGGCCTCGTTGCCTCGGATCGACCCGAAAGGCAGATACTCCGTCAGCCGGTGCTCGCCCGCGTGCGGCACACCCACGATGATGAGCGGGCGGATCACGCCTGCCCCGATCAGCTCCGTGGCCGTCTCGTCCGCCTCCCACTCGCCGGGCAGGCCGGGCAGGGCCTCGAACACATTCTGGCCGTCCATGAGGTACAGCACCGGGTACGAACGCCCCGCGTTCTCCGGCGCGTGATAGCCCGGGGGCAGCCACACCAGCAGGTCCCGCGTCAGCGCCTCCGCCCCGCCCCCACCGCCCTGAACGGGCAGACGCCGGACATCGCCGGTCACCTCAAGCTTGCGGTACGGCCCGGACTGGCGCACCACATCGGCCAGCGGCGCGGGAATCCGGAACCGCGGCACCGTGATCTCGATCACCGGGCGTTCGCCGGGGGCCAGCCTCGAGCGGTCCACCTTCGGCAGCGACCTGTTCTCGATCGGGCTGCCCGACTCGTCGAGTTCTTCACGGTCCCAGCCGCCCATCGTCACCTTGTACGCGATGGTGGTGTTCGCCGGGATCTTGTCGATCACGATCTGCCACCGCGTGTCCGACCGCGGCGAGAGCACGAAGGCCGGGTCCGCCGGGTTCCACCCGTTGATGCTCGAGGCAAAGTAGATGGGCTGGTCCGGCGTCGCGGTGCGGGACGCATCCTCCACCACGAGCACGAACCCCTGCGGCAGCAGTTCCGGCTGGACCATGTCAGGCTCCGAGATCGTCCCCGCGACGGCCGAGGCCGCGAGCAGGGCCGGGACGAGCGAGGCGACAAACACGCGGGACAAGGGGTTTCGCATCTGGATTCTCCGTGTGGGCGCATGATACCCGGCCAAAGAACAAGCCGCCCGCGCGTGGACGCGGGCGGCTCTCGAAGTGGCGTCCCGGTCAGAGGACGGACGGGTCCGGCTTACGGGCAACCGGCGTTGTACAGCCCCATGAAGGTCGAGATGTCGAAGAAGTTCCAGACGCCGAAGGGGGCGGCGATATCCGCGCTGGGATGCTGGGCGTTGAAGGCCGCGACGAAGGCGGAGATGTCGAAGAAGTTGACCGAGCCGTCGCCGTTGAAGTCCGCCAGGCAGGGCTGGACGGGCGGCGCGCTCAGGTTGATGTACTGCGTGCCGGCGATGGCGCTGAAGTCCAAGTCGTTGAACCCGTCGCCGTCGGCGTCGCGGGGTCCGATGTTGTCCGAGCCGTCCGGCAGGCCGCCGATGACCTGGTTGGACACATAGTCGAACCCGGCGTTGGAGATCCAGCCGGCCATCAGGATGTCCTGCTGCCCGTCCCAGCCGAGTTCATCCAGGTCGATCGAGACCTCGATGCCGGTGTTGACGGCCCGGACCGCCGCCGGTTCGGCCGTGCTGCCCGTCACGCCGCCGACATTGGAGTTGTTGACCGCCACGCGGATCAGCTCGGAGATCGGGGCCATCGGGTTGGCGCTGGTCAGACGGGGGGCGTACTCGGTGTACAGCCCGCCCAGCGAGCCGTCCTGGATGTCCAGGCGCGGGCCGTCGAACAGGATCAGCGGACGGCTGGCGATGGACCCGCCGTAGTACGCGCCGTAGTCGATGATGACCCCGAAGAACGGATCAAGGGCCGCACCGTTCGTCCGCAGCGTCGCGGCGTCCGAGTAGCGGACGACATCGCCGCTGCCGCCGTCGATGCCCGTGTTGATGTTCAGCCAGTAGTCGGCCTCGAAGCCGGCGTCGAACCTGATCCCGGCGTTGCTGTTCAGGCCGTTGAACGAGATGTCCACATTGTCATCGCGGAGTTCGTTCTGCCCGCCCGGCGCGGCGTCGAAGAACAGCTGGAGCTTGTTGTAGTTGACCTGCATGTTGCCCGCGATGAAGACATGCAGCCGGTTGTTCGCCGTGTCGATGTGCGCGCGGACATTGTTCAGCTCCGACCCGTACGCCCAGTCGGCGTCCGGGGCCACAGGGGTCGGCGAGGCGGGGTTGCCCTCCACGCCCTGGGTGTTTGAGTTGTCGATCGCCAGGCCGATCGCCGGAGCGCCGGAGTCGCCGCCCGACACCGTGCCGGCCCCGGCCGCGCCGTAGCCCGTGATGTTGCCCGCCAGAGCCACCGAGCCGGCGACCAGGTTGCCGAACCACGCACGCGGCACATTCACGGTCTGCCCGTCGCCGTCGTGGTCGAAGGTGTCGATCGACAGCACATGGTTGGCCGTGAAGCCCGTGTCGAACGCCAGGCCGGACTGCCCGCCCGGGATGAACCCGCCGGACCCGCCCACGCCCGACAGCGTGCCCATGCCGCCCGCGCCCGTATCCAGATAGATGTCCAGCCCGTTGCCGTTCGTCTCGAGGTTGCCCGCGACGAAGATGTACAGGTTGGTCGCGTCCTTGGCCAGATACACAGCGTTGATCTCCGAGCCGCCGCCGTTCGGGCCGGAGCCGTCGATCGTGCCATCGGTCTCGTTGCCGAAACCGGTGTAGTTCTGCGTCAGGAACACGCGGGTGTAGGACGAGCCGGCCACGCCGCCGTCCAGCGCGCCGTCCAGCGTCCGGGTGCCGCTCGCCACCGCAGCCAGGTTCACCTCCACATGCTGCGTCGTGCCCGCCAGATTCCCCGCGTTGAAGTCCTGCGCCCCGCCAAGGTTCGGCGTGTCGATCGGCAGCGCGCCGATGATCTGGTTGCTCTTGAAGGTCCGGTCGCCCGAGTTCACCCAGCCCGAGATGCGGATCGTCTCGTTCCCGCTCAGACCCAGCGCCGCCAGCGGCACCCGGATCTCAACGCCCGTATCCACATCCTGCGGGTTGCCGAAGTTGCCCCCGGTGAAATCGCCCGCCTGGTTGTCGCCGAAGCCCGTCGGCACATTGTTGAACCAGATGATGTCGCTGTAGTACGAGCCTTCCGTCGCCGGATCGAACCGGCCGTCGGTCACGGGCTGCGCGAGAGCCATCCCCGCCGCCGCGCACAACGACGCCGCGGAAATCATGCTGATCTTCATTTGCTACTCCCTCGTCTGAATCCCGCCGGCGGCTTCCCGCCGGACCACCTGCATGGCACACGCCACGAGCGGAGTGTGCCACAGGAATTCCAGCATAGCGAAACTCGTTTCCGAACGCCAGACCAATCTCTCGATTTTGCCCCCATCCAAAGGCCTATCAAAAACTTATCGGCCCACCTCGCCCCGCAGCGTCCGCACCAAAGCCCGCCCGCGTCGGCCCAGATCCCGCTCCACCCTCCAGTTGGAGGGTGTATCCCCGAAAGCGGGTTCCCCACTCCGGGCGATCGCCGCCTCCACCATCACCCCGCCCAGCCACCGGCGCACCACCACCCCATCGGCCATCTCACCCACCCCCGGGACCACCTCCACCAGCCCAAACCGCAGCACGGGCCCCACCTCCGGGTCGGCCCGCAACCCCAGCAACCCGCCCACCTCATCCCGGAACGCGACATCCAACTTCGCATCCCCCCACGGGATCGGCCGCCGGTTGTCCGGGTCATCCGCCCCCGCCATCGCGAACTCGTCCCCGTTGTAGACCATCGGCGACCCCGGCAACACCGTCAGCAGCGCGAACGCCGCCAGCAGCCGCCGCTTCGCGTCCTCGCTCACCCGCTCCCGGTCGTACCGCCCCGAACCCGGCCCGGCCCCGTTGTCGAACTGCCTCGAAAAATCGTTCTGCATCAGCGACGCCCCCCGCTCCGTGTCGTGCGAGGCGATCAGCGTCATCTGGGCCAGATCGTGCGCGGGATGATGGTTCAACGCCGCGTGGACGCGGGCCGCGAGCCGGGCCGCGTCGGTCTCCTCCCTCGCCAGGGACAGCCAGTCCGCGATCGGGTAGGTCAGCGGGTAGTTCATCTGCGCGTCGAACGCCACGCCGTTGAACCAGAGTTCGGCGTCCGACCAGATCTCCCCGACCAGCAGCGCGTCCGGGTTGATCGACCGCACCAGCCCCCGCCAGTCGGACCAGAACCGGCGCCCGATGTCCGGCGCGACATCCAGCCGCCAGCCGTCGATCCCGTCGCTCGGATCCCCGTCCCCGTTCGGGTCCATCCACCGGCGCGTCACCGCCTCGATGTGCGCCTTCGGCCCCGGGGCCAGATCCCCCTGCGGCGTCTGCCGGAACTCCGGCAACCCCCCGTTCGGCCGATCCCACGCCTCATACGACATCACCCGCCCGTCCTCGTCGAAGTGGACCCGGAACCAGTCCGCGTACGCCGACACCCGCCCCTTCTCCAGCACATCCCGGAACGCGAAGTGGTCCGTGCCCACATGGTTCCACACCCCGTCCAGGATCACCCGCATCCCCCGCCTGCGGGCCTCGGGCAGCAGCACCTCGATGAGATAGCGGTCCGCCGGCTCCCAGGCCCAGGTCGTCTCGTCCAGCGGATCCTCCCCGCTCCGATCGACCGGCCCCGGCGTGCCGGGGGGGGGGTGGCCCAATGTCGGGTCCACATGCCGGTGGTCGCTCGCCTCGTACTTGTGCAGCGACCGCGCCTCGAACACCGGGCACAGGTACAGCCCCGTCACCCCCAGCGCGGCCAGTTCATCCAACTGCTCGACCACCCCTTGCAGATCCCCGCCGTACCGCTTCTCGAAGACCACCTGCCCCGCCGCCCCCCACCCCCCCCACCGATCCGGCCCGTTCGAGAAGAACCGCGGCCGCACGATCCGCCGGTTCCAGTGCAGCTCGATCTCCTCGATCGTCACCCCGTCGATCGGCTGGCCCCACGGCACGGTGGTCGCGTCCCAATCGCGCGGGTCGTTCCCGGGGTTGCCGTTGCGGAACCGCTCCGGGAACACCTGGTACCACACCATCCCCTTGGACCAGTCCGGCACCTCCGCCCGCGTCACCGGGCCTGGCGTGAAAAACAGGCTCCTCGTCTCAACCTCCTCCCCGCCGATCTCGATCCGCACCGTCCTCCCCGCCGGCAGCCCACCCGGAACGACCAGCCGGGCCGCCCACGAACCGGCCCCGTCCGTGTGAAAAAGAGCCAACCCCTCGCCCGATCCCGCGAGCCGCACCCCGAGCCGACCGGACCCGCCGGCGCTTCCCTCACCCCGCAACCGCACTTCCAAAACCCCCGGATCACGGGAGACCAGCCGCACCTCCACCCCCTCCGGCACGCCCAGATCCGGCTCAACCGCCCAACCCCCGAACGCCAGGAGCCACGCAAGCGCGATAAGAAAAGAACGAAAGCACATTCGGTTGACCTCGGGCAGGACTTTCTGTTAGACTCCGGTTGAGGGACAGGGCCGCCTGCGGCGACCCACGCATGAAGCCGGTCTGACCGGCATCGAGGGAACCATGTCGGTACGGTACCGCGCGGGCAGCCGCCACGGCGCATTCACGCTGATCGAACTCCTGGTCGTCATCGCGATCATCGCCCTGCTCATCGGCATCCTGCTCCCGGCTATCGGGAAGGCCCGCCAGACCGCCCAGGATCTTCGTTGCTCGGCCAACAACCGCTCGATCGGCATGGCCATGATCCAGTACTCCAGCGACTACAAGGACTGGTTCCCGGTAATTCCGCCGCTACCCACTATCACAGAGCGCGCCGCAGTTATGGAACGCCAGCATTATGCCGGAGGCGTGGCCGGACTATTCAGCCTGTGGCAGGTCGGTGATGCTCAAGACACCGGGGGAGGCTCAGCGCCGATCGGCGACCGAGGCTTCATCGGTGCCCCCAACGCAGGACACAGGCTGTATGCAAATGGGGAAAAAATTCCGATCATGCGCGGCTATCTGGAGTCGTTTGAAATCCTCGTCTGCCCTCGCGACAAAGAGGATCGGTACTTCGGCTGGCAGGGAGATCCTGTGCCCAAACGATACCTCCAAGGAACCAGCAAAGTCCCTACTCCTCCCACGAAGGAAGAGGATGTGATCTCATACAACATCAGCTATCTCTACTTCGCCGGCTTGCGCCCGATCGACCCCGATGTCCTGGTCCCACCGGTGATCTGGGGCGACGAGACGAACACGAACGACATCTCCGAGAACGCCTTCTACGGGTATGACTGGTACCGCTCGCAGCCCGGTAACGGCTTTGAACCACAAGCTGTGCTCGATCAGGTCGGCTTCAATCCGATGACGGGCTATGGACGCATCGACAACCACGGCGCAGAGGGGGGCTACTTCGTCTTCTCTGATGGCCATGTCGAGTTTATCACGAAAAACCCTCAGCGAACTTTCTTTGCGAATCCTAATCAGCCTGGTATCAGCCAAGAACTCCAGCAGGAGTTGCGGAGGGAGGCGAAAAGCATCAACATTCGCAATCCGCGTCGCAGCTATTACATGCGAACGATCGACTGATACTCCGCCATTCTGGCTCAGCAAGTCTGAAAGTGTGATGCTGAACTCCTCTGCCCCCCCTGCCCTTCCCAGGATGGCACCGTGACCGACCCCTCCCCCGCCCGCCACGGAAACCCGGCCCCCAAACGCCGCTGGCTCGGCGGCCTCTTCGGACGCCAGGAGTCCGGCCTGGTCATCGTCATCCTGCTGATGGGCCTGGGCCTGACCATCTACGGCGCGATCTACCCGATCAAACGCCCCGTCCCGCTCCCGCTCGCCCCGGACGCGACCATCACGCTCCTTGATCTCGAAGGCCAACCCCACCCCCCCGGCAGCCTCGCACGCACCGAGATCAGCGGCTTCCAGGTCACCCGGCCCGGCGGCGGCGCCACCACCTACCGCGCCGCCGACGGCTGGCGCTACGAGTCCGACCGCCGCACCCTCTTCGGCCAGCAGACCACCAACGCCTTCCTCAACCGCGGCAACCTCGTCCTCGTCGCCAGCAACGCGAGCTATTTCGCCATCATGGCCGTCGGCATGACCGGCGTCATCATCCTTGCGGGCATCGACCTCTCGGTCGGCTCGATCTACGCCCTGAGCGCCATCGTCGGGGCGATGGCGCTCTCCGCCCTGCCCGCCGATACCGGCTGGCTGCTCGCCGTGCCGATCAGCCTGGCGGTGTGCGTCGGCGTGGGCGCGCTCTGCGGCCTGGCCAACGGCTCCATGACCGTCGGCCTGCGCGTCCACCCCTTCGTCATCACCCTGGGCATGATGGCCGCACTCCGCGGCCTGACCATCGTGCTGCCCAACACCTTCTTCGACTCGCAGTCCATCGGCGGCTTCCCCGCCGCGTTCACCAGCGGCTTCTTCAAGGCCGAGATCCTCGGCGTCCAGCCGGTCCCCGTGATCTTCATGCTCCTCGTCGCCGGCGCGGGCTGGTTCACCCTGTCCCGCACCGTGTTCGGCCGGCGCGTCTTCGCCATCGGCGGCAACGAGACCGCCGCCCGCTACGCCGGCATCCCGGTCGGGCGCGTCAAGATCATCGTCTACACCCTGATGGGCGCGCTCGCGGGCCTGGCCGCCTGCGTCTACCTGGGCTACTACGGCGCGGCCGAGACCAACGCCGGCAACGCCTACGAACTCCAGGTCATCGCCGCCACCGTCATCGGCGGCGCCTCCCTCATGGGCGGCCGCGGCACCGCCATCGGGGCCGTCCTGGGCGCCGTCGTCATCCAGCTCATCAAAAACGCCATGCTCCTGCTGGATGTGGACTCCAACTACGACCAGATCGTGATGGGCGTGGCCATCATCGTGGCCGTCGTCGTCGACCAGACCAAGCAACGCCTCTCCGCCCGCAAGGGCTGACCCTCCCCCGTTCCCGTCCCCTCTCCCCGGAGAACCCCATGCACAGCGCACGCCTGACCCCCGCCCTCCTGCTCGCCGCCGCCCTGGCCGCCAACGGCTGCAAGAAGAACGAGACCCCCTCCGCCGCCCCCTCGGCCGCGGGCACCACCCCCACCTACACCATCGGCGTGATCGCCAAGAGCACCGCCCAGCCCGTCTTCCAGGCCGCCCGCACCGGGGCCGAGGCCGCGGGCCGACGCCTGAGCGACGAACTCGGCGTGAATGTCGTCGTCAGGTGGAACACGCCCCCGCAGGAGGACGCCCAGCTCCAGGCCCAGTATGTCGAGCAGCTCGTGGCATCCGGCGTGGACGGCATCGCCATCTCCGTCACCGACGCCAACATCATCAACAACGCTCTCAGGGCCGCCGTCGAGAAGGGCGTCGTGGTCGTCACCTTCGACTCCGACGCCCCCGCCTCCGGGCGCATGGCCTACTACGGCGTGGACGACACCCAGGCCGGCATGGAGGTCATGCGCCAACTGGCCGGCGTCATGGGCGGCCAGGGCACCGTCGCCGTCCTCACCGGCAACCCCGCCGCCGCCAACCTGGGCAACCGCGTCCGCGGCGTGCAGCAGGCCGCCGCCGAGTTCCCCGGCATCACCATCAAGAATGTCTACAACTTCACCCCCGAGACCGCCACCGAGGCCGCCGCCAAGATGCAGCAGGTCCAGACCGCCAACCCCGACATCACCGGCTGGGCCTTGGTCGGCGGCTGGCCCCTCTACACCGACAACGCCCTCGACGGCATCCACCAGCACGCCAAGGTCGTCTCCATGGACCCCCTCCCCCTGCCCCTCGAGTATGTCAAAAAGGGCCAGGTCCAGGTCCTCGTCGGCCAGCCCTACTTCGGCTGGGGCGAGAAGTCCGTCGAGATGATCGTCAACAAGCTCCACTTCGACCGCAACCCCGAGGCCGAGTTCGTCTACGCCTCGTTCGATGTGGTCACCCCCGACAATGTCGATGACTTCGGCGAGAACTGGAAGACTTGGTTGGGGAGTGATTGAGGGCCACTAGCCACTAGCCACTAGCCACTAGCCACTAGCCACTAGCCACTAGCCACTAGCGAATCATGGATCAGATGGTTCAATCCAAATGAAACACCAACCCCGCCCTCATCTTCTCTCTTCCCGAATGGCTAGTGGCTAATGGCAAGTCCCTCCCCCCACCCCGTCCTCCTCCGCGCCGAGCACATCTCCAAGCGCTTTGGGAACACCCAGGCGCTCGACGATGTCACCGTGGAGTTCCGCAAGGGCGAGGTCCACGCCCTGATGGGCGAGAACGGCGCGGGCAAGAGCACCCTCGGCAAGGTCATCGCCGGCCTGCACAAGCAGGACCACGGAACCGTCACCATCGACGGCCGCGTCCTGACCCCCGGCTCGCTCGACGACGCCTTCGCCGCCGGGGTCCGCATCGTCCACCAGGAACTGGCCCAGTGCCCGAACCTCTCCGTGGCCGAGAACCTCTGCCTGCACGCCATCCCTCGCAAGGGTCTGGCGGTCGATTTCCGCGCGATGGAGGAACGCGCCGCCCGCCTCGTCCACCGGATCGACCCCTCGATCGATGTGCGCCGGCCCCTCGGCCTGCTCAGCCCCGGCCACCGCCAGATGTGCCAGATCGCCGCCGCCCTCGACGAGGACGGCCCCCACGGCGGCGCCAAGGTCATCGTCTTCGACGAGCCGACCAGCTCGCTCTCCATCCACGAGGCCGAGCGCCTCATGGCCATCGCCCGCGACCTGGCCGCCTCCGGTGTGACGGTCATCTATGTCTCCCACCGCATGAGCGAGATCTTCGCCTGCTGCGACCGCGTCAGCGTGCTCCGCGACGGCAGGTTCGTCGCCACCTCCGTCGTCGCCGACATCGACGAACCCACCCTCGTCGAGCAGATGATCGGCCGCCGCCTGTCCACCCCGGGCGCGAAGGCGGAGGAGGCCTTGGCCAACATCGCCGGCCCCGGCCACAAGGTCCGCGCCGACGCCCCCGTCTACCTCCGCGTGCAAGACCTCGCCAGCCCCGGGCGCATCCAGAACGCCTCCTTCGAGATCCGCTCCGGCGAGATCCTCGGCATCGGCGGCCTCGTCGGCGCGGGCCGCTCCGAACTGCTCGACGCCGTCTTCGGCCTTGATCCGAACGCCACCGGCATCATCGAGGTCAACGGCCAGCCCATCCCCCGCTCCCGCCCCCGCGCCGCCATCACCTCCGGCATGGGCTATGTCCCGGAAGACCGCCGCCAGCAGGGCCTGTTCTTCAACCTCGCCATCGACGAGAACATCCTCGCCCCCATCATGCCGGACATCGCCCGCGCCGGCTTCCGCGACCTCAAGGCCGAGCTAGCGGAGGTGCTCGCCCGCGTGGTCCGCTTCCAGATCAAAACCGCCACCGTCCGCCAGACCGTGCCGAGTGAACTCTCCGGCGGCAACCAGCAAAAGCTCCTCATCGCCCGCTGGATGCGCGACGGCGCCAAGGTGCTGCTCCTCGATGAACCCACCCGCGGCATCGACATCGGCACCAAAGCCGAGATCTACCGCCTCATCCAGCAGGCCGCCTCCGCCGGCCTGGCCGTCCTGCTCGTCTCCAGCGAGATGCCCGAACTGCTCGCCCTCTCGGACCGTATCCTCGTCATGGCCGACGGCCGCATCCAGGGCGAACTCCGTGACCGAGAAATGACGCAAAAGAACATCCTCACGCTTGCGACGAACGAGTCGCGCGCGATACGAGCTCGAAACGCTCACCCCATATCATGAGAAAAAAACCCTACAGACCCGCTCCCGTCGCCGCGGCGATGATACTCACACTCACCGGTTGCCACGCCGGATCACCCCGCTCGCGCATCCAGGTTGACGGCCAGCAGCAGATCGCCACGCTCCGCCATGGGCAAAACGCGCAGGTTCACTATCTGCTCGATACGGGAGAGCGCCGCCATCGATATTGCTTCATCCATTCCGTGAACGATCGCTGGCTCACCGTATACGACAAGACAGATAGCACCTATGAGTGCGAAGAGAGAAGCGGATGGCTGACAATGATCCCGCTCAGTCGCATCACGCTGCTGCGCGTTGAAGAATAGTTGCAAGTCATCCCGCCACCCGAGCCAACTCCTCGCCCTCTCAGACTGCATCCTGGTCATGTCCGATGGCCGCATCCAGGGCGAACTGACCGGCCCGGACATGACCCAGAAGAACATCCTGACCCTGGCCACACAGGAACGCGGCCCGAAGAAGATGCTCGGTTCACCGAGTCCTTGATACGGATCGCACTGAGCAGAATCGCCGCCGAATCCCGGACAACTGCTTGCAAAACGCCCCGAAGGGGCGCGCGTTTGTTGCCACGGGTGGAGCGCAGCGCAACCCGTGGAAAGCCGCCGACTATGACGCCTTGACCCCGGAGGGGTCATGGAAGTTTGAGGATCACCCTCAACCTTCCGATCGTTCGGCGGGGTGGTGGGAGTCGCCCCATACGAACTTCGCTTGAAAATCAAGGACGATTCGTATGCTTTGCGTGTGGTTTGTCATGCGAAGCCTCAAGCTTCCATGACCCCTCCGGGGTCAAACCTTTGAGACTTCCGACCTTTCCACGGGTTGCGCTGCGCTCCACCCGTGGCAACAAACGATCACCCCTCCGGGGTGAAACAATCGTCATCCCATCACGGCCGCAGGATCACAATCTCCCGGCCGTCCGTGCCCCAGATCTCCCGCTCGCCGTCCCCGTCGATCAGGCGGACATGCACCATCCGGTCCGGCCGCTCCATCTTTCCCTCGGCCGACTTGATGCTGACCGCCACCGACCCGTCCCGGCGCGTGCGGGCCTGATAGGTCGTCAGCAGGTACTCGCCGTCCTTGAAGCCCCAGCCCTCGCCGGCGTCCTCGTACAGCACGCCCTCGGCGTGGCCGTCCGCGTCCAGATGAACGATCAGGTGCAACTCGTCCCCTGAGTCAGGCCGGTCGCCGAAGTGCTGCGTCACCGGGGCGGCGGTGATGATCGAGCCCGGCCGGATGTACAGGTCCGGCTGGTGGATGTCCTTGGAATCGCGCCCGCCGTCAAACGACGGGAAGTCGAACTTCGCCCACGCCACGCCGCCGATCGGCTTGGGCAGCACCGCCGCACGGTCGGCCTCGGGCGTCACGCGGGCCGCGACCAGCAGACTGTCCCCGATCAGGAACGAGTCGTCCTCGCTCCGCAGCGCCGGGTCGGCCGGATCGGCGAAGAAGGCCGGCGCCGCGATCGGCAGGCCCGTGGTGTGGCTCACCCAGAACTGCGTGTAGATGTGCGGCATCAGCCGGTAGCGCCGTTCCAACGCCCGCCGGCTCGTCGCCTCCACCTCCGGCCCGAACGCCCAGGGCTCCTTGTCGATGTTGCCCTTGGCCGTGTGCCCGCGGCTGAACGGCAGCAACGCCCCGTACCCCATCCACCGCGCGAACAGCTCCCCGTCCCCGTTGTACGCGAACCCGCCGATGTCCGGCCCGGCGAACGGCTGGCCCGACAGCGACAGGTTCAGCGTCATGGGGATGGCCATCTCCAGGTGCTCCCAGTTGGCGCTGTTGTCGCCGGTCCAGGTCGCGCCGTAGCGGTGTCCGCCGATGGAGTTGGCCCGGCTGAGCACGAACGGCCGCTTGCCCGGGTTGACCGCCAGCACGCCGTCGCGCGTCGCCTTGAGCATCATCATGCCGTAGACATTGTGGTAACGGGCGTGGTCGCCCGGCCCGCCCAGTTCGGGGTCGGCCTCGTGCCGGTTGTCCTCGGGCATGGTCTTGCTGGTGACATTGAACACCGCCGGCTCGTTCATGTCGTTCCACACGCCGTCGATGCCCAGCTTCATGAAGTCCTCGTACAGCCCCGCCCACCAGCTCCGCACATCCGAGCGGAAGTAGTCCGGGAACACGCACACGCCCGGCCACACCTCGCCGTTGTACACATCGCCCTCCGCGTTGCGCACCCAGACATCGGCCTCGGTGCCTGAATCGAAAACGAAGTAGCCCTCTTCCTTCTTCACACCCGGGTCGATCATCCACACATTCGACCAGCCGTTCTCCTTCAACCACGCGTTCAGCCCGGCGGCATCGGGGAACTGCTCCTCGTCAAAGGTGAACACCCGGTAGCCGTCCATGTAGTCGATGTCCATCCAGATGACATCGGCGGGCAGCTTGCGGTCGCGGAACTCCTGCGCCACCTCGCGCACCCGCGCGTCCGGGTTGTACGAGTAGCGGCACTGGTGATAGCCCACCGCCCACTTCGGCGGCATCTCGATGGTGCCCGTCAACCGGCCCAGCCCCTTCATGACCTCCTGAGGCGAATCGCCCTCGATCACGACCACCGGGAACTGGTAGTTCACGCCCCGGAACGCGATCCCGCCCCGCAGGTCAATCTCGACCCGCTCGGTCGTGTCGGCCAGCACCCCGAAGGCGGTCCCGTCCGCCCGCACCGCCAGCACCCACGGGTGCGCCGTGTACAGGTTCGGATCACCCAGGCCGTAGCCGAAGGCGTCGTAGTTCCAGGTCTCCGTCACCTGCCCGTTGCGCAGCAGAGCACCGGCCGCCTGCCCCGTGCCGTACAGGCTCGTCCCCGGCTCCGTCGGGATCGTGGCCACGAACCGCCCGCTGGATTCGTCCACCGAGAACTCCGGCCGGACCCGCTGCGCAGCCGGGCGAACCGCCCCCTTGGATCTGAACGCCTCGCGGAACGCGAAGGACGGCCGCCGGTTCTCCGCCGCCTCGCGCGAGGCATCGAACCGGACGATCCCGTCGTCGATCCGATCGGCCACGATCTGGGCGGAGGCGGGCATGGTCCAGGTCATCACACTCATGGCCACCAGCGCGGCCGGAACGATCTTCGCATGATCCAGCATGTCGGGTTCCCTCGGGCCAATCCCATCTCAGGGGATGCACTTTCGCGGACTGTATCCGGTTTTCGGGCCTCACACCGCCGATGGTTCTTGGGCGGACAGACCCGGACGGCGGGAATCCGCCCACTTCCAGCCGGAAACCCACGAAACCGGGTTCACAAACCGCCCCACTTGGGTCATAATAAAGGTTGACCGCCCCCGGCGGCGCGGCCGGTCCATAAGGGAGCCACGATGCGTTTGGATACACGATGCGCCCGTGCCGGTCTGTCCGTGGGTCTGGCCCTGCTGGCAGGCGTGCCCGCACAGGCCCAGAGCAACCAGAACTACCTCCAGTGGTTCGAGACCGAGTGGGACCGCATCGAACGGCGCGTGCCGGACTTCTTCCTGGCCGGGTACAACGCCGTCTGGCTGCCCCCGCCCTCCAAGACCTCCGCCTTCCACAGCCCCGGCTACGACCCCTTCGACCGCTTCGACCTGGGCAAGCCCCCCCTGTTCACCACCGCGACCAACCGCGCCCGCACCACCTACGGCACCGAGGCCACCTTCCGCGCCATGGTCCGTGAACTCCAGCGGGCCAACGCCGAGGTGGCCATCGACGCCATCCTCAACCACAACTCCGGGCGCACCGAGTCGGACTTCTTCCTGGCCCAGGGCGGCTGGCCCGGCTTCTGGATCCCCCGCGAGAACCCGCCCCGCAACAAGCACCCCACCGACGACTGGGGCGACTTCAACAACGGCAACGCCAGCGGCTACCTCCAATCCGAAAACCCGGGCGGACCCAACTACCACCTCGTCAACGGCGACCTCGTCGCCCTGATCGACATCGCCCACCAGTCCGACAACTCCTTCATCCGCCAGCCCGTCGAGGCCGGCAACCCCCTCAACATCCCCGCCGGCACCGTCCGCAACCAGCCCGACCCCGCCAACGCCCGCTTCTACCCGGACCTCTCGCTGACGCCCGACACCTTCACCAACCCCGGCACCGGGCGCAACCCCGGGGCGCAGGCCTTCACCCGGCACCCGTTCAACACCTCCGACCCCTACGCTGGCGACGCCGTGCCCGACAACGCCACCGGCCTGCTCATGCGCTGGTCGCAGTGGATGGTCCAGGAGATGGGCGTGGACGCCTTCCGCCTGGACGCCGGCAAGCACGCCCCGAGCTGGTTCTGGGATCGCTATTTCGACAGCGCCATCCACATGACCCGCATCACCCCCGACGGTCGCCGGGTCAACCCCTTCACCTTCGGCGAGAATGTCACCGGCAACTTCGACAACCTGGCCAACTACATCCGCAAGGACTCGTTCGCCAACCGCGACGCCCTGGACCTGCAAGGCGCGGGCCGCCTCCGCGACCTGCTCAACGCAGGCGGGCTCGGCTCCTGGGCCAACATCCAGGCCAACGGCGACTCCGGCCACCTCGATGTCTCCGACGACGGCGTCGTCAACGGCTCGATGGGCGTCAACCATGTCTTCAGCCACGACAACGGCTCCGTCGGCAACGGCAACTCCCTGCCCCCGATCCCCACCGAGCGCCAGCAGGGCCACCAGATGCACGCCTACATGCTGATGCGCCCCGGCCGCACCATCGTCTACCACCACGGACGCAGCATCCCCCGCACCAGCGGCTTCTACCCCCGCGAAGGCTCCCCCAAGGCGCTCGGCTGGAACCCCGTCACCCAGCAGCTCGACGACACCGTCACCACGCTCGTCCGGCTCCGCAACCAGATCGGCTACGGCCAGTACTTCCAGCTCAACTCCAACATCGCCGATGTGCTGGTCTATCAACGCGCCTTCAACGGCATGGCCAACTGCGTGGTCGCCGTCAACGACCGCTGGGACTCGGGCGCCGTCAATGTCACCGTCAATACCTCGTACCCCCAGGGCACCCGCCTGCACGAGATGACCGGCAACGCCGCCGATCCCGCCGTCAACCCCCCCCCCGGCAGCGTGCCCCAGACCATCACCGTCGGCCCCGGCGGCCAGGTCACGCTGACCGTGCCCAACAACCGCGCCGGCGCCATCGAGCACGGCCGCGGCTATGTGATCTACGCCGAGGCCCTGCCCGATGTCACGGTCTCCTTCCTCGGCGACCAGTCGGTCATCGAGCCGGACCCGATCTCCTTCCCCGACAGCATCCAGCGCCTCAACCCCATCACCGTGCTGACCGGCGATTCCTTCACCATTGATGTCGTCACCCACGCCGGCGACCCCCTGGACCCCCACACCGACGACAATGCCCTCTTCGGCTGGAACCAGCGCAACCGCGACTGGAACGGCAACGGCGTGCTGGACATCCCGTACACCTCCTCCGTCATCGGCGGCTACGAACAGTTCCTCACGCTGAACTGCCCGCTCTACTCCTGCGCCGACGCCACCGGACGCTACCAGCAGGTCATCGACGCCACACAGATGGACGAGGGCTTCCACTACCTCAGCGTGATCGCCTTCCGCAACCGGCCCGCGGGGACCACGCCGCTGTTCCGCGAGGTCCGCAAGGTGGTCTACATCGACCGCCTGCCGCCGGAGGTCGAGCTGGTCCAGGCCGGGCAGACCCTGACCGAGGCCCGCCCCGAGTTCAGCGTCCGCGCTCTCGACTCGACCGCCCGCCGCGTCCACATGTTCCTGAACCTGCCCGCCGGCTCTGACCCGGCCGCGCTGGCCGACACCGCGAACCAGGTGCCCAACTACGACCGACGCGAATGGCGCCGTACTTTCGATCCGAACCTCTCGCACGGCTTCCACGAGGTCACGGTGGTCGCCTTCGAGGACTCGGGCAACCACGCCGTGCTGCGGGAGTCCGTCTTCGTCGACCGCTGCGAGGCCGACTTCAACAAGGACGGCGTGCTGAACTTCTTCGACATCTCCGCCTACCTGGCGGCGTTCAACGCCCAGGACCCGGGCGCGGACATCGCCGAGCCGTTCGGGGTCTGGAACTTCTTCGACCTGGCCGCGTTCATGAGCCGCTACAACGCCGGCTGCCCGTGATCCTCATCCTCCCGATCAGTAGACGCCGGCCTGCGTGCCGGTGATGTGCTCGGGCCTGGTCTTGACCAGCATGAACCAGATGAAGACGAACAGCGGGAACCCGATGCCCAGCAGGACGATCAGCGCCATGCCGACCCACTGACCGATCTCCTGACCCGGGCCGCCCTGGGCGATGCCTTGGGCCACTGGGTTGTCCGGGTAGTCGGCGGCCCACTGGGTCATCGCGGCCTGCTTGGCGGCCTGCTGCATCAGGTTCAGGATCGATAGCGGGATGGCCGCCACCGAATAAATCAGGTGGAGCCACCGGGAAACCGGAGACCGTCCCACCAGCAGGATGCCCGCGCTGAGCAGCAGGATCGAGAGCGCCACCCCGACGCCGGCCAGCGTGTAATCCAGCGGCTCGAACTTCATGCTCGGCGGCAGCGGCGCGCCGTTGAGCGAGCCGGACATCATCTTCCCAAGGAAGGGCATGGTGAGCAGACCCAGCCCGCCGCAGAGGAGACCAAAACCGCCGAGGGCGATGCTCACGATGCCGAACGGGACGGGCCACTTGGGCTTGGGGATGAAGTCGTCTTCCGTGTGCTGGATCGCAAAGTCGTCGTCGGACATGGAACCTCCCGTGCGTGTGGGGTCGGGGGGGATGAGGGGATCAGACGCGCTCGAGGAAGCGGACATCGTTCTCGAAGAGCATGCGGATGTCCGGGATGCCGTACTTGCCCATCGCGATGCGTTCGATGCCGAAGCCGAAGGCGAAGCCCGTCCATTCTTCGGGGTCGATGCCGCAGGCTTTCAGGACATTGGGATCGACCATGCCGCAGCCGCCGAGTTCGATCCAGCGGGGGGGTTCGCCGGGCTTGAGGGCGATCATCATGTCGAACTCGGCGCTCGGCTCGGTGAAGGGGAAGAAGCTGGGACGCAGGCGGATCTCGGCGTCGGCCCCGAAGTAGGCGCGGGCGAACTGGAGCAGCGTGGTCTTCAGGTCGGCCATCGTCACATCCCGGTCGAGATACAGCCCCTCGATCTGGTGGAACATGAACGAGTGGGTGGCGTCGACCGTGTCCGGGCGGTACACGCGACCGGGGGAGACGATCTTGATCGGCGGGCCGGAACCCTCGGCCACGATGCGCTCCATCGTGCGGATCTGCACGGTGGAGGTCTGGCTGCGGAGCATGCGCGGGGAATCGACCTCGTTGGGGTCATCGACATAAAAGTTGTCGATCGGGTCGCGGGCGGGGTGGGCGGCGGGGATGTTGAGCTTGACGAAGTTGTGCTCGTCGTCCTCGAGTTCGGGGCCTTGCGCGACATCGAAGCCCATGCGGGCGAAGACCTCGACCAGTTCGGCACGGACGCGGGGGATGATGTGCCGCCGGCCCAGGTGGCGGGTATCGACCAGGCCCGGCTCGGTCATGTCGATGGCGGGTCCGGCCTCGGCCTGCGCCGGCCCGGAGGCCGACTGGCGATCCGCGAAGGCGGACTCCAGCGCGGTCTTGACCTCGTTGAGGCGCTGGCCGACGCCGGCCTTCTGGTCCGCGGGAACATCCTTCATGCGCGGCATGAGGGCGCGGAGCCGGCCCTTGGGCCCGATGTAGGCGATGCGCCAGGCTTCGAGCGCCTCGGGACCTTGGGCGGCGTTGAGTTCGGCGAGGCCTTCGGCCTGGATGGCGCTGAGGTCTTCGAGCATGGCGGATGATAGTTCCGCGCGGGGCGGCCGGGGCCGTGAAAAAAACACCCCGGCGCGGGGCCGGGGTGTGGAGGAACCGTTGGATGGCCCTGGATCAGGCGTTCTCGGTCTTCGCGCCGTCCTTGCGGAGCTTGGCGGCGTAGGCGGTGCGCCGGTCGGCCTGGCGCCGGCGGGTGGAGGGGCGGCCGCCGATCTCGGGGCCTTCCTCGTTGCCGACGAACTGGATGACGCACAGCTCGGCGGCGTCGCCGAGGCGGTGGCGGCCGAGCTTGACGATGCGGGTGTAGCCGCCGGCGCGGTCCGCGAAGCGGGGCGCGACATGCTCGAAGATGTGCTTGACGAGGCGGGGGGCCTTGCGAAGCTCGCCGTAGCGGTTGCGCTCGACCTGATCGGCCTCGGGGATGTCAAAGAAGCCCTGGGTGAACTCGCGCTGGGCCTGGACCTTGTTCTGCTCGTCCTCGCTGGCGCCCTTGGGCAGGTGCGACCAGGCGAAGGCGGTGCGGTCGCTGCCGAGCATGGAGATCACCTGGCGCCGGGCGTGCAGGTCGCCCTTCTTGGCCTTGGTGACGATCTTCTCCACGAAGGGCTGGAGGGCCTTGGCCTTGGGCACGGTCGTGGTGATCTGGCCGTGCTCGAAGAGGCTGGCCGCCATGTTGCGGAGCATGGCCTGACGGTGGGCGGTGGTGCGGTTGAGCTTGTAGCCTGCTTTGCGGTGACGCATGGCTGTTCTCCGAACGGGCGTTGGCCCGGATCAAATCTCGCCCCGGGTGTTCTCGGGGCGCGGGGTTTCTGGGACTCAGTCGGCGTGGATGGTGTAACCCTCGGGCAGCTCGACGCCGAGGTCGAGGCCGATTTCCTGGAGCTTGCGCTTCACTTCACGCAGCGAGGTGCGCCCGAAGGAGCGGAGCTTGAGCAGCTCGGGCTCGTTCATGACGACCAGTTGCGCGACGGTGTTGATGCGGGCCGACTCCAGGCAGTTGCTGGCGCGGACCGAGAGGTCGAGCTGCTCGAGCGGCATGTCGAGCTTGCGGATGAGTTCCTCGTCCACGCCCGCGGCCGCGGCGGCCTCGGCGGAGACGGTTTCCTCGCCGACCTCGAAGTACTGGACGAAGGGGTTGATGTGCTTGCGGAGGATCTTGCCGGCCTCGACGAGCGCCATCTCGGGGGTGACGGTGCCGTCGGTCCAGATCTCCATCATGAGCTTGTCGTAGTTGGTGCGCTGGCCGACGCGGGTGTTCTCGACCTTGTAGCGGACGCGCTGGACGGGGGAATAGATCGCGTCGACGGGGATCAGGCCGATGTCCTGCTCCTCGGTGCGCCCGTACTGCTCGGAGGCGGGCACATAGCCGCGGCCCTTGCCGACATGGATCTCCATCTCGAAGGGGACCTCGGCCGTCAGGGTGGCGATGACGAGTTCCTTGTTGTGGATGGTGACGGAGGTATCGGCCTCGATCAGCTCGGCCGTGACCTCGCCGGGGCCTTGGGCGGCCAGGCGCATCACCCGAGGCTCGTCGCCCTCCAACTGGACGATGAGGTTCTTGATGTTCAGGACGATGTCGGTGGTGTCCTCGAGGACGCCGGGGATGGAGGTGAACTCGTGCTCGGCGCCCTTGATCTTGATGGCGGTGACGGACGCGCCCTCGAGCGAGGAGAGCAGGATGCGCCGGAGGCTGTTGCCGATCGTGGTGCCCATGCCGCGCTCGAACGGCTCCACGGTGAAGCGGCCGAAGGTCTTGCCCTGGAAGCGGGGATCGGAAACGACTTTGGTGGGCAGCTCAAGGCCACGCCAGCGGACTCTCATGATTCACTTCTCCTCGGCGGCGGGTCTTGATCCCGGGCCGGGCGCTCTCGGGTGCGTTCGTGCCGCCGAGCACGGACGCCCCATCTGTCACCACGGCCGAAAACGGTGGTTCTGCGGAACGGCGCCACGCCCGCGTCAACGGGCGTGCGTCGATCATCTGATTACACGCGGCGCTTCTTGCGGGGGCGGCAGCCGTTGTGGGGGACGGGGGTGCGGTCCTCGACGGCGGTGACGCGCAGGCCGGTGGAGACCATGCCGGAGACGGCGTTCTCGCGTCCCGCGCCGGTGCCGGTGATGCGGACCTCGATCTCGGTCATGCCCATCTTGCGGACCTTCTGGCCGCACTGCTCGCCCGCGCGGGTGGCGGCGAACGGGGTGGACTTGCGCGCGCCCTTGAAGCCGATGGTGCCGGCCGAGTCCCAGGCGAGGGTCTCGCCGTTGGTGTCGGTGATGGTCACCAGGGTGTTGTTGTGCGTCGCCTTGATGTGGGCGATGCCGCGGACGACATTCTTGCGGATCTTTTTGACCTTCTTGGCCATGGTTCGCTCCTGGCGGCTCCACTTTGGGTTCCCGGCCTCCGGGGAGGGACGCGGGCTGGAGCCTGGCGAGTGTCTGGATGTCGCACGCCCCGCGGTGCCGGGGCGTGCGGTGATGAACGGATGGGTTTAGCCCGTGATTCAGCCCTTGATGCCCTTCTTGCCGGCCACGGTCTTCTTGCGGCCCTTGCGGGTGCGGGCGTTGCACTTGGTGCGCTGGCCGCGGACGGGCAGGGAGGCGCGGTGGCGGTCACCGCGGTAGCAACGGATCTCGCGGAGGCGGCCGATGTTCTGCTGCACCTGGCGGCGCAGCGCGCCCTCGACGAGGAAGCCGTTGTCGATGATCCCGTTGATGCGGGAGATATCGCTCTCGGTCAGCTCGTTGGCGCGGCGGTCGGGGTCGATCCCGGCTTCGGCAAGGATGTCCTTGGCGAACTTGGGACCGATACCGTGCACATACTGCAGCGCGTAGTAAATCTTCTTGCGATCCGGAACATCGATACCTGCGATACGCGGCACGGTTCGGCTCCTTGCTCACCCGCTCGGCGGGCGTTGTGTGCCTGATTGCGGATCAGCCCTGACGCTGCTTGAACCGCGGGTTTTTCTTGTTGATCACGAACACTTTGCCCTTGCGCCGGACAATCTGGCAGTCCTTGGACCGACGCTTCACACTCGACTGGACCTTCATGGCAGACTCCTGTCCGTCCGGTTCCAAAGACTTTCCCGCTGTTTCGTCGCCCAAAGCGGCGGCAAGCACGGCGGTACAACAGCCCCGGACGGTTCCAAACCATCCAGCGGGAAGGGATGTTAGGCACGCCCCCGCGTCAAGTCATGCAAAACTTGCAGTCAAGGAATCCGGCGAGCACCCTGCCGCCCTTCCTGGAGCAAGCCCCGGCCGAGGCCCCCACCGCCACGGTCACCTCGGTGAAACACGCATCGGAACCGTCGGCGGTGCACTCCAGCCAGCCGTCCCGAACACAGCCCGGATCTCGCCGGGCGACCACCGGCTCGATCGTCAGGATCATGCCGGGGCGGAGCGTGACCCGGGGAAATCGGTCCAGCTCGTCCGGGTGGGTGGGCAGCCGCGGCGGGGCGTGCATGGCGCGGCCGATGGCGTGGGCATCGAACCCCTTGAGGATGGCCACCCCGCGCCGGGTCGCCTCGGCGGACATGGCCAGGACGGCGGATGACCAGTCGGCCCCAGGACGGATGGCCCGGACACCGGCCGCCGTGACGGCCCGGGACGCCTCGGCCAGTGCGGATCGGGATTCATCGAGGCGACCTGGCACCACCCAGGAGACGGCGGCATCGGCGTGCCAGCCGCGGTGTTCCACCACCAGGTCGGCGGTGGCGAGGTCGCCGGGCCGGAGGGTGCGCTCCGGGTCGCACGCGCCGCTGATCTCGTCGTTGATGCAGAGGCTCAGAGCCAGGGGGAAGGGGGCCGGGGCGGTGGGGTCGGCATGGCCCAGCATGGCCGGGCGAGCGCCGGAGCGGGTCAGTTCCGCCCGGACCAGACGGTCCAGATCGGCCACCGGGACACCCGACCGGGCGGCACGGACCACGGCGCGGAGGACCGAGTCCGCGATGCGGCCGGCGCGGGCGACACCGAGGAAGGCGCTGAGTTCCCGGCTCACCGGCCGTTGGCGCGGGGCGAATCATCGGCCTTGTCGCCGAGGAAGCCCTCGTAGTTGCGCATCAGGAGGTGGGCCTCGACGCGCTGGAGGAAGTCCAGTGCGACGGATACCACGATGAGCAGGCCCGTGCCCCCGAGGAACTGGGTGACGATGAAATCGACTCGGAGCCACTGGTTGACGGTCATGGGCAGCACGGCGATGACGGAGAGGAAGGCCGCGCCGACATAGGTGATGCGTTCCATGACGGCTTCGAGGTATTCGGCGGTGCGGGGGCCGGGGCGGAGGCCGGGGATGAACGAGCCGTGGTCGCGGAGCTGCTTGGACATGTCCTCCGGGTTGAACTGGATGGTGATCCAGAAATAGCTGAAGAAGTAGACCATGAGGACATAGATGAACAGGTAGGGGAACGCGCCCATCTGGAGGTTGTTGTTGAGCCAGTCCACGACGCCGACGGTCATGGGGCTGGCGCCGGTGGCGCGGGCCGTCTCGGACAGGTAGCCGAAGATGACGGTGGGCAGCACCATGAGGGAGGAGGCGAAGATGATGGGCATCACGCCGCCGTGGTTGACCTTCAGGGGCAGGTAGCTGCGCTGGCCGCCGAAGGTACGCTTGCCGCGGGAGTGCTTGGCCTGCTGGACGGGGATGCGGCGCTGGGCGACGGTCAGCAGGACCGAGCCGGCCACGACCAGCACGAAGCCGCCGACGAGGAGCATCAGGCCCATCCAGCCCATCTTGTTGGGATCGCCCGGCTCGAAGCCGGCCTGCACGGACATGATGGCGGCGGGCATGCCGGTGAGGATGCCGGCCATGATGATGAGCGAGACGCCGTTGCCGATGCCGTGCTTGTCGATCTGCTCGCCCAGCCACATCAGGAAGACGGTGCCGGCGGTCAGAGCCCCGGTGGCCGTGATCCACCAGACGGGGTTGTTGGCCCAGCCCTCGTAGACGAGGCCCTGGGCGGTGATGAACTTGAGCCAGCCGAGGGCCTGCACGATGCAGAGGGCCACGGTGGCGTAGCGGGTCCACTCCATGATCTTCTGGTTGCCGGTCGGGCCTTCCTCCTTGAGCGCCTTGAGGCGGGGGGAGACCGAGCCGAACAACTGGAAGATGATCGACGCGGTGATGTAGGGCATGATGCCCAGGCCGAAGATGGTCGATTGCCCGAAGGAGCCGCCGGAGAAGATGGCGACATACTGAGAGAGCCGGCCCGCGGCCGAGCCGGTGGAGACCTGGGCCTCGAAGAAGGTGGACAGCGCGCCCTGGTTCACGCCGGGCAGCGGGATCCAGAAGCCGATGCGGTAGACGGCGAGCATGCCGAGGGTGAAGAGGATCTTGCTCCGCAGCTCCGGGATCCGGAACACATTGGCGATGGTCTGGAAGAGCATGGGTTCTCTCGTGTTCCGGCGGCGAGGTCTTCGGTCCGTCAAAGGCCGGACGCCGGGCTGGACGGGGCGAGGCGGGCTTGGTGACCCGATCGTACGGCCCGCTCGGCTCGGCGTCCGGCGATGGTCAGGGTTGTCGATCCTTGATCGTCCCTCCGTGGGGAACGGGGAGACGGGCGGGATCAGTTCTTGGGCTTGAGGACTTCGCCGCGGGCGAAGGCCTCGTCGCGGGCCTTGTGCCAGGCCTGCTTCTTGAGCTTCTTGGTGAGGTTCTTGGGGGTCTGGTCGTCGGAGTTTCGGTCCACGCCGCGGACGCGGTCCTTGCGGGTGCCGGTCTCGGAGACCTTGCCGCCGGCGTCCTCGACGAGCTTGCGGGCCGCGGCGGAGACGCGGTTGGCGGTGATGTCGAGCTTGACCTTGACGGCGGTCTCGCCATCGGAGAGGCCGCCCAAGACCTTGAGGTCGCGGGAGGCGTCGCGGATGATGCCGGCCTTGGCCAGGGTCTCGGCGTTGACGGTGCCGCCCTTCTTGAAGTCGTCGTGGGCGAGGATCTTGCCCAGGTTGACGGCCCAGAACTCGGTGCGGAACTTGGCGTTGGAGAAGCCGAACTTGGGCATGCGCCGGAAGAAGGGCATCTGGCCGCCCTCGAACTGGAAGCGGGTGGAGTGGCCGGAGCGCGAGGACGCGCCCTTCTGGCCGCGGCCGGAGGTCTTGCCGCAGCCCGAGCCGACGCCGCGACCGACGCGCCTGCGCTTCTTGTACTTACCGGCGATCGCGGTGACTTCGTGGATCATCATCTCGGGGCACTCCCGGGAAACTTGTTGGGAACAGGGTTCGGAACTGGGTCAAGAGGATAGGACGATGGAAGGGTCAGGACGGGGCGTCGGTCGCCGGGGCGGGATCGCCCTGGGGGGCGTTGGAGTGCGGGGCGCCGCCGCGGTGGCCGCCGCCGTCACGACCGCCGCCCCCCCCCCCACCACCACCGCCGCGGGGACCGCCCCGACCGCCGCGGCCGCCGCGACGATCCTGGCCGATGGTGTTGACGGGGGCCTTCATCTTCTCGCCCTCGGTGCGGGCGGGCATGAAGCGTTTGCCGCGCTCGATGCGCTGCTCGATGTCGGTGGTGGTGATCTCGACGCCGCGGAGGTCGGCGATCTGCTCGCGGGTGCGGATCTGCTCGAAGCCGGCGAACATGGCCTTGACGGTGTTGAGCTTGCCGGTGGAGCCGTAGCACTTGGAGAGGCAGTCGGTGATGCCGGCCATCTCGAGGACGGCGCGGACCGTGCCGCCGGCCACCACGCCCGTTCCGGGCGAGGCGGGGAGCAGGCGGACCTTGCTGGAGCAGAAGCGCCCCTCGACCTCGTGCGGCAGGGTGGTGCCGGACATGGGGATGGTGGTCATCGAGCGCTTGGCGACCTTCTGGGCCTTCTCGATGGCGGTGGGCACCTCGGGGCTTTTGGCGTAGCCGTAGCCCACCCGACCGCGCCGGTCGCCGACGACGACGAGCGCGCCGAACTGGAAGCGGCGTCCGCCCTTGACGGTGGCGCTGGTGCGGTAGATACCGACCGTGTGGGACTCGAGATTGGTTGATTCGTCGAGGATCTCAGGCATCGTTTACTCTTTCAGAACTCGAGGCCGCCCTTGCGGGCCGCCTCCGCCAGGGCCTTGACGCGCCCGTGATACTTGAATCCGCCGCGGTCGAACACGACCGCGGTGACGCCGGCCTGCTTCGCGCGCTCGGCGATGGTCGCTCCGACCACCTCGGCCGCGCCGGCGTTGCCGGTTCCGCTGGAGACGGACACGGCCTTGTCGCGCGTGGACGCGCTGGCCAGGGTGGTGCCGGCCAGGTCGTCGATGACCTGGGCGTAGATGTGGTTCAGCGAGCGGTAGATGGTCAGCCGCGGACGCTGGGGGGTGCCGGAGACCCGCTTGCGAATCCCGATTCGGCGCCGGCTGCGGCGGACGGCTTTCTGCTTGTTCTTGTTCATGACTCTGAACTCCTCCGCCCCGGCCCGCGCTTGCGGTGGGACGGTGATGGATTACTTGCCGAACGCCTTGCCCTGCTTGCGCTGGATGACCTCGTCCGAATACTTGATGCCCTTGCCGTTGTAAGGCTCGGGCTTGCGCTTGGCCCGGACGGTGGCGGCGAAGTGGCCGACCTGCTGCTTGTCCGGGCCGGTGATGGTGACGAGCTGCTTGTCCACCGTGACCTTGAGGCCGGCGGGGATCGGCACCTCGATGCGGTTGGCGTAGCCGACCTTCAGGGACAGGTTCTGGCCCTGGAGGGTGCCGCTCCAGCCGACGCCGATGATCTCGAGCTTCTTCTCGTAGCCCTTGGTCACGCCCTCGACCATGTTATTGATCAGGGCGCGGGTGGTCCCCCAGTAGGCCCGGAGCTGGCGGTCGTCGGCGATCTTCGCCTCGTCGGCGGTGACGGTGACGGTCTTGGCCGAATCATCGAAGCTGACCTGCAGCTCCGGCCGGTGCTCCATCGTGAGCGTGCCCTTCGGGCCTTCCACGGTGACGGTGCGGCCGGACACGCCGACCTTGACATTCTTGGGGACTGCGACTGATTTGCGGCCGATTCGGGACATGGCTCTTTCCTTGTCTGTCGTCGTCTTCCGCCGGGTCTTGCGGGGCGGGGATTCCAGACGGGCGTTCGGGGGGGAATGGGTGAGGATCAGCTGACGGTGCAGAGCAGCTCGCCGCCGACCTTCTGGTCGCGGCACATGCGGTCGGAGAGGACGCCCCGGGAGGTGGAGACGATGGAGATGCCCAGGCCCTGGACGGGGGAGGGGATCTCATCGACCTTCTTGTAGAGGCGACGCCCGGGGCTGGAGGCGCGGTCGAGGGCGTGGATGAGGGTCTCGCCGCGGGGGCCGTACTTGAGGGAGATCTGGATCTTCCCCTGGCGGCCGTCGTCGATGACCTCGTAGCCGTTGATGTAGCCCTCGGCCTGGAGGACATCCGCGATGCCGCGGCAGACCTTGCTGTTCAGGACGACCACGCTCTTGCCACGGTTCCGCACGGTGTTGCGGATGCGGGTGAGCATGTCGGCGATGGGATCACTCATGGACATGGGTGTAGCCTTTTCCTTGCTGCCGCCGGGGGTTCGCCCCGGCCTTGCCGATTACCAGCTCGCCTTCCGCATGCCGGGGATCTTGCCCTCGAGGGCGAGCTTGCGCAGCATGATTCGGGAGATTCTGAACTTGCGATACACGCCCCGGGAACGGCCGGTCAGCTGGCACCGGCGGACGGTGCGGCTGGAGTACTTCGGGGTCCGGTTGCTCTTGGCCATCTGGGCTTTGGTGGTCATTGGAGAGGCTCCTGGGAGGCGTTACTTCTTCGCCTTCTTGACGACGGGCTTGCGGAAGGGCATGCCCAGCTCGTCGAGGACGAACTTGCTCAGCTCCGGGCTTGAGTTGCTGAACGAGAAGTTGATGTTCATGCCGTGCGTGAAGTTCTGCTCGGTCATGTTGATCTCGGGGAACACGCCCTGCTCGGTCAGGCCCATCGAGTAGTTGCCCTGGCGGTCGAAGGCCTTGTCGTTCAGGCCCCGGAAGTCCTTGACGCGGGGCGTGGTCAGGTTGATGAGCCGGTCCATGAAGTGCCACATGCGGTCGCGCCGCAGGGTGACCATCGCGGAGGTCTCGTAGCCGGCCCGGACCTTGAAGTTCGACACGGACTTCTTGGCGGCGATCATGATCGGCTTCTGGCCCGAGATCACGGTCAGGGTGTGCAGCACCGCCTCCTTCACATTCGCCGGGATCTTGGTCCCGTCGAGGTGGCGCCCCATGTTCACATTGATCGTGATCTTCTCAAGATCGGGCTGGGCCATGGGGTTGTCGATGCCGAACTTCTCGGCGATCTTGGGGCGGATCTGGGCGTCGTACTGGTCGCGCAGGCGGGGCTTGTTGGGCTTGCTGGCCTGTTCGATCGTCGCCTGGCTTGCTTGCTGCTTCTTGGCCATTGGTCGGTTCCCTGCGCCCTGGTCCGTTGCGGGGGGCGTCGCGGTCGGTTACTTGTTCTTGGCTCCGCGGATCTCACCCAGCGACTTGCCGCCGCGGACGGCGACACGGTGCTTGCTCCCGTCGGGCTTGGACTCGAAGCGGACCCTGGTGGGCTTGCCGTCGACGACGGGGGAGACATTGGAGATGTGGATGGGCATCTCCTTGGTGATGATCCCGCCCTGGGGGTTGAGCTGGGTGGGACGGACATGCTTGGTCCGGATGTTGACGCCCTTGACCAGGACGCGGTCGGACTTGGTGACGACCTCGAGAACCTCGCCGGTCTGACCCTTGTAGTCGCCGGAGGTCACGATGACCTGGTCGCCTTTGCGGATATGCCTTGCCATCACACCACCTCCGGGGCGAGGGAAACGATCTTCATGTAGTTGCGCTCGCGCAGCTCGCGGGCGACGGGGCCGAAGATGCGGGTGCCCTTCGGGTTGCCGTCGTCGTTGATGAGCACGACGGCCGAGGTGTCGAACCGCACGTAGGAGCCGTCCTTGCGACGGGTGTTCTTGGCGGTGCGGACGATGACGGCCTTGGACTTGTCGCCCTCCTTGACATCGCCGCCGGGGAGGGCCTTCTTGATGCTGACGAGCACGCGGTCGCCGACGCCGGCGGTCTTGCGGCTGAAGGAGCCGCGGCTGGTCGAGCCGCCGTAGACGCGGATGACATAGGCGATCTTGGCGCCCGAGTTGTCCGCGACTTCGCACCTGGATTCTTGCTGGAGCATGGTGGCCTTGCTTTCTCGCTGGCTTTCCGTGGAAGCCGGTCCTGGCGGGTATCAGCCGCGCTTCTCGACGATCCGGTTGATCTTCCAGGTCTTGGTCTTGCTGATCGGGCGGCACTGAACGATCTCGACGATGTCGCCGTTGTGGGACTCGTTGTTCTCGTCGTGGCAGTGCAGGACGGTCCGCTTGCTGACGAACTTGCCGTACTTGGGGTGCTTCGTGCGGTACTCGATCACGACCTTGCGGGTTTTGTCCCGCGCGTCGGTCTGCACCACGCCGATCTGAGCGCCCTGGGTTGTTGCTTCGCTCATGGTCTGCTCCGTGTGCTCAGGCCTTGGCCCGGGCGGTCTGCTCGGTCAGGAGGCGGGCGATGTCCCGCCGCAGCTTCCCGAACTGCGTGGTGTCCTCGATCTTCTCCGAAACACGCTTGTTGCGGAGGGCGAAGAGCCTGGCCCGCAGGCGGCCCAGCTCCTCGGCGATCTCCTCGGTCTTCATCGCTCTGACCTCAGCGCCGTCCATGCCGGTCCTCCTTTACGCCTCGACCCGGCGGCCGATCATGCGGCAGCGGATCGGCATCTTCATGGCGACACGGAAGAACGCCTCCCGTGCGCGGGTCTCGCTCACGCCCGCCAGCTCGAACAGGATCGTGCCGGGGCGGACGCGGGCGGCCCAGTAGTCCACATCCGCCTTGCCCTTGCCCATGCGGGTTTCGAGCGGCTTCTTGGAGATCGGCTTGTCCGGGAACACGCGGATGAACAGCTTGCCCTCGCGCTTGAGGTAGTGCTGGCACGCGATACGCCCGGCCTCGATGCAGTTGCTCTTGAGCCAGCAGCCGTCGAGGGCCTGCAACCCGTAGTCGCCGAAGGCGACATAGTTGCCCTTGGTGGCCTTCCGGTCGCGGACGCGACGGAACTCCTTGCGGTGCTTGACTCGCTTGGGAATCTTATAGGGAGGCATCGGTCAAACCCCTTCCGGACTCAGCGGCGGCCACGCGCCCGGGCACGGGCGCCGGCGGCGTTGGACTGGTTCTCTTCTTCCTCGTTCGCGGCGTACTCACCCTTGTAGATCCAGGTCTTGACGCCGATGGCGCCGTAGGTGGTGAAGGCCTCCGCGAACCCGTAGTTGACATTCGCCTGCAGCGTGCTCAGCGGCAGCGAACCCAGACGCACATCCAGCGTGCGGCTCATCTCCGCGCCGCCCAGGCGGCCCGAAATCTGAATCTTCACGCCCTTGGCCCCCGCCTGCATGACGCCCTCGGCCCGCATCTTCACGACGCGGCGGAAGCCCATGCGCTTCTTGAGCTGCTCGGCCACGCTCTCGGCGACCAGCTGGGCCTCCAGGTCCGGCTCGCGGATCTCGATGATGGAGATCGAGACCTTGCGCCCGGTCATGTACTGGAGTTCCTCGGTCATCCGCTCGACCTCGGCGCCCTTGGGGCCGATGACCAGCCCGGGGCGGGCGGTGCGGATGATGATCTTCAGTTCCTCGCGGGTGCGCTCGATGTGGATGTCCGAGACGGCCGCGTTCGGCGGGGTGCGGTTGAGGCGCTTGTCGAGGTGCTTGCGGATCTGCTCGTCCTCGACCAGCAGCTCGCCGTAGAGCGCCTTGGGGGCGTACCACCGGGAGCGGTGGGCTTCGGTCACGCCGAGGCGGAATCCGAAAGGATGCGTCTTCTGTCCCATATCAGCTGCGCTCCTGAACCGAAAGAGTGATGTGGCTGGTGCGCTTGAGGATCTGGTGTGCCCGGCCGCGGTCCTTGGCCTTGAAGCGCTTGATGTGCATGCCGGCGTCCACCTTGGCCTCGCTGACGACCAGGTTGCCCTGGTCGGCCCCGAGCTGGTCCGCGTCGGCCATCGCGGCCTGGAGGGCCTTGCGGAAGTTGACCGCGGCCCGCTTGGTCGAGAAGCGGAGCATGTTGTCCGCATCGACCGCGTTCTTGCCGCGGATCAGGTCGGCGACCAGCTTGGCCTTCTTGGGCGAGCCGCGGTGGCCGCGGACCATGCTGGTGAACTTGCCGATGTCGCGGGGCAGGCAGCCGACGGCGGTGGCCATGCTCTCGATGTCGGCGCGGCGGCAGCGGGGATGGTCACGCCCGGCCGTCCAGTTGCGGACGGCGGAGAGGGCGGAAGGCCCGGTCAGCCCGTCGCGGGAGACCGCGTCGGCGAGCTGCTCGGGGGTGACCCCGGCCTCGGCGGCACGCTTCTTCAGTTCTTCGGCTCGAAGTCGCACTGCATAGCCCTTTCAAAGACCCTTGCAAGCCGGGGGTCAGCCCGCCTTGATGCCTTCCTTCTTGTTCGTGTGGCCCCGGAAGGTCCGCGAGTTGGCGAACTCCCCGAGCTTGTGGCCGACCATGTCCTCGGTCACGAACACATCCATGAACACCCGGCCGTTGTGCACCTTGAAGGTGTGGCCGACGAACTCGGGCACGATGGTGCAGGCGCGTGCCCAGGTCTTGATGGGCGAGCGCTCGCCGTCGTTGTTCTGACGCTCGACCTTGCGGTAGAGCTTCTCATCGACATTCGGGCCTTTGTTCAGGCTGCGTGACATCGGATCGCTTCCTTCCCGTTTACTTCAGCTGCCCGTAGCGCTTGCTCTTGCGCCGGCGGATGATGAGCTGGGTCGAGGCCTTGTTGCGGTTGCGGGTGCGTCCGCCCTTGGACGGCACGCCCGAGGCGCTGACCGGGGGGCGGCCGCTCTTGGACCGGCCCTCACCGCCGCCCAGCGGGTGGGTGTGGTGGGACATGGCCACGCCGCGGGTCTTGGGGCGACGCCCCATCTTGCGGCTCAGACCGGCCTTGCCGATCACCCGGTTCTGGTGGTCGCTGTTGCCGACCATGCCGATGGTGGCCCGGCAGTCGATCAGCACCCGGCGGGTCTCGCCGGAGGGCATGACCAGGGTGGCGTAGCGCCCTTCCTTGTTGGTCAGGCGGGCGTAGACGCCGGCGGAGCGGCACATCTTGGCGCCGGCCCCGGGTTGCAGCTCGATGGCGTGGACATCCATGCCGGCGGGGATGTGCCGCAGGGGCATGCAGTTGCCGACGGACGGCTCAATGGCCGAGTCCGCGGAGCTGAGGATGGTGTCGCCGTCCCTGAGGCCCTTGGGGGCGAGGATATAGCGTTTCACGCCGTCGGCGTACTCGACGAGGGCGATGTGGCAGGTGCGGTTGGGATCGTACTCGATGCCAACAACCTTGCCCTCGATGCCGTCGCGGTCACGACGCTTGAAGTCCACCATGCGGTACATGCGCTTGGCGCCGCCGCCACGGCCGCGGACCGTGATGAAGCCCTGCGAGTTGCGGCCGCCCTTCTTGTTGAGGGGGGCGAGCAGCGATTTCTCGGGGGTCTTCTTGGTCACCTCTTCGTGCGTGAGCACGGAGGCGTTGCGACGCCCGGCGCTGGTCGGCTTGTAGACGCGGATGCCCATGTCTTGCGTTCCTTCCTACCCGGGCCTTAGAACAGTTCGATCGCCTGGCCCTCGGCCACGCGGACGGTTGCACGCTTCCACTCGCCCGCCTCGACGGTGCCGTAGCGCAAGCGACGCGACCCGCCCTTGCGGGTCTGCGTGTTCACCTTGACGACTTTGACGCCGAAGAGTTCCTCGACGGCGTTCTTGATATCCACCTTTGTCGCGCGACGGTCCACCTCGAAGGCGTACACATTCGCGTCTTCCATCGCGCGGGTGCTCTTCTCGGTCAGAAGCGGACGCCGGAGGATGTAGTGCGGGCCGTGCATCACGCCACCTCCTCAGCGACCCGCCCCAGGGGGGCGACCTTCGCGTCCTTGCCGATCTGCGAGGTCGGGCCGCTCAGCCACGCCTCGAGTTCGGCCTTGTCGATCACCAGGAACCGGTTGCTCAGCAGGTTGAACGCGGTGAGCTGGTCGGCCCGGCACAGCTCGACATCCTCGATGTTGCGGGCGCTCAGCCGGGCGTTCTTGCTCTTCTCGGCGTCGCCGGAGAGGGCGACCAAGGCGGACTGCTCAACCCCCAGGGCGGCGAGCAGGTCCTTGAAGGCCTTGGTCTTCGGCTCGGTGAACTGGAGGCCGTTGATGACCTTGACTTCCTGATCGAGCAGCTTGGCGAGCAGGGCGTTGCGGTTGGCCTTGCGGCGCATCTTCTTGGGCATGTCCTTGCGGAAGTCCTCGCGGGTGCGGAGCTTGGTCTTCCAGTGGCCGCCCTTGCGCATGCTGGGCACCTTCTTGTCGCCGTGGCGGGCGTTGCCGGTGCCCTTCTGCTTGTACATCTTCTTGCGCGTGAAGGCGATCTCGGACCGGCTCTTGGTCCGGGCCGAACCCTGGCGCAGGTTCGCGTGATACATCACGAACGCCTGCTTCAGCAGATCAGCATTCACGGTCTCACCCAGGGCGATCTCATCGACCGACATCGTGCCGGCCGGTTTGCCCTGAATGTCGTAGACGGGGACTTCCATGAGTCTTCACCTCGCCTGACGCCTCGGATCTCCGTGGGCACCGTGCCCTCGGAGTTCGCTCTGCCTTCACCCGGTTCTCGGCTGTCGCTTGCGCACCCCCGATCGCTCGGGAGCGCCGACAACGCGGGGTTGACTCGGCATGCGGCCCGCCACGAATGACGGGCCTCTGATTTACTTGTCGCCGCCCGGTGGTTTCTTCAAACCAGACCTTCCGGGCCGTGCAGGGTCGAGATCATTGACACGACCCTGACGGAAATCAATCGACAACAGCCTTGGGAAGCGAACTTCCCCCAACTTCCCCAAGATTCAGGCCCGCTTGGCCTTGCTCTTGTAGAGCCGGATCGCCGGACGGACCTCCAGCCAGCACTTGTTGTGGCCGGGGACCGGACCCTTGACCAGCAACAGGCCGTTCTCGGCATCGACCCGAACAATATCCAGACTCCGCACCGTGACCTGCTCGTTGCCCATCTGGCCGGACATCCGCTTGCCCTTCTTGAGCTTGCCGGAGTGGCCGCGGTTGGTGGCGTGGCCGCCGATGGAGCCGGGCGAGCGGTGCTTGCGCTCGACGCCGTGGGTGGCCTGCTGGCCCTTGAAGTTGTGCCGCTTCATGGTGCCCTGGAAGCCCTTGCCCTTGCTGGTGCCGATGACATCAACGAACTTGACGCCGTCGAGGGCGGCGACCGTCAGCTCCTGGCCGAGCGAATAGCCCGCCAGATCCTTGTCGTGGACGCGGAACTCGCTGTGATGGCGGAGCGGGGCGGAGCCGGCCTTGGCGTCGTGCCCGATCAGGGGCATGGTCGAGTTGCGGGCCTTGATCTCGCCCGCGCCGATCTGGACGCCGGCGTAGCCGTCCACCTCGGGCGTGCGGACCTGGGTCACCACATTGGCGCCGATCTGGATGACCGTGACGGGGATGGACATGCCCTTCTCGTTGAACACGCGGGTCATGCCGATCTTCTGCCCGATCAGGTGGGCGCCGGAAGAGGGGAGCGTCATTTCAGAAACCTTTCAGCCCCGGATCGGCCGGGCTCCGCTTCATGCCTCCGACCCCAAAAGGCCGCGGCAGAGGAAGATTTGCGTAAAAAAACCCCGCCGCGTTGGCGACGGGGAGTCTTGGGGATCAGGCCTTGATCTTGACGAACACGCCGGCGGGGACGACCAGGCGGTTGAGCGCCTCGACGGTGCGGGCGTTCGGCTCGAGGATGTCGATGATCCGCTTGTGGGTGCGGATCTCGAACTGCTCGCGCGATTTCTTGTCGATGAACGGGCCGCGGAGCACCGTGTAGCGCTCGATCCGCGTGGGCAGGGGCACCGGACCCTTGACCTTGGCGTTGGTGCGCTTGGCGTGGTCCACGATCTCCCGCGCCGACGCGTCGAGCGCGATATGGTCGTAGGCCTCCATCCGAATGCGAATCCTGCCGCCGTTCATCGAAGTCCGTCCTCATGCGGCCGAGCCGCTGGTTCGGGCCGACCGCTGATCCGGGCTTCCGGAGGGCGCGATCGGCTTGCAGATCGTGTTGGGGAAACGCCGCGATCCCGCGGCGGGACAACGCGACCGGGAATCGAATCGATCCCGGCCGAGCCGAGTAGCGTAGACCCCCATCACCCCGAGTCAATCCGATGGACGCCCCCCACACCCATTTTTGGCCTCTTCCGCGCCGCCCCGCCGGAATCCTCCACCCCGGAGGCGCGTTCCGCCGAACCATACAGTTCGAGCCTGCCCGCTCGACGCTCGGTCCGCCCGACCGCCCGCATCCTCCGGAGTTTCCCCATGCGACCCACCCTGCTGACTCTGGCGGCCCCCATCCTCCTCTGCTGGGCACAGACCCATGCCCTGGGACAGACCCAGCCGCAGAACCGACCCCGCCCCACCGCTTCCCCGACACCGAGATCCGTGGACGCAACCGGGGTCAAACTCCAGTCCGCCCCGACCCGGATCGACGCCCTTGAACTGTCCTTCTTCCTCCCGGAAGGCTCCGTGGCGGAGACGACGAGCTTCGGCGCAACCGCCACCGTGGGCGTGGAGCTGCCCCGCAACCTCGGTGTGATGGTCATCAAGGGGCAGCGTTCGACCAACATGGACCTGACCGTGGCCCAGGTCGTCGATTCGATGATCGAGCAGTTCAACGCGACCGGCTCGTATGTCAAGGACACCCCGACCGGGCGCGCCTTCATGAAAACGGAGCTTGAAAGCCGCACCGCCCTCCAGCTCTCCGGCCTGTCCGGCGAGCGTTTCTATATGCGTTTCCCCCCGGGCGACACCGGGCCGGAGCTGCTCCGCGGCGTCAGCGTCTTCCAGACCGAGCCGGGCCGGTTCATCGTCTTCGATCTCATGGCCGAGGCGCACCACGCCGAGGAAGCCCGGCGGGTCTATGAGACGGTCGTGGGCACGATGGATGTGACGAACCGGGATGCTCTGGCCGCTCGGCGGGGGACAGCCATCGACCGCACCAAGGCGGTCCTGGCCTCGCTGACGCCCGAGGAACTCCGCACCCTGGCGGATTCCCAGCCGGAACGCTGGGAGCGTCTGTTCACCCCCGCCCGTTCCGGCGACGACATGGACGCCTCCGAGCACGGCTACAGGCGTGTCCGGGTCAGCAAGGGCTTCAGGGGTGAGGTCTCCGGCAAGGCCGAGCGGACCTGGCGCGCCCAGGAAAAAACCCCCGGCCTGATCGTGCGCCTCGACGCGATGGCCCTCGAATCCGATATGCGCATCGACACGCGCGCGGTCTACTTCGTCTCCGAGGATCTCAGCGAGGAGGCCTGGACCGTGCGGATGGCCCTCCGCCAGGGCGGCGTGACCAGCGAATCCAGCGTCACCGGGGCCCGCACCGGCGCCAGCATGACGGTGCAGCTCGACCAGAAGAACATGGCCCCCACCGTCACCCGACCCATGATCCAGGGAGAGGGCTATGTGCCGCAGGCCGTCACGCACCTGCTCTCGCCGCTGCTCGCGCGGCGCGCCCAGGCCGGGGAGTTCGCCAGCTACGCCTACAACCCGACTTCCAACACCATCACGATGCGGTGGGACACAGTCGAGCAACCGGCCGACAAGCCGGGCCTGTGGATCGTCCGCTCTCGGCCTGATGACAATACCCCAGCAACAAGCCATGTCTTCAACGCCCAGGGCAAGCTGATGAGGTCGGAGTTGCACAACGGGCGGATGTGGGAGCCGATCGAGCTGGACCGGCTCGTCTCGCTCTGGCGTCGCAAGGGCCTGCCCCTGGAGTGAGCCGGGCGCAGCGGATCGCACTGCCTGATAAACTGCCCGCGTAGACCGGCCGGTCGGTCGATCCCGCCCACCTCGCGTGCAACCCGGCGCACGGGCGCTGGTTCATCCGGGACGCGCCCGCTCGGGCGTGGGTTTCCTCATCGTCCGTTTCGGAGGTTGCTTGATGCTTCGTCTTCGCCCCTCGGGCCTGCTGGTCCTCACCTCGATCGCGGGCCTGCTCGCGGGTTGCCAATCTGCTCCCACCACCACGGCCCAGCCGGACGCGGGCTTCGAGCGGTACGCCGTGGTCAACGGCCAGCGTGTGACGCCGCCGGATATCGAGATGGGCGACCCCGCCGTGATCGCCGCCATCCTCGCCGAGGGCAAGGGCAACTCGCAGGTCATGGCCCTGCTCACCGAGATGTGCGAGACCTTCGGGCCGCGCCTGACCGGCTCGGCGGCCATCGAGGCCGCGCAGAAGTGGTCCAAGGCGAACTTCGAGTCGTGGGGCCTCTCCAACGCGCACCTGTTCGAGTGGGGCACGATCGCCACCCGGTTCGACCGCGGGCCGAGCACCGGCAGCGTCCACCGCGCCGGCGGCGACACGATGCGCGACCTGGAGTTCACCACGCTCTCCTGGACCCGCGGGACCGACGGCCCCGTCCGCGGCAAGGCCGTGATGATGCCCCAGACCATCGAGGAATACGAGGCCAACGCGGGCGACTATGCCGGCGCATGGGTGCTGCTCCGCCCGGACTACTCCGGCCGTCGCGGCATCCGCTCCGTGGGCTTCCTGATGCGCGAGCACCAGGATCTGCGCCACCGCACCCGGGAACAGCTCGGCGGGCAGCCGATCGCGCGAACGCCCACCCCCGCGGAACCGGCCGCCCCGGGCCAGTCCTGGTCGGGCAGCATGGACTACCACGGCTCGGGCGTGCCGATGGACCTGACGCTGACCAAGCTCGGCGAATCGCCCGAGGGTGAAATCTCGATCCGCAACTTCCACACCGGCCCGATCCACGACGCACGCCTGGAGGGCGACACGCTCCGCTTCCGCTACAACCACGCGATGGGCGTTTCCGAGATCGTCCTGACCCTCGCGGGCGACAATGCGACCGGGACTTCCACCGGGGCCAGCGGCACGGCCTTCCCCGTCGAGCTGGCACGCGCCGGCCAGCCCTCCTCCTCGGCCCCCGACGAGGTGGTCGAACTCGAAGACCCCATCCTGGCCCGCGTACTCTCGGAGAACCCGGCCGGGTTCGTCTCCAGCTCCAAGGACGAGCGTGTCTGGACGACCAGCGCCAACGGCTGGCGCGAACGCGAGATCAAGGACTACCCCGCCGACCCGGAGGTCAATGTCCGGGAGAGCGACTACGACTTCATCACGGCCCGCCTGTCGATGGGCGTGCCGGTGGAACTGGCCTTCGACCTGCCCCACAAGCTGGTGGCCGGCCCGATCCCCGTCTTCAATGTGATCGCCGAGATCCCCGGCACCGAGTTCCCCGACGAGGTGGTGATCGTCTCGGCCCACCAGGACTCGTGGGACGGCCCCGGCTCGCAGGGCACGGTCGATAACGGGACCGGGACGGCGGTGACAATGGAGACCGCCCGCATCCTCATGGCCGCCGGGGTCAAGCCGAAGCGCACCATCCGCTTCGCCCTGTGGTCGGGCGAGGAGCAGGGCCTGCTGGGCGCCCGGGGATATGTCCGGGAACTGACCGACGAGCAGCGGTCGAAAATCTCCGCGGTGTTCGTCGACGACGGGGGCACCAACCACCAGGGCGGCCTCCCCGCGGCCGACAACATGGTCGATTACCTCGCCGCCGCCACGAGCTGGACCAACGGGCATTTCCACTCGGCCGTGGACGGCAAGGACATGGTCGTCAACATCCGGCCCACGGGCCCGCGGATCGAAAGCCACGGCGGGTCCGACCACGCCGCGTTCAACGCCCTGGGCATCCCGGGCTTCTTCTGGGACGAGATCGGCCGGGCGAACTACTCCTACGGCTGGCACACCCAGAAGGACCGCCTGGACCAGGCCATCGAGGAGTACCTCGTGCAGTCGGCCACCAACTCGGCCATCACGGCGTACAACCTGGCCAACGCCCCCGCACTCCTGCCCCGGGCCGCCCCGCCGGACCCGAACGCCCCGCGCGGCGGAGGCCAACGCCAGCGTCAGGGGCAGGGCGAATAGGACAATTCGCGTCAAAGCGCCGCCCGGCCGTGTCCGGACAGATCCCCAACCGATACACTGTCCGGACATGGCCACCGAACGCCTGATCTCGCCCACGCAGTCGCCGGAGGAGGAGCACGCCAACTGGGCGCTGCGCCCGCGGTCGCTCGACGAGTATGTCGGCCAGGCCGAGCTGGTCGAACGGATCCTCATCGCGGTCGAGGCCGTCCACACCCGCTCCAGGGCCAGGACCGACGGCTCGCGCGAGCACCTCGAGCACATCCTGCTCCACGGCCCGCCCGGCCTGGGCAAGACCACCATCGCCCATGTGATCGGCGCGGAACTGGGCACCCGGGTCCACACGACCTCCGGCCCGGCCCTGGCCCGCGGGACGGACCTGGTGGCCGTGCTGACGCGGCTCCAGCCCGGCGATGTGCTGTTCATCGACGAGATCCACCGACTGCCGGTGGCGGTCGAGGAGTTCATCTACCCGGCGATGGAGGACTTCCGCATCGATGTCTGCCTGGACACGGGCCTGAACGCCCGGACGGTGCAGATCCGGTGCGCCCCGTTCACGCTGATCGGCGCGACCACGCGGGCGGGGCTGCTCAGCTCGCCGCTGCGTTCGCGGTTCGGGATCACGCACCACCTCCGCTACTACGACGAGAAGGAACTGGTCCGGATCCTGGGGCGGTCGTGCGCGCTGCTGGGCGTGGCCGATGTCGATGCCGAATCACTGCCCCGCATCGCGGCGCGGTCGCGGGGCACGCCGCGCATCGCAAACCGGCTGCTCCGCCGCGTCCGCGATTTCGCCGATGTCCGCGCCGACGGGCGGCTCTCCGCCGGCATTGTGGACGACGCCCTGCGCCTGGAGGGCGTGGACGACCTCGGCCTGGACAACCTCGACCGGGCCTACCTCAAGGCCATCGCCACGGTCTACCAGGGCGGACCGGTCGGGCTGGAGGCGGTGGCCGCCACGATGAACGAGGACGCGGGCACGCTGGAGGATGTGGTCGAGCCGTACCTGCTCCAGATCGGCTTCCTGGCCCGCACGCGGCGCGGCCGCCAGTTGACGGCGCGGGCCTTCGACCTGCTGGGACTGCCCGCGCCGCGGATCGAAGCGGACGCATAAGCCGAACGACCGTGGGGCCGACTCCAGTCGGCCTCTCCCCCGACTCCTGCTCACTTCCGCACGAACGAAGCGATCAGGATCTCTTCCGTCTGCTCGGTCAGATACAGGATGCAGCCGTCGTTGGGCGAGAGCGTCAGCTTGCCCTGCACCAGCGAGGCGGCGGTCTCGACGGGCACGGACATCATCGAGGAGCCGCACACATATTCGTGGCGCTTGCGGTCGATGATCTCCAGGGGGGCCATCGCCTCGTCGCCGCGCTGGCGGACGAGTTCGTCGTAGATCCGCAGGGCGTCCTTGGGCACATCGGCGGCCAGCTGGTCGCGCTTGGCCCGCAGCTCGGCCAGCTTGCCGGCGATCTCGTCCGAGCGTTCCTGGCGCTGGCTCTCGGCCACCACCCGGACCTTCTCCCGCTCGGCCCGGGCGGACTCGAACTCGCCGAGCTTCTTGCGGATGGTCTCGATCTTCTCCATGTGCCCGAGCGCTTCGTCCTCAAACGAAGAACGCTGCTCTTTGAGGTTGTTGACCTCGCTGAGCAGCGCCTTGTATTCCTTGTTCGTCTGGGCGGCGTTCATCTTCTCGCGGAGCTCGTTGATCTTGATCTCCAGCCGCTTGCTCTCGCCCTCCGCGTTGTTGGCCGAGGCCTGCAACTGGCGGAGCTGGGCTTCCAGCGATGAGACCTGGGTGGAGATCTCGGCCAGCTGCCGGGTCTGTTCGCCGAGGAACCGCTCCGCGGCGTTCAGTCGCGTGCTCAGGCCCCGGATCTCCTTGTCCACGCGGAACAACGCGAGCAGCTTCTTGGTCACCGTCATCAAGGCCTCCCGCCGATCGGAACGACCGGCATCGGCAAGATATTAGCATCCGCAAGCCTTTGCGTCATGCCCAGGCCGCGATCAGACCGCGCCGGACGCCCGGCCGAGGCCGTGCAGCAACCAGAACGCGAACGGAGCAACCAGGATCGGAGAGTCGATCAGGTCCAGCACGCCCCCGAAACCGGGCATGGAACGCCCCGAATCCTTGACCCCCGCGTCCCGCTTCAGGAGGCTGGCCGACAGATCCCCCACCTGCCCCAGCCCGCCGAACAGCACCCCCATCGCGGCACCGATCAGCGGCGTCGGGGCGACCATGCCCCCCCGGTCCAGCAGCCACGCTCCCACCCCCCCCGCCGCCCCCGCGGCGACCAGCCCGCCCGCCAGACCCTCCCAGGTCTTGCCGGGGCTGAGCCAGGGGATCATCTTGTTCTTGCCGATGGTGGTGCCGGTGAAATACGCCCCGATGTCGCAGCTCTTCACGCAGGCAAGCACCCAGACGAGCATCCATATCGGGTGCTCCCGCCGGATCAGCACCAGGAACCCCGGCATCAACCCCATGTAGACATGCACCAGCAGCACCGCGCCCGCGACGGCGATGGCCCCGTTCGTGGACCGGTTCCGCACGGCGTAGACCAGCCCGAGCGACCAGCTCAGCACCGCCGCGCCCGCGCCCAGCCCCAGCCCCGACACGCCGTTCATCCCCTCGGCCCCGAAGGACATCACACTCAGCCCCAGCAGGGCCGCGAGCACGGCGGCCCCCGACTGGATCGCCACGCCCTTGGCGCGCAGGATCCGGGCGACTTCCAACGCCCCCATCGCGACGAAGAAGACCAGCACGGGAACCATCAGCACAGCCGGCGGGAGGGTCGTGCGTCCCGGCCACCAGGACGCGGGCCGTCCCTGGAGCCACTGATCGCTGAACGCGAGCAGGGCTATGGCCAGGATGAGCAGGGATCCCAGGATGAGTCGGTGTTTCAGCACGGCGGAAAGAATATCACCCTCAGGCCGATGCCCCCGCCCCGTCCTGCGAGTTCAGCCCCCCGAAGCGTCGGTTGCGGGCGGCGTAGGCCCGGATCGCCGTCAACAGGCTCTGTTCGGTAAAGTCCGGCCAGTGCTCGTCCGTCACATAAATCTCAGCGTAGCTCAACTGCCAGAGCAGGTAGTTGCTCAGACGCATCTCCCCGCCGGTGCGGACAAGCAGGTCCGGGTCCGGCAGGCCGGCGGTGTCGAGCCGGTCCGCGAGCAGCGCGTCGTCGATGTCCTCCGGGCGGAGCCGGCCCGCGGCGGCGTCGGCCGCGATGGCCCGCACCGCGTCCACGATCTCGTCCCGCGAGCCGTAGTTGATCGCCAGGCACAGCGTCAGCCCGGTGCAATCCGCGGTGGCACCGGTCAGGGCGTCCAGGGCGGCGAGCACATCGGCGGGTAACCCCTCGCGCCGCCCGATCACCCGCACCCGGATGTTGTGGCGCAGCAGCTCTTCCTTCTCGCCCTCGCAGTAGGCCACGCACAGACGCATGAGCGCCTCGATCTCGTCGCCGGGGCGGCGCCAGTTCTCGCTGCTGAACGAGTAGAGGGTGAGTACCTCCACGCCGACCCCAGCGCAGCCCCGGATCGCCTCGCGCACGGCCGACGCGCCCGCCCGGTGGCCGAAGACGCGCGGGAAGCCGCGCTCCTCCGCCCAGCGGCCGTTGCCGTCCATGATGACCGCGATGTGACGGGGGATCCGGCTCGGCGGGACATCCGGCAACAGCCCCGCGGGGTCCGCTTCCGGGAACCTCGCGCGGATGCGCTCGAGCGCGCCCGCATCGACCGGGCTGAGCGTGAACGACGCGGTCACGCGCGTCCCCCGGCGGCCAGCGCCGCGTCGCGCTCGATCGTCTGCACCCGATCCGGCCCCACGCCGATGGTGCGGATCGGAACGCCGACGAACGCCTCGATCAGCTCCACATACCGGCGGGCCGGCCCGGGCAGGTCGTCGAAGGAGCGGACATCGCTGATCTCATCCCCGAAGCCGGGCACGGTCTGGTAGACCGGCGTCGCCTCGGCCAGCGCGAAGCCGTCGGGAAGGAACCGATCGGTCCGCCCTCCCGGCGTGTCGTAGGCCGTGCAGACCCTGAGTTCATCGAACCCCGCCAGCACATCCAGCAGGGTCAGGCCGATCTCGGTGGCGCCGGACACCATCGCGGCGTACCGCAGGGCCACCAGGTCGATCCAGCCCACCCGGCGCGGACGCCCGGTGGTGGTGCCGTACTCGCGCCCGCGTTCGCGGATGCGGTGAGCAGTCCCGTCCGTCAGCTCGGTGGGCATCGGCCCGCCGCCGACCCGGGTCGAATAGGCCTTGACCACGCCGATGATCCGCCCCACCTTCTGCGGCGGCAGGCCGGAACCCGGGCCGATGCCCAGACTGGAGGCGTTCGAGCTGGTGACATACGGGAAGGTGCCGTGATCGACATCGAGCATGGTGGCGTTGGCGCCCTCGAAGAGGATCGACCGGCCCGCCCGGTCCAGGTCGTGCAGCAGGTAGGTGGTGTCCTTGACCAGCGGGCGGAGCCGCTCGCCGATGCGGATCATGCTGTCGGCGATCTCGCCCGCGTCGAAGGGGGTCGGCTCGCCGGGACGAAGCCCCCGGAAGATCGCGTTCTTCATCGAACAGATCAGCTCGAGCTTGCTCCGCAGCAGTTCCGGGCGGAGCAGATCCCCCACCCGCACGGCGGTCGCCCGCTGGACCTTGTCGGCGTAGGCCGGCCCGATGCCGCGCCGGGTGGTGCCGATGGCCGAGACCGCGTTCTTCGGCCCGCTGGCCGGATCGACCGGGGCCGCGGTGAGAAGTTCTTCCCGCAAGGCATCCTCCGCCTTGTGGTACGGGAGCACCACATGCGCCCGGTCGGAAAGAACCAGCGACGAGACATCCACCCCCCGGGCGGCCAGGCCGTCGAGTTCCTCGATCAGACGCTCGGGATCGACCACCACCCCGTTGCCGATCACCGCGAGCACGCCCGGCGCCAGAATCCCGGACGGGACCAGGTGCAGGGCGTACCGCACGCCCCCCACCACCACCGAGTGGCCCGCGTTGGCCCCCCCGTTGTAGCGGACCACCGCGTCGAACCGGCCCGCGAGCCGGTCGACGAGCTTGCCCTTCCCCTCGTCCCCCCATTGCAACCCGACGACCGCCGAATGCCTCCCGACGAGCGGAGCGGCGGGCGGGTACGCATGGTCCGAGAAATCGGTCACGGGGATCTCCTGAACGGGGTCGGCGCGCCGGGAACGATACGCGCCGGCCTGCGATGGTGTTCGTTCCGGAGCGGTCAATCCGGACAAACCGCCCGATCCGGCGCGATTCTCGGCGGATCGAACGCCGACGCGGGAATCCACCCCCTCCGATCGCCGATCAACGATCGGGAGACCCGCCGTGGGCGAGAGCACCATCCGCATCATGTGCCCAAACCTGACCTGCCGGAAGGTGCTGGCGGTGCCGCCCATCGCGCGGGGCAAAACCGTCCGCTGTCGCACCTGCGGCACGAACATCCGGGTGCCCGAAGCCAAGAAAACGGCCCAGAAGCCCGAGCAGCCCGCGCCGAACGAGTGACCGGTCCGACCCCGCTCACAGCGGGGGCTGGGCGTCGTCCTCGTCCTCGAAGTCAAAGTCCATCACGCTCGACTCGTCCAGGTCGGCCTTCTTGACGGTCGATGCCGCCGGAACAGACGCCCGCGGGGCGGGGATGCTGGTCTTGGACTCCTCCTCCGGAAGCCCGTCCTCGAACAGGAACTCGGCGTCGATCTCATCAGGCTCGCCGTTGACCTGCACCAGGAACACCTGCCCGCCGAGGCTGAGCAGGTCGCCGGGGGCCAGGGGCTGCTCGGTCACACGCTCCTGGTTCACATAGGTCCCGTTGCTCGATCCGAGGTCCTTGACCGTGATCGACCCGCCCTGGATCAGGATCTCGCAATGGGTCCGGGACACCCCGGCGATGGGGATGCGGAGCTGGCAGCCTTCCTGCCTTCCGATCACGGTGCGGTCCTTGCCCAGGACAACGCGCTGCGTTTCTCCCTCCGCCGTTACCCGTACAAGCGCCACTTCCACCGCGTTCTATCCTTTCTTCCATCGCTCGGGCCTGCCGGCCCGACTCGGCCGACCCCCGATCGTGGCCCGCTCGGCCCGGAGTTCCCGTGTACGACGATACCGCCATCCGGCTTCCCATGCAACGGTCTATCTCCTCGGCCCGCATCCCGGCGGAAGCGCTCGGGCCTCGGTTGCGGGCCGAACCGGCCCGAAGACCCCGCTCCCTGTACCTCCATATCCCCTTCTGCGCCCACAAATGCCATTACTGCGATTTCTACTCGATCGTGGACACCCGGGATCGCCAAACCGCGTTCACCGCCCAGCTGGTCCGGGAACTCGCGGCCATCGCCCCCCTGGCGGCTCCGCTGGACACGGTCTTCGTGGGGGGAGGAACACCCAGCCTGCTCCGCCCCGATCTCTGGGCCGAACTCCTGGGCGGGTTCCACGGACTCTTCACCCTCGCCCCGGGGTACGAGTTCACGGTGGAGTGCAACCCGGAAACCGTCACCGATGACCTCATGGGCATTCTCGCGGCGGGCGGGATCAACCGCGTCAGCATGGGCGCACAGTCCTTCGACCGCAAGCACCTGGCCACGCTCGAACGCCGCCACGACCCGGAGCGCCTGCCCGTCGCCGCCGAGACCGTGCGACGGGCCGGGATCGCCCGGCTTTCGGTGGACCTGATCTCCGGCGTGCCGGGCCAGACGCTGGACCAGTGGGACGCCGACCTGCACGCCGCGCTCCGGCTGGGCACCGAGCACCTCTCCGCCTACACGCTGACCTACGAACCCGGCACGGCGATGACGGCCCGGCTGCTCAAGGGCGAGTTCGCCAAGACCGACGACGATCTTGAGGCGGACATGTACGAGCACACCGTGGCCACGCTGCGGGCCGCCGGGCTGGACCGCTACGAGGTCTCCAACCACGCCAGGCCCGGCGCGGAATGCCGTCACAACCTGGCGTACTGGCGCCAGGAAGGCTGGCTCGCGGCCGGCCCCAGCGCCAGCGCCCATGTGGGCGGCTGGAGATGGAAGAACACCCCGCGCCTGGACGACTACCTCCATGCCGGCACGGACGACTTCGCGCCCGTGTGCGAACTGGAAGAGCCGGACCCCCGGCGCTCTCTCATGGACCGCCTCATGACTGGCGTGCGCCTGCGCGAAGGGCTGGACGCGCCCCGGGCGTTGGCGGACGCGGGCGTTCTGGACGCGGCGGAAGAGTTGGCGGCGGCCGCGGAGTTCTGCCGCAAGGAAGGGTGGCTGCATGTCAGCGGGGACCGCTGGTCACTCGGCGACGCCGGTTTCCTCTTCGCCGACCGGGTCGCCGCCGAACTCATCGGCGCGGTCGCCCGCTGAAGCATCCTGCCGCGTTTCGATGTCCGGGCGGGGGAGGCCGAGGCGTTTGAGCAGGCCGCGGAGGTCGCGCGGGAAGGGCGTGCGAAGGTCCAGTTCTTCCCCCGTGACCGGATGGGCCAGGGCGAGCCGGTGGGCGTGCAGGGCCAGGCGCGCTGACGCGCCGCGCGACCGGTGCGAGCCGTACACCGGGTCGCCCAGCACCGGCGCGCCGATCATGCCCAGGTGGACGCGGATCTGGTGCAATCGCCCGGTGACCGGGCGGGCCTCGATCAACGCGCCCAGCTCGGACTCCGCCAGCACGCGGTAGGCCGTCAGGGCGGGCTTCCCGGATGAACTCGGGCGGGCCGTGCGCTCGGATGTGTACCTGTCCTTGCGGCTGAGCACCTCGTCGATCGGCTGGCGGATGACGCCCTCCGGGTCGCGCGGGGCCTTCATCGTGACGGCCCAATAAAACTTGCGGACGGCGCGCGTCTCGAACTGGGCGCGCAGCCCGTCGTAGGCCTCGCGCGAAAGGGCGACGGCCAGCACGCCGCTGGTGCCCTGGTCCAGCCGATGCACCAGCCCGTGGTCCCTCGCCACGCCGAGCTGGCGCAGCCGCTCGCCGTGCGCGGCGTACAGCCCGTTGAGCAGCGTGTCGTGCTGATGGCCCACGCCCGGGGCGGTGACGACCCCCGCGGGTTTCTCCACGATCAGCAGGTGGTCGTCGGCGTGCAGCACGCGGAAGGTCACGCGCGGGTTCGGCTCGATATGGGTTCCCATCTCGGTCACGGCAGGTCCTCCAGGTTGTCCCCGCCGCAGGCGCGATGGTCCAGGTACCAGCAAAGCTCCCCCCCACCCCCCCCGCCCCCCACCGGCAGGATGCCGACCGCGCCGGGGTCCGATTCGATCATGCGGACGACAGGCTCGGCCTCCCGGCCCGTGCCGATGACCATGACCAGACGCGCTCCCCGCAGGGTCCGCGCGGTCAGACCGACCATCGTCCCGTCCTCGCTCGGACCCACCAGACGATCCAAAGGATCAACGGTGCCGCGCAGGACAGGCTCGGACAGCGGCAGCAGCACGCAGTCGAACCGATCATGCCCGGGTTCGCGGCGACCGAGGTGACGGCGGATCTCGTCCTCGAACCGGGCTTCCGCGTCGTGGAGGTGGGCGTGCAACGGGTGGGCCTGGTCCTCGGGCATGTCCGTCGCGCCCAGCACCATCTCCGCCAGGTGGGTGTGGCTGTGCCGGTCGTCCCCCACCGCCACCCGCGGCTCGGCCACGGACCACAGGTGCGTGCGCGACCAGGGCAGATCCCGGTAGTGCGGGTCCGTCATCAGACGCAGCAGCAGGCGGTGCTCCTCCGGCCCATACCCCATGCCCAGATGGAAGTCCCCGAACGCCCGCACGCACGCGCCGGCTTGGAGGAACAAGTCGGCCGCGGCGGCCTCCAGCGCATCATCCAGCGAGGGGCGCAGGACCACCCGGCCCGGAAGCCGGGGCCGCTCGACCTCACCCGCGATCTCGTAGGATTGATCCATGAGCGTGTATTGTGGCGTCCCCGCCCCGCCCACGCCACACGGGAAGCGAAAACCACGATGGAAGCCCTGCACCGCATGATCGACGCCTCCGCCAACCGCGCCCGCGAGGGCCTGCGGGTCATGGAGGACATCGCGCGGTTCGTGCTCGACGACGCCGGCCTGACCGAGTCGCTCAAGCGGGTGCGCCATGACCTGCGGTCGCTGGTCGGCGCCCTGCCTGTGCGCGGCACGGACCTGCTCGCATCCCGGGACACCCCAGGCGATGTGGGCACGACAATCTCCACCCCCGCAGAACTCGCCCGCCCGGACGCCCTGCCAGACCTCGCGACGGCCGCCGCCAAACGCACGCAGGAAGCCCTCCGATCGCTGGAAGAATCCGCCAAAGCCCTGGGCAGAGACGGCAAGGGGTTCGAGGCGGCGCGGTACCGGGTGTACGACCTGGAACGCACGCTGCTGCTGCGCCTGGCCCCGCCGTGCCCGCAGTGGACCCTGTGCGTGCTGGTGACACGGTCCTTGTGCGTCCGCCACACGCCCGAGGAGATCGTGCGGCTCGCCGCCGAGGGTGGGGCCGACTGCATCCAGATCCGCGAAAAAGAGATGGGGGACGCGGAACGGCTGGACCACTCCGCCCGGCTGGTCGAGGTCTGCCGCGCGGCGGGGGTCCACGCCATCGTCAACGACCGGCCCGACCTCGCCCGCCTCGCCGGGGCCGACGGCGTGCATCTCGGGCAGACCGACCTGCCGGTGAGCGCCGCCCGCCGGATCATCGGGCCGGGGCGTTGGATCGGCGTGTCCTGCTCGACCGTGGATCATGCCCGCCGGGGTGCGTCCGACGGGGCGGACTCGGTCGGGCTGGGGCCGATGTTCCCCAGCGTCACCAAGCCCAAGCCCGGTCTGGCTGGCCCCGACCTGATCCGCGCGGCGCTCGCCGACCCAGCGACCGCCCGCCTGCCCCACCTGGCGATCAGCGGCATCACGCCGTGGAACATCGGGCTGCTGGCCGAGGCCGGATGCCGCGGCGTGGCCGTGAGCGGCGCGGTCTGCGGGGGGGAGGATCCCCGCGGCGCGTGCCAAGCCCTCGTCAGGGCTTTGCGACCGGCGGACGCTACGATCGACGCATGAGCGTGACCTACAAGGAAACCGTGCTTCCCAACGGCCTGCGGATCGCGGCCGAGATCGCCCCGGGCGCCCACTCCGCCGCTGTCGGGTTCTTCGTCCGGACGGGCGCCCGCGACGAGCCGACGCCGGTGATGGGCGTCTCGCACTTCCTGGAACACATGATGTTCAAGGGAACCGAAGACCTGGCCGCCGACGCGATCAACCAGGCGTTCGACGACCTGGGCGCTTCCAACAACGCCTTCACCTCGCGGGAGATGACCTGCTTCTACGCCCACACCCTGCCCGAGGGCATGGACAAGGCGACCGACCTGATCGCGCGGATGATGCGCCCGGCCCTGCGGAACACGGACTTCGACACCGAGAAGCAGGTGATCCTCGAAGAGATCGCCATGTACGCCGACAACCCCTTCTGGGTGCTGTACGAGGAGGCCATCGGCCGGCGGTACAACCGCGGCGCGCTGGGCCACCGCGTGCTGGGCACCAAGGAGTCGGTGGCGGCGATGTCCCGCGATCAGATGAACGCCTACTTCAACGACCGCTACGCTCCCGACAGCATGGTCGTGGCCCTGGCCGGGCACCTGGACTTTGACCACTGCGTGGACCTCATCACGCAACGCTGCGGGGCGTGGCCCGCGACCGGGGCCAAACGCGATCCTGGCGTGCCCGAGCGGGCCACGGGACGCTTCGAGATGACCGACCCCAAGGTCAACCGGGGCTACCTGATCGGCGTGGCGGACGCGCCGGGTGTCGAGGACGACCGGCGGTACGCCGCGTCGCTGCTCGCCCAGGTGCTCGGCGGGGCGGACAACTCCCGCCTGCACTGGGCGCTCATCGAGACGGGTCTGGCCGAGGAGGCCCAGGCGGCCTACGACGGCATGGACCGGCACGGGGAGTTCTTCGTCTACGCCTCGGGCGACCCGGATTCATTGGGCGACATCGAGGAGGTCGTCCGCAAGGAGATCCGGGGCCTGCGCGACTCGATCGAGGAGGACGACCTGGCCAAGCTGCGCTCCAAGGCCCTGACCGCCCTGACGCTCGCGTCCGAGCGCCCCTCCGGGCGCATGATGCGGCTCGGGCGCGTGTGGACCATGCTGGGCAGGTACACCACGCTCGACGAGGAACTCTCCGCGCTGTCCAGAGTCACCGCCGACGACCTCAAGCGGGTCTGCGACGAGTTCCCCTTCGACCACTGGCTGCTCGGCACCATGAAACCGGCCTGACCGGAATCACGCGGCCTTCGCCCGCGGCACGAACACCCGCACCACGCCCCCGCCCGCGCCGCGGGCCACCTGCACGGCCCGGCTCGTCGCCTCGACCAGCAGCTCCGGCAAGACGAACAGAGAGCGGGTGTCCCCGTCGATGCTCGCCACCCCCGCGTTGACCCGCACGATGCGGGCCGCGTCGTCGGCCCCGGGGAGCCACCGCAGCACGCTGGCCGGGAACTGGTCGCACACGCCCTGGGCCGCGTCGCTCGCGCCCCGGCGTCCCGTGCGGGGCAGCACCACCGCGAAGTCCGTCTCGTTCACGCGGGCCACGATCCCGCCCATCGGCTCGAAGGCGCGCAGCAGCATGATCGTCGTCCCGAGCACCACCTCGTCCTGGGCCTGCTGCCCGTGCCGGTCGAGCATGGACTCAAGCCCGTCGATGGCGAACTGAGCGATGGAAAGCTCGATCTCGCCGGCGCGGGCCGCGGGGTGCGCCGCCCGCACCGCCTGCCCGAAGGCGTCGCGGTTCATCACCCCCGTGAGCGGGTCGCGCCCCTGATCGCCGCTCAACACCCCGGACAGCTCGCGGATGGCGTAGCTCTCAAGCTGGTTCTCGCGGGCCATCTGGATCATCCGGCGGTCGGCGCGGGCCAGCACATCCTTTGGATTGGGCATGGTGCTGGTGTCAAGCTCGAAAAGGGAACCAAGCTCGCGGGCGGCCTGCCCGGCCTCGCGCACCAGCCCGTCCAGCGTTTCCTCCGTCAGCCCCAGCCACTGCTCGCCCCGCCGGTAGAGTTCCCGCAGCGCATCGGTGGGGTCCTCGGCGACCAGCACCGCGTGAACCAGGTTGCCCAGCGCCACGCAACGGGCCGCCTTGGAGTATTCGGTCGGGCACGCCGTCGGGCGGTCGTGGAACTTGAGCGGCACGGCCAGCTCCGGCGGCAGCTTCCACGACGCCGCCAGCACCGCGCCGATCTCGGCATGGTGCGTCTCGAAGGCCCTGATCTCGAGCCGGGCCAGATCGGCGTGGTCCCGGGCGGACGCGATCACCCCCGCGTACTCATCGCCCATCGCGCGGAACATCGCCACCATGCCGATGTCCTGGAGCAGCCCGGTGAGGAACGCCTCGTCCGCGCACGCGAACCCGCACCCGTCGGCGATCAGCTTGCCGGAGACGGCCGTCTCCAAGCCGCGACGCCAGTACGCCACATAGTCGAAGCCCGCGTCCTTCTCCTCGCCGACCGACATGACCAGCGAGAACCCCAGCACCAGACTCTTGACCGGGCCGAGGCCCAGCAGCACCAGGGCCTTGTCGATCGAGGTGCACCGCTTGCGAAGGCCGTAGAAGCTCGAGTTGACCGTCCGCAGGATCTTCGTGGTCAGCGCCTGGTCGGCCTGGATCAGCCCCGCCAGCTCGTCCATGCGGACATCCGGGTCGGCCGTCAGCTCCAGCACCCGCACCGCCACGGCCGGCAGCGTGGGCAGGCTCGGGCAACTCAGGATCTTCTGCAGCAGTTCGGAGTCCATCCGTGGATCTTCTCTGCGTAAAAGGGAGGGTGGGATTGGAAAACCCGTGTCCGGCGCGCCTCTGGCACGCTGTCCAGAGCATCGGCCCGATGCGCCCCGTCCGTGAGCCTCGCCGAGGCTACTCGGACCTGCCGACCGAAATCTCGGGGTACACCCACGCCAGGGCAGGGGGTTCACCTCCGATGACCGACCGGATTCGGGCCGCCAGAACCCGCCCCGCCCGGGTGATTTCATCCGCCGTGCCCCGCAGATCCGAAGGCTCCGCCCCGGCATCCAGCCCGCGGAGCACCTCCACCGTCCCCGGCCGGATGCGGCCCACCCCCGGCGGGGGGGAGGGGGGAGCCTTGGCGGGCAGGGCCACAAGACCGCCGAGATCCCAGGCGAAGCCCACCGCCTGGGCCGGCACCAGCTCCTCCCCGGTCCGCACATCCACGCCGACCTCGGGCTTGGAGCCGGTCTCGTCGAGCAGGGTCCACTGGAACCAGGCCAGCCAGGCGGCCAGGGCACGCCCGGGATCGCAGGGGTCAGACCCGGCGACGGCCGCCAGGGTCGCCGCCAGCGCATCGAACAGGCCCGGGTGTGGGTCCTGATCGTGGACCATGCGGGGGATCAGGTCCACGCAGTACATGGCCGCCACATACCGGGCGTGGTCCCGGCGGGCGTGGTGCATCGGCTCGATCAGATCCCAGGAGGTCAGTTGGGCCAGTTCGGCGCTGGGCTTGATGATGACGGTCAGGTCGGCGCGGGTCAGGAGTTCGACGCCGCCGGAGAACGGGGCCTTCTCCCGCTTCGATCCTTTGGCCAGACAGCGGAGCAGGCCGTGGCCGCGCGTGAGCAGCGTGACCGTCTGGCTGGTCTCGGACCAGTCCCAGTGTCGGACGCAGATGCCTTCGTCGTGGTAGGTCGGCACTCCGTGCCGACTTTAGGTCGGCACTCCGTGCCGACTCTCTTCGTACCCACTCGCCGAACCGATCGGAAGAGTCGGCACGGAGTGCCGACCTACCCTGAGCCATGCACTTCTGCCTGGTGGATCGGATTCTGGAACGCAACGAGGACCGCGTGGTGGCGATCAAGCTCGTTTCCAACGCGGAGGAGTACCTGCTGGACCACTTCCCGGGCTTCCCGGTGCTGCCCGGCGTGATGATGCTCGAAGCGATGGTGCAGGCCGGGCGGGCCTTGGCGGACCCGGACGGCACGGCCAGCCCGCCGCTGGTCCTGGGCGGGGTCAAGGCCCTCAAGTACGGCCGGTTCGTCAAGCCCGGGGCGACCATCCGGGTGACGGTAGTGAAGCAAAAAAACCTGGAGAACGGAGCGATTGACCTGAAGGGGGAGGTCCACCTGATCGAGCCGGGGGGGGGGACGGACGCTTCGGGCGAGCTGCCGGTCGCCTGCTCGGGGCGGTTCGTGTTGCGACCGGCTCGGGTGGGGATGACGACGCCGCATTCCTTGAAGCCCGCGATTCCTTGAAGCCGCGCACGAAGTAAGCGGATTCTTCCGGTATGCTCGACACTCCCCAAGAATCCGCTTACTTCGTGCGCGGCTACAAAGAACCCCACAAGAGACCAAAGCATGACCATGCTCTGCGTGCCCATCCTCGCCGATGACCCCACGACCGCCAGGCGCGACGCGATCCTCGCCGCCGAGCGGGGCGCGGACATCGTCGAGTTCCGCGTGGATCTGCTGATGGAAGCGGACCTGCCGCTCGACGCCCGCATCGCCCAGATCAAGGATCTCGTCGCCAACTCCCCCCTGCCCTGCATCGTCACCTGCCGCCCCGAATGGGAGGGCGGCCTGTACGCCGGCGGCGAGGACGAGCGGGTGTCGATGTTCGAGGCCGTCGGCACGGCCGACAGCCCGCCCGCGTACATCGATGTCGAGCTGGCGGCCTACGCCCGCTCGGCCAACATCCGCCAGAAGATCAACCTGGCCGTGGACCACCCCAAGCAGGAACGCCCCGTCCGCACCCGCCTGATCCTGTCCAGCCACGACTTCCAGGGCCGGCCCGCGGACCTGACGCGGAAGATCCTGGCGATGCAGGCCGAGCCGGCGTGCGCGGTGGTCAAGATCGCCTACCGCGCCCGGTCGATCCGAGACAACCTGGAGCTGTTCGACATCCTGAGCGAGCGCCAGAAGCCCACGATCGCGCTGGGCATGGGCGAGTTCGGCCTGATGAGCCGCGTGCTGGCCCCCAAGTTCGGCGGCTTCCTGACCTTCGCCTCCCTCCGCGACGAATCGGCCACGGCCCCGGGCCAGCCGACCATCGACGACCTGCTCGGCATGTACCGCTTCCGCTCGATCGGCAAGGAAACCAAGGTCTACGGCGTGATCGGCTGGCCGGTGACGCAATCGATGTCGCCCCTGATCCACAACGCGGGGTTCGCCCAGATCGGGTGGGACGGGGTGTACCTACCGATGCCGGTGGAGGGGAGCTACGAGTCGTTCAAGGCGACGATCGAGGTTCTGCTCGGCAACATGCTTGTTCATGGCCTGAGCGTCACGATCCCGCACAAGGAGCATGCCGTTCGCGCGGCATTTGAAGATTCCACTCAACTGACCATATCTGAAGCCGACCCGCACAGTGCCGCAGTCCGTGCGATTGGAGCGGCCAACACAATCCGCCTTCACACCGAAGAACTGGCAGGGATCGGCGAGGTATGGGACGGCACCGACACCATCGCCAACACCGACGCAACCGCGATCACGGATCTTCTCGAAGCGGAACTGACAAGCCCCGACGGACGACATGTCGTCGTGGTCGGCGCCGGTGGCGTCGCTCGTGCCGCGGTCCATGCGATGAGTTTCCCCGATACTCGCATCACTCTTGTGAACCGGAATCTCAGCCGCGCCGAGGATCTCGCTCGCTCCGTCGGGACATCGCGCGATGGTCACGGACGGCCTCGAACTCAAGCCACCGATCAGTCTCTGACCGACATCCACGCGGACGCCTACATCAACTGCACCCCCGTCGGCATGGCCGGCGGCCCTGATCCCCACGGCCTGTCCATCCCCATCCCCGACATGCCCGCGCTGCCGCCCGAGACCGTGTTCTTCGACACCGTCTACAACCCCGCCGAGACGCCCATGCTGCGGGCCGCCAGGGAACGCGGCTACCGCACCATTGACGGCGTGCAGATGTTCGTCCGCCAAGCCGCGGCCCAGTTCGAGCTGTGGACCGACCGGCCCGCGCCGGTCGATCTGTTCGACCGGCTCGTCCGGGCCAGACTCGGACAAAACCAAGGATAAAACCCCATTGCTTGCGGACTTGGCGGGTCCACCGGAAAATCCGCCGAACCCCCGGCCGCCAGAGCATCCACGCCGCCCACTGGAAGTCGCCCCGGCAAAGGGGTATCGTTGTGGCCCTTCCGGTCGAGTCGGCCGGGCGGCGATGTGCCCGGAGCGAGCCATGAAGAGCGACACGCACCCCAAGTACTACCCCTCCTGCCAGGTGATCCACAACGGCGAGGTCGTCATGACCGTCGGCGCCACCGTGCCGGAGCTGCGTGTGGAAGTCTGGTCCGGCTCGCACCCCTTCTTTACCGGCAAGAGCGCGTTCGTGGACGCCGCCGGCCGGGTGGAAAAGTTCCAGAAGAAGTTCCAGGGCAACTACTTCAGCAAGGACAAGAAGAAGTAAGCCCCCCGCCCCCCCCAGCCATCCAGGTGTTATCCGGACCCGTCAGGCGCACGCCCGGCGGGTTTTTTCATGCTCCGCCGCCCCCCGGTCGCTCCCGTTCAGAAATTCGGCGGCCGTTGGATCAGCACCGGGGCATGATGCGTATGGCGGGTGTCTCGGCATCCGTGCGACGGGTTGTTTGCTCGCGTGGATCGGCCCGGTTCGGCCGGGTTGAAGTCAATCGAGAGTACAGGGGGGATCACCCGGTCGGCCGGGCTGGTCCCTTGTGTCGTATTTCAGAAGGCCTCCGTTCTGGAGGTCCGAGGGAACGGACCCGGCCTGAAGCCAGGTTCCGGAACAGGAAGGAACGAGATGAAGACACGAAACTCCGTGATCGGTGGCGCGGCGGTGCTCGTCGGCCTCGTGGGACTGGCGGCGGGCGCGGACTGCGCCTCGACCGGGTGCACGGCGGACCACGCCGTGCCCGACGCCCTGGTGCATCCGGACGCGCTCGCGCAGCGGGAGATCGCCAGACGCCTGCTGCCGCTGATGCCCAAGGACGATCGGGACGCGATCATCGCCGCGGGCGGGATCGGCTCGGAGGGGATGGGGCATGTCCACACCCCGGCCTGCATGGGCCTGCCCTCGGACATCACGCCCACGGAATACATGGAGAAGATCATCTCCAAGGAACTGGGCGAGCGGATGACGGACATCCAGTGGCAGCTGGTGCGCGGGGTCGTGGCGACGCTCGAACGCGGCGAGCAGCCCCCCGCCCTGTGCTTCCACCCGGACACCGACCCCGAGTACGCCTACGCCATCAACCAGCTGATCGAGTTCCCCCTGACGCTCCGGTTCCAGCAGACGAACCGCTGGACCCGCACCGCGCTGAGCGGCACCGGCCTGACCCAGGGCACCCCCACCATCATCACCTACTCGTTCGTCCCGGACGGCACGCAGATCCCCAACATCATCGGCGTGAGCGGCACCTCCAACCTCTTCGCCTGGCTCAACGGCATCTACGGCAGCCAGGCCACCTGGCAGCCGCTCTTCGAGCAGGTGTTCGACCGCTGGTCCGAACTGATCGGAACGACCTATGTGTATGAACCCAACGACGACGGCGCGCGTCTGAACCAGACCAACGCGAACGGCTGGGGCGTCTCGGGCGTCCGGGGCGATGTGCGCATCGCGGCCCTCACGATCGACGGCAACAGCGGCACCCTGGCGTACAACAACTTCCCCAACGACGGCGATATGGTCTTCGACTCCGGCGACAGCTTCTTCAACAACACCGGGTCCAACTCGCTGCGTTTCCGCAATGTGGCCGCACACGAGCACGGCCACGGCCTGGGCATGCTGCATGTGTGCCCGGCGGTCGGGACCAAGCTGATGGAGCCGTTCGTCTCCACGGCGTACAGCGGGCCGCAGCTCGACGATATTCTCAACGGCCACCGGCACTACGGCGACCCGCTCGAGCCGCTGACGGACAACCCGGACACCGCACCCTCCATGGGATCGCTCGGCCTGGGCGGCATGTTCATCCAGACGAATGTCTCGATCGACGGAGCCGGCGACATCGACTTCTACCGCATCACCCTCACCCAGCCCGCCCAGCTCCAGGTGACGGTGGTGCCCGACGCGGGCCAGTACCTTCAGGGCACCCAGACCCAGGCGTGCAACACCGGCACCAACACGAACTACAACGCCATCCGCGACCTGCGCCTGGACATCTACGCCGCAGGCAACCCCTTCGCCCCGCTGGCCACCGCGGATGACTCCGGCCTGGGCGGCTCGGAGCTGGTCACCTACGACGCGACCGAACCGGGCGACTACCTCATCCGGGTCTCCGCGTCCGGCCCGGACAATGTGCAGCGCTACGCCATGACCGGCTTCGTCGCCCAGCTGCCGTTCCAAGGCCCCGCGATCACCGCGGACCTGCCCGGCCAGCTCCAGCCCGGCCTGCCCACCGTCATCCCCGTGACGATCGACCCGCGCCAGGATGTGGTGGTCGGAACGCCGAGCCTGTTCTACCGGCTCGACGCAGGCGCTTTCCAGTCCGTCCCCCTGGTCAGCCTCGGCGGAACCTCGTACACCGCGACGCTGCCCGCCGCCGACTGCGACGACGCGCCCCAGTTCTACCTGTCGGCCCAGGGCCAGACCGCGGGCGCTGTCACGCTGCCCGCCGGCGGCGCACCCGCCGCCGCCGCGCCCATCGTCGGCGAGCTGGTCACCGTGTTCGAGGACGACTTCGAGACCGACACCGGCTGGGTCGTCAGCGGCCCCGCCGCCAACGCCGCCCAGGGACGCTGGGAGCGCGCCGTGCCCGCCGGCAACGGCGGCCGTGGTGATCCGACCACCGACTTCGACGGCTCCGGGCGTTGCTATGTCACCGGCAACGGCGGCCCCGGCTCCAACACCGATGTGGACGATTTCCCCACCATCCTCACCTCCCCCGCCTTCGACGCCACCACCGTGAACGACGCCGTCCTCACCTACGCCCGCTGGTACGACAACACCGGCTCGGGCACCGGCGCGGCCCCCGGCCAGGACACCTTCAAGATCACCATCTCCAACGACGACGGCGAGACCTTCATCCCCCTCGAAACCGTCGGCCCCAACACCCCGCAGTCCTCCGGCGGCTGGTTCGAGGTCTCCTTCCGCATCGCCGACATCATCACGCCCACCAGCCAGATGCGTGTCCGGTTCCTGGCGGACGATGTGACGCCCGGCTCCGTGGTCGAGGCCGGCGTGGACGCCTTCCGCGTCGCCGGCGTCGTCTGCAAGGACCCCGGCCCCGCCGGATGCTCGACGGCCGACCTCGCCGAACCGTTCGGCACCCTCAACTTCTTCGACCTGTCCGCCTACCTCAACCTGTTCAACGCAGGCGATCCCGCTGCCGATCTGGCCGCTCCCTTCGGCGACCTCAACTTCTTCGACCTCGCGGCCTACCTGGCGGTCTTCAACCAGGGCTGCCCGTAAGCCCTCCATCCCCCGGCCCGACCACGGCCTGACCAACCCCTTTCAAGCCGGGCGTTCAACGCCCGGCTTTTTCCTTGCACCCGGCCTACGCTTCATCCGTATATCCGAACGACCGGATGATAGGGAACGGAGCCTCCCGATGACCCAGCCTTTCCTCGAACTGCTCCGCCGACGCCTCATGGTGTTCGACGGCGGCATGGGCACCCAGGTCCACAAGCTCGACCTGGACATCGAGCGGGACTACCTCGGCTGCGAGAACTGCACGGATGTGCTGTGCCTCTCCCGCCCGGAGGAGATTGGGGCAATCCACCGGGCGTATCTGGAAGCCGGGGCCGACGCGGTCACGACCAACAGCTTCGGCGGCGCGCGCCATGTGCTGGAAGAGTTCGGGCTGGAAGGGCGCACCTTCGAGCTGAACCGACGGGCGGCAGAGATCGCCCGCGCGGAGGCCGATGCGTTCAGCACGCCCGAACGCCCCCGCTTCGTGCTCGGCTCGCTCGGGCCGGGGACCAAGCTCATCACGCTGGGGCAGATCGGGTGGGACAAGCTCTTCGACGCCTACCGCGACGCGGCCGAGGGCCTGGTCGAGGGCGGGGTGGACGCGGTCCTGCTGGAGACCTGCCAGGACCTCCTGCAAGTCAAGTGCGCGGTGCAGGCGGCGCGGGAGGCGATCCGCCGGCGCAGGGGGAATCCGCACGCGGTGCCGCTGCTGGTGTCGGTGACGATCGAGCTGACGGGCACGATGCTGGTGGGCAGCTCGATCGAGGCGGCCATCGAAGCGCTGCGCCCGCTGCCGATCGACGGCCTGGGCCTGAACTGCGCCACCGGCCCGGTGGAGATGATCGAGCCGGTGCGTGTGCTGGGACGGCTCTGGGACCGGCCGATCACGGTGATGCCCAACGCCGGGCTGCCGGTCCTCCAGGATGGCCAGACCGTGTACCCGCTCCAGCCCGCGGGGTTCGTCGGGGCGATGGGGCGGCTGCTCGACCTGGGGGTGATCTCCGCGGTCGGGGGGTGCTGCGGCACGACGCCCGAACACATCCGCCGATTGCGGGAGGCCGTGGAAACACGACCTGCCCCCGCGGAGCGCGCGATCAACGCCCCCGCGGCCACCGGCTCGCTCTTCTCCGTGGTCGAGCACCGGCAGGACTCGAGCGCGTTGCTGATCGGCGAACGGTGCAACGCATCGGGATCGCGCGCGTTCAAGAGGCTGCTGGAATCCGAGGACTGGGACGGCGTGGTGTCGCTGGCCCGCGCGCAGGTCAAGAGCGGCTCGCACCTGCTGGATGTGAATGTCGATGTCGCCGGGCGCGACAACAAGCAGGACATGCACGCCGTGGTCTCGCGCCTGTCGCGCGAGGTGGACGCGCCGCTGATGATCGACTCGACCCAGGCCGGCACGATCGAGGCCGGCCTGCGCGCGGCGGCGGGCCGGTGCGTCATCAACTCCGCCAACTTCGAGGACGGCGAGGAGAAGTTCGACCTGCTCTGCCGCCTGGCCAGGGACCACGGCGCGGCCCTCGTCATCGGAACAATCGACGAGGACCCCGCCGAGGCGATGGCCCGCACGCGCGAACGCAAGCTGGCCATCGCAACCCGGGCGATCGAGCGGGCGAACCGCGTTCACGGGCTGCGCACGGCGGACATCTTCATCGACCCGCTCGTGCTGCCCGTCTCCACCGGCATGGACCAGGACCGGCGCAGCGCGATGGAACTCATCGAGGGCGTGCGTCTGATCTCCCGAACCTTCCCCGATGTCCAGATCACCTGCGGCCTGTCGAACGCTTCCTTCGGCCTCAAGCCCGCCGCCCGCACGGTGCTCAACTCCGTGCTGATGCACGAACTGACCGAGGCCGGGCTGACCAGCGCCATCCTGCACGCGGGTTCGGTCCTGCCGCTGGCGAAGATCCCCCAGGAACAGCTCGACGCCTGCCTGGCCGTGATCTACGACAAGCGGGCGGTCTCGCTGGGCGGCACCGGGCTGCCGGACGGCGTGTCGGACGAATCGTTCGACCCCTTGCAGGCCCTGATCGAACTGTTCGCCGGCGTGGAAACGGTCCGGACGACCGGCCCGTCCATGGCCGACCTGCCGCTGCCCGAACGCCTCCAACGCCACATCATCGAGGGCGAGAACGACGGCCTGGCCGCATCGCTGGACGAAGCGCTGGCGGTCTGGAAGCCGCTGGACATCGTCAACGACCACCTGCTGGAGGGCATGAAGGTGGTGGGCGAGCAGTTCGCCAGCGGGCAGATGCAGCTCCCCTTCGTCCTGCGTTCCGCGGAGGTGATGAAGAAGGCGGTGACGCACCTCGAACCGCACATGGAGAAGGTGGAGGGCCAGACGCGCGGTTCGATCGTGCTGGCGACGGTCAAGGGCGATGTCCACGACATCGGCAAGAACCTCGTGGACATCATCCTGACCAACAACGGCTACACGGTCCACAACATCGGCATCAAGCAGCCCATCGCGGACATCCTCAGCGCGCTGGAGCGGACCGGGGCGGACGCCGTGGGGCTGAGCGGCCTGCTGGTCAAGAGCGTGCATGTGATGGAGGAGAACCTGCACGAGCTGAACGCGCGGGGCATCAGCGTGCCGGTGCTTCTCGGGGGGGCCGCGCTGACGCGGACCTACGCAGAGGGACACCTCAAGGGCGTCTACCACGGCCCGCTGTACTACGGCAAGGACGCCTTCGAGGGCCTGTCGATCATGGACCGGCTCCGCTCGGGCAAGGCCGCCGAGATCGACGCCCAGGTGGCCGAGCGCCAGGCCAAGCGGGCCGCCGCCCTGGAGCGCGTCGCCGCGGGCTGCGTCAGCGGCGTGACGCTGGAAGCCCCCGGGGCCAGCGAGGACGACAGCGTCCGCTCGGATGTGTCGCGCGGGATCGGTGTCCCCGCCGCCCCGTTCCTGGGATCGCGGGTGGTGGACTCCGTGTCGCTCAGGGAGGTCTTCAGCCTCATCAACCCGACCGCCCTGTACGCGGTGCAGTGGCAGATCAAACGCGGCGCGAAGTCGAAATCGGAGTATGAAGCCCAGCTCGACGAGGTCGCCCGCCCGGTGTTCAAGCGGCTCTGCGCCGAGGCGGAACGGGAACGCATCCTGACGCCCAAGGTCGCGTACGGCTATTTCCCGTGCCGCTCCGAGGGCAACGCCGTCGTCATCCTCGACCCCGCCGACCAGAGCCGCGAGATCGAGCGGATCGTGTTCCCCCGCCAGCCCCAGGGCAGGCGGCTGTGCATCGCCGATTTCTTCCGCGATGCCGAGGAGTGCGAGCGGGCCGGCTCGCCGGATGTCATCGGCCTGTCCTGCGTGACGATGGGCGAGCGCGTCAGCGAGCACTGCAAGCGTCTGTTCAACGCCGGCGCGTACCAGGACTACCTCTACTGGCACGGCCTCGGCGTGGAGGCGGCCGAGGGCCTCGCCGAACTCTGGCACAAGCGGATGCGCCAGGAACTGGGCATCGCCGGCCAGGACGACCCGACGCCGGCCGGCCTCTTCAAGCAGGGCTACCGCGGGTCACGCTACTCGTTCGGCTACCCCGCCTGCCCGGACATGGCCGGCCACGACACCATCTGGCGCCTGATCGACCCCACCCGCATCGGCTGCGTGCTGACCGAGAACCACCAGATCGTGCCCGAACAGTCCACCAGCGCGATCGTGGTCCACCACCCGGAGGCGCGCTACTTCAACGCATGACCGCCCCGCACGCCGGAAAAGCGTGCAGCACGGCGTCCAGAAAAGAAGCCGGGCTGTGACGGGCCGCCCACGCGGGGCGGGCCTCCCGCGCCCGGGCGAGCAGAGCATCAAGCCCGTCCACGGCCCGGCCGAGCGCATCGCCGAAGCAGCCCGCGTCGTACCGATCGAACAGAACCGCCCCGAGACCCCACCGCCCGGCCTGCTCGGCCATCCATGTCTGGTCCGGCGCGACAACGACTTTTCCGAGCGCGGCGGCCTCGGCGAACACGCCCGACCCCAGGCCGCGGTAGTGCTCCGGGTGGTACGGCAGGGCGACGATGTCCGCGCTCCGCAGAAGGTCCGCGTACGCGCGCGGGCCGAGCGGCCCCCGGACCGTCCGCACGCCCGGCCCCAAAGACTCCAGGCGTCGGGCCGGTTCCTCCACCCCGGCGGGAGCCAGGGAGTTGATCTGGACCGTGAACCGCACGCCCGGACGCGCTCGCAGGATGCCGGGCGCGGCATCGGCCAGCAGGGCCATCCCCTTGTCCGGCTTGGTGTACCCCACCTGCACCACATGCGCCCGCATCCCCCCTGTGGGACAACGCGCCGGCGCGCCCACGGGCCCGTCCAGCATCACCGGCCACGGCGTCATCCGCACCCTCGGAGCGCCGAGACCCTCAAAGACCCGCGCGATCGGCCCGGTCTCCGCCAGCAGCGTGACCCGCCCCGGGGACGACGCGGCCAGTTCCCTCATCGCTTCCCGATACACATCCTCCTCGGCCTGACGGACAAGGCCCTGCCCCGACCATCCGGGGGGGAACATCATGAACATGGCGATCGGTGTGCGGATGTCCTCCGGCAGGCCACGAACCCACCGAGCGACCCCCAGCGCGATCCGCGAGGTGATGGTCGGGAACAGGATCAGACCGGCCTCACGAAACCGCGCGTGCGGGATGGCCCGCAGGTCCAGCAGCGCCCCCTCGTTCAGGCCCGCCAGGGACTCCGCCGGCGACGCGCGGTCGAGCGTCGCGTAGGACGAAACGCGAAAATGCCCGCGAACCTCCAGACCGACGAGGGGGTCGGGCCGGTCGATGCGCCTGGCGCCATAAAAAACCGTCGATCCGCCCCGCGCGGCGCACTCGGCGGAGAAAGCCCGCGCGAACGCGGCGTGATGCCCGCCCTCGAAGAACAGGCCGGGGTCCAGCACCATGACAGGCCCGCCGGGGAGCGCGACCCGCCCCGCGCGCACGCCCGCGGGCTCTCTGACGGGCGCCGCCGTCACGGGCCGCTCCCGCAGGCCACCGCCTCCCGGGCGAGACGCCAGGAACGCAGCAGCCCGATCAGCCGCGTGAGACCCGCTTTATAGCCGTACCGCTCCAGCACGAACTCACGCTGGGAATCGCACAGCGCACGACACGCTTCCGGATCCGCGAGAAAGGAAGCCAGCCGTGATTCCAGCTCGGCGCGATCGCCGAAGACCGTCCGGAAATACCCGGGCGGGTTCGGCGAGTGGATATAGCGGTCCAGCGTCCTCTGATCCCAACGGTCGCAAAGAACGGCGATGGCGGCGTCGTCGTCCCGCACCCGCGGCAGGACGCCCCGGTACGCCGCGATAAGCGTTCTCAGACGCCCGAACCGATCGTCATCGAGCGCCCGGCGTGCGTCGTCCATGCAGCGGACGCGCCCCGCCAGGTGCGTCAGGTAGAACTCCACGAGGTTCGCCTCCGCCTCCTCATGGACGGCGTACCGCCGGCTGAGCACCATGCCGCCCGCCGCGATGGCGTCCATCAGCCGCTGATGGCAGGTCGCCGGGTAAGGCTCCAGGCGCAGGTTGAACCGGGCCGACCGCGTCACGCGCGCCAGCGCGTCGCCGGGGTCGATCGGGCCGCGGGCGAAACGCGCGAACGCCGGATGGCGATCCCACCCCGGGCCGTACACCGCCAGCGACAAGCCCATCCGATCCGCCGTCTCGGCGGCCCACGCCAGGCCCTGCTGCCGGTACAGCGGATTGTTGAGATGAAGGGCGAGCAGTTCGGTGACGCGGTTCAGCCACGCGGGATCGGGCGTTTCGATCCCCTCGTCACGGGCGGCGTCGAGAAGCACGACCCTCAGGTCATGGGGAGAAGCGACGCTCCCGCCCCGCCCGTACAGATCGAGCAACGCCCGCCCCGCGCGCGCGGCGGCCCGCGCCGGCGCCGTCCCCGCGCCGACAGGAGCCAGTTGGTCCAGCACCGCCTCCGGCCGAGCGGAATGACTCGAGACATAGACAAGGTCGTCCGGAGGCCCGTCGTCGCACGCGCGCCCCGCGGGCCGGAACGCGGGAACCTCGACCATGCGCGGCACCGTCCAGCACCGTTCGCCCGGATAGCCCCACTCGTTGACATAGCGACGCGCCCACGCGCCCATCACAAAGTCCCGCTCCCCCAGCCGATCCCCCGCGCCCGGCTCGATCAGGTGCGCCATGTCGTCCTGGATCCAGCACACGAACGGGATGCCGTCCGGCAGGCCCGCGAAGTGATAACGGTGATAGTTCGCCGTCAGGATCAGGTCCGGCCTGAACCCGGCCACCGTGTGGACAACCGCCTCGGGCGTCAGCCGCTCATGGTCGGCCCGCTCCGTGCAGACATGCGTCTCCCACCCCAGCGCGGCGAATCCCCGGGCCGCGTCCGCGATGCTGTGCCGCACCACCGTCGTGAAACGGGACGCGATCAGCAGCACGCGCGGTGTACGACACGCCTCCCCGCCCAGCGCCGACAGACGCTCGATCTCATCCGAAGCCGCCCACGCGCGGGCGGCCTCCGCCGCCGCCGCATCCTCGCCCCGCCGGGCTGCAACGACCGCCTCCCACGCACGCTCGGCCTCCTCACCCACGCCCAGTCTGGCGTGAATATCTGGCAAGGGAAGCAACGGGTCCGCCGCGACCTCGCCGTGGTACGCCTTCTCCCAACCCGCACCCACGAACCAGCGCACGGCGAGATGTTCGATCGGTCCTTCCGGGCCGGTCAGGTCCGCCGCGGAAAGCGCGGCCGTCAGACGATCGAGATCCGGCTCGCAAAGATACACCGCGACGGCGGAACCGTGCAGCCCGCGCGGACGCGACGCCGCCAGCCCCAGCACGCGCCCGTCCCCCACGCCCGCGACGGCGGCGGCCGATGTACTGGAGAATGCATCCCACAGCGCATTCTCCGCGCTCGGCCCGCCGGGCGTGCGGAAGGCATCCGGGTGCGTCACCACCAGCCGCCCGTCCGGAGCCTCGCGCAACCGATAGCCTGCATCCCGCGGCCGGTGCTCGCGCAGCAACGCCGCGACCTCCGGGCGGTGCTCGCCCAACGCCGCAAGATTCCTCTGAAGGATCGCCGCCGGGTCGGGCCGGATCATGCCGCGTCTCCGATCACGACGCACCCGTCGCCCGCCAGGCGCCGCTCCGCTTCCCGCATCGCCTCCTCGGCGGAGCAACCCTCCGCCGCACGAACGGCGCCGATCAATCTCGCCGCCTCCCGCCATCCGCGGCAGGCCTCGAACAGGTCCGCGATCCCAACCGACGGCACGGCACGCGCCCCGGCGATGCTCTCGAAAGCCCGAAAATCCTCGGCGGCCGCGCCAACCAGCGACGGCATCAGCCCCAGCGCATCACGCACCTGCGCTTCCTCCGGCAGGAACCGCCGGCCAAACACCTCGCCCGCGCACGCCGGGTTGATCCCGTGCAGGCACGCCGCCTGATGCCCAAGCAACGCCTCCCGACGCAGCAGCGCCCGGGGCGAATACCGATGCTCGTGGACCACCTCCGCCGCCGGCCGGTACAGCACGGGCAACTTCACCCGCCACGCCCACTCCAGATCATCGAGCATCGGGTACGCCAGCCGCGCCTCGAACGGCACGCAGCACGCCCGCGGCACCGAAAGATTCAGCGTCCATGCGTGCCGGAAACCCCAATCACGCCCCGGATCGGAATCGGTCATCCGATCATAGAAAAAGATCCACGAGGTCTCCCGCACAAGGCGGTCGATCACCCGGTCATCCGCTGCGACTCTCCACGGCGCGGCCCCCAGCACCATCGCGGGGCCGCCGGATGCGTGCGCCGCCCGATGCGTCTCCAACAGCCCCGGCCCGGCCGCCACATCGTCGTTGAGAAACAGCACGACCGGGGCCTGCGCGGCATCCAACGCGCGGTTGCGGGCCTCTCCCGGCCCGGCCCGCCCGCCACGCACCACCCGCGCGCCGGCAAGACCGTCCAGACGCGGATCGGTCTCCGATCCGTCCACCGACACGATCACTTCATCCCGCGGGTCCAACTGCGGCCGCAACGATTCCACGCACCGCACCGCCGGGCTGCCCCCCCCACCCCTGGTCGGAATGATGACGCTCAGCCGCACGCGGCAATCCCCAACCAACAACCAAGGCCGCCCCACGCGGGCAGCCCCGATCAAGATTGATCGGACCATCCCCCGCCGCCGCTCGAACGAAATCGGCAACGGTGGCGCGGAGTGGTGGCACAGGCGTCCCGCCTGTGCCACCAAAGATCCCCTACCCCTCCCCCCGCCGCGCCCGCAGCAACAGCCCCAGAAACACCGGCCCCCCGATCAGCGAGGTCACCACCCCCACCGGAATCCGCCCGGCCGGCCCCGGGAACGCCTTGACCACGGCATCGGCCCCCACCACCAGCGCGATCCCCGCCAACGCCGCCCCAACGATCAGCGTCCGATGCCCCGGCCCGAGCAGCAACCTCGCCGCGTGCGGGCACACCAGGCCCACGAACCCCACCGGCCCGGCCAGCACGATGGTCCCGGCCGTCAGCACGCCCGCCCCGATCAGCTGCACCGCCCGCACCGCGCCCACGGGCACGCCGGACGACCGGGCCTCGTCCTCGCCCAGGCTGGCCGCGTCGAACAAACGCCCCATCCACACCGAAACCCCCGCGACCGCCAGCGTGACGCCCCACACGCCCCCCACCACCGGGCGGGAGGCATCATCCGAGATCACCCCCATCATCCAACGCGACGCGGACTGCCCCTGGTCCGGCAGGAGCGTCCGGACCAGCATCGTCACCGAACCCAGCAGGACCGCCACGATCACCCCCACCAGGATCATCGTCACCGGATCGATCAGCCCGCGCCGCTGGGCCAGCAGCCACACGAACCCCAGCACCCCCATCGCCCCCGCCAGCGCGGGCAGCCCCGACGCGGCCACCCCGATCGCCGTCCCCGTCGCCAGCGACCACACCGTCACCGCCAGCCCCGCCCCGGCGCTCAGCCCCAGCAAGTCCGGGGCCGCGAGCGGATTCCGCAGCAGCGACTGCAACAGCACCCCCGCCACGCCCAGCCCCGCCCCCACCGCCGCGCCGGTGGCCAGCCGCGCCAGCCGCAGCTCCAGGATGGCCCCGGATTCCGGCCACGCCAGCCCCCCGCCCCCCACCAGCAGACGCAGCAACCCCGCCCCGCCGGCCAACGCCAGCAGGATCAGCAGCCGCAGCCCGATCTGGCGGCTCGTCAGACTCACCCGAAACGCACCCGGTTGGTCAGCGTGCCCAGGCCGTCGATCTCGACCTCCACCGTGTCGCCGTCCTGCAACCACACCGGCGGCGTCCTCGCCATGCCCACCCCCGAAGGCGTGCCCGTCAGGATGATGGTCCCCGCCTCCAGCGTCATGCCCCGGGACAGGTCGGCGATGAGATCGGCCACCGGGAAGATCATGTCGGCCGTCGTCCCGTCCTGCATGACCTGCCCGTTCACCCGACACCGAAGGCGGAGGGCCTGCGGGTCCGCCACCTCCCCCGCCCCCGCCGGCACGACCCACGGTCCGATCGGACAGAAGGTATCAAACGACTTCCCCCGCCAGAACTGCCCGCCCGACCCCTGCTTCTGCCACCACCGGGCCGACACATCGTTCGCGCAGCAGTACCCCAGCACGGCCGACAGGGCCTCGGACCTCGGGACATCCCGCACCGCCCGCCCCAGAATCACCCCCAGCTCGGCCTCAAAGTCCGTCTGGTTCCCGCCGCAGCCTGCATCCCGCGCCACCGGCGGCACCACGATGTCGTCCCCCGACAGGCACAAACTCCCTGGGTTCTTCGTAAACACCATCGGCCGATCCGGCAACACCGCCCCCTGCTCCCGGGCGTGCTCGGCGTAGTTCCGCCCGATGCCGAGGATGGTGCGGATGGGCAGCGGCCCCGAGAGGGTCTGGACGGCAATGCCACCCTGGTGGCGGAGGAGGGGGAGGGGGTTGGGCATGGCGAGATCCTTGGCACCCCAAGCTCCCGGCATGGCGGCACAAGCGTCCTGATATGAGACAATCACCCCACAATAAATGCCCCCATGTATCAAGAGTTTTTACCCAGAAATTCAACCCGGCCCCGTAGATTCCCCCCATCCCTTTGGGCGGTCCATTTGGCATTATTTGGGTTGCGTTTGCACGCGACTTGGCTTACTCTCGTCTGAACACCGGGTTTATTGACAGATTCCCTGTCGGCCGGCAATCTGGGCCACACGCGCCTTTGGACCTGCGGTTTTCGCTCTGTGAGGTGTTCCGACATGCGGGATAAGCGGTTCAAGGCAGTGCTGTTCTCAGCGGTCATGTGCCATGTGGCTGCCGGGGCATCAGCCCTGGTTCCACTCCGGTCCGACGACATCGACCTGCGACCCGCAATGGGCATGGATCCAACGGGCCTCACCTGTGCGGGCAACGGCATGTTCCGGGCAAGTCGGGACTTTGATACGGGCGGTGCATCGCACTCCGTATTGACTGCCGACCTCAACAACGATGGCAATCCGGACCTCATCATCGGGAACGCTTCCAGCAGCTTCAGCGTGCTGGTGGGCAATGGCGACGGGTCGTTCCAGCCCTACCAGAACTACTCCGGCGGTGGCGGACCGAACTCCTTGGCAGTTGGTGATCTCAATGGCGATGGCATACCCGATGTCGTCGCCGCGAGCTTCACTACGAACACGGTCAGCGTGCTGCTTGGCAACGGGGACGCGACCTTCCAGCCCCGCCAGGACTTCGCCACCGGCGCCAATCCCCGATCCGTGGCGATCGGTGATTTCAACGGCGACGGTGTCCCGGATCTTGCTGTCACAAATATGACCGACGGAACTGTCAGCATGCTCCTGGGCAACGGGGACGGTTCGTTCCTCTTGAAACAGAGCTTTGCCGCTGGTGCAGGTGCCATTTCCGTGGCAACCGGCGATTTCAACGCCGACGGGCTGCTCGACCTCGCCGTAGCGAACTTTGACTCCGACACCGTGAGCGTGCTGCTCGGCAATGGCGACGCAACCTTCCAGCCCCGCCAAGCCTTCGCCACCGGCGCCGATCCCCGATCAGTGTTCGTCGGCGACCTCAACGCCGATGGGATGCACGACCTCGTTGTCGTCAACAGCACCATCTCAACTTCCGTGAACGGCACCGTCAGCGTGCTGCTGGGTGTCGGAGACGGAACCTTTCGACCAAGCCAAGAGTTTGCAACCGGGTTCAATCCGTGGCATGTGACGATCGGCGACCTCAACGCCGACGGCGTAGCCGACCTTGTCGTCGCCAACGGTAATTCCTACTCTGTCAGCGTGCTCCTCGGCGATGGTGACGGGGCCTTCCCGTTCCGCCAGGATTTCACCACCGGGCCAGCGCCGTACTCCGTGGCGATTGCCGACCTGAACGCCGACGGCATTCCAGACCTTGCCGTTCCAAGCTACGCATCGCAGGCGGTCAGCGCGATACTGGGCAACGGCGACGGTACCTTTCAGGCTCGCCTGGACTTCGCCGCCGGCATCGACCCTCCCTATTCCGTGGCGATCGGCGACCTCAACAACGACGGCATCCCCGATCTGACCGTCGCGAATCTGAACTCGTCCACTACGACCGACGGCACGGTCAGCGTGCTTCTGGGCAATGGCGATGGCACCTTCCGGGATCTCCAATCGTTCGCCGCAGGACCACTTCCCATTTGCGTGGCGATCGGCGACCTGAATGCCGACGGTTTCCCCGACCTCGCCGTCGCAAACAACCATGTTCTGAACGGCACCGTCACCGTATTGCTCGCAAACGGCGACGGCACATTCCAAACACGCCAGAGCTTTCCGGTAGGATCTAGCCAACTCACTTCAGTTGTCATACATGACTTCAATGGGGATGGCATCCTCGATCTCGCCGTGGCGGGAGCCGGCAGCGGCAGCGTGCTGCTTGGTGCCGGCGACGGCACATTCCAAACACTTCAGGACTTCGACTCTGGACTCGGCTCCCAGTCCATGGCGGTCGGCGATCTCAACGCCGATGGAGTCCCTGATCTCGCGATCGCAAACAGAACCAGTGAATACAGCGGCGCCGTCAGCGTGCTGCTCGGCAACAGCGACGGCACCTTCGGCCCACGCTTGGAACTCGCCACCAGGCACGCCGCAAGGTCCGTGGCGATCGGCGATCTCAACTCCGACGGGGTCCCCGACCTCGCGGTCGCCTCCTTTTCTCCAGACAACTATTCCATCAACATTTTTCTTGGAAATGGCGATGGAAGTTTCCAGCCACGCCAACACTTCGTAACCGATTCCGCCCCTATCTCCGTGGCAATCGGCAACCTCAATGCCGACGCCATCCCGGATCTCGCCGTGGTGAATGTTTCCTCCAACTCGGTCAGTATTCTGCTGGGCAATGGCGACGGAACCTTTCAGCCAAATCGAGAGTTCGCTACGGGCCGGCTTCCCTGGTCCGTTGCAATCGGCGACCTCAACCGGGACGGCGGCCTCGATTTGGTCGTGGCGAATGTTGATTCATACTCTCTCAGTGTTCTGCTCGCCAATGTTGACTGTGCCTCCTGCCCGGTCGATCTCAATGGTGACGGCGACCTGAACTTCTTCGATGTCTCCGCCTTCCTGGTCGCCTTCAACACCCAACATCCGATCGGTGACTTCAACGGCGACGGAAGCTTTGACTTCTTCGATGTCAGCGCCTTCCTCCAGGCGTTCAACGCGGGCTGCCCATAAACCGCGATATTCTCAGAAACACAGCCCGCCCCTCGACGCCCGAAGCACGGGCGAACGAAAGACCGGCAAAGACGAAGTGACCAACACATGCTCACTCTCCGATCAACACCGGTTTTCTGCGTCTCGACAGTGGTGTTGCTGGTGCTGAACGGGTGCCGCGCCCCCTGCACGGAAACCGCCCTTCAAGAAGCTCTCCCTCACACAAACGATCTCACCTCGACACTCGAAACCGTCCCTCAAGAAACCCCATTGCGCACAAACCATCTCGCCTCGATATTCGGCCCGGCTGGCCCGGTTTACCGAAGCCGCCACAACGCCCCGCTTGTCTATACAAACGATGTCGTTCTGGCATACGCGAGCGGAGATGGCAACAACCCGGGCTTTATCGGCCATCACAACTTCAACAGGAGAAATCCAACACGATGGATTCACGGCTCCACCGTGGAGGATCTGGCCCGATCCATTCAAGATCATTACCCCACATCCGCCGTCCGCTATCCTACTCCTCCCCCATCCTATGGCCTGGAGCAGATGAGCCAAGCCGATGAGCTGGCGATGAGGACGGAGTTTGAACGCCTCCACGAGATTGCAACCTCCACAAAGGCGCAATCCAACCCTTGAGCAACCCCGCAACGCGAGATGGAACCCCTCAGTAACAAGTTCGGTATATGCAGTAGGGTGCGAGGCCGATCGCCGGGTTCCGCTCGTTGAGACAGAGCAACACTCACCCCTCCTTCCCGCCGCAAGAGGATCAAAGAGCAGAAATCAAGACGGAATGAAAAAGTATCCGATCCTGACCATCTCAATCATCCTCGCGGCGACCGCGGCCATCGGGCTTGCCATCCCGCTCTCAAACTACCTCTTCTGGTCCCTGCCGCAAACCCGCATCAATCGGCTTATCACGGAATTGCAGTGCGATGACCATCGCGGCGTGATCGAGGAGACCCTCGCATCCGACCCCAACAGACGATTCACGAACCCCTCCGATCCCTGGGCGCTCGAAGTCACCCTGCTCATGCTCGCCGCCCGGCAGGCCGACCCCGAGACCTGCCGCTTCCTGATCGACTCCTGAGTCGATCCGAACGCCCGAGACGCCAACCACAAGCTCGTAGTTCATCATGCGGCCCGGTTCGGCAGGGCGGACAATCTCGCAGCCCTGCTGGGAGCCACCACGCTTCAAGCGTGGGATGCGGACGATCTTCTCTATTCCGCGGCCCAATCCGCGGACGCCGATACCGCCCAAGCGGCCATCCGAGTCACACGCGAGTTCCACATCGACACATCGATACACGCCCAGGCCGCGGTGTAATCCATCCGGGTGGGCTCCTGTGACATCCTCCGTGACTTGTTGAATAGCGGCGTTGACCCAAACGCCCGGTCCCCCTTCTTTGACCGGACCCTGCTGTCCTACGCGTGCGAGTTCTGCCGCGAGGAGTGCATCCGGCTGCTGCTGGACGCGGGAGCCGATCCGATGAACACGGATCGGAGCGGACATGTGGCGGCGGAGCATCTCAACCAGAACTGCACCATTTCAGACCAGGTACTCCTGAAATTGAATGGACATGAGGCCTCACCAGGAGGATCTGTGGCCGTCCGGCAGGACCAACCCCGCATCCGGGCAAGTTCCGCAGGCCTTTGGAAGGTATCGCAGCTTCCGTTGAATTTAAAAAAAGAACTCCAATAGTCCCGGCTGAACAGCCTGATTTGGCGTATTCTCTAGAAGAGATTCGGACAAGCAGCAACGACCGTGGGTGGCGATTGATCGCTCGACCTCCGGCAGTTATCGAAGGGCGTTTCATGCAAGCCAGGTCGTTGAGAACGGCGTTGTTATGGGTGTTCATGTGCTTAATGGCCGCGCAGGCACAAGTCCAGACCCGACTGGGGGGGCATCAATCCGAGCCGCAGACAGCGTTTGGGGTGGATCCCGGTGGTCGGTATCGCCTGCATTCCGGCCCGCTCTTCCCAGTCCCGCTCTTTGGCACCGGCACAAATCCCCGATCGTTGGCGATCGGTGACCTCGACGGCGACGGTGTGCCCGACTTCGCTGTCGCAAACTACAGCTCCGACACCGTCAGCGTGCTGCTCGGCAACGGTGACGGCACCTTCCAGACCCGACAGGACTTCGCCACCGGCAACTTTCCCTGGTCTGTGGCGATCGGCGACCTCGACGGCGACGGCACGCCCGACCTCGCCGTCGCGAACCAGAACGCCAACACCGTCAGCGTGCTGCTCGGCAACGGTGACGGCACCTTCCAGACCCGCCAGGACTTCGCCACCGGTCTTGAACCCCAGTCCGTGGCGATCGCTGACCTCGATGGCGACGGCATGCCCGATCTCGCCGTCGCGAACCGGTCCTCCAACACCGTCAGCGTGCTGCGGGGCAACGGCGACGGCACCTTCCAGACCCGCCAAGACTTCGCGACGGCCAGCTTTCCCAGTTCCGTGGCGATCGCCGACCTCAATGGCGACGGCACGCTCGACATCGCCGTCGCGGCATGGTTCTCTGACGCAGTGAGCGTGCTGCTGGGCAACGGCGATGGCACCTTCCAGCCACGCAGGAACTTTGCGACAGGCGCCCGTCCCATATCCGTGGCGATCGGTGACCTCAACGGCGACGGCACGCCCGATCTCGCCGTGGCGAACTCCGACTTCAACGCCAACACCGTCAGCGTGCTGCTGGGCAACGGCGACGGTACCTTCCAGACCCGCCAAGACTTCGCGACAGGCAGCGCTCCCTACTCCGTCGCGATCGGCGACCTCAATGGCGATGGCTCGCCCGACCTCGTCGTCGCGAACTACTTCATCTCCAGCACCGTCAGCGTGCTGCTGGGCAACGGGGACGGCACCTTCCTGAACCGCCGCGACTTCGTTACTGGCATCAATCCCTACGCTGTCGCGATCGGTGACCTCGACGGCGACGGCAAGCCCGACATCGCCGTCGCGGATTTCTTCTCCAGCGCCGTCAGCGTGCTGCGGGGCAACGGTGACGGCACCTTTCCGACCCGCCAGGACTTCGCGACAGGCAACCTACCCTGGTCCGTGGCGATCGGCGACCTCGACGGCGACGGCATGCCCGACCTCGCCGTTGCGAACTACGGTTCCAACACCGTCAGCGTGCTGCTGGGGAAAGGCGACGGCACCTTTCAGACCCGCCAGGACTTCGCGACGGGCAGCGCTGCCAACTTTGTGGCGATTGGCGACCTTGACGGCGACGGCACTCCAGACCTCGCCGTCGCAAAATCCTCCAACACGGTAAGTGTACTGATCGGCAACGGCGATGGAACCTTCCAGGTACGCCAGGATATCGCCACCCTCAGCGGTTCCCACTCTGTAGCAATCGGCGACCTCGACGGCGACGGCACGCCCGACCTCATCGTCTTGAACCCCAGCTCCGACTCCAACATCGTCAGCGTGTTGCGGGGCAACGGCGACGGCACCTTCCAGCCCCGTCAGAACTTCGCGACAGGCACCAGTCCCGTCTCCGTGGCGATCGCAGACCTCGACGGCGACGGCACGCCCGACCTCGCCGTTGTGAACTACGGTTCCAACACCGTTAGCGTGCTGCTGGGCACGGGCAACGGCACCTTCCAACCCCGCCAGGACTACGCCACAGCCAGCTTTCCCCGTTCCGTGGCGATTGGCGACCTCAACGGCGACGGGAACCCCGACATCGCCGTCGCGAACTCCGCGTCCGGCACCATCAGCGTGCTGTTTGGCAACGGCGACGGGACCTTCCAGACCCGCCAGGATTTCGTCATCGGCGGCATTCCCAACTTTGTGGCGATCGGCGACCTCGACGGCGACGGCATTCCCGACCTCGCCGTCGCGAACTCCAGCGACAACATCATCAGCGTGCTACGGAGCAACGGCGACGGCACCTTCCAGATCCGACAGGACTTCGCGACAAGCACCAATCCCGTCTCCGTGGCGATCGGCGACCTCGACGGTGACAGCAAGCCAGACCTCGCCATCGCGAACTCCGAATCCGACACTGTCAGCGTGCTGCTGAACCAAGGCACGCAGGACGCTCCCTGCCCCACGGATCTCACCGGTGATGGAATCCTCAACTTCTTCGATATGTCGGCCTTCCTGAACTTGTTGGATGCCCAGAGCCCGATCGCCGATTTCAACGGCGACGGCCTGTTCAACTTCTTTGATGTCAGCGCCTACCTCTTGGCCTTCAACGCAGGCTGCCCGTAAACCATCCTCCATCAACACACCACCGCCCGGCTCCAAGCCGGGCGGTTTTCATGGCAGGTTACCATCTTGGCACAGAGCTTTGCGGACAAACCCATGCACAACCGGTTGAAACTGGCCGGTTGACCCCGCCCCCCTCCCCCCCTTCAATACAGACCCTCGGGCGCCGTGCCCGGGCCATCACGCCGGACCGAAGACTCGGCCCCCCCGGCAGGTCGCTGGCAACCCCAGCACCGCAGGCGACCCCCTCAGGCCCCCGGCATTTCCCGGAGCCTGTTCGGACCCCCGCCCTGCGGACGGAAGATAAAGGATTCGCCCCATGGCCACCTACACCGGCCCCAAGGTCAAGCTGTCCCGTCGCGTCGGCGTGCCGATCGCCGACATCCCCAAGCACACCAGCAAGCGCCAGCTCATCGGCAACGGCATGCACGGCTTCCGCGGCCGCCGCCTGCGCGACTACGGCATCCGCCTCGTCGAGAAGCAGAAGCTCCGCTACCACTACAACATCCTTGAGAAGCAGTTCGCCCGCACCGTGGACGACGCCAAGCGCATGCGGGGCAACTCGGGCGATGTGCTGCTCCAGCTCCTCGAGCGCCGCCTGGACAATGTCGTCCGTCGTGTCGGCGCGGCCCGCACCATCTGGTCGGCCCGCCAGCTCGTCTCCCACGGCCATGTGCTCGTCAACGGCAAGAAGGTGGACATCCCCTCCTACCGCCTCAAGGTCGGCGATGTCGTCACCTTCAAGGACAAGATCCAGAAGAACGCCCGTGAGAATCTCGAGTCCCTCGGCGGGCACGAGGTCCCCGGCTGGCTCGCCTTCAACCCCTCCGAGCTGTCCGCCCGCGTGGTGGCCCTGCCCACCGCCGACCAGGTCCCGCTCGACATCAACATGAACCTGATCATCGAGTTCTATCGCTGATCATGACGGCCCGCCGCGTCCGTCACGCCAGACGGCGAGGATGAAGACCACCGGGCCGTGGACGGCGATGTCCACGGCCCTTCTTTTTTCCGCCCCCCCCCCCGCCTCCTCCGCCCCACTCCCTCCCGCGGCCTCCGCCCCCCCGGGCAACCGGCCGCGCCCACCGGAGCGACCATGCTCAAGTTCATCCGCAAGTACCAGCTCATCATCCTCGCCGTCGGCGGCACGCTGCTGATGGTGGTGTTTCTGCTGCAGCCGGTGCTGACCTCCTTCCAGCGGTCACAACTGAACCGGACCGTCGCCCGCCTGGCCGACGGGTCCAAGATCACCCAGTTCGAGTTGGACCGGGCGCGGGGTGAACTCGAACTGGCCCGGCGCATCGCCCCGGCCGTGTTCCTGCCCAAGCATCAGCAGGGCCTGGGCCTCTCCCCCGGCGACAACACGGACAGCGACAGCCATATCTACCACTGGCTCCTGCTGGCCCGCATGGCCGAGCAGGCCGGGCTGGTCGGCGGCGCCGAGGACGGCCGCGCCCTGGTCGATCTGGAGCTGCGGGCCGAGCTGATCGAGGCGGTCCAGGCGTTGTCGTTCCAGGTGCAGCAGGGTGTGATCTCCCCCGAGGAGGCCATGAGCCAGCTCGGCCAGTATGAAGCCAGCCGCCGGGCGCAGCTCGACCGGGAGGTGGCCATGGCCGCCGCCGGCTCGCGCAACACCACCGAGGACGACCTCTGGCGCGCCCTGGCCCGGTTCACCGGCGCATACCGCCTGATGCAGCTCTACCTGACCGCCCCCGCCTTCTCGCCCGACGGTGCCAAGGCGGGCCTGAAGGACCTGTACGACTCGGTGGCCGTCAACGCCGCGATCATCCCCGGCACCGTCCTGGGCGCGGGCCTGCCCGACCCGACCGAGGAGCAGCTGCAAGCCTTCTTCGAGCCGCTGGCCGGCGTGAACCCCGCCGAGCACCCCGACGGGCTGGGCTATGTCCAGCCCGGGCGCATCCGCCTCGGTTGGCTGACGCTGGACCGTGAGGCCATCGCCGCCGCCGTGCCCACCGACCGCGTCGAGATAGGCAAGATCTGGGAACTCGACAGCCGCAAGCCCGAGGGCCAGCGCCTCTACCCCGGCGACTTCAACGCCGAGCGCGCCAACATCGAGCGCGACCACCGCGCCGCCCGCACCGATCAGCTCATGGGCGAGGCCGACCGCGTGATCCGCGGCGAGGTGCTCCGCGCCACCCGCACGCTCGAACGCGAGGGCGGACGCCTGGTGCTGCCCGCCGACTGGAACGAGCGCCGCCCCCGCCTGGACGCCATCGCCGAGGCCGTGGTCGAAAAGATGCGCGACCTGGGCGCGCCGATCCGCACCCCCGCCGTGGAGATCCGCGACAACACCTGGCTGCGCAGCACGGACATCGACACCCTCCCGGGCGTCGGGCGCTCGTTCTACCGCGTCGGCTCGCGCAACATCATGACGCGGGAGCTGCCGACCCTGATCGACTCCCGCGGCGTGATCGAAGCCATGAACCTCCAGGTCGGCGTGCCCCAGGCCGACCCCGCCGCCCAGGACGCCCAGGGCAACCGCTACTACCTCCTGGTGCTCGAACACCGCCCGGCCGGGCCCGCCCTCTCGATCGCCGACGCCGGACGCGACCGCGTGCTGGCGGACTACAAGTCCGCCGAGGGCTTCCGCCTGCTTCGTGAACGCCTGGAAACCCTCCGCGCCGAGGCCGCGGGCGAGAAGGGCGTGGCCGGAGCCATCGAAACGCTGATGGCCGATGTCGATCTCAGCCGCGTGGTGCGCCCGGGCGTGCTGGCGGGCATCTTCGTCAGCGCCGAGCGGATCACCCCGAGCTTCCAGTCCCGCTTCATCGACCCGCGCCTGGACACCCAGACCTTCCGCGACGCGGTGCTCCAAGCCGCCGCGGGCATCGACCCCCACACACCCCCCGAGGCCCTCGACGCCGACCCCCGCGTCGTCGCCGTGGCCCTGCCCGGCTCGCGCTCCATCGCCCTGGCCCGCATGCTCGCCCCGCGCCCCGTGACCGAGGAGGACTTCCGTTCCGCCATGCCCGGCGCCATCGACCAGCTCGGCGGCCGGGTGATGCGCCGCGGCATCGACGCCGCGGGCGGCGCGGACCCGTTCTCGTTCGATTCCCTCCGCGAGCGCTTCGGCCTGCGCATCACCGACGAGGCCGACAACGGCTGAAGTCATGGTGACGGTTGACGGTGGCACAGGCGTCCCGCCTGTGCGGATAACTCAAAGAAGCACAGGCGGGACGCCTGTGCCACCATTGATTCCCATCACGCCGTCGTCGGCTCGCCCAGATCCGTGAACATCGGCAGCTGGTTCTTGGCGACGAACTCGTCGGCCACCGGGTGCTCCACATCAATCCGGTAGTCGCCCGAGAAGCACGCCGTGCAGTACGAGGCCGCCTCGTGCTTCATCACGCCGAGCATCCCCTCCATCGACAGGAAGGCCAGCGAATCCACCCCCAGGAACCGCCGGATCTCCTCCACCGTGCGTTCATGGGCGATGAGCTGATCGCGCGTGGCGAAGTCCACCCCGAAGTGGCACGGGTGGCGGATGGGCGGGCACGAGATCCGCAGGTGGATCTCCCTGGCGCCTGCGTCGCGGATCTGCTTCATCTTCTCGCGCGTGGTCGTGCCGCGGACGATTGAATCGTCCACCACCACCACGCGCTGCCCGGACACGATCTCGGCCACCACATTCAGCTTCAGCCGCACCGCGGCCCGACGCTCGTGCTGGGTCGGCTTGATGAAGGTCCGCCCCACATAGCGGTTGGGCACGATCCCCTCGCGGTACGGCAGGCCGGACGCCCGGGCGAAGCCGTTGGCGGCCGAACGACCCGAGTCCGGCATGGGCATCACGAAATCCGCCCGGGCTGGGGCCTCGCGGGCCAGCGCGGCCCCCAGTTCCTCACGCGCCACCTGCACCGACTGACCGAACACGCTGCTCGCCGGCGACGCGAAGTAGACATGCTCGAACACGCACATCGCCAGCCGATCCGCGGGCGGCGCAAACCGCCGGGACTCCACCCCCGCGTCCGACAGCGTCACGATCTCCCCCGGCTCGACCTCGCGGACGAACTCGGCCCCTATCACATCCAGGGCCACCGTCTCGGAAGCAACGCAATCCCGCCCGCCGGGCAGCTTGCCCAGCACCAGCGGCCTCCAGCCCCACGGGTCCCGCGCCGCCTCGATCCGATCCGGCAGCAGCACTACCAGCGAGAAGGCCCCCTGGAGCTTGCGCAGCGTCGAGGCCAGCGGATCGGGCGTGGCCCGCTGCTCCGGCGAGGCGAGCAGGTGGACGATGACCTCGGTGTCCGAAGTGGTGTGGAACAGACGCCCCTGCTCGACGAACACTCGCTTCCACGCCCCGGCGTTGACCAGGTTGCCGTTGTGCCCGATGGCCACCGGCCCGTTGACCGTCGTTTCCAGCAGCGGCTGGGCGTTGCAGCTCTTGGAACCCCCCGCCGTGGAATACCGGTTGTGCCCGATGGCCCCCCCGGTGGCCGTGGCGGGGCGTTCGCCCTCCGGCACCTGGCGGGCACGCTCCAGCCCCTCGATGACGCGGGGGGAGAACACCTCCGGAACCAGGCCCATCCCGGTGTGAGCGTCCAGATCCATCCCGTTCGAGACGGCGATGCCAGCCGATTCCTGCCCGCGATGCTGCTGGGCGTACAGGCCGAGGTACACCAGACGCACGGCGTCCGGATCACCCCACACGCCGATCACGCCGCACTTGTCCTTGGGACGGTCGTCGAGGATCGGCAGCGGAATCCGGTTGGCCATGCCCACAAGGATATGCCCGGCACGCCGGAAAACACGGGAAAGAAAACCGGCCGGGCGCACGCGCCCGGCCGGTGGTGAAAATCGGAATCCGGGGCCGCAAAGCCCCGGGGGGTGGGCTTACGGACAGCCCGCGTTGTACGCATCCAGGTACGCGGCCAGGTCAAAGAAGTTGATCACGCCGAACGGCGCGGCGAAGTCGGCCGCCGGACTCTGTGCGTTGTACAGATCCAGATAGGCCGCCAGGTCAAAGAAGTTGAGAACACCTTCCGGGGGTGCCAGGTCCGCCGGGCACGGGTTCATGGGGACGATGCCGGAGAACACGACATCGTCGATGTTCCACCCGCAATAGGTGACGGAGCCGTCGGTGGTGCCCATCACCCAGCGGACCCGGACATCCGGCTGGTTGTCGGCGTGCTGCGAGATATCGAACGAGCGGAGCGTCCACGAGCTGTCGTTGAACGAGCCGCCGCTGTGCTGCCAGAGCACCTGCCAGGGGCCGTCTCCGACCGAGATCTCGATGGAGGCCTTGTCGTAGGTCGAGCTCTCGATGCCGAGCCAGCGCCGGAACTCGAAGACCACGCCGGTCACGCCCGTGAAGTCCAGGCTGCCGGTGGTGAGGTACTCGCGGCCCATGTTGTTGGGATACTGGCCGGCCAGGTTGTAGCCGTACACATTCGTGCCGGTATGGCCCGAAGAAGGATCACCTCCCGAGCCGGTCGGCTGCCCGAACGCCCACTGGCCCGTCGTCTGCCAGCCCGGGTTTGTGTTGTCCACCAGGAACTGGTAGACGGGCTGCGGGCCGCCGACCGTGACACGGACGGTGCCCGCGTTCGACTGCCCGCCGGAGGGCGGGCTGCCGCCGTCGGTGGCCGCGTAGGTGAAGCTGTCCTGGCCCTGGCTGTTGTAGTTGGGCCGGTACTCGACCAGGTTGGAGCCGCCCGCGATGGGGTAGGGCACCGTCGAGATGGGCAGGCTGGTGTTCAGATCCAGCAGAACGCCCGAGCCGGGCAGGCTGAGCACGGAGTAGGACAACGGACCGGGGATGCCGTCATCGCTGGCGTTCAACCCGATCAGGACCGGGCTGTTCACCTCGGTCGTGACCGCCACATCCGCCGCGTAGGGCGGACGCGGGCCGCAGGAGCCGAACCCGCTCAGATCGCTGGGGTAGTAATCCGGGCTGAGGCCGGTCCCCGCCGACAGGCCGACGACCGCGTCCTGAACGGAGATGGACAGGTGGCTGATGGCGATGCGCCCGTCGAAGAACAGCTCGATCTGGAAGGTGTTGGGCAGGCCGGACCCGTACTCCGCCACGCCCACCCACGAGACGACCGCCCGGTCGGCGAGCTGCTTCCAGCTCACCGTGCCGGCGACGGTCGGGTTCAGGTCGTCGTACAACGCTGAAACACGCTTCTTCCCGAAGTGATTGGAGAGGCTCTCCGCATAGGAAGTATCGCTCTCGCCGAAGGTGATGTAGCCGTTGGCCCCGACATAGAAGCCGGAGAACGGCGCGCCGTAGATCGAAACCTGGTTGCCGCCGGTCAGGCTGACGGGCAGCGAACCGTCGTCGCTGAGGGAGAGGACCGTGCCGCCGGCCGGGTCCACCGGCAGCGAGCCGAAGATCGGATCGATGCACGCGCTGTAGTAGTCAAAGCTGCCGTTGGGCCGGAACTCGATCCGCTTGCCGGCCAGGTCCAGCCCGCTGGTGAACTGCTCGGTGAAGAAATCGGGGATCTCGGGCGTGGTGAAGGAATACCCCAGCCCGCCGTTGTCGTCGGTGCCGGTGTTGCCGGCCGCGTCGGTCGCCGCGCTGACCACGAAGTAGTAGGTCGTGTCGTCCTGAAGCCCGTTGACGCCGATGCCGTGGCTGGTGCGCGGACCGGCGGAGGTGGCCGACCGGTCCAGGTTGCCGGGCGACTCGCCGTAGCTGATGGTGACGGAGGTCGGCTCGTCGGTCGTGATGTTGACGACCGCGCTGCGGGGCTGGATGTCGGAAGCCGCCGCCGACAGCACCGCCGGAGGCGTGCAATCCACCCCGATGGTGCGCGTGACGATCGCCGGCTTGCCGGTCCCGTCGTCCGCGTCGATGTAGGTCACGGTCACATCGTCGCCGGGGGCGACGAGCAGGTCGGCCCCGGGCGTCGAGGCGAAGGAGAATGTGCCCAGGAACGCCGCGGACTCGGCCGAGGTTTCCGTGAGCGTCACCACGATCCCCCCCGGCTGGCTGGTCGAGGCGATGACGACATCGACGGAGTCGATGACGCTCTTGGAGGTGTCCAGGTCGCAGTCGATGACCTGCACGCCCACGGTCCCGTTGCACGGGATGACCGACGCCCCGAAGGCGGCCAGGCCGGCGGACGAGCAGTTGACCAGGAACCCGGTCGAGGCCGCGCCGAAGGTCTGCGTCAAGCCCTCGGCGATGTTGAAGCCGACCACCTCGACGGTGTAGCCCCCGGGAACGGGGTTGCCGATCCAGACCTGCTCGATGTTGTTCACCCCGTCCCGTCCGGTGCGGACGGCCGGGCTGTCCGGCGAGGCCGGGTTGAGCGTCCAGGGATAATGAACACTGCCGTTGGGGTCGATGACGCGCAGGTCCAGGTCGTTGACGAGCACCGGGTTGACATTGGGCGTGCCCGGCGCGTCGTCCCATGCGATGGTCACGCGCAGCTCGGTGTCCTCCGGGTCGATGACCACCACGAAGCGGTACACCTCGCCCTGGCCCACCTCGCCCTCGATGACATTCTCGGCCAGGATGGTGTCGATGGCGGGAACGGCCCGGATCGACCCGTAGCCGTACTTGTAGTCCGGCCCGGGATTGCCGCGGTCCTCGGCCGTGTTGGCCAGGATCGCCTTGACGGTCGCGTTGCGGGGATCGTCCGCGCCGGGGAAGGACAGACGCCACTGCTCGAGCATCAGGGCCACGATGCCGGCCGCCGTGGGCGAGGCCATCGAGGTGCCGCACATGGTGGTGTACCCGCCGGAGGAACTGGTGGAGGTGACGCCGCCGCTGCCGGACTCGCAGCCGGGGGCGGAGAAGTCCGGCTTGAGCCGGCCGTCATCGACCGGCCCCCAGGAGGAGAAGGAGCTGGTCAGGTCGGTGTCGGAATCGACCGACCCGATCGCGAGATGGTTTTTGGCGCCGGCGGGCGGGGCCGTGGAATAGAAGCGCCCGAACCCCTCGACATCGCACCGCGTGCCCTGCCGCTCGTTCCCCGCGGCCCACACGATGCGGAACGGGCTGCCCGTCGAACCCCGGGCGATCGAATCGATCAGAGCGCAGGTCACGCCGTAGTTGCCCTGCCATTCGCAGGGGAAGTTGTTGGATTCCGTGTTCGTCCCGATGGAGTTGTTCGACAGGTCCGCGCCCAAACCGATGGCGGCGGTGTAGTCCGCCAGAAGATCACCGGGGTCGGTGTACAGGAACCCTTGCGACAACCCGCCCGGCACCTCAAACCCATACGAGACAATGCGAACACCGGGGGCCATGCCCCGGTTGTTGGCGTTGCCCGCGCCGGAGCCGCCCACCGTGCCCGCCACATGGGTGGCGTGGTTGGAGATGCTCGATGTGTCGGTCGGGCCGACGGTCAGCCGACCCGCCAGGTCGGCGTGGTTGAACACCTTGCCGCCGTCGTAAACCAGCACCGTCACGCCGTCGCCGGTCAGCCCGTAGGGCGCGGCGTTCACCGTGTTCACCCCGGTCAGCACGCGGTTCTCCGCGTTGAGTTCCCGCAAGGCGGGCAGAGGCGGCTCGACCCACATCACGGCGTCATCCGTTGCGAGCGAGCGGGCCTGCGAGGCCGGGATGTGCAGCACCACCGCCTGGACGGGATCGATGCGGGAAGTCACCAGCGCGCCGAACCGGGCCGCCACGCGCGCGGATTCCGCGCCAAGGTCCGTCCCGCGATGGAAGACCACCACCAGGGCGACCATCGGGTCCGCCTCCGCCTTTCGCAGCTCCTCCACGCTGATCACGCCCGATTCGTACTGGGACCGCAGCTTGTCGGGGGTCGGGCCGACGATCGTCCACGAACGGACCTGCCCGCCGAGCACATCGGCGTGCATCTTCCGCGTCGGGTCGATCGCGCCGATGCCGACCACGCCGGACGCGACGATGGCGTCGGGGTTGGCCCCGGGCGCCAGCCGAGCGAAGTAGGTCGTGCCGCCCAGCGGCGTGAGCAGACGCAGGCCGGCCCGTTCCAGGGCCGCGCGCTCGGCGGCGGAGACGGGCCGGTCCAGCGTCGCCTGCACATGGCGCGCGTCCGGGCGAGCGCCGAGCTGCGAGACCGCCTGGCGGATCTGGCCGGAGGACATCGGAGCGATGCGGTCCGTCAGGCCGTTGCTCCAACTGATCGCGCTGCGCCGGGCGGGCTGGGTCGAATCAACAGCCAGGGCGGAGCCCGCCGACACGCTCAGCGTGCAGGCAAGCCCCGCGGCGGCCAGGCCCCGTCGGGGATGAGATGACATGCGGGTGACTCCCAAGAGAACGGTCGGCCCCCCCTGGCATGAGCGGTACGCTTGGCCCCTTGCCCGGCGGGAGAACACTCATGGTCCCGAAAACGGATCACCGTGTCAAGATCCTGTCCCCGTGAATGGGTGGATCGGGGTGAAATCCGCCCGGCGAGGGCAAAGAGGGGTCAATGCCCCATCGCAACCAGCACCGCCGCCGCCGCCCTGTCCGCGGCTTCCGCCAGCGGGACCAGTTCGCCCTTGCCGAGGTCGGCCCGCGGCTTGTACTCCGCCGCGCGCGCGCCCAGCGACTTGGGCGAGATGGTCAGCCGGAGCGGGATGCCCACCAGGTCGGCGTCCTTGAACTTGGGGCCGGGGCGCTCGTCGCGGTCGTCGATCAGGACATCCAGCCCGCGGCCGGCCAGCTCGGCGGCCAGCGCCTTGGCGCGGTCCAGCACGCCGTCCTCCTCGGGCTTGATGGTGACAAGGTGGATGTGGTACGGCGCGATGGCGGCCGGCCAGAGAATGCCGTTCTCGTCATGATTCTGCTCGACCGCCGCGGCCATCGTGCGGCTCACGCCCACGCCGTAACACCCCATGATGACCGACTGCTTCTGCTGGGCCGCGTTGAGGATGCTCAGGCCCATCGCGTCAGAATACTTGGTGCCCAGCTTGAAGATGTGGCCCACCTCGATGCCGCGCCCTGTGACGAGCCTGGCCTCCGCCCGCGGCGACGGATCGCCCTCCAGGGCGTTGCGGACATCGCCGACCTTGACCTTCGTACGGTCGTCCAGCGCCGCGCCGACCTCGCGACGCCAGTTGAAGTGCTTGACATGGTGGTCGGCCTTGTCCGCGCCCGAGGCCCAGAAGCCCCCGCCGCTGGCGTCGGCGTCGATGAGCAGCGTGACATTGGCCACCGTGTTGACCACGCGGGGCGACACATACCCGACGGCGAACCCCGCGGCCTTGGCGGCCTCGATCGCGGCCAGCTCCACGGAGGAAACCCCGGCTAGAGCCTTGACCTTGCCCTCGTTGACCTCGTGGTCGCCGCGCACGACGGCCACGATCCATCGGGCCGGGCCGCCCTCGGCCTCCGGCGGGGCGGAGAACACGATCGTCTTGAGCATCCGCTCCGGCTTGACCTTCATGAACTTGCCGACCTCGTCGATGCCCGGCAGGTCCGGCGTATGGACCTCCACCAGATCGCCGGAAGGCTCTTCGGTCAGCGTGCCGGTCGGGCGCGGGCCGATCTCGCACTTCTCGACATTGGCCGCGTAGCCCGACACCGGGCACTTGAGCACGGTGTCCTCGCCGGAATCGCAGTTGACCATGAACTCGTGCGAGGCCGAGCCGCCGATCGGGCCGGACTCGGCCTCCACCGCGGTGAAGTCCAGCCCGCAACGCCGGAAGATGTTCGAGTAGGCCGTGAACATCTTGTCGTAGGTCTCGTTCAGCCCGCCCGCGCCCTCCAGGTGCATGTGGAAGGAGTAGGCGTCCTTCATGATGAACTCGCGGCAGCGGAGCAGGCCGGCCCGCGGGCGCGCCTCGTCGCGGAACTTGGTCTGGATCTGGTACAGGTTCAGCGGGAGCTGCTTGTAGCTGGAGACGCACCCGACCATGAGCTGGGTGATGACCTCCTCGTGCGTCGGCGCCAGCGCGTTGAGCCGGCCCTTGCGGTCGGTGACACGGAACAGGTTGTCGCCGTAGGTCTCGTGCCGGCGCGTCTCGTTGAACAGCTCGAACGGCTCCAGGGCGGGCATGAGCATCTCGCTCGCGCCCGCGGCGTCCATCTCGAACCGGACGATGTCCGAGATCCGCCGCAGCGACCGCCAGGCCAGGGGCAGATAGTCATAGATCCCCGCGCCGACCTGCCGGATGAACCCCGCCCGGTGCAGCAGCACATGGCTGGGGATCTCCGCGTCGTTGGGGGCCTCGCGGGTGGTGGGGATCAGGGTCCGGGACCAGAAATGGACAACGCCCACACGAGAGGCGGAAAGCGACGGCTGGGTGGCGGTGGTCATGGTCGCGGATCGTACGCGAGCCGGGCGAAAAAACCCCGCTCACGCCGTCCGCGTCAGGCCCCGCGGCGCGGGTCCGGCCGGCATCGCCCGCACCGCGCTCCAACGCTCGCCCGCCTCGGCGGCCAGCGGATCCCCGCCCACGCCGGACCACCAGCAGGTCTCCGTCGGCACGGCCAGATCACGGGCCAGGTCGATCAGTTGCTCGTCGTCAAAGTCCACCAGCGGCGTGACCACCGCGCACGGCCCCGCGTCCAGCGAACCCAGCCGACCCACCAGGGCCGCCCGGTCCACCTCGCGGGCCACCGTGTCCAGCAGAACCCGGCCTTGCGGGTCCAGGTCCGCCGCCCGCACCGGGAACAGAACCGCGTCGCACCCCAGCCGCCCCGCCAGGCGTGTGGCGGCCAGCAGCAGGGCCGAGAGTTCCGGGAAACAGCCGTCCGGTTCCGTCGGCTCGACCACCAGTTCCTCGCCGATCGTGCGGTGGGCGTAGACCAGCCCGTGCCGTTCCACGCACCGGTGGACGAGCGGCATGGCCGCGTCGGCGTGCTCGCGCCACCACGACGGCGCCACCACCGGGGCCGGTCCCTTGCCCCCTGAACTCCCCCACCGCTCCGCGGCCATGGCGACGCACACCAGCGACGACAGGTCCGCGTCGTCGAGGATGAGGTACCGGGCCTCGGGCAGGGTCGGAACGAGCATGACCCCGAGTCTATCGGACCATGCCGCCGGGCCGCATGAAACTCCCCGAGGACGGGGGTTCTTCCCTAACTCCACTCGCTTGCGGACGCGGCCAATCGGGGACTCGCCCGGCTCAGAAGTTGGGCGTCGGCGCCCGGAAATCGCTGAGGTTGATCGATCGGAAATAAGCGATGGTCGCCTGCAAGCCCTGGCGGAGGGGGATGGTCGGCTCCCACCCGAGCATGCGCTGAGCACGGGCGATGCTGGGCTGGCGCTGCGTCGGGTCGTCCTCGGGCAGCGGCTCGAAGATGAGCTTGCTGGACGACCCGGTCAGCTCGATGGTGATCTCGGCGAGCTGGCGGATGGTGAACTCGCCCGGGTTGCCGATGTTCATCGGCAGGTGGATGCCCTCGGCCTCGGTGTTCATCAGGCGGATGAAACCCTCGACCAGGTCGTCCCGGTAGCAGAACGAGCGGCTCTGGGAGCCGTCGCCGAAGATGGTGATGTCCTCGCCGGCCAGCGCCTGACGGATGAAGTTGGACACGACACGCCCGTCGAAGGGGTGCATGCGCGGGCCGTAGGTGTTGAAAACGCGGGCCACACGGATGTCCAGCCGGTGCTTGCGGTGGTAGTCCATGAAGAGGGTCTCGGCCGCGCGTTTGCCCTCGTCATAGCAGGCTCGTGGGCCGATGGGGTTGACATTGCCGCGGTAGGACTCGGGCTGGGGGTGGACCTCCGGATCGCCGTAGACCTCGCTGGTGGAGGCCTGGAGGATGCGGGCGTTGCAGCGCTTCGCCATCCCCAGCATGTTGATCGCGCCCATCACCGAGGTCTTCATGGTCTTGATGGGGTTGTACTGGTAGTGACCCGGCGCGGCGGGGCAGGCGAGGTTGTAGATCTCGTCCACCTCCAGCCACAGGGGATGCGTCACATCGTGGCGGATCAGCTCGAAGTTGTGGTGGTCGAGCAGGTGCTGGACATTGGACTTCTGGCTGGTGAAGAAGTTGTCCACGCAGATCACATCGTGGCCCTGGGCGATGAGCCGCTCGCACAGGTGCGAACCGAGGAAGCCGGCTCCGCCGGTGACGAGCACGCGCTTGATGGTCACGAGGAAACCCCCTGGGATATGCCCGGGACGCGGATGGGCCGCCCGAGCCGCTGGCGGTCGGCCGTGATCTGGCGCGCGTACTTCATCATGGCGTCCATCGGCGACCACAGGGGCCGGTGATGGACCGCCCGCGCGGTCTGGGACATGTCGGCGCAGGTGTAGTGCTGGTAGGTGGCCAGCATCTCCTCCGGCATGTCGAAGTACTCCGGCTCGACGGAAGTGCCCAGCGCCTCGTTGATCGCCTCGACGATCTGGTTGAAGGAGGTCGTCCGGCCCGAGCCGCAGTTGTAGACGCCGGGCGTGACGCCCTTCTCGGCCGCCGCCAGCGTGCAGGCCACCACATCGTCCACGAACACCTGGTCGCGCTCGTGCTCGCCGGCGTGGAACAGGCGCGGGCGCTTGCCGTCGAGGATCTGGTTGGTCAGGTGCCACACCATCGAGGCCATCTTGCCCTTGCGCCCCTCGCCCGGCCCGAACACATTGAAGTACCGCAGGCCGACGACATGCGGGCGGCGTTCACCCTCGCGCTCGCACCGCTCGAAGTGGCGGAACAGCTCGGCGTCCATCAGCCACTTGCTGAAGCCGTACACATTCTGCGGCGCGCCCGCGGCCGACTCCGGGAACGGCGTGCGCGTCTCGGATTCCGCCGGCGTGCCGTAGGTGGCCCCGCTGGAGGCGTAGACCAGCGGCGCACCCGCCCCCGCGCAGGCATCGAGGATGTCGGAGAACGGCTCGGAGTTGGCCGCGAGCATCTTCTTCTCGTCGAACTCGAGCGTATCGGTGATGGCGGCCAGATGGAACACCGCCCGCGGCCGGAGCCCCTCGACCGCCGGCTGCCAGTTCAGTTCGGCGATGTCGTCGGGCATCACCGTGCCCCGGAACGGCCCGACCCCGGCCCGCTCGCAGGCCTCCACGATGTTGGCGTAGGACCCGGTGCGGAAGTCGTCCACCACATAGATGTGCGCCTCCGGGTGGCGGCGCATCAGCTCGGCGACGAGGTTGGAGCCGATGAAGCCCGCCCCGCCGGTGACGATGTAGACCGGTGTCTGGTTCGGCATGGCGGATGGTATGGATGGGGCGAAGGGAAAGGAAAAAGAGCGGGGAAAAGGGCGGATCAGGGGTTGCCCGGCTCGGTGGGAAGCGGGTGGAGCCTCAGCGTCTGGCCCACCCGCAGCCGATCCGGGCTGGAGAGCACATCCCGGTTGGATTGAAAGATGAAGTCCGCGTGCCGCGT
>CAZNZC010000014.1:0-72309 GCA_964577425.1 uncultured Phycisphaeraceae bacterium
CCCCTCTTCCCCTCCGCCCCTCCGCCCCTCCGCCCCTCCGTCGCTTCGTCGCTGCGTCGCTTCCCTATCCTCCCCCCCTTGCACCACGACCCCGCCCACATCCCCGTCCTCTATCAACAGGTCCTCGACTTGCTCGCCCCCCGCCCCGGTGAAACCCTGATCGACTGCACCGCCGGTCTGGGGGGCCACGCCGCCGGCATCGCCCAGCGTCTCGGTTCCAACGGCCGCGTCATCCTCTTCGACCTCGATCCCGCCAATCTCCAACGGGCCGAGGCCCGCGTCCGCGCCGCCCTGAACCCAGCCGATCCCGTCGCCGCCGCGGTGGTGGGGGTCCGCGCCAACTTCGCCCAGGCCGGGGCCTGGGCGGCCCAGGCCGGCGTCCGGGCCGATCTGATTCTCGCCGACCTGGGCTTTGCCAGCACCCAGGTGGATGACCCCGCCCGCGGCCTGAGTTTCCGTACCTCCGGCCCGCTCGACATGCGTCTGGACCCCGCCGGACCCGTCACCGCCGCGGAACTGGTGAACACCCTCTCCGAACGCGACCTGGCCGACCTGATCTACTGCTACGGCGAGGAACGCCTCTCCCGCCGCATCGCCGCAAAACTTGTCGCCGAGCGGCGGCGCGAACCGATCACTACGACGGATCGCTTGGCATCGATCGTCCGCTCGGTCGTCCCCCGCGGCGCCGGCTCCATCGACGGCGCGACCCGCACCTTCCAGGCGTTGCGGATCGCCGCCAACGACGAGATCGGATCGCTGGAGGCGCTGCTCGGCGCGATCGATCGCGCAAGCGGGCGGACCTCGCGGGAAGACTGCTGGCTCAACCCCGGCGCACGGGTGGGCGTCATCAGCTTCCACTCCTTGGAGGACCGCCCGGTCAAGCAGGCCTTCGCCGCGATCGTCGGCGACGCCCGGGCCACGGCGATCACGCGCAAGCCCGCCGTCCCCGGGGACGACGAGCAACGCGCCAACCCGCGTTCGCGTTCGGCGAAACTGCGGGTCATCCGGCTGGACGGCGGAGACGCCGACGGCAAGGATTGATTCCGGCCCGCCAAGGATTCGGCGTGCCAAGGCCTCAGAGAGCAGGGACGACGCCGTGACCCGAGAGAGCAAGCTCGCGCTGATGATCGCCGTGACCCTGATCCTTCTGGTCGGGGTCTTGCTGTCCGACCACCTCTCCGGCGCGCGCACCGCCGAGTTCGACGAGCCTGCCCAGCGTCAGGCCGTCGCCGCGCCGCCGCTCGGCCTGCCGGGCGCGGGCGAGCCGATGCCCCTGCCCAACACGACGCATCCCCCGGCCCTGGCCCGCCAGGACGCCCCCGCCGGGATTGTCATCCCCCGGGATTCCCAGCCGCTGGAGATCAGCCAGGGCGTGACGATGGCCGCCGCCGAGCCGGGCATCGTCGGCCGCGCCATCGAAGGCTTCACCAACAGCGTTCACGCCACCAACTGGACCGAGGCCCCGACCCTCATCGCTCCCGCGGGTCCGACCATCCACGACCTCTTCGAGCCGGTCTCTCCCCAGACCGCCACCATCGGCGCGACACCCACCCGTGCGACTCCCACCCGCCCCGTGCCGGAGCCGGAGCAGCGCACGGCTTCCAACCCCTCGACCAACTTCCGCACCCACACGGTCGTCGAGAACGACAGCCTCTACCGCCTCGCCGCCCGCTACCTCGGCGACGGCAACAAGTGGCCGCAGCTCCAGAAGCTCAACGCCGATCAGCTCGGCGATTCCGAGGACATCCGCGTCGGCATGGTCCTCAGGATCGCCCCGGCCGACCCCGCTCCCGCCCGCACGGCCGCCCCCGCGAGCAAGCCTCCCGCGAGCAACACCGCCGCCAAGCCCGAGCCGGCCCGCACCCGCGAGTATGTCGTCCTCAAGGGCGACAACCTCGGCAAGATCTCCGTCAAGCTTCTGGGCACCTCCCGGCGCATGGACGAGATCGTCAAGCTCAACAACCTGAAGGACCCCGACGACATCCGCGTCGGCCAGTCCCTCAAGATCCCGGCGAAGTAGCCACATGAGTTTCGGGATGTTCGCCAAGCTGGTGGTCCTGGTGCTCGGCGTCGGCGGCTCGGCCGTCGGGATGCTCGCCCTGCGTCAGTCCCGCCTGCAGGCCGCCCACGAGGCCGCCGAGGCCCGCCTGCGCATGCGCGAGCACGCCGAGCGCACCATGAACCTCCGCGCCGAGATCGCCCGCCGCGTCACGCCAGAGGCCCTCGCCCGCTACGCCGCCGACCCCGAACTCATCCCCGCCATCGACAACCGCTACCGCGCCGCCGACGCCCTCGTCCCCCCGCGTGAGCAGCCCGACTCGCCCGCCCCCCGGAGCGTCCCGTGACCCCCCCCCCCCAGCGCCACGCGGACCGTGCCGTCTTCTGGCTGCGTGCCGTCTGCCTGCTGGCCCTCCTCGCCGTCGTCGCCCGCGTCGTCCAGCTCCAGGTCTACCCCAGCCCGGATCTCCGCGCCGCCATCAACGCCCGCACCAGCGGCTCGCACATCGACCCGGTCCGCGGCGACATCCTCGACCGGCGCGGGCGTGTCCTGGCCACCTCGCTCGTCGGCTGGCGCGTCATCGTCGATCCTGTCGCCGCCGGCGATCACACTGACCGCGTCATCGTCGCCCTTTCCAACCAGCTCGGCGCCCGCGGCGACGACATCGGCGGCCGGGTCATGCGCGCCGCCATCGCCAACAACCGCCGCCTCGCCGAGAACGCCCAAGCCTCCTCCGACACTCCGCAGACCGCCGACGCCACCGCCGGCCTGCGCGTCTGGCTCTCCGATGTCGGCCTCGTCCGCCGGCGTGCCGATGCTTCCGCCGTCCGCGGCCTCATCCGCTATGTCCCCGTCTCCGGCGTCATCTCCCAGGACGAGGCCGACGCCGTCAGGGCGCTGCGTCTCCGCGGCGTCTTCGTCGAACGCCGCGCCGTCCGCGAGATCGTCGGCGGCGAGTCGGTCGCCTCCCTGCTCGGCAAGGTCGGCTACCGCGACTACTCCACCGACCGCATCGGCCTGATGGGGGCCGAGATGCTCTTCCAGGACCGCCTCGAAGGCGAGCCGGGTTCGCTCCGCTACAAGCGCGACGCGCTCGGCCGCCCCCTCTGGGTCGAGCGCGGCGACTGGACCGACGCCACCCCCGGGCGCGATGTCCGCATGTCCATCGACGCCGAGATCCAGCGCATCGTCGCCGAAGAACTCCGCCAGGGCATGGAGGAGGCCGACTCCGCAGGCGGCCGCGCCATCGTCCTCGACCCCCACACCGGCGAAGTCCTCGCCATGGCCGACCTCCTCCGCGACATCCCCACCCTCGTCGAGATCCCCTGGCACGACCCTGCCTCCGGAAAACCCCGCCAGGCCATGCCCACCGGGGTCCGCTTCCGTGTGCTCCGCGAGGATCCGCTGCGTGAGGTCGAACCGGCCCTGGCCCGCAACCGCTGCGTCGAGGACATCTACGAACCCGGCTCCACCTTCAAGCCCTTCGTGTGGGCCGCGGGCTACCAGCTCGGGCGCATGAAGCCCGGCGAGGTCATCCGCAACGAGACCCGCTCCATCCGCACCTGGTACGGCCGCCCCATCGAGGATGTCACATTCCGCAAGGAGATGACCTGGGACGATGTCCTCCGCGTCTCTTCCAACATCGGCATGTACAACATCACCGAGCGACTCACCCACGACGAGCTGCGCGAGTTCGTCGTCCGCCTCGGCTTCGGCCAACGCACCGACATCGGCCTGCCCGGCGAGACCGCCGGCAAGGTCACCAGCCGGCGCGACTGGACCAAGTACACCCAGACCTCCGTCGGCATGGGCTACGAGGTCGGCTCGACCATGCTCCAGCTCGTCCGCGCCTACTCCGTCTTCGCCCGCCGCGGGGACGACGCGGGCACCCTCCCCGGCGTCCGCCTCACCGCCGCCGGGCCGGAGGACGCCCACCGTCCCGGCGTCATCGGCGAGGAGGTCTTCGTCGAGCGCGTCTTTACCCCCGAGGCCGCGACCGCCGTCCGCGAGCCGCTGAAGACCGTCGTCGAGAACATGGACCGTGTCCGCCTGCGCAAGCACCCGGGCGATGTGCCCGTCCGCTACACCATGTTCGGCAAGTCCGGCACCGCCTACATCGCCTGCACGCCCCCGCCCGGGATGCAACGCCCCTTCGGCGCGGGCGGCTACATCAAATCCCAGTACACATCCAGCTTCCTCGTCGCCGCCCCCGCCGAAGACCCCGAGATCATCATCCTCGTCGTGATCGACGACCCTGGCCCCGCCACGATCGCCCTCCGCCAGCACTACGGCAGCCATGTCGCCGGCCCGGTGGTCCGGCGCATCGCCGAGCGGGTTCTCCCCTACCTCGGTGTTCCCGCGCCGTCCGAGAACACGCCGGTGGCCGGCGCCCGCCCCGCCCGCTGACTCCGATCAAACACCATTCAAAGCAAAAACCTCCCTCAACCTCCGGGTTTTTTCCGGGAATCATGGTGGGGGAAACATCTTTCAATTACACTCCAGCGTGCTCTCCGGTTCCCCCGGCGTGTTGTCCCGCCGCGGCCCGTGAGGCCCGCAACTCTTGAGGGAGATACAAAGATGCGTCACATGCTCATCGCCGCGGCCGTCGCCGCCACGGCCGGCCTCGCCGCCGCCGATGTCTACAACGACAACTCCGGCAACCACCTCGCCGGCGGAGACCTCCACGACTTCTTCGCCAGCCAGGGCTTCGCCCACCTCGACATCGTCTCGGTCACCATCACCAACGACGCCAGCAACCTCTACTTCAACATCCAGACCGCCGGCGACCTCGACGCCACCAACTGGGGCAAGTACGCCGTCGGCATCAACACCGGCGTCAACGCCGGCGATGCCGGCAACGGCTGGGGCCGCAACATCGCCTGGGGCGCCGATCAGACCATCACCCACTGGATCGCCACCTGGGCCGACGATGGCGGCTCCGGCATCGGCGGCCAGGTCTGGTCGTTCGACGGCGGCTGGAACGAGACCGGCGGTCTGTCCTCCTCCGATGATTCCCAGCACGGCGCCGGGCATCAGGTCTTCGCCGTCTCCCTGGCCGGCCTCGGCCTGTCCATCGGCGACACCTTCCGCTTCGATGTCGTCTCCACCGGCGGCGGCTTCGACCCCGGCGTCGATCACCTCTCCCGCTCCGACTACGCCACCGACGACTGGGGCACCCAGTCCGTCGGCGGCTCGTTCCTGTCATACACGGTCATCCCCGCCCCCGGCGCGCTCGCGCTGCTGGGCATGGGCGGCCTGATGGCGGGGCGTCGCCGCCGCTGATCCGACCGATCCCACGCGAACCACGCAGGCCCGGGCTTTTCGCCCGGGCCTGTCCGTTTTACAAGCCGCGACTGCAAGGGAGCGGCCGCGGCCGCCAAACGACGCCCTGATGTCGGACGATCGGCAACGACCAGTTCAATCGGCACGCTCCGCCTCGGACGAAACCGCGGCCGCTCCCTTGCAGTCGCGGCTTGTCGATCAGGCCGCGCCCAAAGATCAAGCGGGATCTGTATCCCCCGCCGTGAGCAGGTCCAACTCCACCTCGCCCCCCTGCGCCTTGAACCCCACCCGCTGGTCCCGCACCAGCACCAGCAACGCCAGGAACAGCCCGACCATCTCCGGCCGCGTCCGTCCCTCCATCACCTGGCGCAGCGTCATCTTCCGCCCGGCGTGCGACCGAGCGAACGAACCCAGCCGTTCCACGATGTCCTCGGCGTGCAGCTCCAGCGGCGTGTCGTCCGACACCACCGCGTGCTCGCCCAGCCGGTCGAAGTTCACGCTGGCCACGATCTGCCGGAATGCTTCCACCAGATCGCCCAGGTCCAGGTCTTCCAGCTCCAGCTCGCCCATCTCGGCCAGCGCATCGCGCACCGAGTCGCTGTCGATCCCCGCCGGCCGCGCGGGGAACCGGGATTCCCACGCCTCGCGCCGCCGGTCCAGCGCGTCGGCCGCGTCGCGGTACCGCTTGTACTCGAGCAACTGACGCACCAGTTCCGCGCGCGGGTCGCCACGGTCCTTGGCCTTCTTGTCCCCGTCCTCCGGCTCCGGCTCGTCCTTTCGCAGGTTCTCCGCCGCCAGCATCCGAGACTTGATCTCCATCAGCGTCGCGGCCATCACCAGGAACTCCCCGGCCAGGTCGATGTCCACCCGCTCCAGCCCCTCCAGCGACCCGATGAACTGGCCAGCGATCGACGCGATCGGGATGTCGTGCAGATCCACCTCGTCCTTGCGGATCAGGTACAGCAGCAGGTCCAGCGGCCCGTCGAACGCCTCGAGATGAACGCGATAGGTCTCGGACATGAGCGAAAGTTTACGCCCGCCAGGGGCTTCGCATCATGCGGATGGGGCAGGATGTTCCAAGCCGGGGAACCGCCCCGGCGCCTCGACCGGGCCAGCCGTGGCCCGTCCTCTCGGTCCAAGCCAAGGAGAAAAACCATGAACATGCTTCCCACCGCCCGCCCGCTGATCCTCGCCGCGGCCCTGCTCCTCGCCCCGGCGTTGCCCGCCTGCACTTCCAACTCCGGCGCGCAGCGCATCGACAGCACCACCTCCACCATGGCCGGCATCGAGAGCCTGCTGGACGAGGGCGAGGCTCGCCTCGACACCGTCATCGCCTCGCTCGACCAGATGGAGCAGGCCGAGAACCTCGACCGCTCCTTCCGCGAGTTCGACCGCAACCTCCGCGCCGTCGAGGACACCGCCGCCAAGGTCCGCTCCCGGCGCGTGGCGCTCCAGGCCAACGCCGCCGAGCACATCATCCAGTGGCGCGCCGAGGAACGCCAGATCACCGGCGAACGCGCCCAGGAGATCTCCGACCAGCGCCGGCGCGAGTTCGAGCGCACCGTCAGCAATGTCGGCTCCGAACTCGACGACCTGGGCGTCGCCTACGAGCCGCTCATCGCCCGCCTCCGCGACCTGCGCAGCGTCCTCTCCAACGACCTGACCCGTCCCGGCGTCGAACGAGCCCGCCCACTCCGTGATAACGCCATCGACCTGGCGCAGGAACTCCGCGATCAGTCCGCCGAGACCCGCGCCGCCATCCAGAACGCCCGCGCCGACTTCGCCCGTTGACGCGCGCCGACGGCCCCCCTCCCTCGCACACCCCCAACCCTCCAAATGGCGGGTTGGAGGTGCGAAGGAGGGGGAGGGAACGGTGGCACGGGCGTCCCTCCTGCGCATCCTCTCCCCCCGGTCACGCCCACGATGAGTCCTCGAATCGTGGGGTTCCGTCGGGCGAAGCCCGACTCTTGGCGGCCCGACTCGGGGGGGCGAGCCGGGTCTTCTTTGCTTCCCCGATGGCACAGGCGTCTCCCGTGCGTCCTCAACGCTCGCGTGCATAAAAACTATGCGTGATGCAAGCCGACACGCCCGGCCCGGGATCGCTCTAGGATGACCCGGCGCGCTCGGCACGCCCGCGCGGGCGGGCCGACGCCCGCTCCATCCAAGGGGAACACGCCATGCTGCACCGCCTTCTCACCGTCGTCGCCTCGGCGGCCCTCGCCGTCTCCTTCTCCGGCTGCGCCTCGCCGACCGGCGCCCAGCGCCTCGACACCACCAACGCCTCGATCTCCGACATCGAGTCCCAGCTCGACCACGGCGCGGTCCGCCTCGACGCCCTGCTCGCCTCGATGGACGCCCTCGAATCCTCCGAGAACCTCGACCGCGCCTTCCGCGACTTCGAGCGCGCCGTCGGCAACCTCGAGCAGACCGCCGAGCGCGTCCGCTCCCGCCGCATCGCCCTGGAAACCCGCGCCGCCGAGCATGTGGCCCAGTGGCGCGCCGAATCCGCCCAGCTCTCCAGCGATCGCGCCCAGGAGATCTCCGCCGAGCGCCGCCGGGAGTTCGAGCGCTCCGTCGCCGATGTCTCCGCCAAGCTCGCCGATCTCCGCGCCGAGTACGACCCCTTCGTCTCCCAGCTCAGGGATCTCCGCCTCGTGCTGGCCAACGACCTGACCCGCCCCGGCGTCGAACTGACCCGTCCTCTCCGCGCTTCCATCGCCGAGCGGAGCGAGAGCCTCCGCGCCGCCTCCGCCGAGGCCCGCCGGGCGCTCGAAGCCGCCCAGGCCGACTTCGCCCGGTAGGTCGGCACTCCGTGCCGACTCTTTCTTGGTGGCCCGGCTCGGAGGGGGCGAGCCGGGTCTTCACTTCTACACGGAGCGGGGGGCATCCTGCCCCCCGTTCGGGCGCAGCCCGAAACCTCGTTCTCCTTCTCCCAGCGGCACAGGCCTTCCGCCCGTGCTTCTTTACTTGTCCCCAACATATACTCCGCCCATGCCCACCCATGCCCCCCTCCCGGGCGCCGGACACGCCGAGTCCGACCCCAACCGCCTCGACGAGCGGGCCTTCATCGCCCGCGTCCTCCGCCATGAGGCCCAGGCCGTCGCCACCCTCGCCGAGCACGCCGACGACCGCTACACCCGCGCCGTCGATCTCATCTGCGCCTGCGCCGACGCCGGCGGCACCGTCCTCGTCTCCGGCCTGGGCAAGTCCGGCCATGTCGGCGCCAAGATCTCCGCCACCCTCGCCTCCCTCGGCATCACCTCCCACCCCGTCCACCCCACCGAGGCCGTCCACGGCGACCTCGGACGCTTCCGCCCCCACGACCTGGCCGTCTGCCTCTCCCATTCCGGCGAGACCGCCGAGGTCGTCGCCCTCGCCGCCATCCTCCGCCAGGACGGCATCCCCATCATCGCCATCACCCGCGGCTCGTCCGCCGGGCGCGAACCCTCCTCCTTGGAGCGTGTCGCCACCGTCACCCTCCCCGCCCTCGTCACCGACGAGGCCGGCGACGGCGACTTCATGGCCCCCACCTCGTCCACCACCGCCACGATCGCCATCGGCGACGCCGTCGCGCTGGCCGCCGCCCGCCGGCGCGCTTTCACGGAGGCCGACTTCCGCCGCCGCCACCCCGGCGGCCAGCTCGGCGGCCTCCTCCGCCCCGTCACCGATCTCATCCGCTTCCGCGCCGGCGAGAACCTGCCCCTCGTCCTCGAAACCCTCACCGTCCAGCAGGCCCTGACCGAGGCCGCCCGCGTCGTGCGTCGCCCCGGCGCGCTGCTCGTCACCGACGCGCACGGCCGCCTGGCCGGGATCTTCACCGACTCGGACCTCCGCCGCCTCATCCTCCGCGACCCCGCCGAGATGGGCCTTCCCATCGCCCGCGTCATGACCCGCGCGCCGCGCACGCTTCCCGATTCGGCCCTCACGCGCGACGCCGTCGCCATGTTCCGCGAGCACCGCCAGGACGAGATCCCCATCGTCGACGACGCCGCCCGCCCCGTCGGCCTCCTCGATGTCCAGGATCTCATCGCCCTGCGACTTGTCTCCAACGACGACTGACCCCTCCGCCCCCCACCCCCCACCCCCCACCCCGGGAACCACGCCATGCCCGGTCCCTCCGGCCCGTCCCCCAAGCTGCTCGGCCGTGTTCTCGCGATCACCCTCGCCCTGGTTTTCATCGCCGTCATCTGGTGGGTCATGTCGCGTGCGCCCGCCCCCGCGCCCCGTCCCACCGGCTCCGATTTCTCCGACGCCCCCGACATCACCGATGTCGAGAAGGGCGAGTCCATCGTCCTGACGCTTGCCGACCGCGACGACCCCACCCGCATCGCCGGCGTCATCGAGGCGGACCGCCTCGACCCCGTCGGCAGCGGCGAGCGCCTCCTCACCAACCCCCGCGCCTGGCTCTACATGGAGAACAACCGCGCCGTCCGCGTCACCGCCGACCGCGCCCGCCTCCTCATGCCCGTCAACGAAACACCCGAATCCGGCACGCTCGAAGGCTCCGTCCGCGTCCGCGTCTACGAGTCCCACACCCCCGGCACACCGCCCCCGGACATCGCCGAACCCATCCTCACCGCGACCTTCGACGACCCCGTCCGCTTCGAGCGCCGCTACATGCGCCTCTCTTCGCCGGGCGCGTTCACCATCGATTCCGAGCAGGTCCGCTTCTCCGGCGAGGAGATGACCGTCATGCTCAACGAGGTCCGCCGCCGCCTCGAATCCCTCGATGTCGCCCGCAACGGCCGCATGGAAATCACCATCGCCGATCCCACCGGACCCACCGAGACCGACGAAACAGATCCCGATCCTGAACCCCGGCCCGTCGCCGACACCACCCCGCCAACCGCCACTTCCACCGCGCCGCCCCCGACGCCGCAACCACCCAAGATCGACCTCTACCACACCGTCCTCACCACCGCCGTCCACGCCGCCGTCGGCGACACCCGCGTCGATGCCGACCGCTTGGAACTCTTCACCCGCCTGACCGACAACGCCCTCCCCCCGAGCGCGATCGCCCGCGTCGCCTTCGCGGGCACGCCGAACGATTCCAAGGGCACGCCCGATCCCACGGTTGATTCTGTGGTGGACCCCGGCTCCATCATGCCATTCCCCGAGGACGGCTCGCCCCGCGCAACCAATCCCGACCCCGGCAGCACCACCACATCTCCCTCTGCCCCAACCGCACAACCCACGGCCGACCCAACCCCCTCCGATCGCCTCGTCCTCACCTGGACCGGCCCCATGTCGATCCGCCCCATTGATGCGGACATTCCCACTCCCCTCGCCGCAGATGACGCCGCCCTGCTCCTCCACGCCGATCCCGGCGGCGCGGTCCGCCTCACCGACACCGCCTCCGGTGTGAACGCCGAGTCCGCTTCACTCGCGTATTACGCCACCCGCGCCCACCTCCACCTCGATCCTGCAACCTCCCCCGACGCAACCCCCGACCCCGTCCGCATCACCATGCGGGATGCCGGCGCGGCCCGCCTCTCCGCCCTCCGCGCCGACCTGCTGACCGGGCGCATCGACCTCCCCGGCCCCGGCATGGTGACATCCGACGACGCGGGCATCGACTGGTCCGATTCCGCCGCCTTGACCCTCTTCCTCACCGACGACAACCGCCTGACCGATCAGCTCCGCGCCGCCGAGTTCACCGGCGATGTCGAAGCCTCCAGCGACAACGCCCGCGTCACCGCCCACGCCCTCTCCACCGAGTTCGCCCCCCCCCAGACCCCCGACGCCCCCCAGGCCCGCACCACCCTGACCTCCGCCGTCATCACCCGCGGCTCCATCGCCGCCGACCCCTCCCCCGATTCTCCCAACGCTCCCCCGCGTTCCCTCACCGCCGAAACCATCCGCATCGACTTTGACCCCGCCACCTCCGACCCCACCCGGGTCGAAGCCTCCGGCTCCGTCCACGCTGCCGCCGACGGCGCGACCCTCACCGCCGACCACGCCGTCGCCCACCTGATGCGCGACGCCCGCGATCAGATCGCCGTCCGCACGGCCGACGCCTCCGGCGCGGTCCGTTACGCCGCCGCCGACGACACCCGCGCCGAGGGCGACACCCTCGCCGTGGACGCCCAGGCCGAGACCGTCCGCATCACCGGCCCCGATTCCCTCATCGCGCAGGGCGATTCCACCGTCCTCGGTTCGTCCATCCACCTCGACGCCCGCGCCCGCCGCATGACCGTTGAAGGCGCGGGCCGCTTCGAGCACACCCTCCGCGACGGCGAGGCCCTCCCCGCCGGGCGCATCCTCGCCCGCTGGTCCGAATCCATGCGCTTCGACGACGCCCTCGGCCGCCTCCACGCCCTCGGCGATGTCTCTGTCATCTCCACCCCCGACGCCTACACCCGCGACACCCTCTCCGCCCAGCGCATCGAGGTCGAGATCACCCCCCAGCCCCTCCGCGATTCCATCGGCGGCCGCGCCTCCCCCGCCCGCGAACTCCACACCGCCCGCGCCTTCGGTGATTCCGCCGCCGATTCCTACCGCCCCGCCACCGCCGAGACCCGCCGCTACGACCCCAACGACCCCGAGCGCGTCACCGGTCTGCTCTACCTCGAGGGCGACCAGATCACCGCCGACAACCGCGCCGCCACGCTCCGCGTCCCGGGCGCGGGCACCCTGCTCGTCATGGACCGCCGCGACGAGAACGCCCAGTCTTCAGATCCCCAGCCCAACACCCTCGGCCCCGGCCTGACCCGCTTCACCTGGCTCGGCGCGTTCGACCTCGACCGCGCCTCCGGCATCGCCGTCATGGACGATCAGGTCCTCGTCCGCCACAAGACCATCGCCCCCCCGGGTTCAGCCGCCGCTTCCCAGGTCGCCGAACTCGCCACCGACACCCTCACCGCCGCCTTCGCCGAGGCCGATGGCCCCGACAACCCCTTCACCCTCCGCACCGCCGACGCCCGCGGCTCGGTCCGTTTCATCGCCAACGACAAGCAGCTCTTCGCCGACGCCGCCCGCTTCGACGCCGCCACCGACACCCTCCACGCCCTCGCCCTGCCCGGCCGCCTGGTCGAACTCCGCGAACCCGGCCGCCCCGCGCCCCTGAGCGCCCGCGCCATCCAATGGGACCTCGCCCGCGACCGCATCGAGATCAACCGCCCCAGCCCCGTCACGCTCCCGAACTGACCCCGTGGGGCCGACTTCCAGTCGGCCTTCCGGTCACGCCCACGATGAGTCCTCGAATCGTGGGGTTTTCGTTTCGAAACCCATCATCTCCATCCGCACCGCGTCCTCTGCGTGACCTCCGCGACCTCTGCGTTCAAAGATCTCCAACTCTTCGTCTCATCTCACGACGATGTCCGATCCACGATCCGGTAATCCTCCCGCTCCCCCCGCCCGCGCAGCGGATAATCCTTCCGCAGCGGGTGTGCCGGATAGGTCTCCCAGGTCAGGATGCGCCGCAGGTCCGGGTGCCCCTTGAACCGGATGCCGAACATGTCGAACACCTCGCGCTCGGTCCACTCCGCCCCCGGCCAGATGTCCGTCACTGAGTCGAGGTAGAGCGCGGGGTCCTCCACGATCCCGTCCGTCGGCAGCGACGGGTCCAGGAAGGTCTTGACGAAGAACCGGTCGTCGTTCGAGTAGTCGCACAGGATGTACGCCACCGCGAACCGCCCGGGCATGGCCGCCGGGTAGTTCAGGTAGTCGATCCCGACCACATCGGACAGGAAGTCGTACCCCTCCGCCCGCAGGAACTTCATGACCGCGTGCAGGTGCGCCGGCTCGACCACCAGCGTGGACTGGCCGCGGAACTCCGTCCCCCGGAACTTGATCCCCGGGAACGCCGCCTTCACCTTCTTGAAGGTCGGATGGTCAAGGGTCGGAACGCTGGTCTGGCTGGTCATGCGCGGCTGCTCCACCTCATGGCCCGGTCTTCCACATTTCACGCGGTGGACCGGGCCGGAAGAGGCGGATAGTAGACAAAATCCCGCCAAAGAGCGGAACCCGCTTGACAGCGCCCGGCGGACATGCGATCCTATGGACATCCCAGAGGGGCGAACCCCTGAACACTTGCAAGCCAAGTAAAAGCCAGGAGACCCACGATGATCCCGATGCTCTGCGCCACCCTGCTCGCGGCCGCCCCGACCCCCGGATCCCCGGTGGCCCCGCCCCCCCGCGCCGCGCCGGAAGTGGTCATCATCGCCCCCCTGGGCATCTCCATCCCGCTCGACCACAACGGCCTCGCCTTCATGATCGACACCCCGAGTGCCGCCATCAGCATGTTCGAGCCGGACGCGAAGCTCGCCCTCGATCCGCTCGCCACTCTCTCCCAGATCGCCCACCTGCAAAACTTTGAGATCACCCGCGCCGGCACGGTCCGCGCCCTCACGCTGCGCCTGCCCGCCTTCCCCCGCATCGAGGGCGAGTTCACCGTCCATTATCTGCTCGTCCGCCCGGACGGCTCCGCCGAGTTCGCGGTCGCCTCCGCGAAGGACCCCGCCGAAAGCCTCGTCCTCAGGCAGGACCAGGCCGCCGACACCCTCGTCACCATCCGCGCCACGGCCGCCCCGTCGGACCTGACCCTCACCGCCGAAGACGGCGCGGTCCGCATCTCCCGCACCGCCGCGCCCGATTGATACGGATCCCACTTGAATCTCGGGCGCGTCCCGGACGACAAGCCGCGACTGCAAGGGAGCGGCCGCGGTTGCGTCCGTGGCGGAGTGTGCCGCTTGATTGGCCGTTGCCGATGGTCCGGCATCCGGTCGTCGGTTCGCGGTCCCGGCCGCTCCCTTGCAGTCGCGGCTTGTAGCGGCTCGGTCGGTTGATCCGGCTGGAATCCGTCCCCTGCTCATCGGGCGGTGCTCACAAAAACACACCCCGGACCCGCCGAGGGAACAGGCGGGTCCGGGGCGTTGAGGGAAAGCCGGGCGGGCGGGAGGGAATCCGCTCGCCCAGCGGGGTCACGCGGTCGCCCCGAGCGTGGGTTCCACGCCCGTTCGGCCGGGCAGCGCGTGACGGGCGGGTGAGGGGTCCCGCCGAGATTCGATCAGGTCGCGCAGCACCGCCGCCGCCACGCTCCCGGGGTGTTGAAGACGCCCCCCCGCCCGCGCCGAGCGACCGTCGCGCGTCTCCACCACGGCCTCCACCGCGCCGGCGTCCACATTCACCAGCGGGTCATCCTCGCGCAGCGGCACCGGACCCACCCGCAGCGCGATGTGCTCGCCCACGCGCTCCGCCGTCGCCACCACGCGGTAGCGCCGTCCCTGCGCCCTGGCCCGCGCCAGGTCCAGGTCGCTGACATGCTCCGGCCCGCGCGGCACGGCCCGCACCTCCGCCGGCGCGCCGAAGGCCAGCTGCGCCACCGCCCCCAGCGTCGTCATCGCGTCCGCGCCCGTCCGCGCCGCGGCGATGTCCGCCGGGCCCAGCCCCAGCTCCGCCGCCGCGACCCGCTCGGCCTCCTCCTCGCTCAGCCCCTGCGCCCGCAGGTCCAGCATCCGGTCGCCCAGCGGCGAGAACGAGCCTTGCACCCGACGCACGCCCGGCCACGCCGAGGCCCCCGCCAGCACCGGCGCCAGCGCGGGGCAACCGCGGATCGCGCCCGACGCCCGCAGCGTCCCGCCGCCGATCAACGCGGCGATCCCCAGCCCGCCGCCCCGCTCGGCCAGCAGCGCGGTGTTGGCGGAGATCACCGTTCTTCCAGTCCGCAGCGCCCACGACGCCAGCCCGTACGACGCATCGGCCGAACCGGCGAAGTCGATCACCACATCCGGCGCCCACGCCCGCGCCGCCTCCGCGCCGATGGCGTCGGCGTGGAACCGCTCGTGGACATACCCGGCCGACAGCGCGGGCCTCCATGACTCGAGCAACGCCGCCGCCGGCCCGCCGCCGAACGCCGCCACCCGCACCGGGCGCGGGCCGGCGAAGCCCACCGGCTCGGCCGCCGTCCCCGTCCGCTCCGCGAAGCGGGCCGCCTTGCGCCCGCCCACCGCGCCGCGGTCCGACGGCGTCTCGGCGTCCCGCTCCGTGGGCCGCTCGACCGGCAACGCCAGCCGATCGCCCAGGAACAACGCCGTCAGCGACGCCGTGTCCGCGCCCAGCGAGGTCGGGCGTCCGTCCTCGTCCAGGCCCACGCCGCCGGGCGCCACCAGCACGCGCCCCTCGGCCAGCGCGCCGCGATACCCCGCGGCCGACACCCGGCGCGGCTCCGCGTCCAGCGCGTGCCCGCGCGTCACCGGCCACAGCGAGACATCGGCCTCCGTCGCGTCGATCCCGGCCTCGGCCAGCACCGCCGCGAAGGTCCCCGCCGCGTCCACCGAGCCTGCCACCACCGCCGACGCCCGCTCCGAAGCGTCCGCCGTCGCCGGCAGCCGGTTCGCCGCGGCCAGATCCCGCCCGGCCCGCTCGGGCGTGGGCGACACCACCGCGATCACCGACCGTCCCGCCGCCAGGCACATCTGAACCTGAGCGATCGCCCGCCCGGCGGTCGCCAGCGACCCGGTCACGAGGCCCGTCAGATCCAGTACAACGCTGTTGTGCAGTGCCATCGTCATCCTTCCCGGAGCGCCCGACTTTCAGTCGGGCGTCCTCTCTTCCGACCGACTCCCAGCCGGTCGTCCTGTCCTCTCGCAGAGCGTCCGTTCCACCGAACGCCCTGATTCAACGAGTCCCGTCTCTCTCCAGTTCCAGCGGGACGCACATCTTCTCGAAACCGCAACAGACCCCGATGAACCCAGCCTGAATCCAAATAAACCTTCGCGATCCCGATCAATCCTCAAACCCGAACCCTGAAACCCAAACCCGAAAACGAAACCAGCCACCGGTCTTCCGGTGGCTGGCCCTGGTCTTTCGTGTTCGGTGCGGGTCTTTTACCCGCTCACTCCACACGCACCCGGCCAGCCACCATCATGCACACAAGCAAGATTCATCCAGCACTGCTGGAGACCTTTAACCTGGTGCGGAATGGGGGTGGTGGGGGTGAACATGGGTGCTCTACGATCTCTCTACCCCGGGAGACTATTCCCGGTTCGACACAACGGTACGAGATTCGTCCGCCGTGTCAAGCGGTTCCAGCCCAACTTTCCGGATGACGGGCTTTTTTCACCCGATCTCTACAATCCCCCCGTGTCCGAGAACGCCGAACCCCATCCCGACCCCTCCTCCCCGCTCGACGCCCTGCTCCCCCGCGCCCTCCCCGCCGACCAGCCCCGCCTCCGCGCCCGCCTCCGAGCATTGACCGAAGCAAAGCCCACGGGCCGCCGCCGCCAACCCACCCGCCCCGATTCCGATTCCGAACCCGCCCTCCGCGCCGACATCCTCCGCTCCATCGCCCGCCTCGACGCCCGCCGCGCGTCCGTCCCCAGGGTCGCCTACCCGCCCGACCTCCCGGTCTCCCAGCGCCGCGACGACCTGCTCGCCCTCATCCGCGATCACCAGGTCGTCATCGTCTGCGGCGAGACCGGCTCCGGCAAAACCACGCAGCTCCCCAAGCTCTGCCTCGAACTCGGCCGCGGTGTCCACGCCATGATCGGCCACACCCAGCCCCGACGCATCGCCGCCCGCACCGTCGCCCTGCGCGTCGCCGAGGAACTCGACGCCCCGCACCTCGTCGCCTCCAAGATGCGCTTCGACGACCGCACCGACGAACGCACCCTCGTCAAGGTGATGACCGACGGCATCCTCCTCGCCGAGACCCGCTCCGATCCCCTCCTCCGCCGCTACGACACCATCATCGTCGACGAGGCCCACGAGCGCAGCCTCAACATCGACTTCCTCCTGGGCACCCTCCAACGCATCCTCCCGCGCCGCCCGGACCTCAAGCTCATCATCACCTCCGCCACCATCGACGCTTCCCGCTTCGCCGAACACTTTTCATCCCCGACCGGCCCCGCCCCCGTCATCGAGGTCGAGGGCCGCACCTACCCCGTCGAGATGCGCTACGAGCCACGCGCCGCCCTCGGCCCCGACACCGACCCCCTCACGCCGGAGGAGCACGCCGCCGACACAGCCGTGCGTCTGATCTACCAGAACCAGTCCGATGTGCTGATCTTCATGCCCGGTGAGCGCGAGATCCGCCTCACCGCCCACGCCCTCCGCCTGCACCCACAACTCCCCGAACGCGCCGAGATCGTCCCCCTCTACGCCCGACTCTCCCCGCAGGAGCAGCAGCGCGTCTTCCGCCCATCCGGCGCACCCCGCATCGTCATCGCCACCAATGTCGCCGAGACCTCGCTGACCGTCCCCAACATCCGCGCCGTCGTGGACCCGGGCACGGCCCGCATCAAGCGCTACAACGCCCGCGCCAAGATCGACCAACTCCTCGTCGAACCCATCTCCCAGGCCTCCGCCAACCAGCGCGCCGGCCGCTGCGGCCGCGTCGCGCCCGGCGTCTGCGTCCGCCTCTACAGCGAATCCGACTTCAACGCCCGCGACCCCTTCACCCCGCCCGAACTGCTCCGCTCCGACCTCGCCGGCGTCATCCTCCAGATGATCGACCTCGGCCTCGGCGAGCCGACCGGCTTCCCCTTCCTGGACGCCCCCGTCTTCTCCCGATGGCGCGACGGCTACGACACCCTCCGCGAACTCGCCGCCATCGACGACGAGCGCCGCCTCACGCCCACCGGCAAGCGCATGGCCCGTCTCCCGGTCGATCCCCGCATCGCCCGCATGATTCTCGCCGCCCAGGACGCGCACTGCCTCCACGATGTCCTGGTCATCGCCAGCGCCATGTCCGTGCAGGACCCCCGCGTCCGCCCGCACGAGAAACGCGACGCCGCGGACCAGGCCCACGCCCGCTTCAAGGTCCAAGGCTCGGACTTCCTCACCCTCCGCGCCGTCTGGGACTTCTACCACGAGGAGCACAAGACCACCAGCCGCAGAAAACTCGCCAGGGAATGCGAGAAGCTCTACCTCTCACCCCGCCGCATCGACGAGTGGCGCGAGGTCTTCCGCCAGATCGCCCGCCTCTGCCGCGAGATGGGCTTCGATGTCAGCCCGCGGCGCGCCCAGCCCGATGAGATCCACCAGGCCCTTCTCACCGGCGTGCTCATCAACATCGGCCGCAAGGGCGAGCAGCGCGAGTACCAGGGCACCCGCAACACCAAGTTCGAGATCGCGCCCGGCTCGGCCTGCACCGATCCCAAGCCCAAGTGGGTCATGGCCGGCGAGATCGTCCGCACCACCCGCGTCCTCGCCCGCACCGTCGCCGCCGTCAAGCCCGAATGGATCGAGCGCGCCGCCGCCCACCTCATCAAGCGGACCTGGTCCGACCCCCGCTGGGACGAGGCCACCCAGCGCGTCATCGCCGACGAAAAGGTCTCCTTCGAGGGCTTGGAACTCGTCCCCAAGCGCGTCGTCCACTACGGCCCCATCGACCCGGTGGAATCCCGCCGTATCTTCATCCACCACGCACTGGTCGAGGGCGAACTCGACACCCGCTCCCGCGGCGTCCGCGACAACCGCCGCCTCGAGGCCCGCCTCAACACCCTGGCCGCCAAGGCCCGGCGCGCCGACTTCGTCGCCGAGTCCGAGGCCCGCTTCGCCTTCTACGACGCCCGCCTGCCCGCGGATGTGTACTCGTCCAAGTCCTTCGAGCGCTGGGCGTCCCAGGCCGAGGCCGACAACCCCGATGCCCTGCGCATGCGCGAGGAGGACCTGCTCCTCGCCCGCCCCGATATCAGCCCCGAAGCCTTCCCCGACGAGGCCGAGGTCTTCGGCACGCGCCTGACCATCCGCTACGCCCTCGCCCCCGGCGAGGCCGAGGACGGCGCCACCGTCCGCGTCACACCCGAGGAACTCCACCGCCTCACGCCCGACCGCGTCGAGTGGCTCGTCCCCGGCTTCCTGCCCGAGCGCGTCCGCGCCCTGGTCCGCACCCTGCCCAAGGATGTCCGCCGCCGCTTCGATCTTGACGCGCTAGGCGACCGCGCGGCCGCCGGCCTGCGTCCCGGCGATGGCCCGATCGTCCACCAGGTCGCCCGCCTGGTCTCCGCCGAGGCCGGCGTGTCCATCCGCGCCGACCAGCTCCGCGCCGGCGCCCTGCCCGAGCACCTCCGCCCGCGCTTCGAGGTGGTCGATCCGAACGGCGAGCCGCTCGACGCCGGGCGGGATCTGGAGAGCCTGCGGTCCAAGTTCGCCGCCGCGGCCCACGCCGCCGTGCGCGCCGCGTCGAGCGACCGCGAGACGGAGGCCGTCACGCCCGAGACCTTCGTAGACCTGCCCGAGTCCGTCGAGATCGACCGCGGCCCCGGCGGAGGGGGCAAGAAGGTCGTCGCCTTCCCGGCGCTGGTGTTGGAGGGGTCGGTGGTCGCCACGCGGATGCGCCCCACGCCGTGGCAGGCCGAGCGGGAAACCAGGGTGGGCATGGCGGCCCTGTTCGGACAGGTGCTCAAGCGGGAGATCAGGGTCCGGGTGCGCCAGTTGCCGGGGTTCGAGCGGCTCGCGCTGCACGCCGCGCCGCACGGGCTGTCCGACCGGATCGAGACCATCGTGCTGACGCGGGCGGCGGCCGTGCTGTGCGTGGACGACCGGCCGGCGGTGCGGACGCGGGAGGATTTCCAGCGCCGCTGCGTCGGCGCGTGGGACCGGGCGGTGCCGGTGACGCAGGAGATGATCGGGCTGCTGTCGCAGACGCTGGAAGGGCTGACGCGGGTGCGCGGGCGGATCGGCGCGGGCCTGCCGGACGGGTGGCGGCACGCGGCGGTGGACATCGAGCAGCAGGTCCGCCTGCTGACGCCGGCGGGGTGGGAGACGGCGACGCCGACGCGGTGGCTGCGGTGCTACCCGCGGTACATCCGGGCGGTGGAGGCGCGGCTGGACCGGCTGCGGGCGATCGGGCCGGCGCGGGACTTGCAGCAGACGCGGCTGGTGTACGCCTGGCTGGAGAAGCTGGCGAACCTGGCCAGGAACGGCGCGGAGCAGTCGGCGTCGGCGGACGGCTTTGAAGAGCTGCGCTGGATGGTGGAGGAGTACCGCGTGGCGTGCTTCGCGCAGGAGCTGGGCACGGCGGTGAAGGTGTCCGAGCGCCGGCTGGCGGAGGCGTACGACGCGGTGTGTCAGGGGCGGGCGATGGGGGCCTGAAAAGGGCGGTTGGTGAAGTGCAAAAAGGGTGACGGCGGGCGCCGCCGCAAGGGCTACACCCGCCGTCGGGGGGGGGCTGGTTGTCGGACCTCCCTGTTTCGGCGATCGGCTGGGGGGAAGATGAATCTTCCGGCGATCGTTTCAGGGGCGCGGCGCTTTCGCAAGCGATCGCTTGTCCGGTATCAGTATAGCGGAGCATGTTCACCGTGTCGAGCATTCTGCGTGTGGGAATGGGAGATCGCCACGAAATTGCGGCCGTTGTCCCCATAGAAATGTGTCGGGGGTGGTTCGGCTTCGGCGGGTTCCGGGTGGATGCACCCGTGCGGGTTCGGTTATCCGGCGCGAGATGTGGGAAATTACGCTGTTTTTTGCGACAGTTCCCGGAGGGTTTGCGTGTGTCGGTGGAAAGGGTTGGCCTGGGTGTCGTGTCGGTTGGTTTCCGGAATGTTTCCTGCCTGAAGGCCGGAGAGGCGGGCGATCGGGGACGGTGCGCGGGTCGGGGCGCGGTTTGGAATCGGTCGCGTTCTTTGGGGAAAAATCCGGAATGTTGATCGGCCGCGGGAGCGGTGGATCGGGGGCGGGGTTCGTGCGGTTCGGGCTTCGGTGCATCGTCTCGCACCGGGCAGGATCGTTGTGCAAACAAGGTTCCTGGGGAGTGGGAGAGGAGGGGAAAGAACGGGAAGACCCGGAACCCCACGATTCGAGGACTCATCGTGGGCGTGACCGGAAGACACGGCTCGGCGAGCCGTGCCACCGTGCCACCGCTGTTTCAGCCTCTGCCGCCGCGGCCGCCGGATTGTTCGCCGCGGGCGAGGAGGGGGGCGGGGAGGGCGTGGTCGGCGGTGCGGCCGCCCGACTGTTCGGTGTCGGGGGTTGGGAGGGTTTGGGCGGTGGCGCCGCCGCGGCGACCGCCGGACTGCTCGCCGGCTTCGGCGGGTGTGGCGGCGAGGAGCATGACGCCGGCGGCGAGGAGCAGGAGGGGGAGGCGGATGGACGCGCCGAGCGCGTCGGCGGCGTGGCGGCGGGCGCGGGAGCGCATCTGCTGCACGGTGTTTTCCTTGATGAGTCCGGCGTCGACCTGGTTGATGAGGCGGTCGTCCTCGCGGCGGGTGACGCCGAGCGCGAGGGCGGCGCGGCGGCGGTCGGCCTTGTCCTGCATGGAGGCGGCGAGCTTCTGGCGGACGGAATCGGGCAGGGCGGCGCGGACCCTGGCGAGCGCGTCGTCGATCTGCTCGCGGCGCTCGATCTCGGCCTCGGCGCGGCGGGTGACGGAGAGGTGCTCGACGCGGGCGAGTTCGCCGGGCGTTTCGCGCTCCATCTGCCGCCAGTGCTTGCGGGCGAGGGCCATGTAGGCCCAGCGGGCGAGGGTGGGGGCGTGGTTGACGAGGCGTTCGACGGCGAGATCGACGGAGGGGTCGTCGTGGAAGGTGGGGAAGGCGTTCTTCCCGAGCATGCGCCAGACGCGGGTGTGGACCCAGGAGGCCATGTCGCCCGGCTCCATCGTGCTCTCGGCGTGGAGGCGGGAGGCGTGGCGGCAGGCGCGTTCGACGGCGGGGCGGACCTCCCGGTCGTAGCGTTGCCAGAAGCGGTCGTGGTCGTGGGCGTTCACGCGGCGCCTCCGTCCTGTTGGCGGGCGCGGGATTCCCAGGCGGCGAAGAGTTCGTCGAGGGCGGGCAGGCGCCCGCGCATGGAGCGGGTGCCGGGGTCGAAGGCGAGGTAGGCGGAGAGTTCCGCGCCCTGGGCGAGCAGGGCGGGGGTCTGGAGCATGGCGCGGAAGATGGCGTCGGCCTCCTCCGCGTGGCCGGCGCGGAAGAGGGCGTGCGCGCCGGTGATGAGGACGGGGACGGACGCGGGGTTGGCGTCGATGGCCTCGAGGAAGTAGCCGACGGCGAGTTCGGCGTCTCCGAGGCGGAGGCAGCGGTCGGCGAGGTTGCCGAGTGAGATCTCGCGCCGGCGGGGGGTGTCGGCGTACTTGAGGGCGACGAGTTCGGCCTTGACGGCGTCCTCGACGCGGCCCATCGCGGACAGGGCGAGGGCGCGCTGGTTGGGGCGGGACCAGGCGGGGTTGGGGTGGTCGTCGCCGTCGGTCTGGTCGTATTTGGCGAGCAGTTCGAAGAGGGCGTCGGTGAAGGCCCGGGCGGTCTGGCGGTCGCCGTGCTCGCGCGCCTCGTGGAGGGCGTTGCAGGCGTCCATGATGGCGGCCTCGATGGGGGAGAGTTCGTTGGGGTTGGAGGCGGTGACGATGGTGGCGTTGGGGGTGGGATGGTCGGGGTTGGTGGTCATCCGGTCCTCCGATCTGGGTTGCCCGTCCCGGGGGGGGAGGGGGTCATGGGTGTACCGCGTGAACAACGCTCCGCTGACCGGTTGTTTGCGGGTCGGGAGAAATTTTGGGTCGGATGGGGGTTGGAAGGGTTTTTTCGGGGCGTGGGGGGCGGTGCGGGTATGGGAATCCGCGTGGGTGGGGCGTGGGTGGGGCGTGGGTGGTCATGGTTTCGGGGGGTGGGGTGGTCTGGGGGGACGGGCCGCGTCGGCCCGGACAAGGAGAACCGTGATGAGAACCTGTTTGAAGATGTTGGCGGCATCGGCGGCCCTCGGGCTGGGGAGCGTTCCCGCGATGGCGTCGGGCGGGGTGTTCGTGTCGTTCGGCGGGCATGGGCATCAGGCTTCGTGCGCGACGCATGGGTCGTACACGGGCGGGGCGGGGGTGCTGGTGATCGACGGGCGGCGGGTGACGATCCGTGCCGGTGGGGGGGCGCTGAACGAGATCGCGTCCGCGTTCCGGCGGGCGGGGTACAGCGCGCAGTGCCAGGGCGGGCGCGTGGTGGTGCGCTGGTCGCGCGGGCGCCCGGATGTGCGCTGGTTCGGCGAGGGGTGGCACGCCTCGCTGGGCTGGTCGCGCGACTGCCTCACGGTGACGATGCAAGCTCCATCGTGCGGCTGTGACGGTCGTCGCGGTCCCTCGGTGCGCGTGACGCTGCCGGTCCGGCAGGAGTGGTGTCCGCCCACGCGCTTCGGGCCGCCGAAGCGGCCGGGGTGGGGGCGGCCGGGGGGGGCGTCGCGGAGCCGGTGCGGGTGAGAAGGCTTGTCAGCGCGGACTCGGGGCCGGTGCGCGGGCGCCGGCTCTGTTTGTTTGCCGGCGTGGGCAGGTCGAGGATGGGGAGGGAGATGGGGAGGGATGAAGCGACGGAGCGACGGAGCGGAGGAGCGACGGAGGGGGGGAGAAGATGGTCCGGATCGGGAAGACCCGGCTCGGCCCCCCCGAGCCGGGCCACCGGGGGAAGGGGAGGCCGACTGGAAGTCGGCCCCACGGGGGCGGGGGCGGGGTGCTCGATTTTTCTGCGGTGCTCCTCGAAGAGCTTGTTGGCGGACTTGCGGACGCACTCGGCCTCGCGGTGGCTCAGGGGTGAGGCGGCGGCGATGCGGACGAGGGCGGCGTCGGCGACGAACTTCTTGCGGAGTTCGACGAGGCGGTGGCGGGCCTGGTAGATGCGCTCGAAGTTGTCAAACGCCCGCTGGCAGACTTCCGATTCGAGCAGGTCGGCCAGGGATTGCAGGGAACGCTTGGTGCAGTCGCACAGGGCGAGGACGGAGACCTCGCCCTTGTCGAGCAGGTCGAGCATGGCGTTGATGTCGGCCTCGTCCCGGTCGGGGTTGTCGGGGTCGGGCATGGTGGAGGGGGCGAACGACGGGCGCGTGAAGCCGAGCGGCTCACGGGCGCGTTCGAGGGTGCTGTCGAGAATGCGACGCTGGGCGGGTGTGAGCTTGGTCATGCCCGCAAGGTATCGCGGCGCGGGCGGGGTTCAAGGGGGAAAGGGGGTATGTCCAGGAAACGGCGCACGAGAATGGTTGTTAGCGAAAAAAGTGGGGGGAAGAGACGGAGAGATAGAGGGGAAGATAGGGGGAGGGGAAGATAGGGGGGAGGAGGGGAGGTAGAAGTGGTAGAAGGAGGAGCCCTCACCCCGGCCCTCTCCCGCTGGAAGCGGGAGAGGGAGGGGGGGAAGAATCCGCCGATTTCATCGGCGGTGTCACGGAGGCCGACTGAAAGTCGGCCCCACAAGATGAGATCATGCGCCGTGGGGGGTGTAGCGCATGGTTTCCTTGATGGTGTTGTCGTTGTTCATGATGAGGACGGTGGGGTGGTTGGACTCGTACTCGGCGTCGGTCATGAGGGCGTAGTGCATGATGATGGCCTTGTCGCCGACCTCGAAGAGGTGGGCGGCGGCTCCGTTGAGTTCGATGATGCCCGAGCCTGGGTCGCCGCGGAAGATGTAGGTTTCCAGGCGGTTGCCGTTGCGGCAGTTGGTGACGAGGACGCGGTCGTTGACGCGCATGCCGCAGGCGGCGAGGAGGTCGGCGTCGATGGTGATGGAGCCGACATAGTGGGGCTTGGCGCCGGTGACGGTGGCCATGTGGATCTTGCTGTGGAGGACTTCTCTGAGCATGGGGGGGTCCGGGGGGCGGGGGGGGCCGAGCGGTTTTTCGGGGGCGCCGGGCCGGGAGGGAACAGTAGGGGGCGCGGGGGATGTTGGTTCGCGGTACCATGAGCGGGGGGGAAGTCCGCCCGCCCCGACCACCTCAAGGGAGAAACCCCGATGTCCCAGACAGTCCGCGTCGCCGTGATCTCCGGGAGCCTGCGCAAAGGCTCGTACAACACGCAGTTGGCGCGGTTCGTGGCGGGGAAGATCCGGGGGAGCGGGGTGGAGATCGACGAGATCACGCTGCTCGACCTGGACCTGCCGCTGATGAACGAGGATGTGGAGAAGCAGGGCCTGCCCGCGGGGGTGCTGGATTTGAAGCAGCGGCTGATCGCGGCGGATGTGCTGCTGATCGCCTCGCCGGAGTACAACGGGTCGCTCAGCCCAGCGTTGAAGAACGCGATCGACTGGGCGAGCCGGCCGCGGCAGGGCGAGGCCCCGCTGGCGTGCTTCAAGGGGAAGGTGGGCGGGCTGCTGGGGGCGTCGCCGGGGAAGCTGGGCGGGCTGCGCGGGCTGCGTCACCTGCGGCAGATCCTGACGCAGATCCAGACGGTGGTGCATCCGAACGAGTTCGCGCTGGCGTCGGCGCACGAGGCGTTCGACGAGGCGGGGAATCTGAAGGACGAGACGACGGCGAAGCTGGCGGTGGGGGTGGGCGAGGCGGCGGTGGGGCTGGCGCGGGCGCTGAAGGCGGCGGGGTAAACCGATTGAAGCCGCGCACGAAGTAAGCGGACTCTTCTTGCCGGCGCAGGCAATGTGGGCTTTGGATTGTCGGGAGAGAGCGATGGCGAAGGTCGGTGTGATCCTGTCGGGCTGCGGGCATCTGGACGGGGCGGAGATCCATGAGGCGACGAGCGTGCTGATCGCGTTGTCGCAGCGTGGGGCGGCGTGGCGGTGTCTCGCGCCGCGGAGGGCGCTGGCGGTCGTCGATCATGTCACGGGCGAGGCGACGGGGGAGACGCGCGATGTGTTCACGGAGGCGGCGCGGATCGCGCGGGGCAAGATCGACGATCTGGCGGGCGTGAAGGGGACGGACTACGACGCTTTCATCCTGCCGGGCGGGTTCGGGGCGGCGAAGAATCTGTGCGGGTTCGCGGCGGAGGGGCCGGGGTGCTGGGTGGAGCCGCAGACTGAGCGCGTGCTGCGCGAGGCGCACGCGGCGGGGCGACCCATCGGGTTCGCGTGCATCGCGCCGGCGCTGGGGGCGCGGGTGTTCGGGGGGGACGGGGAGCAGCCGGAACTGACGATCGGGCATGACGCGGGGACAGCGGCGGCGCTGGAGTCGATGGGGGCGCGGCACCGGGCGGTGGGGGTGCGCGAGGTGGTGGTGGACGCGGGGAAGCGGTTCGTTTCGACGCCGGCGTATATGGAGGAGACGGATCCGGCGGGGGTTTTTGAGGGGGTTTCGAGGATGGTGGGGGAGGTGCTGGGGATGGTGGGGGAGCGGGGTTAGGCGGGAAGGGGAGCGGCGTCCGACTGGCGGGCGAGCAGTTCGTCGCAGAGCCGTTCGAGTTCGCTCGCTTTGTGCTTGTGGAGTTTGTTCCGCAGGTCGTCGAGGCACCGCTGCGATTCGTCCGCTCGGCCGAGGGCGGCGAGGGAGATCGCCTGCATGGTGGCCGAGGCGGCGTCCATCGCCATCGCCACGGCGTTCTGCGCGGGGGCGTTGCCCGACCAGGAGCGGAAGGTCTTGTGGTGTTCGAGGGCCTCGTGGTGGCGGGATTCCGCGGTGAGCGTGATGGCTTCCAGATAGGACAGGAGCGGGCCCATGTCGGCGATGTTCGGCAATGTCTTGGTTTGTTCCAGGGCGAGACGGGCCGATTCGGGGTTTTGCAGGTGGAGGGCTTCGAGTTCGACGAGGCCGCCCCAGGCGATGATGTTGTCCGGGTCGAGTTCGAGCACGAGGTCGATGGTGTCGCGGGCGTCCTCGAAGCGTTCGGTGAGGTTCTGGAGGGATACAACGGCCAGGAGGCGGTCGGTCTCAGGGATCTCGGGCTGGCCGCGGAGGGATTCCAGTTCGGCGAAGGCTTCGTCGATGCGCCCGGTTTTGGCGAGGGCCTTGGCTTTCCATCCGGCCGCGGCGAGGGCGGCGCGGGGCTGGCCGAGCGCTCTGGAGACGGATCGCTGGTAGCGTGGGATGAGCGAGAGGATGGTGTCCCACTGGCCTCGGATGGCGAAGGTGGATAGGAGCGTTTCGAGGTTGGTGCCCAGTTGCGTGAGCAGCGCGATGAGGAAGGGCATGAGCAGGACAAAGACCAGCAAGCCGTCGAAGAGGCCGAAGGGGTGGCCCCCGATGCGATTCCGGGCGAACAGCAGGGCCGCGATGAGGGTGGTGACCCATCCGTAGCGGTAGAACAGCAGAGTGTTGAGGAGGATCTCCATCGGGACGGAGGCCGTCAACATGCGTCGCAGGTACCACCGGGGGATGGGGCGGGCGCGGCGTCGGCGTTCGCGGCGGGATGGGTTGGGGTGGATGCCTGCTGTCATAGGGGTGTAGTTTGACAGAACGGGGTGTGATTGTCCAGATTCGGTGCTGAATATGAGGTGGGGCTTGATTTCTTGATTTTGTTTGGTATTTTATCGGCATGGACCGAACGGATCGTGCCGAGCCTGATCTGGATACTCCGGAGTTCGCCCGGCTGGACGGGGCGCGGGCGTTGTTTCTGGACTTTGACTCGTTTTTCGCGTCGTGCGAGCAGCAGCGGGACCCGGGGTTGCGGGGGAGGCCGGTGGGGGTGATCCCGGTGGCGACGCGGCAGACCTGCTGCATCGCGGCCAGCGCGGAGGCCAAGCGGTTCGGGGTGCGGACCGGGACGCCCATCGCGGAGGCCGAGCGGTTGTGCCCGGGGATTGTGTTCGTGCCGGCCGAGCACCGGGTGTACATTGAGTATCAGCGGCGGGCGCTGGAGGCGATCGATCGGTGCGCCCCGGTGTGGGGGGTGCATTCGATCGACGAGCTGTCGGTCAGGCTGTGCCCGCGGACGCGGGAGCGCGGGGCGGCGATGGAGCTGGGGCGGGCGATCAAGGCGAGCCTGCGCGAACGGGTCGGCGAGGCGGTGGGTTGCACGGTCGGGATCGCGGCCAACCGGTTCCTGGCCAAGACGGCGTGCAACCTGGGCAAGCCGGACGGGCTGGTGGTGATGGACAGGGCCGTGCTGCGGGAGCGGGTGCTCGGGCTGGATGTGGAGAGGCTGACGGGGATCGGGGCGAACATGGGGGCGCGGCTGCGGCGGGCGGGGATCGGGACGGTGGGGGCGTTGTACGGACGGTCCGAGCCGGAGCTGCGGGCGGTGTGGGGTGGTGTGGTGGGGACGATGTGGTGGGAGCAGCTGCGGGGCGGGGCGGACTATTACGATCGGCCGACCACGCGGCACAGTGTCAGCCACGGACACATCATGGACCCGTCCCTGCGCACGCCGGAGGGGGCGCGGGCGGTGGGGGTTCGGCTGCTGAGCAAGGCGTGCGTGCGGCTGCGGGACATGGGGCATCACGCCACGAGGATGCACATCGGTGTGCGGAATGAAGGAAGGGGGGGAGGGGGGGAGAGGTGGAACGCGGACGAATCGTTCGAGCCGACGCGGGATTCGTTGGAGTTGCAGCGGGTGTTCGCGCGGGCGTGGGCAGAATGGGAGCGAGCGGGGAAGGTGGGGCGGCCGAAGCAGGTGGTGGTGACGCTGAGTGGGTTGGTGGCGTCGGAGAGCGTGGAGGAGCCGCTGTTCGACCGGGCGCGGCGGAGCGACGGGCTGTCGGACATGCTGGACCGGATCACGCGGCGGTTCGGGTACGACGCCGTGTACGCGGGGAGCATGCACGGGGCGAAGCGGGCCGCCCCCCGGCGGATCGCGTTCGGGAACATCCCGGACCTGCGGATCCCGGACGCGGAGGTGTGATACGGATCGCAGTTGATACAAGCCACGACTGCCAGGGAGCGGCCGGGACCGCCAGCCGACGACCTGACGCCGGACGATCGGCAACGACCGATCAATCGGCACACTCCGCTGCTGACGCTACCGCGGCCGCTCCCTGGCAGTCGCGGCTTGTCGATCAGGCATCGCCCGAGATTCAAGGGCGATCCGTATCAGGCGGGGGGTTGGGCCTGGAAGGCGGTGCGGCCGTGGCAGAGGACGAGGTCGATGGGGCGGCCGCCGAACTCGTAGGCGAGCTGGCGTTCGTCGGTGTGGCGGAGGAGGATGAGGTCGGCGCGTTGGCCGGGGGCGACGGTTCCCGTGTCGTGGAAGCCGAGGAGGGCGGCGGCGTTGACGGTGCAGGCGGCGATGGCCTCGGCGGGGGTCAGGCCGTTGTGGCGGACGGCCAGGGCGACGGCCATGGGCATCGAATGGCAGGGGGCGGAGCCGGGGTTGCAGTTGGTGGCGATGGCGAGCGCGCCGCCGGCGTCGATGAAGCGGCGGCCGTCGGCGTAGCGGCCGTCCGTGTGGAAGCCGGCGCAGGGGAGCATCACGCCCATCGTTTCGGATTGCGCGAGGCGGGTCAGCGCGTCGGGGCCGGTGGCTTCGAGGTGATCGACGGAGGCCGCGCCCAGGGCGATGGCTGCGTCGAGCATGCCCAGTTCGTTGAACTGGTCGGCGTGGATGCGCAGTGGATGGCCGAGCGCGGCGGCGGCCTCGAAGAGGCGGACGGTCTCGTCGAGGGACCACGCGCCCTGCTCGCAGTAGGCGTCGATGGCGCAGTCGGGGAAGGCGGCGTGGACGGCGGGGAGGGTTTCCTGGATGGTGCGGCCGACGAAGGCGGCGGGGTCGGCGTCCGGGTCCTTGGCGTGGCCGATGCAGGCGGTCATGCGGACGCGCCCGGGCCAGCGGGCGGCGGCGTCGGCGATGGCGCAGAGCATTTTGAGTTCGTCGGCGGTGGTCAGGCCGTAGCCGGATTTGACCTCGGCGGCGGTGGTGCCCTCGGCGAGCATGGCGTTGAGGCGTGCGAGGAGGGATCCGGCGAGCTGCTCGCGGGTAGCCGCCCGCACGGCGCGGACGGTGGACATGATGCCGCCGCCGGATTGCAGGATGTCGAGGTAGGACGCGCCGCGCTGCTTCATCTCCCACTCGTCGAGGCGGTCGCCGGTCCAGCAGGCGTGGGTGTGGCAGTCGGTGAAGGCGGGCATGAGGACGCGCCCGGCGGCGTCGATGACCCGCGCATCGGCGGGCGGTCGGATGCTCGGGGTGACGGAGGCGATGCGGCCATCTTCAACCAGCACATCGGCCCGGTCGAGCGGGCTGAGTTCGGCCAGCTCACGCCCGCGCCGGGGGCGCGATCCTTCCGCGAGGGTCAGGACTCGGGCGTTGCGGATGAGGATGGGATGGTCGTCGCTCATGCGGTGGGTTTGACGGTGTGTTCGGTCGGGCGTTCGGTGAAGGCGCGGAGGAAGGTCAGGAGCAGGTGGGCGGCGAGTCGGGCGGTGCGGCCGGTGGGGTCGTTGGGGGGGCTGAGTTCCATGATGTCGAAGCAGCGGACCCGGGGGTTGCGTCCGGCGGCGGCGGCCCAGCGGGCGGCGAGGTCGGGGGTCCAGCCGCAGGGGTTCATGGCGGAGACGCCGGGGGCGAAGGCCTGGTCGATGACATCCATGTCGAGGGAGACGGCGGTGGGACGATCCGACCAGGGGTCTTCGGGGGTCATGTCGGAGATGCGTCCGCCGTGGGCCTGGAACCAGCGGACATGCTCGGTGGTGTTGGCGAAGGGCTGGAAGCCGTGGATGGTCAGGGCGTCGATGGCGCCGGACTCGACGAGGCGGCGGAAGGGCGTGCCGGAGCCGGGTTCATCGCGGACATCGAGGTGGGGGTCGAAGTAGACCATGTGGAGCGGTCGGGCGGCGTGGCGGGCGACGGCGCGGACGAAGGGGAATGTGAGGTCGTGCCCGCCGCCGACGGCGATGGGGAAGAGGCCGAGATCGAGGATGGCCCCGGCGGCCTCGGTGACGCGGCGGTGGGTTTCGTGGAGGTCGTCGGCGGGTTGGATGTCGCCCGCGTCGAAGACGGCGGGCCATGCGAAGCCGGACGGCTCGGCGACGCCGTAGCGGGCGAGCGCGGCGCGGAGGGCGGCGGGGCCTTCCGCCGCGCCGGGGCGGCCTTGGTTGAGGCGGACGCCGGTGTCGTCGGGGATGCCGAGGAGGGCGACGCGGCAGTCTTCGGGACGGTTGCCGCGCATGCGGGCGGCGAGGCGGGACGCGGGGATGGGGTCGGGCCAGGCGCCGGGTTGGGTGTAGGGGATGGGGGAGGGGGGGGGCACGGGGGACAGTATGCGGGGTCATACAAGCCGCGACTGCAAGGGAGCGGCCGGGGGTGGGGACGGAGTGGGGGTGGGTTTTGTTGTTGGTTGGGGGTGTGGGGTGAGAGGGGAGTCGTTGGGGTGGACGGGACCGCGGCCGCTCCCTTGCAGTCGCGGCTTGTATGAGCGCGGGAGCGGCTTGTCTGGGTGTGGGGTATGCTCGCCGCATGGCGCGTGTGTTTTTGACGGCGGAGTGGCGGGATCTGGTGATTGTGAGTTATGCGGTGGAGCCGGCGTTGCTGAAGGCGCGGCTGCCGGCGGGGTTGGAGTTGGATCTGTTCGAGGGGCGGGCGGTGTGCAGTCTGGTGGGGTTCCGGTTTTTGCGCACGCGGGTGATGGGATTGTTCTGGCCCGGGTATGTGGATTTTCCGGAGATCAACCTGCGGTTCTATGTGCGGGAGGAGGGATCGGAGCGGCGGGGGGTGGTGTTCGTGCGGGAGCTGGTGCGGAGCGCGTTCGTGGCGCAGGTGGCGCGGCGGTGGTACAACGAGCCGTACTCGAAGGCGCGGATTGCGGAGCGGGTGGAGCGGGACGGGGACACGGTGCGGGTGGGGTATGAGTTCGCGGTTGATGGCGGTGTCGGGCGGATGGCGGTGGAGGCGGATGCTGAGGCGGTGGTGCCGCCGGAGGACTCGGCGGAGCACTGGTTCAAGGAGCATCAGTGGGGGTATGGGGTGACGCGGGGCGGGCGGGCGTTGCGCTATGAGGTGCGGCATCCCGTGTGGGCGTGCCACCGGGTGCGGTCGGCGGCGATTGATGTGGATTGGGGACGGGTGTATGGGGGCGAGTGGGCGGGGATGCGGGGGGCGGAGCCGGTGGGCGTGGTGCTGGCGGCGGGGTCGGGGGTGGAGGTGCTGGGGGCGGAGGTGTGAGGGGGGCGGGGGGGGCGTACAAGCCGCGACTGCAAGGGAGCGGCCGGGGGTGGGGACGGAGTGGGGATGGGGTGCTTGATGGTTGGGGGTGTGAGATGAGAGGGAAGTCGTTGGCAAGGACGCTACCGTGGCCGCTCCCTTGCAGTCGCGGCTTGTAGGGGCGGGCACGGCTTGCGCAATCGTCGGCATGGACGCTACCGCGGCCGCTCCCTTGCAGTCGCGGCTTGTATGAGAGCAGTCGCGGCTTGTATGAGCGTGGCTTGTCTGGTTATGGTCGCGTATAGCGGCGGGCGGCGAGGTCGCCTTCCTGCCATTCGGTGATGTACTTGTAGGCTTGGGCGAGGTCGTCCTTGTTGTTGATCCAGCGGGTGCTGCCGTGGCGGGTCCAGACCTTGGCGCGGCCGCCGAGCATTCCGGATTCGCGGAGGGCGCGGGTGGACCAGGACTTGCAACTTGTCATGACCTGCTCGGGGGATTCGTGGGCGCGGATCAGCAGGTGGATGTGGTTGGAGCGCACGGCGAGGGCGAGCAGGGGCCAGTTCTTATGGTCGGCGAGATCGCGGATGGCGTGCTCGACGGTCTCGCGTGCGCTCGGGTTGAGGAGGAAAGGTGGTTCGCTTGACTGGCGCTGCCTTCGCCCGAGCAGTTTTGGCGATGGTTTCAGGCGGGTAGAGCCGTGGCCGTCGTGGGCGTGGTCGGTGGAACCGTCGGCGTGGCCGTGGAGGCGGGCGGCGTAGGTGGTCCAAGTGAGGAAGTAGGCTTCGGGCGGGGGCATTGGGAGAGGGTACAGGAAGCGGTGGTTGTGTGCAAGGTTTTTGTATGGTTTTGGGGGATTGATCGTTGGTTGAGGAGGAGGTGGAAAGGGAAAATCGTTGATATGGACGCTACCGCGGCCGCTCCCTTGCAGTCGCGGCTTGTAGGAGCGCGGGCTTGTTTACTGCATCGGGATGTCCACGCCTTGTTCGCGGCCGCACTGTTGGGCTTGTTCGTAGCCGGCGTCGGCGTGGCGGAGGATGCCCATCATGGGGTCGTTGCGGAGGACGCGGGCGAGGCGGGCGGCGGCCTCGGGGGTGCCGTCGGCGACGATGACCTGGCCGGCGTGCTGGGAGAAGCCGATGCCGACGCCGCCGCCGTGGTGGAAGCTGACCCAGGAGGCTCCGGAGGCGATGTTGACCATGGCGTTGAGGATGGCCCAGTCGGAGACGGCGTCGGTGCCGTCCTTCATGGATTCGGTCTCGCGGTTGGGGCTGGCGACGGAGCCGCAGTCGAGGTGGTCGCGGCCGATGACGATGGGGGCGGACACCGCGCCGGACTGGACCATGCTGTTGAACAGCAGGCCGGCCCTGTCGCGCTCGCCGAGGCCGAACCAGCAGATGCGGGCGGGCAGGCCCTGGAAGGCGAAGCGGGGCTGGCAGTTCCTGAAGTCGCCGGCGAGGAGGGCGTCGGGGTTCTTGTGGCAGCCGAGGATCCACTTGTGAAGGCGCTCGTTGTACCCACCGGCGTCGCGGGGGAAGAGTTGGAGCAGGGCGTGGTCGGTCTTGTAGATGTCGGTGGGGTCGCCGGAGAGGGCGCACCAGCGGAAGGGGCCGCGGCCGAGGCAGAACTGGGGGCGGATGTAGGCGGGGACGAAGCCGGGGAAGGCGAAGGCGTCCTTGAAGCCCTGGTCCTTGGCGCGCTGGCGGATGTTGTTGCCGTAGTCGAATGTTTTCGCGCCGCGGGACTGGAGTTTGACCATCGCCTCGACATGGCGGCGCATGGAGGCGAGCGAGCGTCGCTGGTAGTCGGCGGGGTCGGACTCGCGGGCCTCGGCGGCTTGTTCGTTGGTGTACTCGACGGGGCAGTAGCCCTGGAGCGGGTCGTGCGCGCTGGTTTGGTCGGTCAGGACATCGGGGGTGATGCCGCGTTCGAGCAGGCGTTCCAAGAGTTCGACTGCGTTGCAGCAGACCCCGACGGACCTTGCGGTTGATTGTTCCTTGTAGCCCAGCGCCAGATCAATGGCGGTATCGATGCTTGCGAGCTTCTCACCTTCATCCACCAGGTCGTCGAGGTACTTGTCGTCGAGGCGGCGTTGGAGGCGGGTGCGGTCCACATCGGCGATGAGGCAGGTTCCGCCCGCCAGCGTCACCGCCAGCGGCTGCGCGCCGCCCATGCCGCCGCAGCCGGCGGTGATGGAGAGCGTGCCGGCGAGCGTGCCGCCGAAGTGCATGTTGGCGCACTCGGCGAAGGTCTCGTAGGTGCCCTGGAGGATGCCCTGGGTGCCGATGTAGATCCAGGAGCCGGCGGTCATCTGGCCGTACATGATGAGGCCCTTGGCCGCGAGTTCGTCGAAGTGCTCTTGCGTGGCCCAGTGGGGGACGAGGTTGGAGTTGGCGATGAGGACGCGGGGGGCGTCGGTGTGGGTGTGGACGACGCCGACGGGTTTGCCGGACTGCACCAGCAGCGTTTCGTCGGGTTCGAGGCGGCGGAGGGTTTCGATGATGGCGTCGTAGGCTTCCCAGGAGCGGGCGGCCTGGCCGCGGCCGCCGTAGACGATGAGGGACTCGGGGTGCTCGGCGACCTCGGGGTCGAGGTTGTTCATCAACATGCGGAGGGCGGCCTCGGCCTGCCAGGTTTTGCAGGTCATTTCCGGGCCGCGGGGGGCGCGGATGGTGCGGTTTTGGGGAGTGGGAATGAGGCGGGAGGCGGGGGCGGTGGTCATGGCGGCATCCTTTCGCAGTGGATCATTGCCATTCCAGCCGTTTGGAGGAGATCGCACAGGCGGCCCCCCCGGACGCCTGTGCCACCGGAGGCGGAGATGGCCGACTGGAAGTCGGCCCCACGGGGTTCGGGCTGCGCCCGAACGGGGGGGCAGGATGCCCCCCGCTCCGGGAAGAGGAGGAAGAGTCGGCACGGAGTGCCGACCTACCAAGAGGGGTTCCAGTCGGGGGCGGTGAAGTGGCCGCTCTGGATGAGGTCATCGAGGGCGGCGATGTCGGGGCTGGGGGGGCGATCCTCGGTGAGGGGGGGGACGCGGTCGCGGATGGTGGCGATGGTGCGTTCGAGGATGTCGCCGGTGCGGTGAGGACGGTGGGCCTCGACGGCCTCGGCGGCGCAGAGGAGTTCGATGGCGACGACGGAGCGGGCCAGTTCGACGGCGCGGGCGGCTTTGGCGGCCGAACGCGGGCCGAAGGAGTTGTAGTCCTCCATGCCGGCGCAGGTGGAGATGTTGGCGACGCTGGCGGGGTTGGCCAGGCCGATGAGTTCGTTGCACATGGCGGCGGCGGCGTACTGGACGATCATGAAGCCGCTCTGCAGGCCGGGGCGCGGGCTGAGGAAGGCGCGGAGTTCGGAGTGGGGGTCGAAGACGCTGAGCATGTGGTAGGTGCGGCGTTCGGCGATGCCGGCGATGTGGGCGATCGCGATGGCGAGCGTGTCGAGCGGCAGGGCGACGGTCATGCCGTGGAAGCAGCCGGCGGAGACGATGTCGGTCGGGCCGGTTTCACTCTGGGCGTCGTGGAAGATGAGGGGGTTGTCGGTGACGGCGCCGAGCTCGTCGCGGAGGCGGGCCTCGCAGGAGTCGATGGCGTCGAGGGCCGCGCCGAGGACGAGGGGGGCGCAGCGGTAGGAGTAGGGGTCCTGGACGCGGGGGTCGTTCTCTTTGTGGGAGTCGGCGATGGTGCCGCCGGCGAGCAGGCCGCGGAGGGCGGCGGCGACGCGGGCGGGGCCGGGCTGGTTGCGGGCCTCGTAGACGCGGGGGTCGAGGAAGCCGTGGGAGGCGCGGGAGCCGTCGATGGACATGGCGCAGGCGTGCAGCGCGCCCTTGACCACATGGCGGAGGTCTTCGCAGATCAGGGCCATGCGGGCGGTCATGAGGTGGGTGCCGTTGATGAGGGCCAGGCCCTCCTTGGCGGTTAGTTCGATGGGAGTGAGGCCCGCGTGGCGGAGCGCGTCCGCGGCGGGGACGCGGCGGTCGTTGATGAAGGCCTCGCCCTCGCCGATGAGGGTCAGGGCGACATGGGCGAGGGGGGCGAGGTCGCCGGAGGCCCCGACGGAGCCGGACTCGGGGACGACGGGGGTGATGCCGGCGTTGAGGACGGCCAGGAGGTGCTCGACGAGTTCGGGGCGGACGCCGGAGCGGGCGCGGGCGAGGGACGCGGCCAGCACGGCCATCATGGCCCGGACGACATCGGCGGGCAGGGGCCGGCCGACGCCCGCGGCGTGGGAGCGGATGAGGTTGCGCTGGAGGGCGGCGAGGTCTTCGCGGTTGATGCGCTGGTTGGAGAGGGAGCCGAAGCCCGTGTTGATGCCGTAGTGGGGCTGGGCGTCATCGAGGGCGCCTTCGAGGGCGGCGCGGCAGGCGGCGACGGCCTGGCGGGCTTGGGGGGTGAGTTCGAGGGGGGTGTGGTCGCGGGCGACCTGGGCGATCTGGGGGGGGGTGAGGGGGGCGTGGGGGGTGGGGGGGTGGATGAGGATCGGGTGCGGCATGGGGGATTGTTCGCGGGCGGGGGGCGGCAAGAATCCGGGTATGGAAATCGTCACTGGGGCGTTGGATCTGCGGGAGTCGGAGCGGTGCGTGTCGCGGGTGCTGATGGTGCGGCCGCGGGGGTTCGCGCGGAACGAGGCGGCGGCGGAATCCAACTCGTTCATGAACCGGGTGGGTGATCCGGCGGGGGCCGTGGCGCGGGCGGCGACGGCGGAGTTCGATGGGCTGGTGGAGCGGCTGGAAGAGGCGGGGGTGCGGGCGGTGGTGGCGGAGGATCGGCTGGATCTGCCGGACTCGGTGTTCCCGAACAACTGGATCTCATTCCATGAGCCGCGGGGGGGAGGCCCGCCGGTGATCGTGACTTATCCGATGGCGACGCCGGCGCGGCGGCGGGAGCGGCAGGAGGCGATCCTGGCGTTGGTGGAGTCGTCAGTGGGGGGGGCGGTGCGGAGGATCGCGTTGGAGGGCTTTGAGGAGAAAGGGATTTACCTGGAAGGCACGGGCAGCCTGGTGCTGGACCGGGTGGCGGGGGTGGCGTTCGCGTGCAGGTCGGTGCGGACGGCGGATCGGGCGCTGGATGCGTGGGGAGAGGCGACGGGGTTCGAGGTGGTGCGGTTCGATGCGTTGGACGGGGGCCGGGAGCCGATTTATCACACGAATGTGGTGATGGCGCTGGGGGAGCGGTTCGCGGTGGTGTGCTCGGGGTGCGTGGCGGACGCGGGTCAGCGGCGCGGGCTGCTGGATCGGCTGGCGGGGATGCGGGAGACGGTTCTTGACATTACTCCCGCCCAGATGGGGGGGATGTGCGGGAACATCCTGGAGTTGCGGACGGCGGGCGGGGGGGGTGGGGAGCCGGTGGTGGCGATGTCGGAGACGGCGTGGGGGGCGTTCACGCGCGAGCAGCGGCGGACGCTGGAAGGGTTTGCGCGCCCGGTGGTGGCGGGGATCCCGACGATCGAGCGGGTGGGCGGGGGGAGCGTGCGGTGCATGATCGCGGAGCTGGGGTCGGCGGTCTGAACCCGTTCTGAGTAAATGCGATGGCGGGCGTTGACGCAAGGCTCACGGAAGCTTCACGCAAACGGAGCGCGTTGTGAACACCGGCTTTGAATTGGGGAGGTAGTCTTTTCTCGCGTTTGGGAACAACTGCACGCCGTGGAGAAAAGCATGCCTCGCAATGCAGCACAGTGCCGATTCCGACGGAACGGCTTCACGCTCATCGAGCTTCTGGTGGTGATCGCGATCATCGCGCTGCTGATCGGGATTCTGCTGCCGGCGCTCGGGCAGGCCCGCAAGACGGCGTGGGCGACGATCGCGGGATCGAACGCGCGGAATGTTTTGCAGGCGGTCGCCATCTATAACACGAACAACCGGGAGTTCTTCCCGCCGTCGTATGTGTACGGGGCGAGCCAGACGGGGTATGACTGGACGGTGGACATGCAGCGGGGCACGCACCCGGTGCCGATTAACGGGTATGTCCACTGGTCGTATGCCCTGTTCGACAACGGGGAGATTCCGGACAACGCCTTCGAGTCGCCGGCGGTGCTGAACAGGGGCGCGCCGCGGACCAATCCGGGGACCGATTTCGACCACTGGGAGACGGGGCAGATCAGCGACACGGGCGGCGGGCCGGGCGAGGACTTCCCTCGTGATCGGCAGGTGTCGCGTCTGGCGTTCGCGGCGAACGGGGCGATGATCCCGCGGAACAAGTTCACGCGGGAAGGCTCGCCGCGGATGGCCAAGCTGGTGCGTGCGACGGAGCTGTACCGGCCCGGCTCGGAGATCCTGATCACGGAGTTCCGCGAGACGGCGAACTGGCGTTCGCTGGCCGATGTGAACAGCGGGGGCGAGAATGTGATCAAGAGCCACCGGCCGATCACGCCGTTCTACGGGTTTTCATCCGGGGCGGATGTGTACAACGAGCCGGTCAACCGTCCCGTGCCGAGTTTCGCGTACCCGGACGCGGAACAGTTCGAGGAGATCGTCAGGACGATCACCTCGAACCAGACCGGCCTGATCATCGGGCGGGGCGGGTCCGGATCGTCGCTGGAGGCGGTGGGGCGGCACCACAACGGGAAGGTGAACTTCGGGTATGCCGACGGGCATGTGAAGCTGGACGATGTGGTCAACACGCTGCGGAACCGGGAGTGGGGCGAGCGGTTCTACTCGATCACCGGGGACAACCGGATCGACCGGGACGGGCGCCCGGGCAACCCCTGAATCAGACTCGCTTCCCGCGTCGGGGGAACCCGGCGCGGGGGATTGACGCCCCTCCCCTCGGGGACTCGGGGGCTTATCCAGAACCGGACGAGAAGAGCGGCGGCGATCGCGGCGGGCTTGTGGCTTGCCTGGGGCGCTGTCGGTACGCGGACACCTCTTTGCGGAGAGAGCATCATGCTGACGAACACACAGAAGATCTGGATCGTGCTGGCCGCCTGCGGCGGCGTGGGGGGGGCGGCGGGGGTGGCGGCGGCGCAGCCGTACGCCGTGAACGGGTCCGGGGCGACGCTGCTGGAGGCGTTGTTCCGCGCCCCGGCGAACACGCTGGACTTCATCGACGCGGACAACGATGGGATCGTGCAGGAGCAGCTCGCCCCGTTCGACGCGACCTTCCCCTTCATCGCCAGCCAGCACTGGCAGTTCACCTACCGCGCGATGGGTTCGATCAACGGGTTCGAGGAGAACCGCGACTGGGGCACGCTGTTCGCCGCGGGGGCGGACGGTGCTGCGGAGAACTTCACGCTGACTTCCTCCGTCGCCACCGCGGCGTACTTCAACACGCAGCAGTACATCGCGGCGGGCGTGCCCTCGGGGGTGGCCAACCCCGCCAATCCGGGGGCCGCGCCGTTCCGGGCGTTGACCAACGGGTCGTACCAGGTGACGACGGGGACGGGGGCCGGCTCGGGTATTCAGATCGACTTCTCGGCGTTGGATGTGCCGGCGACCTGGGCGGTGGTGCAGCCGGGGCAGATCCGGTTCAACCGGGTGCCCGGGGCCCCCGGCTACGGCAGCAACCCCCGTACGGCGGTGAACAAGGACGGGACGGACGCGATCGATCCGGTCTCGTCGGGGCCGCAGGGCAACGCGCTGGCGGTGCTGGAGAGCCGGACGGGGCCGACGCTGAACACGGATCTGGCGAATCCGGACGGGTACACCCTGTTTGACACGCCGATCACGCTGACGCCGGTGGCCGCGCCGGTCAACTACGGCGTGGGCATCCAGCAGATCGACATGTCCGACCTGCGGTTCCTGTTCGCCACCGGGCGTCTGTCCAGCGGCGAGAACCTGGAGGCCATCACCCGGGATTCCGGATCGGGCACGCGGAACGCCTTCGCGAACGGCATCGGCCTCGACCCGTCGTGGGCGGTGGGCGAGAACATCGGCGGGCTGACGAACACCTCGGCGACGGACCGGCTCGGCCCGAACTACCAGCCTTCGAACAAGGGCGGGTCGGGGCGGATGGACGAGACGGTCATCAATCACCGTCTGGCCGTCGGGCACACCGGCGCTGAGCGCGGGCAGTCGGCGGGCTGGCTGACCAACCGGCGGATGGAGATTCTCGCGGTGCGGGCGGACCTGCGCGGCGGGACGGTGTACGCCCGCCCGAACATCGTCAATGTCGTGGACGGCGGCGTGGACGGGTACAACATCGTCGGCCTGGGCGGGATCGTGACCATCGGCGACCCCCGCAGCGCGCCGGCGAACAAGGGCGGCTGGGGGTGGGATGCCTCCGAGGTCGGCCCGAACCCGAATCCCAATCCCGGCGTGCGGAATGTGGAGGCGGCGGCGTATGTGAACAACCTGACCCGCTCGGTGGCGGCGGTGACGGCGGTCCCGACCGACCCGGCCAACGCCTTCTCGCCCGGCGAGTACATGGCGATCCAGTATGTGCTGCCGGCGACCTCGTTCAATGTGCTGGAGATCGCGCCCGATCCCTCGGCGGACATCATCCCCACCGTGCCGAACCCGGACCGGAACCCCGTGCTGACCGACTATGTGCTCAATGACCCGAACAATGTGCTGGCCCTGCCGGCGTATCAGAGCTTCAACACCAACGGCGGCGGCCTGAACCCGCAGCGCACGCTCGGGGTGGTCTACTCCGACGGGGTGGCGAACGGGGCGAACTATGTGAGCATCGACGGCACGCCGATCGCGTATGGAAGTTACCTCGGCGACACCACGGGCAACACCCAGATGAGCAACCCCCGCAACAAGATCGCCGGCGACTTCAACGGCGACGGGGCCAGGACCGCCAGCGATGTGGCCGACATGGTCGCGGCGTGGTCGTTCCGGCACGCGGGTGGGGCTTGGAACGGCGGCTCGCTGGCCAACCCGGCGCAGCGCGGGCGGGCCTGCCCGGAGATCCTGGGCGACTTCAACGGCGACGGCGGCTTCGACGCCGAGGATGTGCGGTACTTCGCCGACGGGCTGCACCTGGTGAACGGGAAGCTGGACCGCAGGGCCGGGTTCACGGCGGTGGACAACGCCTTCGGCGGGAACTTCTTCGGGACGGTGCTGGCGACGGGTTCCTACCAGGCCGGGGCGAGCCGGGCGGATGTGGCGGGCGGCCTGCCGACCCGCGGCTGGGCCCCCAACGGGCACGACGGCGTGGTGGACGCCCGGGACATCGACGCTGTCCGGGCGAACTTCGGCGACTGGTCCGACCTGGGCGATGCCGTGCTGATCGACCTTTCGGCGGACATGAACGGCGATCTGGTGGTCGATGAGGCCGATGTGGCCGAGATCGTGGAGGTCATCCTCGGAACCTCCTACGGCGATGTGAACCTGGACGGCGTGGTGGACGGGCTTGACCTGGCCATCGCCCAGGCGAACCTGGGCCAGGCCGGCGGGTGGGCGGACGGCGACATGAACGGCGACGGCGTCGTGGATGCCGCGGACATCGCCATCATCGGCGGCGGCGACTGCCTGGCGGACTTCAACAACGACGGGAGCGTCAACTTCTTCGACATCTCGGCGTTCATCGCGGCGTTCAACGCCCAGGAGCCGGCGGCGGACATCGCGGCTCCGTTCGGGGTGTGGAACTTCTTCGACATCTCGGCCTTCGTGGGCGCGTACAACCAGGGCTGCCCCTGAGCCGGTGCTGATCTGAGCGGACTTTGTTCCCGCGCGACACCCGCCCGGCCCCGTCCGGGCGGGTGTTCTTTTGCCCTCCCCCCGGCAACCGGCCCGGGGCGGGCTGGTAAGATCCTGTCCCCGGGCCGGGTCGGACAGACCGACCGCGGCCCGGGTTGGACTTCAGGAGGCGTTCATGAGCCGATTTTTCCATGTGGCCGCGGTGGGGCTGGCGTTGGTCGCCGGGCCTTCGCTGGGCCAGCAGGTCGAGCCGATCGAGTTCACGCTCGACAACGGGATGAAGTTTCTGCTGCTGCCGCGGGACGAGCAGCCGAATGTGGTGACGGCGGGGTGGGTGACGCCGGCCGGCTCGACGAGCGAGCGGCCGGGGATCACCGGGGTGTCACACCTGCTCGAGCACCTGCTGTTCAAGGGGACGGACCGGATCGGGACCTCGGACGCGGCGGCGGACGCGAAGTTCCGCGAGCGGCTGACCGGGGTGCGCGAGCGGATGCGGGCCTACACGCTGGACACGCAGTACGAGCGGTTCCGGCGGGGCGAGATCGACAACCCGTGGGATCCGGAGAACGACACGCCGGAGCTGCGGGAGATGCGGGCCGAGATGACGCGGCTGCAGGACGAGCAGCGCGAGATCACCGTGCAGAACGAGTTCGACAAGATCTACACCGGGCACGGCGCGTCGGGCATGAACGCCGGGACGAGCAACGATTTCACGATCTACTACATCAACCTGCCCAGCAACAAGCTGGAGCTGTGGGCGTGGATGGAGTCCGATCGGCTGCGCAGCCCGAGCTTCCGGGAGCTGGACGCGGAGCGGTTCGTGGTGATCGAGGAACGCCGGCAGCGCCTGGAGGCGACCCCCACGGGGATGCTGGACGAGCAGTTCGACTCGATGTTCTGGGTGTCGTCGGCGTACGCCTGGCCGGTGATCGGCTGGATGAGCGACCTGATGGCGTACACGGAGGAGGAGATCACCGAGTATTTCGAGACGCACTATCAGCCGGCGAACCTGACCGGGGTGATCGTGGGGGATTTTGATCCGGCGGACGCCAAGGCGCTGGTGGAGCGGTACTTCGGTCGGCTGGAGAACAAGCGGCCCGCGCCCGCGCCGGTGGTGACCTACGAGGTGCCGCTGGGGGGCGAGCTGCGTTTCAGCGGGGAGTGCGACTGCCAGACCCAGATCGAGGTGCGGTACCGCACGGTGCCCGCGGGGCACCCGGACGCGCCGGCGCTGGACCTGCTGGAATCCATTCTCAACGGGCGGACGGGGCGGCTGTACCGGTCGCTGATCGAGGAGCAGGGCTTGGCGGCCACGGCCTCGGTGAGCAGCCGCGTGCAGCGCGGCGTGGGCAGCTTCTCGTTCCGCGCGACGCCGAAGGGCGACACGGAACTCGCCAAGATCGAGGCGGCGTGGGACCGGGAGGTCGAGCGCTTGCGGAAAGAACTGGTCGGCGAGCGGGAGTTGCAGAAGGTCAAGAACCAGGCGGCGGCGGACTCGTTCCGGCAGTTGCAGGACAACTCCAACCTGTTCTTCCAGCTCGCGATCTACGAGGCGTGGCTGGGCTGGGAGGAGCTGAACGAGTACCCGAAGCTGGTGCAGGCGGTGACGGCCGAGGACATCCAGCGCGTGGTGAAGACCTATCTGACCAGGGACCGGCGGGGCGTGACGATGTACACGCGGCGCGGCGGGTCGGAGGCGGCCGAGATCACGCTCGAGCAGGTGGAGGCCTCGCTGCCGGAGGGGATGCGCGAGATGATCATGGCGCAGTTCCAGGGCCAGCTCGGCCAGATCGCGGCCGAGACGGACCCGGAGGTGCTGCGCGGCGCGCTGGAGCAGATCGATTCGCAGGCGGGGGCGATGCCGCCGATGTTCAAGACGATGTTTGACTATGTTCGCCAGGAGATCGGCCGCAGGCTCGCGGAGATCGAGGGAGGTGCGGAATGATGCGTGCCGTGACTCTGATGGCCGCGGGTCTGATCGCGGGCGTGTGCGGGGTGGCGGCGGCGGATGTGCCGGCGCACCCGAGGGACATCAAGTTCGCGGAGTTGGTGTTCGAGCCGCCCGCGCCCGAGCAGTTCCGGCGGGAGCTTCCCGGCGGGGTGCCGGTCTACATGGCGGCTTCCCGGGAGTTCCCGCTGGTGACGATCACGCTGAGTTTCAAGGGTGGGTCGTACATGGAGCCGGCGGGCAAGGCCGGGCTGGCGGCGATGACCGGGAGCATGATGCGGACGGGCGGCACGGGCGCGATGGGGCCGCAGGAGTTCGACGAGGAGGTGGCCTTCCTGGCGGCGAACATGTCGGCCTCGATCGGCCCGACCACCGCCTCGGCGAGCGTCAACACGCTGGCGGCCAACCTGGACCAGACGCTCGACCTGCTGCTGGCGATGGTCCGCACGCCGGGCTTCGATCCGGCGCGCCTGGAGGTGTTGCGGAACCAGCAGCTGGAGGCGATCAAGGGCCGGGACGACAACGGCATCCAGATCGCCATCCGGGAGCTGGGGTTCCTGATGTGGGGCGAGGACCACTTCGAGGGTCGTCAGCCCACGCGGGACTCGCTCCGCTCGATCACCGTGGAGGACATGCGGGCGCTGCACGGGCGGATCTTCCACCCGGGCAATCTGATGATCGCGGTGACGGGCGACTTCGACGAGGGGTCGATGCTGGCGCTGCTGGAGCGGAAGCTTGCAGGCTGGGAAAGGGGTGAGCCCGCGCCGGGCATCCCGGCCCCGACCGCCAAGGCCGCGCCGGGGGTGTACTACTACGAGAAGGACCAGAACCAGGTGCAGGTGCTGGTGGCCCACCGGGGCATCAAGCGGGACGATCCGGACGCGATCCCGGTGGAGGTGATGAACGACATCCTGGGCGGCTCGGGCTTCACGAGCCGGATCACCAACCGGGTGCGGACGCAGGAGGGGCTGGCGTACACGGCCGGCTCGACCTTCTCGAACCGGGTGGAGTATCCCGGGGTGTTCATGGCGTACTTCTTCACGAAGACGCCGACGACCGCGCTGGCGACGCGCCTGGTCTTCGATGAGATCGGGCGGATCCGGCGCGAGACGGCGACCACGGAGGAACTGGAGACCATCCAGAACAACCTGATCGAGACCTTCCCGCGCAACTTCGAGTCCAAGAGCGCGATGATGAACCTGTTCATCAACGACGAGCGGACGGGGCGGGACCCGAATTTCTGGCGGACCTACCGCGACGCCGTGCGCGGCCTGTCCCCGGATGATGTGCGCCGGGCGGCCAACGCCCACCTGCGCCCCGACGAGGCCGTGATCCTGGTGGTCGGCCCGTGGGAGGAGGTCAGCAGGGGCAACGCGGGGGCGGAGGCGGACGCGAACCGGGTGGCGACGATGGACGAGTTCGGGAAGGCGACGGCGTTGCCGAGGCGCGATCCGGAGACGCTCAGGCCGCGGTAGGTCGGCACTCCGTGCCGACTCTCCTTGGTGGCCCGGCTCGGCGGGTCGGGTCTTTGTATTGGTGGCACAGGCGTCGGGGGGCCGCCTGTGTCTTCTTCCAACTTGCTTTTCGCCCCTGCGGGGCGAACACAGGCGGGACGCCCGTGCCACCGAAGGCAGGGATGGCCGACTGGAAGTCGGCCCCACGGGCATCGCCCTGCGGGCGATCGGGGGGCAGGATGCCCCCCGCTCCAGGTTGATGCGTGGTTGCGGGGGGTTTTCGCTATCATGCCGTCGGTGGTTCACGGAGGGCGTGGCGATGCGATGGCGATGTCGGCGGGTGGTGTTGGTCGGGGTGTTGGCGGGATGCCCTTTGCACGGCGCGGACTTGCCGGCGGGCGGGGACGAGATTCCCAACGGGTTCCTGCGGCTGGACGGGCGGTCGGCGTTGCTTGTGGAACTGGGCGAGCATCCCGAGCGGTTGACGGTGGAGGCTTGGGTCCGCGGCGGGCCGCCGCGGGGGCGGCAGGGTTTGCTGTGCAACACGGACGGGTCCGGCTTTGCGATCTTCTGGTCCGACGCGGCGGACGGGGAAGCATTGCCGACGGGGTTCGTCCACACCGGGGGGGGCTATGCAGCGGTGGGGGCGGATCGGCCGTGGGACTTCGCGCGGTGGACGCACCTGGCGATGTCGTATGACGGGGAGCGGGCGCGGTTCTTCGTGAACGGGCGGCTGACGGGGGAGGCCGCGGCCACGGGTCCGGTGACGCCGAACCGGCTGCCGCTGGTGATCGGGGCGGATGTGGACAGGTCGGGCGGGGATGGGGGGGACGGGGGGGCGGTGTCGTTCTGGAAGGGCGATCTGGACGAGGTGCGGGTGTCGCGGGCGGCCCGGTACACGGGGGACTTCACGCCCGCCCGGCGGCTGGGGCGGGACGCGGACACGGTGCTGCTGCTGAACTTTGACGGGCCGCTCGAAGAGGAGTTGGCGGAGGGCGTGGTGGGCAGGCCGCGGGTGGTGGGATTGGATTTGGAGTGAGGCGGGCTGGTCGGCGCGGGCAAGGGGTAGCGACGGATGAGCGCGGGGATTTCTTTGCGCCGACTGCATCCCCGCTTCGGGGGATTGATGCCGCCGCCCGGACGAATGGACGGGCGATGGTCGCCGTTTTATTCACATTTTGTAATTTATTGCAGAATAGTGTTGACCCCTCCCCCCCTTGGGCTGTATGCTGCGCGAAACTTGCGGGCGCTATTGGATTGGCCGACGCAAGACAAGTGGTTTCTCATGGGGAACATCATGCCGTCTCAAATCAAGATCAGGGGTATCGGAACCTCCGCCTGTGCGTTCGGCCTCGTCATGGCGGGCGGGGCTGTCCATGCTCAGTTGGATCCGGTGGATCCGATCCCGCTCTGCTCCAAGACAATCACTCTGCACCAAACCACGGACTCGGGATCCGGGTTCTGCGAGGTGTCCTTCAAACGGTGTGACTCGCACTATACATGTGACTCAGGAACCATGTACGCCACCTGCGGGACCGCCACCTATGTTGACGGATACTGCCAGCGGTTTACGGATGGATGGACCGACCCGGAGACAGGGGCGTGCCTGTACGGGATTCCGGATGGGCCGCCCGTCCGTTCAAAGTCCATCTCCGGGTTTACCGGCATGCAGTCATGTGGGCTTTACTGATGAAGTTCACTGCTGCTCGGTGGCTGCTGATTTGTCTTATCCTGCCATTGGCTGCGGTCGGGAAGGGTGTTGTTGCGGCCGATGCTCCCCCATCTCCCCTTGTCCGCGTCTGGATCGACGAGTGCAAGCGGGCCAACGGGGTTGAGTTTTTATGGGCCGACCAGCAGGATGTGCTTACCGAGGATGGCGAGGTCGCGTACTCGTTCGATGTTAACCAGACCGTGCGGGTCCACTGGCCCCATGCCATGGAGCTGCGTTCGCGGGTGGTCCAGACGGGGGACCAGCGGGAATCGGCGGCGGCGGTGCGGTTCGACCGCGACTTCACCGTGACCGGGGCCGGGGTGGTCTCGGAAACATTCACCAGACGATCGGAGAGCAACACCTCCATGGTCGGTGCGTCGGCGCGGCGGCTCGGGGTGGTCGCGGTGTCGTTCGCTCCGAGTCTGCTGGGCGTGTGGCTGGAGGACGAAAGCCCGGACGCCGTCGAGTTCGACCGGGTTTCCGCGGACTCGTTCCGGGTCCATTTCAAGAACCTGCGGATGCGGGCGGTGGTGCAGCGTCGGACGGATGCGGCGGGGCGCGCCATGACGGTGGTCTCCCGCTTGGAATCCGTCTCTTCCGACGGCACTCCAACGCAATGGTGGGAGTATGACGACTTCGCCCGCGTGGATGGGAGGGGCGGGGAGGGCGTTGGCGTTGGGCGTGTCCGGGTCTGGTTTTCCTCGCTGCATGAGGGGCGCATCCACGAGAGCGTGCCCGCCGTGCTGACCGGGGTCCGCGTCACGGGGCTGGGAGAGTCGGTCTCGTTCGAGGAGTTGTCCGACAGCGGCGAGGGTGCGTACGAGGCCCGTCTGGCGGAGGTCGGGCCTGCCCGATCCGGGCGGCGGATGCTCATCTCGGCGGGGCCGATCGTTCTTTGGGTCGGGGCGGGCGCATTGCTCGTCGCGGTGGGCATTGTGGTGATCGGGCGGGTGCGTTCATAGGCCGCGGGTCGCGGCGGAAGGGGCGGCGTCATGCCTGGGTCCACGAGGGACATCCCGCGATCTCGGCACGGCATGACGATGGTCGAGGTGCTGGTGGCGTTCGGCGTGATTGCCATGCTGGGCGGCATCATGCTGACCGGGCTGCGCGGCGTGCTGGACCGGGGGGACGCCATCGTGTGCCTGACGCACATCCGCAGCCTGGGGTCGATCGTGGCGATGTACGCGAACGATCAGCGGGATTTCTTCCCGTCCTGGATCGAACGGGGCGTGAACTACGAGGCGTCGCCCGAGCGGTGGCCCGAGTTCACCACGCAGAGCTACGCCACGATGCAGCGGCCCCAGTGGCTGGCGTACACGGGCTTCCAGAGCACGACGGAGGTGATGTACTGCCCGGCCAACAGCCAGCATCCCGAGTGGTACGAGCGTGTGGCCGTGCCGGACTACTGGCTGACCGCGGCCGCGTACATGATCCCCGAGCACCTGGACCCCGACATGCCCAACTCGGTCTGGATGAACCGCTTGGGCGGGCGGGTGCAGCGGATGTCGATGACGCGGTTCCCCTCGTCCAAGGCGGGGATGTTCGAGATGTTCGTGTGGCACGGCTGGCGGGGCGTGCATGAGCCGGGGGTCGATGTCAGCGGTCTGGAGTATCACAACACGACGAGAGCAGGATCGGTGTGGTTCATCGACGGGCACGCGCGGCAGATGCAGGAACGCGACGCGACGCGATCGGTGCGGCGGTACCCGGTCTGGCCGACGGGTACTTTCGAGGCGACACCCTGGGGGATGCGGGGGCGGGATATCCATTGATGAGGAAATGGCTGGGGGAAGGGGTGCGGGTGGTTCAGGCGGAGTGAGGCGGATCAGTCAGCAAACACAAGCCGCGACTGCAAGGGAGCGGCGGCGGTTGCGTCAGAAGAGAAGTGTGCCGATTGATTGGTCGTTGCCGATCGTTCGGCATCGGGGCGTCGTTTGGCGGTCCCGGGCGCTCCCTTGCAGTCGCGGCTTGTCGTGCCGCGTCAGCGGGGTTTGGGGCGGGCGCGGGCGTATGGCTCGAGCTCGGCGGGCAGGGCTTTGAGGCCGCGGCGGCGGGCCTTGGCGACGGCGTAGTGCAGGGAGTCGTGCATCCGGTCTTGGACGCGCTGGGTGATGTTCAGATCCCACTCGGCCATCTGGTCGAGGGCGTACTTCCAGGCGTGGTATTCCTCGAGGCAGCGCGGGCTGTAGGTGTGGAAGCCGATGGCGTGGTGGCCGATCTCGTGGAGGAACACGGCGGCCGACATGGGGCCTTTGGGCTTGGGCGCCTCGATGAGGCGGCTGACGGTCCCGTCGCGGTAGGTGACCTGCCAGGCGACGCCGCACATGCCGGTGCGCCACTTGCGGACGCGCACGCCGTAGCGGGCGAGCATGGTGCGGGTCATCAGGTCGTAGCGTGCCTGCGCGGAGTCGGGCTTGGGGGGTGATTTGGTAGAGGGACGAGGGGCGGGTTTGGAGGAGGGTTTGCGGGTCGGTTTGGATTTCGGGACGATAACCAGGGGCCGGGGATCGGGTTTGGCCTTGCGGGCGCGTTTGCCGGGGCGCATGATGTCCCAGAGTGTGAGGCTCACGGGTCGGCTCCGTCGGACAGGCAGTTACCTGGTTTGATCTGGCGGCCGTTGGCCCAGTCGCGGAAGGGCATGGGTCTCTTGCCGGGCGGCTGGACCTCCGGGATGCGCACGGCCGAACCCGCGGCGCAGGCCACGATGCCGAGGCCGGGATCGGTGATCGTGCCCGGGAGGGTTGATTGGGAGACCGGATCGGCCGGTTCCGCCCGGACGAGCTTGAGGGGCTGTCCGTCGAACGCGGCGGTGACGCCGGGCCAGGGAGAGAGGCCGTTGATCCGGCATCGGACCCGGTCCGCGGGCTGGTCCCAGACGACGCGGCCGTCGGACTTGGCGAGCTTGCCCGCAAGGGTGACGAGCGATTCGTCTTGCGTGACCGGGCGGAGGGCGTCCGCGGCGTGGGCGATCAGAACCTGCTCGATCAGGGCGGGGCCGTCCTCGGCCAGCAGGTCGTGCAGTTCGCCGGCGGTCCGGCCCGGTTCGATGGGGCGGCGGGACTGGCCCAGCACCAGGCCGGCGTCCATGCGGTCGGCCAGCGTGATGACGGAGTTGCCGGTGATGGCGTCGCCCGCGAGGATGGCGTGGTTGATCGGCGCCGCGCCGCGCCAGCGGGGCAGCAGCGAGGCGTGCAGGTTGACGGCGAACCGGTCGGCGAGCAGCGCGGGGCCGAGCTTCTGGCCGAAGGCGATGACGACCCAGGCGTCGCAGTCCCACGAGCGGACGAGATCCCGAACCTCGGGCGTGTTGATCTTCTCCGGCTTGATGAGCGGCACGCCGGGGAGGTGCTCGGCGGCCCACGCGCCGATCGGGGTGGGCGTGAGTTTCGATCCGCGTCCGGCGGGTTTGTCGGGCTGCGTGACCACGCCCGCGACGGCGTGGCGCGCGGCCAGGTGTTGCAGTGTGGGCAGGCCGAAGGCGCCGGAACCGAGGAAGACGATGCGCATCGGGGGGATCGTAGAGGGGGGGAGGAGAAGCGACGGAGCGACGAAGCGACGGAGGGGGGGAGGAGAAGGAGGAGGGGGAAGGGGGGAGGAAGGTGTGATGTGGATGGGGGGGTCAGCGGCGGGCGGACTTTTCCATCGCCTTGATGCGGGAGCGATTGCGGAGGCGGGCGGTCTGGGTCATGCGGTCGAGGATGAGTACGCCGTCCAGGTGGTCGATCTCGTGCTGCCAGCAGCGGGCGAGCAGGCCGGTGGCGCGGACGCGCCGGGTTTCACCCTCGGGTGTTTGCGCCTCCATCGTGACGGTGGCGGGGCGGTTGACCTCGCCGCGGATGCCGGGGAGGGAGAGGCAGCCCTCCTCGTAGAGGACGACGGCGCGGTCGGACTCGATGATGCGGGGGTTGAGCCAGATCTGGGGGCCGTCGGTGTGGTCGGGGGGGGTGCCGGGGGGGGCGGGGGGGTCCTCCGGGTCGGGGTCCTCGGGGATGTCGCAGACGAAGATGCGCCAGGACAGGCCGACCTGCGGCCCGGCCAGGCCGATGCCCTCGGCGCCGTGCATGAGTTCCAACATGCGCTGGCCGACGGCGCGGGCCTCGGCTGAGGGCTGCACCGGCTCGGCGGGTCGTCGCAGGACTTCGGCGGGGTAGAGCTGGATGCGGAGCTGGGCAGGGTCGAGGGTCATCGGGCGATCGTATGGCACCCGTGCGGGGCCTGACCGGGAATGCGGCCCCACGGCGGGGCTTGGGGGCGTACACTGCGGGTCCACCCTCACCCCACCTTGTTCTTTCAGGAGCGGCATCCCGTGGCGATCTTCGGCAAGAAAACGGCGGCGGCGGGCGGCGAGGGCGACGAGGGCCAGCCCCTGTCGTTCGATCCGAAGAAGGCCAAGGTCTTCTGGGACCGGGCGGGCGTGGTCCACGAGTCGGGCAACTACGAGTACGCCATGCAGCTCTGGCTGAACGGGCTGGCCTGGGATCCGACGAGCTTCGAGTCCGTGCGGAGTTTTCTGCGGTCGGCGGACGCCTTCCTGCAGGAGAACCCCAAGGGCAAGCTGGACAAGGGCACGCGCTCGGGGCTGAACGCCAAGGGGGATGTGCGCAAGTTCGTGGAGGCGTTGCTGGATTTCGGGATCCGGAAGATGGACACCTCGGCCGCGCTGCGTGTGACGGAGGCGGCGGCCAAGATCGGCGTCAAGCAGGCCGGCACGCTGCTGGGCCAGCACGCCCTGGCCCTGGCCCAGCAGGACGGCAAGCCCCGCAAGGACACCTTCATCAAGCTGGTCGATGCGTTCGAGACGCTTGAGGCGTTCAACCTGGCGGCCCAGGCGGGCGAGATCGCCCAACGCCTGGACCCCAGCGACGGCGCGCTGCAGAACCGCGTGCGCAACATGCTGGCCAGGAACACCATGTCCCAGGGCGGCTTCGACGAGAGCGGGGAGGAGGGCGGCTTCCGGCGCAACATCCGCGACGCGGACAAGCAGTTGCGGCTGGAGCAGGAGGACTCGGTCGCCAAGACGGGGACCGTCAAGGACCAGATCATCGCCCGCGCCGAGCAGGAGTACGCCGAGCGGCCCGGCGACCTGCCGACGGTGACCAAGTATGTCAAGGCTCTGCTCGATCGGGGCAAGCCGGCGGATGAACTCAAGGCGATGGCGGTGCTGGGCAGGGCGTACAAGGAGTCCGGCCAGTTCCGCTTCCGGAAGATGTCGGGGGAGATCCAGGTCAAGAGGGCCGTCAAGAACCTGGAGAAGCTGCGTGCCGCGGCCGAGGGCGGGGACAGCCCGGAGGCGGCGGAGAAGCTCGCCGGGGCCGAGGCCGCGCTGCGGAAGATGCAGTTGGAGGAGCTCAAGCTCCAGGTCGAGAACTACCCGACGGACCTGCCCCTGAAGTTCGAGCTGGGCAAGGTACTGGCCGGCATGGGCGACCATGACGGCTCCATCGAGCAGTTCCAGCAGGCGCAGGACGACGCGAAGATCCGGCGGCATGTGCAGCTGGAGATGGGCCGGTCCTTCCTGGCGATGGGCGGGTGGGACGACGCGGCGGTGGGCACCTTCCGCGCGGGGCTGGACGGGATGCCGGACGACACCACGCCGCTGGGCATGGAGCTTCGCTACGGGCTGCTGTGCGCGCTGCAATCCAAGGCGAACAACGACCGCAGCGCGGAGGCGGCCGAGGAGGCCGACCGGATCGCGGCGGGCATCGCCATGCAGAAGTTCAACTTCCGCGATGTGCGCGAGCGGCGCGAGCAGATCAAGTCGCTGATGGCCGAGATGCGGTCCTGACATGAGCGGCGCGGTCGCGATCATCCCGGCGCGGCTGGGGTCGACCCGGTTCCCGGGCAAGGTGCTGGCCGCCGGGACGGGACGCCCGATGGTGGCGCATGTGGCCGAGCGGGCGATGGCGGCCCGGTCGGTGTCTCGCGTGGTGGTGGCGACGGACTCGGCGGAGGTGGAGCAAGCCCTGGAGGGGGTCGGGGTCGAGGTGGTCATGACCCGGGAGGATCACCCGAACGGGACGAGCCGCCTGGCCGAGGCCGCGGGCAGGCTGGGCCTGGGGGCGGACACCCTGGTGGTGAATGTGCAGGGCGACGAGCCGGAGATCGACCCGGGGCTGATCGACGAGACGGTGGAGGCGACGGCCCGGTCCGGCGAGCCGATGGGGACATTGGCCTCGCCGTTCCGGGCGGGGGAGAACGCGGGCGATCCGAACATCGTCAAGGTGGTGGTGCGGGCCGGCCCGGACGGGGTGTTCCGGGCGGTGTACTTCAGCCGGGCGTTGATCCCGTTCGATCGGGATGGCGGGGGGGGTGGCAGGGCCGTTTCCCCCCTCAAGCACGCCGGGCTGTATGTCTACCGGCGGTCGGCTCTGGATCGGTTCGTGGAAATGCCCGAATCGGGCCTGGAACGGACGGAAAAGCTTGAGCAACTGCGGGCGGTGGAGGCGGGCTGGTCCATCGCGGTGCTCGTGCGGGGCTTCGAGCATGTGGGGATTGATACCCCCGAGCAGTACGCGGCCTTCGTGGCCCGGTGGCGGGCCGGGGCGAGCGCGCGGGGTTGATCTTCGGATTCGGTTGCGGCCGGTCCCAAAGATGGTAAGATCAGGGATGCCCCCCCAGAGCAACCAGCCGGACGGGTCGCGAGCCAAGCCGCGCGCCGGGATCGAACTTCTCGCGGCCGCGGGCGACACCGCGATGACCAACAGCGAGTACTACTCGCCGGTGCCCGACGGGTACCGGTTCGGGCAGCACAAGTATGTGGTGGTGCTGGGCACGGTGATGTCCGGGCTGGGCAAGGGCATCTTCAGCTCGTCGATGGCCAAGGTTCTCAAGGACAAGGGGCTGACGGTCGCGCCGATCAAGCTGGAGGGGTATCTGAACATCGACTCGGGCACGCTGAACCCGTACCGGCACGGCGAGGTGTTCGTGCTCGACGACGGCACCGAGTGCGACATGGACCTGGGCACCTACGAGCGGCTGCTGGACCAGAACCTGACCAGCCGCAACTTCACGACGGCGGGGCGGATCTACACCGAGATCCTCGACCGCGAGCGCCAGGGCGTGTACCTGGGGCGCGATGTGCAGATGATCCCGCATGTGACGGGCGAGGTGAAACGCAAGCTGCGCGAGCTGGCGCTGCGCGGCGACGGCAAGCGCCCGGCGGATGTGGTGTTCGTCGAGGTGGGCGGCACGGTGGGGGACTACGAGAACGGTTTCTACATCGAGGCGCTGCGCGAGCTGGCGTTCGAGGAAGGGCCGGGCAGCGTGTGCTTCGTGGCGCTGACCTATGTGATCGAGCCGCCCGCGCTGGGCGAGCAGAAGTCCAAGGCGGCGCAGCTCGGCATCCAGCGGCTGATGGAGACGGGCATCCAGCCCCACCTGATCGCGTGCCGGGCGGAGAACCCGGTGATGCCCAAGGTGCTCGAGAAGATCGCGATGTTCAGCAATGTGCCGCTCAAGCGCGTGTTCTCGATGCACGACCGGGAGAGCATCTACACCATCCCGGACGAGATGCGGGCCGACGGGCTGGACCGGGAGATCCTGAGCATCCTGGCCCTGCACGACCGCGTGGACACCCGCCACGAGGATCGCGCCCGCCAGAGCTGGACCACCTTCGTCCGCGGGCTGACCGGCGAGAAGGAGGAGACCGTCCGCGTGGGCATCACCGGCAAGTACGCCGACCTGCGCGACGCCTACGCCTCGATCGACAAGGCGCTGGAGCATTGCTCGGCCCACCTGGGCTGCGCCGTCGAGCAGGTCTGGATCGAGACCACCGAGATCAACGACCGGAATGTGGCCAAGCAGCTGGCCAACCTGGACGGGGTGATCGTGCCGGGCGGCTTCGGCTCACGCGGGGTCGAGGGCAAGATCGCGTGCGTCAAGCACTGCCGCGTCAGCGGCATCCCCTACCTGGGCATCTGCCTGGGCTTCCAGGTGGCGGTGATCGAGTTCGCCCGCAATGTGCTCGGCATCGCCGACGCGAGCAGCACCGAGTTCGACCCGATGTGCGGCTCGCCCGTGATCTCCGAGCTGCCCGACCAGAAGAAGATCGAGGGCCTGGGCGGCACGATGCGCCTGGGAGCGCAGGATGTCCAGATCCGGCCCGGCACCCTGGCGTCGTTCCTGGCTGGCGGCGCGGCCAGCGTGCGCGAGCGGTTCCGCCACCGCTACGAGGTGGACCCCTCCTACATTGAGCGGCTCGAAGCCGGCGGCCTGATCTTCTCGGGGCGCCACCCGGAGCAGCCGATCATGCAGGTGCTGGAGCTGCCGTCCAGGGCCGAGGCGGAAGAGGGCGTGGCGCCGGCCAAGCCCATCACCCACCCGTACTTCATCGGGGCGCAGTGCCACCCCGAGCTGACCAGCCGCCCGCTGACCCCGCAGCCGCTGTTCATGGGCCTGGTCGCGGCGGCGTTGCAGCACAAGTACGGCACGGATCAGGGCCGGTGGGCGGAGTTGTCGCGGTCGCAGAAGCTGCGCCGGTGGCTGCGGGATCCGAACGGATTGGCGCCGAACAAGGTTTGAGCGGCTTCAACGGAAGAGCAGCGTCCAAGGCAGGCCCTCGGAAACCATCGTTTCTGAGCGATGTCCGATAACTCGGCCTTTTCAGCCCTTTCTTCCGGTGCGACGGGCCTGACGGTCCAGTCTCGGGGAAAAGTTGCCGAAACCGGGAACACACACCGTCCTTCCGGTGTATATACTTCGTACGATCAAGCGGAGGTATCCCTCATGGTCAAGTCCCTGACGAAGCACGGCAACAGCTACGCGATGATTATCGACAAGGCGATCCTCGACCTGATCCAGGCCGGGCCGGACACCCCGTTCGAGGTCATCTCCGACGGCCGCTCGCTGGTCCTGACCCCGGTGCGGGACGCCAACACCGAGAAGAAGTTCAACGCGGCTCTGGAGTCCGTCCACGAGCGTTTCGGCCGCGCCATGAAGAAGCTTGCCGAGTAGCCCGTGTCCGGCCTCGTCTTCCTGAGCCTGGACCAGGTCGTCCGGATCCACACCGCGATGATCGAACGCTACGGCGGCCATGCCGGGCTTCGCGACCCCGGCCTGCTCGCCTCCGCGCTCGCGGTGCCGCAGGCGTCCTTCGGCGGGCAGCCCCTGCACGCGGATGTCTTCGAGATGGCGGCGGCCTACCTGTTCCACATCGTCTCCAACCATCCGTTCTTCGACGGCAACAAACGCGCCGGGGCCGCGTCGGCCGTGGTGTTCCTCGCCCTGAATGATGTCGGGATTCGGGCGGACGAAGACGGCTTGGTGGATATCACCATGGCGGTGGCCAGGTCCGAAGCGACAAAGGCCGATGTCGCTGCTTTTTTTCGTCGCATCGCGGAGTGATACGGATCACCGTTGAGTTTCGGGCGTGGTTCGTGTGCAGCGGGAAGCTCGGCGCGCACGCATGGGGCTTGTCATGGGAGCTGGGGGAAGAGGAATCCGCCGATTTCATCGGCGGCGTCACGGGGGCGTGTCGTCGGGAAGAGATGGCCGACTGGAAGTCGGCCCCGCAAGAAGACCCGGTTCGGTCCTTTGGACCGACGGAGGGCTGGAAGCTCTCCGCTCCGCGGAAAAGAGGACACGGCTCGGCGAGCCGTGCCACCAGGAGCGTCGGCACGGAGTGCCGACCTACCAGGGGCGTTCGAGCGTGCGGGCGGCGTCCCAGAGGATGCACGCGCTGAGGCGGTCGGCGCGGCCCTGCTGGACCTGACAGTTGTGCAGCAGGGTCTGGGCGTGCATCAGGGCCGCGCCGGATTCGGGGGGGTCGGGGGAACGGGAGGCCAGGACGACGAAGACATGGATTCCCCAGGGGTGGTTGGTGCCGTTGTCGGGCTGGAGTTCGGCCGTGTGCCAGCGGGCGGCGTCGAGGGCGCGTGCGGTCAGGTCCGGGCGGTCGCGGTCCAGGCCCAGGCGGTAGAGGGCGTGCATGGCGGAGAGTTCCGTCTCGGTGCGGGACTCGATGGCGGTCTCGGCGAGGCCGGGGTCCAGTGGGCCGACGCCTTGCGTGAAATCGGTGATCGGTTGGTCGGGGTCGTGGACGGCCCACCAGAGCCGGTCGTCCAGGTCGGGGGCCGGCGGCGGGATCTGGCCCGGCTCGATCCCCATCGCGGCGGCCAGGAAGGGCGTCACGACCCTGGCCCGGTTGCCCTGCTCGTCGGCGAAGACGGCCAGGAACGCACGACGGGCGGCTCGCGTCGCGTCGGGGTCGGCGATGGGTTCATGCCCGATGGTCCGGCGGGCGATGGCCCGCAGGCGGTTGGACCATTCGGCGATCAGGGGGGAGGCGGCGGCAGGCACGGGCGATGGTACGGTTCCGCGGCTCGCCCGGGTGCGGGGTCGGACTACCGTTCCGGGCGTGCGTGTGCTGGAACGATCCGATCCCGGTCTGACGGAAGGCTGCGTGCTGGTGCCCACGATGGGCGCGTTGCACGCCGGGCACGGGGCGTTGATCCGGCAGGCCCGGGCGGTCGCTGATCGGCGGGGCGCGGCGTGCCGCGTGGTGGCGACAATCTTCGTCAACCCCACGCAGTTCAACGAGGCGAGCGACTTTGAGAAGTACCCTCGGACGCTGGAGGCCGATCTGGCGGTGTGCGAGGCGGCCGGGGCGGACGCGGTGTTCGCGCCGGCCCCGGAGGTGGTCTATCCGCCCGGCGAGCCGGTGGCCGTGCCGGATCTGCCGGCGGTGGCGGACGGGCCGGGGCTGGAGGACGCCTTCCGGCCGGGGCACTTCGCCGGGGTGTGCCAGGTGGTGTCGCGGCTATTCGATCTGACCCGCCCGGCGGTGGGGGTGTTCGGGGAGAAGGACTGGCAGCAGTTGCAGGTGATTCGGGCGATGACTGCCGCCCAGGGCAGGGCCATCGAGATCGTTGCCGGCCCGACGGTGCGCGAGCCGGACGGGCTGGCGATGAGCAGCCGCAACCGGCGGCTGGGGCCGGACGCACGGCAGCGGGCGGCGGGCATCATCCGGGCGATCCGCGCGGCCCAGGCTCAGTCCACGGCGCAGGAGGCGGAGGCGGCGATGCGTCTGGCATTGTCCGAAAGCGGGATTGACCCGGAGTACGCGGTGGTGCGGGATGCTGAGACGCTGCTGGCGCCGCGGGCGGGCGGGCGGGGGGGGGGCTGCCGCGTGCTGGTGGCGGCCTGGGTGGGCGGGGTGCGTCTGATCGACAACGGCGCGTGGCCGGTCTGACGACGCCCCCTAGACTGGCGGGTATGACGACCACCACCCTCGCCCAGACGCCGCTCCGCGGCTTCCATCTCGACCATCAGGCCCAGCTCGTGGACTTCGCGGGCTGGGAGATGCCGCTGAAGTACGCCGGTTCGGTGCGTGAGGAGCACGAGCAGTGCCGGCGGGCGGGGGCGTTGTTCGATGTGTCGCACATGGGGCGGGTGGCGGTCTCGGGCCTGCACGCGCGGCGGCTGCTCGAGCACACCTGCTCGCGCCGGATCGGCGACATGCAGGACGGCCAGTGCCGCTACTCGCTGGTCTGCAACGAACGGGGCGGGGTGAAGGACGATGTGATCGTGATGCGGATGGAGGCGGACGACTACCTCGTGGTGGTCAACGCCTCGAACCGGGCGAAGATCCTGGACCATTGGCGGGCGGTCGTGGCGGCCCGCGGCTTCAATGTCAAGATCGAGGACCGCACGGAGAAGACGGCGATGGTCGCTCTGCAGGGGCCCCGGGTGATGGACCTGATCTCCGGCGTGTCCAAGGAGATCCCCACGCTGAAGCGGTACCGCTTCACGGTCAAGAACCTGATGATTCTGAAGCTGATCGTCAGCCGCACGGGCTACACGGGGGAGGACGGGGTGGAGGTGATCCTGCCCGCGTCGGCGGTGGGCATGGCGATGAAGCTGCTGCTCAAGGATGTGGACCAGAGCAAGGCCGACGCGGTGCTCAAGCCGGCGGGGCTGGCCGCCCGCGATTCGCTGCGTCTGGAGGCGGGGATGCCGCTGTACGGGCACGAGTTGGGCGAGGAGATCAACGCCCTGTCCTGCGGCGTGGACTTTGCGGTCTCGCTGGACAAGTCCATCGAGAAGGACGGGGAGAACTTCATCGGCCAGGACGCGCTGGTGCGCACGCGGGACGCGGGCGGGCCGGAGTCGAGGCTGGTGGGCATCGAGATCGAGGGCAAGCGCACGGCGCGGCAGGGCATGACGATCCTGGTCGGCGGCGTTGCGAGCGGGGTTGTGACCTCCGGCTGCCTCAGCCCCTCGCTGGACAAGTCGATTGCGATGGGGTTCGTGAAGGCGGACCACGGGGGCGTGGGGGCCGAGGTGGCGGTGGACGCGGGACGGGCGGTGCTGGCGGGGCGGGTGGTGGCGATGCCGTTCTACAAGGCGCCGAAGGGCTGAGGTCTTGGTAGGTCGGCACTCCGTGCCGACTCTTGGTGGCCCGGCTCGCCGAGCCGGGTCTTCTTCTCCCCACGACAAGGAATCTCGGCCCTGCGGGCCGACGGAGGTCTGGAAGCCCTCCGCTCCGTGGGAGAAGAGGCCGACTGGAAGTCGGCCCCACAAGAAGCGTCGGCACGGAGTGCCGACCTACCGAGGCTACGGGTTGGGCAGCTCGATCCACTCGCCGCTGGTGTGGCGGACGATCTGGCCGGTGGACTCGTAGATGACCTGCTCGGCGATGTTGGTGCAGTGGTCGGCCATGACGACGGCCTGGAAGGCGATGCCGTGGAGCTCGAAGGCGACCTCGACGGACATGCGCCCGTCGGCGACGCGCTCCTCGGCGTCGCGGGTGATGAGTTCCTTGAACTTGAGGACCGCGCCCTCGCTGGCCAGGACGGACTTGGCCAGCACGGGGTCGGCGGCACCGAAGGCCTTGACCGCGTCGCGGACGATGCCGACGACCGAGTTGGTCATGACCAGCAGCGTCTTGGGGAACGGGGTGGTGCGATCACCCAGGCGGATGACGCGCTCGGCGATCCCGGTGGCGGCGTCGGCGATGCGTTCCAGCTCGTTGTTCACCTTCACGCAGGTCAGGACGGAGCGGACCGGGCCGGGGCCGACCTCGCAGGCGTGGTTGGCCGAGCGGACGAGCAGGTCCACGCTGCGGCGTTCGATCTCGATGTCGGCCCGGTCGATCTCGTCGTCGTGTGTGACGATGGCCGCGGCGGAGGCGGTGTCACGCTGGTAGACCGCCTCGAAGGCCTGGGAGACCATCTCCGTCACCCGGTTGCCCTGGCGGGTCAGGGCGGCGCGGATGGACTCGAGTTCGGCACGGAACTGCTGGGCGTTGATCGACATAAGCCTCGGGCAACCTCTCGCGTCCGGCGGGGGGGCCGGAGTCATCTCGCGTCCTCCGCGATCCTCGCGGGGGCTTCACAAGCCTATCCTCGCGCTCGGTCCCGTGCATATCGGCATTCCTGAGCGAATAGATGGAGAACCCCCAGATGGCCTTCGATATCGACCTCATCCACGCCCGCCAGATCCTCGATTCCCGCGGCAACCCGACCGTGGAGGTCGAGGTGGTCCTCACCTCCGGCGTCGTCGGGCGGGCGGCGGTGCCCTCCGGGGCCTCGACGGGCGAGCACGAGGCGGTGGAACTGCGCGACGGCGGCTCGGCCTGGATGGGCAAGGGCGTGACGCGGGCCGTGGACCATGTGAACGAGCGGATCGCCCCGGAGATCGAGGGGCTGGACGCGCGCGACCAGGAGGGCATCGACGCGGCCATGCTGGAGATTGACGCCACGCCCAACAAGGGCGAGCTGGGCGCGAACGCCGTGCTGGGGGTCTCGATGGCGGTGGCCAAGGCCGCGGCCGATGCGTCGGGTCTGCCCCTGTACCGCTATCTCGGCGGAACTGGGGCCAAGACCCTGCCCGTGCCGATGCTCAACATCCTCAACGGCGGCAAGCACGCGGACAACACCGTGGACTTCCAGGAGTTCATGATCCAGCCGTGGGGCTTTGACGACTTCGGCGAGGCGCTGCGGGCGGGCACGGAGATCTACCACCACCTCAAGAGCGTGCTGAAGAAGCGCGGCATGTCCACGGCGGTGGGGGACGAGGGCGGCTTCGCGCCGGACCTGAAGGACAACGAGGACGCGCTGAAGGTCATCGAGGAAGCGGTGGGCAAGGCGGGGTACACCTGGGGCGAGCAGATTTTCGTGGCGCTCGACCCCGCGACCAGCGAGCTATGGAACGAGGCGGAGAAGGACGGCAAGAAGGGCTACAAGTTCTTCAGTTCGTCGCAGGAGATCATTTCGTCCGATGACATGGTCTCGATGTGGGCCGACTGGTGCGCCAGGTACCCGATCCGTTCGATCGAGGACGGGCTGGCGGAGAACGACTGGGACGGCTGGGCCAAGCTGACCGCACGGCTCGGCGACAAGGTCCAGATTGTCGGCGACGACCTGTTCGTCACGAACAAGAAGTTCGTGGAGAAGGGCGTGAAGCAGCGGTGCGGCAACGCCGTGCTGGTGAAGGTGAACCAGATCGGCACGCTGTCGGAGACCTTCGACGCGGTCAACTACGCCCACCGGAGCCGGTATGCGTGCATCCTCAGCCACCGCTCGGGCGAGACCGAGGACTCGACCATCGCCGACATCGCGGTGGCGACCAACTGCGGGCAGATCAAGACGGGCGCCCCCTGCCGCAGCGACCGCAACGCGAAGTACAACCAGCTGCTGCGGATCGCGGAGGAGCTGGGGGAACAGGCGGTGTACGGGTCGAACACCTGGTGGCGGTGATCCATCATCCCGCTCCCATTTCACCCCCCTGATTCGGCGGGGTGAACCGGGAGTGACTGTTCAAGATTTCAAACAGCGTGCAAACAGGCTGTTCATTTTGCAGAAAACCCCGTGGTATCGCGGGGTTTTTTGTTGGATTTTCCTGGTGTTCTGACAGAATCTGGATTCGTGGGACGCGGCGCACGCCGCGTCGTGTTCGGAGAGAAGACAGAGCAGAAGAGAGGAGTCGGCATGAGACGCATCGCAGCGGTCGTGGTCGCTTCGGCGACGGGCCTGGCCTCGGGTCAGGTGTACTTCAGCGACTTTGAGTCCGACGGGGGCGGCTTCGTGGGCACCGGCGACTGGGAACGCGGCATCCCCATCGGGGTGAACGGCGCCGGGTTGGGGGGATACGGCGGGCCGGAGCCGACCGGCGGGTACTCGGGAAGTTATGTCTGGGGCACGGTGATCGGGGGTCTGCACAGCCCCAGCATGGTCAGCAGCCTGTCCATCACGATCGACGCCACCGGCTGGACCGGGCTGGCGTTGAGTTTTCAGGAGTGGCTGGACTCGGGCGGCAACACATTCGACACCGCCGAGGTGTTCGTGAACGGCTCGCGCATCAGCCTGCGGGACGGGGGGCCGACCAACGGGTGGCGGGCTGTTTCGTTCGACCTTTCCGGCTTCGACAACAGCATCTTCGACCTGGAGTTCCGCTTCACGGCCACGACCGTGGTGGAGCGCGTCGGGTGGTACATCGACGATGTGGCCGTCTCCGGCGTGCCCGCCCCCTCGGCCTTGGCCCTGCTGGGCCTTGGCGGTGTGATGGTCGGGCGGCGTCGGCGCTGAGCAAAGGATTCTCGGCGGCCGTTCAGGTGCGGGGCCGACGCTCTTCGGGCGTCGGCCCCGTTGCTTGGCATGGCCTATACATCCTTGATGAACGACCCCACCCGTGCCGCGTCCGAACCCCGCCTGCGTGTCGTCGGTGAGAGCCTGATCCACGCGGGCCGCTCCTACGACTTCGTGGAGTTGTCCGTGGAGCATCCCGACGGGGTGCGGCGCACCAAGCCGATGGTGCGGCACCGGGGGGCGGCGTGCATCGTCCCGATTCTGGACACGCCGGACGGACCAGCGGTCGTGATGGTTCGCAACAGCCGGGTGACGATCGACGATTTTCTGCTGGAGCTGCCCGCGGGGGGGATCGACGCCGGCGAGGACCCCGCGGTCGCGGCGGCCCGGGAGCTGGAGGAGGAGACCGGCTACCGGGCCGCAACCGTCGAGCCGCTGGCCCGGTTCTATACCACGCCGGGCCTGACCGACGAGGTGATGCACGCCTTCGTGGCGCGGGGGCTGACCCATGTGGGCCAGCGGCTTGAGCCGTACGAGGTGCTGACCGTCCACCCTGTTCCGGTGGCGGACCTGCTGGCCATGCTCGACCGGGGCGAACTGGCGGATGGGAAGACGGTGTGCTCCCTGCTGATCGCCCTGCGTCGGGGCTTGCTGGGAGGGGCCGGGGTGATGGAGGGCGGAGCGGGCTAGCGTTCATCATGCCGCGTGATCCGTGGACATCCGGGATGCAGGGGCAGGCCCCGTCCGGCCCGCCGCGCGGGCGGATGCCCGGGGTGCCGGGGCGGTTCGGGGTGCTGGGGCGGGTGCTGGGTGACGGGGAGAACCCGCTGCGGTGGGGGCTTCCGCTCGGGCGGGTCGCGGGGGTCCGGGTCCGGGTCCACTGGTTGTTCGTGGTGTTCGTGCTGTCGCAGGTGATCTTCACGCTGCCGCGACACCAGACCGGGGTGGGGTTCGTGCTGCCGCTGATGGCGGCGTTGTTCGTGCTGGCGCTGCTGCACGAGTTCGGGCACTGCGTGGCGTGCCGGCGGGTGGGGGGGGAGGCGGACGAGATCGTGCTGTGGCCGCTGGGGGGGCTGGCGGCGTGCCGTCCGCCGCACGACTGGCGGGCGGAGCTGTGGACCACGCTGGGGGGGCCGCTGGTCAACGCCGCGCTGCTGCCGGTGTTCGCGGGCGTGCTGATCGCGGTGAGCGGGTCGTGGCGAGCGGCGTTCCCGAACCCGCTGGACCCGGGCGGGTCGGTCCTGGACCTGGAGGCGGCGCACGGCTCGATGCCCTGGTGGCTGATCGGGCTGTGGTCGCTGCACATCGCCAACCTGGTGCTCCTGGCGTTCAACATGCTCGTGCCGATGTACCCGATGGACGCGGGGCGGGTGCTGCACTGCCTGCTGTGGCGGCGGGTGGGGTATCACCGGGCGTTGTGGGTGACGGTGCATGTCGGGCTGGCGGCCGCGGCCGGGATGTTGCTCGCGGGGCTGGCCCTGGCGGACGGCAAGATGCTGCTGGCGGTCGGGCTGTTCGGGGGCGTGGTGTGCTGGCTGGAGCGACGGCGGGTGCAGTTCCTGGCGGGGGCCGAGCCTGGGCTGGATGCGCCCGCACGCCCGGCGATCCAGCACCCCGCGGGGTACCTTGAACTTGACCGGGATGATGAGCCTGCCGGTGACGCCCCGCCGGACGCCCGGGGGACCGACGACGAGGGGGGCGAGGTGGACCGAATCCTGGAGAAAATCTCCCGGTCGGGGATGGACGCGCTGACCGCGCGGGAAAAGCGGGTGCTCAAGCGGGCGACCGAGCGGAGCCGAGAAACGGAAAGGCCGGGCACGAAAACCGACCAATGATGTCGGTACGCCCGCGGGCTGAAGGAGCGGCATGGGGATCCACGACCGTGACTATGTGAAAGAGGCTCCCGCGCGGGGATGGGGCGGCGGGCCGGGCAGCGCCGGGGTCGGCGGCATGATGCGCCCGCGGTGGCCTTGGACCGTCAACACCTGGATCATCGTGAGCAACTGCGTGATCCATGTCCTCGCGGTGACGGTCTTCTCGCAGCGTCTGGCCAGCGGGCGGGTCTGGTCGATCCTGCACGAGTACGGGCACTGGTCCACGGCCAAAGGGTTCTTCGAGATTGTGCCGGATCCCGCGGGGCAAGGGAGCCGCCTTCTGCTCAACCTGCAGGTCTGGCGTCTGCTGACCTTCCAGTTCCTGCACTCGACGGACACCCCCTGGCACCTGTTCTTCAACATGTTCGGGCTGTTCATCTTCGGGCGGATGGTGGAGGAAGCGCTGGGGGCGCGCAAGTACCTCGCTTTTTATCTCGTCTGCGGCATCATGGGCGGGGTGATGTATGTGTTCCTCAACCTGCTGGGACTGATGGGCATCCCCCTGCCCGGCGTGCTGGACACTCCCCCGAACACGCCGCTGGTGGGCGCGTCGGCGGGCGTGTTCGGCGTGATCGTGGCGTGCGCCTATATCGCCCCGAACACCAAGCTTTATCTTTTCGGCGTGTTCCCGATTTCGATGAGGTGGTTGGCCTACGGCTATGTCGGCCTGTCGCTCTTCAACCTGCTGAGCAGCGGACACAACGCCGGCGGCGACGCGGCCCACATCGGCGGGGCCATCGCGGGGTACTTCTTCATCCGCAACTCCCACCACCTGCTCGACTTCTTCGACATCCTGGGCAACTCGAAGGAGCCCAGACGCTCCCGCCCCCCCCGCCAACCGAAGCCCGGCACGCCCAGGGCGCCGTCCACCGACGAGGTGGACCGCATCCTGGACAAAGTGAACCTCAAGGGCATCCGGTCGCTGACCGCGCGGGAGAAGAAGATTCTGGAGCGGGCCAGCCGGGGCGATCGGGGCCGGTGATCGGATCAAGTCCGATAACCGATATTGAGCAAGTTTATCCCAGTTTATCCCTTTGGGATAAAATGGGATAAACTTGCTATACTTGGGGCATGGATTCCGTCCTCAACCCCTACGCCCCCGGCGCCGGCACGCCACCGCCCGAACTGGCCGGTCGTGATGAACTGCGCGAGACCGTCCGAGTCGCTTTGGAACGGGTGCGCCGGGGGCTGTCCACCAAGAGCGTGCTGATGGTGGGGCTGCGCGGCGTGGGCAAGACCGTGCTGCTCGATCGGATGCGGGATGACGCCGAGGCCGCGGGCATCCAGACGATGCGGATCGAGGCTCCCGAGCAGCGGTCGTTGCCGGGGATTCTGGCTCCGCAGTTGCGTCAAGCGCTGATCCGGCTGTCGCGCGACGAGCGGGCGCGGGATCTGGCGCGGCGCGGGCTGCGGGCGCTGGCCGGGTTCGTGACGGCGCTGCGGCTCAAGTACGGGGACATCGAGGTCGGCCTGGACTTCGAGCCTGAGCCGGGTCTGGCCGACAACGGCGATCTTGAGCACGACTTGCAGGCCCTGTTCGAAGCCGTGGGCGAGGCCGCCCGCTCCGCGGGAACCGCGCTGGCCGTCTTCATCGATGAGCTTCAGTATGTGGCGGAGGATGAGCTGGCGGCCCTCATCACGGCGATGCACCGCGTCGCCCAGCGCAAGCTGCCCGTGGTTCTGGTCGGGGCCGGTCTGCCCCAGCTGCGCGGTCGCACCGGAAAGGCCAAGTCCTACGCCGAACGCCTGTTTGACTACCCGCAGATCGGCCCGCTGGACGAAGGCTCGGCCCGCCAGGCCATCGCCAAGCCGGCCGCGGACGCCGGGGTGTTCTTCGAGCCGGCGGCCCTGGACCGGATGATCGCCGAGACGCACGGCTACCCATATTTTTTGCAGGAATGGGGCAAGCATGTCTGGGACACGGCTGAAAGTTCACCCATCACCGTCGGCGATGTGGAGTCGGCCTCGCGCAGCGCGGTCGCGGCCCTGGACGAGAGTTTTTTCCGGGTTCGCTTCGACCGGCTGACCCCCGCCGAGAAGCGGTATCTCCGGGCGATGGCCGAACTCGGACCCGGGCCGCACCGCTCCGGCGATGTCGCCCAGCAGCTCGGGCGCGCCTCCCAATCGACGGCGCCGGTTCGCAACAACCTGATCGAGAAGGGCATGGTGTGGAGTCCCAGCCACGGCGACACGGCGTTCACCGTGCCGTTGTTCGACGCCTTCATGCGCCGCATCATGCCCGGGGACGACTGGCGGACGGCCTGAACAGCCGCCTTGCTAATCTTCCCCCATGCCCTCGCCCCTCCGCTTCACGATCCATGCCCGATCCGGCCAGGCCCGCACGGGCACGGTGGAGACGCCGCACGGGTCGTTCGAGACGCCGGCCTTCATGCCCGTGGGGACGCGGGCGACGGTCAAGGGGGTGCTGCCGCACATGGTCCGGCGGACAGGGGCCGAGATCCTGCTCAACAACACCTACCACCTGATGCTGCGGCCCGGGTCGGAGCTGATCCAACGGCTGGGCGGGGTCCACAAGTTCATGAACTGGGACGGGCCGATCCTGACCGATTCCGGCGGGTATCAGGCCTATTCGATGGCCGATCTCAACGCCGTGGACGACGACGGCGTGACCTTCAAGTCCATTCTGGACGGCTCGATGGTCCGCATGACGCCGGAATCGGCGATCCGCATCCAGAACGAACTCGGCCCGGACATCATGATGGCCTTCGATGATTGCCCGCCCTCGGTCGATCCGCGCACCGGGACGGTCAACCAGGCCCGGCTCCACGACGCGGCCCGGCGCGATACCGGCAAAAAGAAGCCCTACGACCACCTCGCCCGCCTGGACACCGCCAACGAGCGGACGGTGCGGTGGCTGGAGCGGTGCAAGGCCGCCCATGCCCGCCCGGATGAGCAGGCTTTGTTCGGGATCATCCAGGGGGGGACCGACCCCGCCCGGCGGGACTGGTGCGTCGAGCGGATCTGCGGCATCGACCTGCCCGGCTATGCGATCGGCGGGGTGGCGGTGGGGGAATCCTCGGAGGATATCGCCAGGGTCGTGCGTCACACGGCTCCCCGGATGCCTTGGGAGAAACCCCGGTATCTGATGGGGGTGGGGTACGAGCGGGACATCACCGCCGCGGTGCTGGCGGGTGTGGACATGTTCGATTGCGTGCTGCCCACCCGGAACGGGCGGAACGCCAACGCCTTCACGGCCGAGCCTGGCGAGGGGGGGCAACTGAGGTTGAAAAACGCCCGGTTCGCCGAGGATCCGCGGCCGTTGGAGCCGGGCTGTGATTGCCCGGCGTGCGATCCGGCGGGGCAGGGGTGGGGCACCTATCAGGGCGGGGCGTTCTCCCGGGCGTACATCCGGCACCTGTTCGCGTCGGACGAGATGCTCGGGCCGATGCTGGTGACGCTGCACAACCTGCGGTTCTTCCAGCGTCTGACGGCCGATCTCCGGGAGGCGGTCCGGCGGGACGACTGGGCCTGGTTCCTGGGGCGGCGTCCGCACCTGCGTGCGGTGGTCGAGGCGGGGCTGGGTGCGGGCGTTTCCGCACCGGATTCCCGAACAACCGGGTGACATCCGGAGTACGGAGTTCCTAAGAACAGTCTTCCAATGCGGGTCGGGTGTCCTACCATCCCGGCCCGGTGCCTTTTCAAACCGGGATGGAGCCTTTGCCCATGATCGAACTGACCGCGGTGAACATCGCCAACTGGACCACACTGGCACTTCAGGACACCCCGGTGCAAGGGGTGCTCGGGGCGGATTCGGCCCAGCCCGGGGTCGCCAGCCCGGGCGCGGGCGGCCAGGCGCCGGCCGGCCCGCAGGGTCTCGGCCTGTTCATGCCGCTGATGATCCTGATGCTGGTGTTCCTGTTCGCCAGCACCGTGCTGGGCGGGCGGAAGGAGAAGAAGCGTCGCGCCGAGATGCTCGGGGGGCTGAAGAAGCGCGACCGGGTGCAGACGGCTGGCGGGATCATCGGCACCATCATCGAGATCAAGGGCGACGAATGCCTGCTTGAATCCGACCGGGCCAGCAACACCCGCCTGTGGGTGTCGCGCAGCTCGGTGGCCGCCGTGCTCAAGTCCGGCACGGGGGGGTCCGAAACGGCCGAGATCACCGACAAGAGCACCGAGGCCGCGGGCGTCTGAGGCCTGGGACCGAATCGAGGTTTTTGAACCATGCGGCACCTTGTGCGCAACATCTGCATCGCGGTCGCCCTCATTCTGATCGCGATATGGGCGGCCACGCCCCCGTCGGAAAGGATCAAGCTCGGCAAGGACCTGCGGGGCGGGTCCTCGCTGATCTACACCGTTCAGCTCGATCGCACGGAAAGCCCGGACGAGGTGATCCCGCAGGTCATCGATGTGCTCAAGCGGCGCATCGACCCCAACGGGCTTTTCGAGATCTCGATCGTGCGCCAGGGCCAGGACCGCGTCGAGATCACGATGCCCCTGCCCAACGAGTCCGTCAAGGCGATGCGTCAGGCCTTTGAGGACGAGCTGGCCGCGATTGCCCGTGGGACGATCGAGCCGGCGGAGTTCGAGCGGGTGATGCGGATGCCCGCGGGCGAACGGGCCGCGGCCATCGGGCGGGTGTCGGTGGACAACCCGGGGCTGCGCGAGGAGCTGGAGCGGGCGGCCGGGGCGTACGACGCCGGCCGGACATACCGGGATCAGGTCCGCCTGCTGGAGCGCAGCCAGGCGCCGGACAGCGTGATCGATGAGATCGTGATCAAGGCGGTGGCGGCGGAGATCGAGTACGAGATCGCCCGGGACCAGGCGCAGTCCGCGTCGGTGGGTCCGGAGCAGATCCGCCGGGCGTTGGAGCTTCCCAACGAGGAGCGCAAGATCCGCGACGCGGTGACGGGCCAGATCGTGACGATCGAGAGCGCCCGCCAGCGCGCCCTGTCGCGCATGGTGGAAGAGCACCCCCAGCTGCGCGAGTCGATCGACCGGATCGTGGCGGCTTTCAACGCCTATTCGCAGCAGCGGGGCGCGCTGGACGACACCTCGGACCTGAAGCGGCTGGTCCAGGCGTCCGGCGAGCTGAGCTTCCGCATCACCGTCGATCCGATGGGGTCTGGCGGCCAGGCGACCCACCCCGACGAGCAGCGTCTGCGTGAGGAGATGCGCGAGCGCGGCCCGCGCCACTCACGCGCCCCCGACGCCCGCTGGTACAAGATCAACCGGCTGGACGGCTGGTACCAGACGCGGCAGGAGTACGAGGCGATCAACGCCGATCCGGCCGGCTTCTTCCTGGCCCGCGGGTATGTGGTCGAGGAGTACGCCGGCTCGCTGTACATGCTCGCGTGGGACACCCGCGCCATGCGGATGACCAAGGACGAGGGGCGCTGGCGGGTCTCCCGCGCGTACCAGACCCAGGACCAGATCGGTCGCCCGGCGATCGGCTTCGAGATGGACCCGGCCGGCGCGGCCCGCCTGGGCGAGCTGACCGGCCAGAACACCGGCAACCGCATGGCGGTGCTCCTGGACGACGAGGTCTACACCGCGCCGAACCTGCGGGCGCGCATCTCCACCCGCGGCGTGATCGAGGGCGAGTTCACGCCCGAGGAGATCAACTATGTCGTGCGGGTGATGACCGCCGGCTCGCTGAGCGCCAAGCTCAGCCCCGAGCCGATCTCCGAATCGACCATCGCGCCGGAACTGGGCCAGGACAACCTCGAGAAGGGCCTGGTGTCCGGCGTCGTCGTGCTGGCCCTGGTCAGCGGGTTCCTGGTCTTCTACTACTTCGGGTACGGCCTGATCGCGGTCGTGGGTCTGATCGGCAACGCGATCCTGCTCATCGGGGCGTTGTCGCTCTCGCGGGCCGCGCTGACCATGCCCGGCATCGCGGGCATCATCCTGACCTTCGGCATCGCGGTGGACGCGAATGTGCTGATCTACGAGCGCATCCGCGAGGAGATGCTGCGCGGGCACGACCTGCGCACCTGCGTCCGCCTGGGCTACGAGAAGGCCCTCAGCGCGATCGTGGACAGCAACATCACCAGCCTGATCGTGTGCTTCGTGCTGGCCAATGTGGGCACGCAGGAGATCCGCGGCTTCGCCATCACGCTGGGCATCGGCGTGGCCACGACGCTGATCGGCGCGCTCTTCCTGTCGCGCATCCTGCTCGCTCTGCTGGTGGACAAGGTGAAGGTCCGCAGGATGCACATGATGTCCACCCTGTTCCCGATCATCAACAAGCTCCTGCTCCCGAATGTGGACTGGATCGGCCTGCGCTGGGTCTTTTACACCGTCTCCATCGGGCTGGCCGGGCTGGGCGGTTACATGCTCATCGCCCGCGGCTCGGACATGCTGGACACCGAGTTCCGCGGCGGCACGCAGATCACGATGACCTTCCGCCAGGGCGTCGAGCCCGCGCCCCGGCCCGAGGTCGAGCGGATCGTCCGCGAGCTGGGCGAGGCGGCCGGGGAAGGCTCGTCCATCAGCCAGCTCCGCGGTGCGGACATCATCGCGGTCAACCCCGACGCGAGCGGCCTGCTCGCCCGCACCTTCGTCATCAAGACACTGGCCACGGATCGTGACGAGCTGACCCGCGTGGTGACGACCGCCTTCATGGACCGGCTGGACGCGCGTCCGCCGCTCACATTCACGGGTTCGGACATCACGCTGGCCCAGGCGGCGCCGGTGTTCCCCGTCCTGGGGGGCAATCTCGGCGAGAACATCGGGCGTCCGGAGTTTCAGGACAGCGTGTCGTCCTTCGTGGGCGGCGTGGCCATCCTGATCGAACGCATCAGCCCGGCGCAGAGCCTTGAGCAGCTCCAGTTCCGCCTCAACCTGATGCGCGGCAAGGAGGACTTCATCGACGCCCTCGGGCGCAGCGTGGAGGTCCGCGTGCTCGAAGGCACCAACGACGCGGTGGTGTCGGCCGCGGTGCTGGTGCTCGATCCGGCCCTGCTCTACCTGGAGAACCCCGAGGCGTGGCAGGACGAGGTGGCCGAGCGTGAGTGGGAGCTGGTCCGCGCCGCGCTGACCACCACCACGGATTCGCTCTCCGTGCAGAACTTCTCGCCGGCCATCGCGGCGAGCTTCCGTGAGAAGGCCGTCGTCTCCGTGGTCCTCTCCCTGCTGCTCATCCTGATCTACATCTGGGTCCGGTTCGGTTCGGTGCGCTGGTCGATGGCGGTGGTGGTGACGCAGGCGCACGATGTGCTCGTCGCCATCGGGCTGATCGGGCTGGCCGAGGTCGTGTACAACCACGAGCTGACCGGGGGCGTCGCCAGGGCGTTGCTGATCGAGCCGTTCAAGATCGACATGAACCTCGTGGCGGCCCTGCTGACGGTCGTGGGCTATTCGCTCAACGACACCATCGTCATCATGGACCGCATCCGTGAGAACCGCGGCAAGCTGTCCTACGCCTCGCGCGAGATCATCAACAAGTCCGTCAACGAGACGATCAGCCGAACCGTCATGACCGGCGTGACCACGCTGATGGCGGCGCTGGTGCTGTACACCATGGGCGGCTCGGCCGTCCGGGCGTTCAGTTATACGCTGCTGGTCGGCGTGGTCTTCGGGACATACTCGTCGGTGGCGGTGGCCGCGCCGCTGGTCTGGAGCCGCAGGGCGGACAAGTCCGCCGCCTTCGAGCATCTGCCGCGTCCGGAATCGGCCGCCTGACCGACCGGACGCGATCGGGGTGGTGTCATGGGCGTGATGGATGAACGCTCGTCGAGGTTGTTCGTGGGCGTCTGCCTGCTGGTCCTCCTGTGGATCGGGACCTACTGGCTCTACGAGCCGGGGGGCAAGACGCCCGCCATCAGCTTTGATGTTCCGGCGACCGGCGCATCCGACCCCGGGGGAGTTCGGCCCGATCCCTCGCGGGGCGGCCCGGGGGGGGGCGCGGGGGCGGACCCATCGGGCGTGCCCATTTCTTCCGATCCCCCGCCCGGTTCCAACGGGCAGGACCCTGACCTGCGGGTCGTCCCGCCCGCGTTCCGGCAGCACACGGTGCGGCAGGGCGAGACCTTCGGGTCGATCGCCCGGCTCTACTTCGGGCCGGACGCCTCGGACTCGATCATCGCGCGGGCCAACCCGCTGCGTGATCCGCGCCGGATCAAGGCGGGCGATGTGGTCGCGGTGCCGGTCGATCCCGGGAACATCCAGGGCGTGGTGGCGCGTCCGGACGGCGCGCCGGTCGAGCCGCCGCCGCCCCAGACGCCGCCTTATGTCGAGTACCGCGTCAAGGCGGGCGATTCGCTCAGCCGCATCGCCCAGTCGTACTACGGGTCCACGCGGCACGCGGACTTCATCTTTCAATCCAACCGGGATGTGCTCTCCAGCCCGG
>CAZNZC010000015.1:0-69446 GCA_964577425.1 uncultured Phycisphaeraceae bacterium
GCAGTGGCGGACCCTCCGAGCCGCGCTCCGCGAAGCCTTCAACAACCTGAAGACGACGCTGGACCATTCCCCGGATCTCTCCGATCCGATGATGCTCCGCGGCGTCTTCGCCCTGGCCCCCCACGCGGCCCACCACCTGGGGACAATCCGAGTGATAGCGAAGCTGGTGGCGACGGAGTGACGCCCTTGCGGCACGGCGAGTGGGGCGACGAGTGGCGGGGGCCATCCGCTCAGACCCCGTTCTTAATCGACCATCCGGAGATTTGCCGTTTGCTCTACCCACGATGGCGACAGTTATGGTTGAGTACTTTTCAGAAACTCATTCAGTCTTTGACTGATCAACTCGCGCCTCTTGGCCAGGAAATCTTTGTAGGCGTCAACCCCAAGCAATTCCGGGTCGGTTGGGATGCACTGGGCTTCAAAGATGGCTCGCCCGGATTTTTCGTTCAGCGACGGGAAGTACTTGGCTGGTGCTTTGTCGCTGATCTGCCGATTCGTCTTCCCTCCGATGAAGGCAAGATTCGCTATGTCGTCCGCCTCGCGACTGGAATAGGTTCCCTTGAGTACGGCCTTGGGGAAAATGTGGTGGAACTGGAGACGATGGCTTGATCCCTTGTGGTCAAGTGCGATAGCTAGGTTGGAACGCCAGTCTTTCGCGCCGGCCGCTCGGAAGGCGAGAAACATTGTTTTGAAGAGGGCGCTGCGCTGGTTGCGTCCCGCAAGTTCGTCCGGCGCGATATCGAGGCGGCCCATTTGCTGACGCAAACGATCGATCAGTTCGTTTGCGCTGCCGCCTTGGCGCAGCGTGGCAAGATCTTGATCCAGCAGGGTCTCGCTCGACCCGCGCGAGTAACGCCCCTTCGCATTGGCGATGAGTACTCAGTACCGCAGGTGCCGCGCGTCATCGTCCCCGATCTGGTATTGTCTTTTGTGGCCGTAAGAACCTAGCGTGACCAGCAGAAACGGCGATGACAGCAGCGATGGACTGTCAATGCCCGCATTGTTCTTGAGGAAGTTGAGCGCGAACTCCATCCCTTGGACGCATTCCTTCCACGCACTTTTCAGTGTTTCCACCGGTTGGTTACCGATCGTCATGAAGCGCGATTGCCCCGTTGCGAAAGCAACTAGGTTCTTTAGATGCAGGCTGAGATCGAAATCGAACCCTGTTTTCTCACACTCTGTTTGGAATGCTTGGAATGTTTTGAGCGAACCTCGCCACTTGGCAGTGATCTGCGCCAGTGCCAGGTCGGAGCTGCGAAGCTTGGCACCCAGAGAGTTGACCCTGACGAAGATCTCGGTGACCTCGTCGTAGGAGAGCTTCCGTTCGAGCACATCCATGCGATAGACATACTTGCGGATGCCCCGCAGCCGGGCGAGTCGTTGGCTGTACTTCTCGTAGTTGGGATCTTCAAACCCGGCAACTCCGGCCTGCTTGAGAAAATGGGCATCGTTGTCGGATTTGAACACATCCGTGACTTTTACCCATTGGGGCATTCGCTCAAGATTCCTCGTGCTGACCACGAATGTCATGCGGGCAAAGCGCTTCTGAAGTTCGTCCTCGGTCGAGTCAGCTTCGTCTTCGATCAGTTCTTCCCCATCGTCCTCCTCGCCTCCATCTTCGTTGACTTCCGTCACGATCTCGAGGTGATCCGGATGGTCGAGGTTGAACAGCAGTTCAATCGGCTTTTTTCGTCCGCGTACGCTGACCAGCTCACCGCGAATCACCGCCGACAGCGAGGTCAGTCGCTGCTGGCCATCGAGCAAGAGGCGGGTACTCTGGTATGGGTTCTTCTGCTGATCGACTGCAAAGTCCTGCAACGGCACATCCTCGGCGGTTTCCCACAACAAAATCGCCCCCGATGGGTAGCCGCGATAGAGCGAGTCGAGCAGATCGCGTACGCGCGTGGATCGCCACACATAGCGGCGCTGCATCTCAGGCAGGCGCAGCTCGCCGCGTTCGATCATGCCGACCAACTCTTCGACGGTCGCTTCGGCCTTGGCCATGAGATAGAACCCCCTCTTTATCGAATATCCCGGCTTGAACGGAACTCATTCTGACCATGCCTCCGGCGGGCAGGACGGCAGAGGTACGCAAAGGGTATGCCCTGGGTATTGATCCACCGATTGATCCGAAATCCGGCTAATGGTGATGTACTCCACTTGTTATGGATTTCGTGATATCCCGGTTCTCATCGGTGCTGATCCGAACGGAATGTCGGCTCTCGACTGACGGCATCGTCGCATCGCGTCCGATCGCCCTCCGATCCGCCCCACTTTCCCCACTCGGCATAAACGGACGCGCTGGTTGGTCCCCCTTCCGGGTGTCGAAGCCGGTGAGAGGGCTGTTGGGAATGTCGGAACGACGACCAAGCCCTACCCTTCCCCCGCATGCCCAAGCCCACCCCCTCCGCCGCCGCCTCCCGGGGATCCGCCCGCCCCTCCGCCCGCAAGGGTTCAGCGGCCCCGCCCACCGCCAAGTCCTCGAAGGGCCTGACCTACGCCGATTCCGGCGTGGATATCGAGGCTGGCGACCGCTTTGCCGGCTCGATCCAGGGCCTCATGCGCCGCACCTTCGGCACCCGGGTCATCAACAACCCCGGGGGTTTCGCCGGGCTGCTGCGCCTGGACTACAACGAGCAGCTCTTCAAGCACAACTACAAGGACCCGGTCCTGGTCGCCTGCACCGACGGCGTGGGCACCAAGGTCCATCTCGCCGGGGAGATGAAGGTCTACGACACCGTGGGCATCGACCTGGTGGCCATGAGCGTCAACGACCTGATCGTGCAGGGGGCCGAGCCGCTGCTGTTCCTGGACTACATCGCCGTCCACAAGGTCGAGCAGGGGATGCTGTACGACATCCTCCAGGGTGTCACGAGAGGCTGCGAGCTGGCCCGCTGCGCCCTGCTCGGCGGCGAGACGGCCGAGATGAACGACCTCTACAAGCCCGGGGACTTCGACCTCGCGGGCTTCGCCGTCGGCGTGGTCGAACTCAAGCGGGCGATGGATTCGACCCGGGTCGAGCCGGGGGATGTGGTCCTCGGCCTGGCCTCGTCCGGTGTCCATTCCAACGGGTACAGTCTCGTCCGCAAGGTCGTCAAGCACGCCAGGCTCGACCTGAACAAGGTCTACCCGGACCTCCACCCCGAGCGCACCCTCGGCCAAGTGCTGCTGGAGCCCACCCGCATCTATGTGGACCCCGTCGTCCGCCTGCAACGCCAGTACAAGGTCAAGAAGATCGTCACCGGCATGGCCCACATCACCGGCGGCGGGCTGGCCGGCAACCTCGAACGCGCGCTGCACGAGGGTGTGGACGCCGTCATCGACCGCAGGGCGTGGGAAGTCCCTCCCGTCTTCCGCTTCCTCCAGAAGCACGGCGGCATCGCCGACGAGGAGATGGAGAAGGTCTTCAACATGGGCATCGGCTACTGCCTGATCGTCCGCCCGCACTTCGCCGAGGCCGCCGTTGAAAAGCTCCGCAAGTTCGGCGAGACGGTCTCCATCATCGGCAAGGTGACGAAGGGCAAGGGGCGCGTGAAGCTCAAGGGGTGAGCGGGGGAGGGGCTGTGCAAGGTATGACGGCGGACACCGAGCAACGCGACCAGATGGACGAGACGCTCGGCTACCGCGCCGGCCTGCTTTATGCCTTCCGCATGGACGCCAAGGGCGGCGGCACGGTCATCGGCTGGCCGGAGATCGACGCGGACCCGACCGGCTCGCTCGTCCACGGCGACCTGTGGATCCACATGAACCGCGCCGTCCCGCGCGTGCAGCAGTGGCTCACCGCCACGGCCCGCGTGCCGGAGCAGGCCGCTGAGATGCTCCTGGCCGAGGACCCACGCCCCAAGTTCGTCCACTTCCCTGCCTCGGATCCTTACCCCGAGGGCTTCGTCCTCATCCTCCGCGGCGTGAACCTCAACCCCAACGCCGACCCCGAGAACATGGTCGCTATCCGCCTCTGGGTCGATGAGCACCGCGTGATCTCGCTGCGAAAGCGCAAGGTCATGGCCGAGGATGTGCTGGACAAGTCCCTCCGCTCCGGCAACGGCCCGCTCAACTCCGCGGACCTCATCAACCACCTGACCAACGCGATGATGGACCGCATCGACGCGGTCGTGGACGAACTCGAGGTCGAGCTGGACGAGGCGGAAGACCTTCTGGAGGGCGCGGACCTCGACGGCGCCCGTCTGCGCATCGGCGAGATCCGGCGCAGCATGGTGCGGCTGAAGCGGTATCTCGCGCCCCAGCGCGATGTCGTGGCCCGGGCCGCCGCGGAATGGCCCTCGTGGGTCGGCAAGAAGGACCGGCTGCGCCTGCGCTCCCGCGCCGAGCGGGTCGCCCGCGTGGTGGAGGACATCGACGAACTCATCGCCCGCGCCGGCTTCGCGCAGGAAGAACTCCACGCCCGCCTGGCCGAGCGGATGAACCGGTCCAATGTCCTTCTGACCGTGGTGGCCACCATCTTCCTGCCGATGGGTCTGGTCGCGTCGATCTGGGGCATGAACACACAGCAACTCCCCTTCGCCGAACACCCCCAGGGTTTCTGGATCGTCAACGCCCTGATCGTCCTGACCGGCATCGCCCTGGCGGTCTTCGCCTGGCGCATGTCCAAGATCAAGTAGGAGCACCCCGATGGCCGGCGGACAGGAATATTCCCGCAACCAGCGCAAGATCATCGACCGCTACTACCAGAACGAGGACACCATCGTCGCCACCCGCCTGGCGGAGATCGTCTCGGACATGGCGCTGGCTGAGGGCGACGCCAAGAAGCTCGACCGGCTCTGGAAGCGCGCCGAGCAGGCCCTGGCCCGCACGAAGCTCAACCCCGCCGAGGTCCGCACCGTGCTGGAGCGCCGCGACATCGTCGGCCTGGGCAGGCTCGCGGGCCGGATGTCCGCCTGACGGTGGCCTGGCTCGCCGAGCCGGGTTCCTTTGCTCTTCTTCAGATCGCCGACTGCTGCCCCGCGCTGCCCGCGCGGCTGCGGGCCTTCTCCCGGATGGCCTCCAGCCGGCGCAGGTACTGGATGCACACGCTCACATAGGTCGCGTGCGACCAGGTCAGCGGCGACACCGAGATCGGCGCCCCCGTGTACGGGTCGAACTGCTCGGCCAGCACGCCGCTGGGCAACGCCCGGCGCACGCACCATTCCAGCAGCGGCAGCGCCAGGCGCAGCTCCTCCACCGTGTCCGCGGCCTCGATGTGGTACATCGCCTGCCACAGCGTGCAGATCACCCACGGGTTGCCCGGCACATCGTCGGTCTTCTGGTTCTCGACCTGGTGGTAGTAGTCCCGCTCGTAGCGGGCGCACCCGCCGATGGAGGTCTTGACCCACAGCCGGTCGCGCAGCGAGTTCATCTCGTCGCGGATGGCCGGGTCCCGCGGGTCGAACCCCGCGATGGCGAACAGGGCGTAGTTGGCGCTGTCCCGCGTCATGTCCAGGCGGTAGGTCCCGTCCTCCAGCGGCACGGCCATCCGGGCGAACATCCGCCGCTCGGGGTGCCACATGTGCCGGCGCAGCGCGCCCTTCATCCGCTCGGCCCCCTCGCGGTAGGCCGCGGCCCGGTCCGGCTCGCCGAAGTCGCGGGCGAACGCCGCCGCCGCCTGCAGCGCGCCGATCGTCGCGGCCACCGTGAAAGTATGGACCCCGCGCCGCTCCTCCCACAGATCCCAGCTCTGCATCGGCAGCCCGTTGTGGTCGCGGTACTGGAGCAGCCAGTCCGCCGGGCGGATCACCAGCGGGTGATACAGCGCCTTGACGAACTCCACATCCCGGAACTGCTCGTAGTGCTTGCGCAAGGCCCAGGTGGTCAGCGCGGTCTCGTCCTGCTGGATCGGCAGGATCTTCTGCCCGTCGATCATCCACGGGTGCCAGCTCGACGCCAGGTGCCCCTCGGGCGTGTACTTGTGCAGGAAGTACGATCCCTCCCCCATGCACTCCTTGGCGAAGCGGAAGAACGACCGGCTCAGCTCGCCCTGCCCCGCCAGGATCAGCCCGTGCGCCACCAGCGCGCCATCCCGCATCCAGCAGTACGAGTAGTGGTCGCCCGCGAAGTGGGTGATGTCGCTGTCGTTGGCCGCGATGATCGCCCCGCCGTTGTCGATCTGCGTCCGCAGGATCAACTGGCTGCGGTAGAACAGATCGCGGATCGGCTCGGGCAGCGGCGTGGTGTCGATCGGCTCCTTGCGGCTCCACAGCCGCCAGTAGGCCTCCGTCCGCGCGATCAGCCGGTCCGGGCCTTTCTCCCAGATGCGGTGGTTGAGCGTCTTGACCTCGTCGTAGGAGTGGCCGCAGGCGATCCAGCTCGTCACATGGCTCTGCCCGTGCGGGGCCAGTTGCAGGTTGAACCCCACCGTCGCGTCCACCGAGCCTTGGCTGATGGCGTTGCGACCGAGCTGCCCGTCCTCGGCGTCGCGCCAGGTGCCCTCGGCCCCGCCCACCCGCTTGGCCCCGATCGCCCAGTGGTCGATCCCGCACTTGTGCTGGTCGCACGCGTTGACCAGGAAATAGGAATCGTCCTTGTACATCACCACGGCCGAGGTCGAGGGGTCGTAGTTCGCCGTGTCCCCCACCGGCGAGCCGTTGATCGACAGGTCCATGTGGAAGAACAGGCGCACATCCCGCGTCCGCCCGGCCAGGTCGCGCACGGTGCAGCGGCGGAAGTACACCGGCTCGTGGTAGTCCACCACATCGTACGACATGATCTCCAAACCCATCGACTCGTTGACCAGCCGCACCTCGGTGGTCAGGGTGTCCGGCTTGTAGCGCAGCTCGCGCTTCCAGGAGTGGTCCTCCACCCAGGCGAACCGCCCGTCCGCCCACACGCCGAAGCGCTGGACATGGCCGTCGGTGTGGTTGTGGCGGCCGACCTTGGGGTAGTACAGGTCGCGGACGCGGTACCGATCGTCGAAGGTGATCAACAGGTCGCCGTTGCCGACGGGGATGTCACGGGGCATGGCAGGCTCGCATCGTAGGACGGCGCTCCGTGCCGTCGCTGTGGACTGGGTAGGACGGCACTCCGTGCCGTCACTCTGACAGGGAGGACGGCGATCCAGGCCGTCACTCCCACACCCCACCTTATCGGCGGATTCGGACCCCGCTCCCGCCCCCGGATCAGGAAACCGGCCCGAAGTCGGGATCATAGGGGCGGTTTTCAGACGGATTGGCCCCTCCCCGGTGGCACAGGCGTCCCGCTTGTGTCCTGGATTCGCATGGGTGTTCCGCACAGGCGGGACGCCTGTGCCACCGGGAGAGAGGGGAGGGGAGGGGAGGGGGGTCAGGGGGTCTTTTCAAACCGGAGCAGTTCCGCGCCGTCCCCGTCCCGGATGATGAGCACGCCCTTGGCGGTTTGTTTGGCATCAAAGGTGGCGGCTTCGGCCAAAGCCCCGAGGAAGGCCTGCTCGACGCGCATGGCGGGTTCGGGTCCGGCCATCATGGTTGAGATCGCCGGGCCGGAGATGAACAGACCTTGATCGAGGGCTTCGGTGTCGAGGGGGGCCGACCAGCGGTTCACGCCGCCGGAGCCGGCGATGCGCCCGCTCTTGGCGTCGAAGGTCAGGCTGGGCATGGCGTGTGCGCCCGCGGCCCGGAGCTGGGGGCGGATGTCCGGGCCGCCGCGGATGGAGACCAAGGCCCAGTCGGCGCTCAGGCGTTCGATCTGGGTGGAAGCGTCGGCGGAGTCATGGCGATCCGAGTGGGTGGCGCAGCCGAGCAGGGTCAGGACGGCCAAGGACGCGGCGAGCAGGATGGTACTGGTCATGGGGCAGGCTCCCGGGGGTTTGGGAACTTTATGGCGAAGAAGACCCGGTTCGGCGAGCCGGGCCACCCCCGCACCGGATCGTCCCCTCACTTGCGTTCGGGGCTGACTGGAGCGCCGACCTACCGGGAGGCTTCGGCGAGGGCTTGCTCACAGGCGGCGATGCGGGCGAGGGCGGCTTCGGGGTAGTGCGATTCCCAGGGCCAGAGCCAGCCGCGGGCGATGCGTTGTTCGAGGAGGTCGCGGCCTTCACGGTAGTGGTCGAGGGCGGTCTGGAGGTGCTGGGCGCGATTGGCGGGATCGGTATCGGCGAGCACGCGGAAGCTGTCCCCTGCTTGGACGATGCCGACGCTGAGGTTCCGGAACACGAACTGGTTGTCGGGGTCGGCTGCCACGAGGGATTGCCAGGTTTCCCTGGCGGCGTTGAAGCGTTCCTCGGCGCGGGCCGCGTCGCCGTCGAACGCCGCGAAGTGGGTCTGGCGACCTCGGATCCTCGCCATGTAGTTCAGGGCCATGGTGTCGGCCGGGTCGGCGGCGAGGATGTCCTGGCAGACGAACTCGGCACGATCCAAGTATGTTTCAGCGCCGTCAAGGCCGGCATCGATCAGCATGTAGCCAAGCCAGAAGTGGGCCTCCAGAACGAGATAGCGGCTCTGCCTGAGCTCGGGCCACCGGGCCAAGCAGTCTTCGGCCGAGACGATGGACGCATGGGCCATCACCACCGCCTCGTCGTGCAGGCCCAGATTCCTGAGTTGGGAGCACATGAACATGTCCGATTCGCTGCGCCGGATGGCGATGATCGGGTCGTCCGGCATCATGCGGGCCGCACGGGCCGCCAGGTCCGCGGAACGGCGTGCAACCTCCAGAAGTTCCCGTGGATCGCTGGTGAAACCGTACAGTGCGTTGAATGCGTGGGTCGCACGACCGGCGGCCGCGAGCATTCGAGCGGTGGCGTCGGGCCGGTCGGCCAGCGGTTGCAGGATCTCGACGGCGACCCGCCAGTTCCGCAGAGCGCCGTCGGGGTCGCCAAGGTTGGAGGCGTTGGGATGGCCGAGGATCTCGCCGAGCTTGAGGTAGCCCTCGGCGATCTCAAGCCGGAGTTCGTCATCGGCCGCGGGATCCGCGGCCAGGCGGTCGAGGTATTCCTGGGCCGTGGCCGCGAGCAGGTGGCGGGCGCGGGTCGAGCCGGGCAGACGCGCGATGGCCTCCTCCAGGTCGAACAGCACCACGCGGGCCAGGTCGCGGGTCTCGTTGAAGCGGGCCACGGCGCGGGCCTCGGCGGCTCTGGCCTCGCGCTGCTTGAGCGTGATCCCGGTCGTGCCTGCCATGACGGCCAGCGCGGCCGCCGCGCCCAGCACGATCGGCAGGGGGTTGCGTCGGACGAAGCGGCCGAGGACATAGCGCCGGGTGCGCGGGCGGGCGTGGATCGGCTCGCGGCGCAGGTGGCGGGCGAGGTCGTCGGCCAGTTCCGCGGCGGACTGGTAGCGCTCGGCCGGGTCGCGGCGCATGGCCGCGGCGGTGATGACATCCAGGTCGCCGCGGAGGGCGCGGTCGAGGCCGGACAGCGGGGGCGGGCCTTGCTCGACGCGGCGGAGGACGGACCAGAGGCCGTCGGCGGTGTCGGTGTCGATCGGGCGACGCCCGGCGAGGGTCTCGAAGAGCATCGCGCCCAGGGCGTAGATGTCGGCGCGGTGGTCCACGGCGCGGGCGTCCGCGCCGAGCTGCTCGGGGCTCATGTAGGCGGGCGTGCCGACCATCTGGCCGGCGTGGGTGGTGACGGGAGCGTTGTCGTCGCCCTCGGTGAGCTTGGCCACGCCGAAGTCGAGCACCTTGGGGCGGCCCTGCTCGTCCACGAGCACATTGGCGGGCTTGAGGTCGCGGTGGACGACGCCGTTGAGGTGGGCGTGGTGGACGGCGCGGCAGACCTGCTCGATGAGGCGCAGGCGTTCGGGCCGTGGGAGTTCGGCGGCGGCATCGGTGATGGGCACGCCGCGGACGAGCTCCATGGCGATGTAGGGGATCGGGGGGGCGTGTGCGTCATCATCCGGGCGGGCCACGCCGGCGTCGTAGACCTGGGCGATGCCGGGGTGTCGCAGGCGGGCCAGGGCGCGGCCCTCGGCCTCGAAGCGGCGGCGGGCGCGGGCGGAGCTGGCGTCCGGGCGGATGAGCTTGAGGGCGACGAGGCGGCCGGTGGCCGCGTGGCGGGCCTCGAACACCACGCCCATGCCGCCGGAGCCGAGCGGGCCGAGGATGGTGTAGGGGCCGAGGCGTTCGCCGGGGCGGATGGGCGGGTCGTCGGTGTTGTCGAGTTCGGCGGGGTCCGGGATCGCCGTGCCGTCCCCGTCCCACGCGGGCGGGCGGTCCAGCGGCGAGGCGGTGCGGTCGTGGTCGGTCAGCAGGCGGACGACGCGGGCGCGCAGGGCGGGATCGTCGGCGCAGAGGGTGTCGAGCGCGGCGTCGCGCTCGTCGGCGGGACGGTCCAGCACGGCGAGGAAGACGGACTTGTCGCGGTCGAAGGCGTCGTCTCCCGGCACTGCTTTCAACCTCCCCTCCCCCGCGCCCCCATTGATCACGGCATGGGGTCTCGCGGAGCGTGAAAAGTACCAGAAAAGCGGGCGGGGGTCAATGGTCTTGGTCGGTCGGCATTCCGTGCCGACTCTCTGAGGAAGACCATCCCCTCACTTGCGTTCGGGACTACTTGGCGACTCTACTCGTCGAGGTTCAGCCCGCGTCGCTGGCTCAGGGTGCCGTCGGCGAGGTGGAGATCGATCAGGGCGATGCGGTAGGCGGTCAGGGCGCTGACCTCGGCGATCTGGCTCTCGAGCAGGTCGCGCTGGGCCTGGGCGACGAGCAGGGTGGTGGAGCTGCCCACGCGGAAGCGTTCGGTCTCGGCGCGGAGGGCTTCCTCTCGCAGGGCGCGAGTGACGCTGGAGGCGGTGATCTGCTGGCGGGCGCGTTCGGCCTCGGCGGCGGCCGTGCGGACATCCACCTCGATCAGTTGCTCCAGATTGGCCACCGCCTCGGCCGCCTGACGCCGGCCGGTCATCGCGGCGCGGTCCAAGGCTCTGGCCCGGCGGTTGCCCAGCGAGGCCGAGAGTTCCAGGCCGGCGGCCAGGTCGAACGAGTCGCCGTCCAGGTCCTGGAACGCCCGCCCGAAGGAGTCGGAGTAACCGGACTTGCCCAGCGTGATGAAGAAGTCCAGGCGCGGCAGGACGCCGTTGCGGGTCACGACGGTCTCCAGGCGGGCGCTGTGGAGACGGGCGCGGGATTCGTTCAGCTCGGGGCGGGTCCGCAGGGCCAGCGTGACGCGCTCCTCCACATCGTCGATAAGCAGCGGCTCGGTGCGTGGGTCGCTGGTGGCGGCGATGGGGGCGTCCAGGCGTCCGTCGCGGTCGGGGTTGGTCAGGCGCAGCAGGCGCAGGCGGAGCACGGCGGCACGGGCGCGGACATCGATGAGCGCCTGCTCACGCTGGGCCACCTCGGCCTCGGCCGAGGCCCGCTGCGTCGCGGCCAGCACGCCGATGCGGATGCGTTCTTCGACCTCGCTCCGCTGGAGCCGGGCGACATCGAGCGACTCCTCGAAGATGCGTGCCTCCTGCACGGCCAGCGCATATGTCCAGTACGCCCGCTCGGTCTCGGCGATCAGCGTCTCGACGAAGGCCTGGAGTTCGTACCGGGAGGCGAGAGTGTCCAGGCGGGCCTGCTCGACGCGGGCCAGGTTCACGCCCGCCCCCCGCCCGCGGAGCAGGGCCTGCGTCAGCGTCAGGCCCACGCGGGCGGACTGCTGCTCGGCGGCCCGGTTGGAGGTGGCGCGGTTCGACAGCACCCCGGCCTCGATGGAGGTGCCGGTGGGCAGCTCCTGGCGGATGCCGGCCTCGTAGAGCGTGTCCTCGCGCTCGGCCGTGAAGTTCTCCCCGGTGGCGCGCGACACTTCGATGCTCTCGGCCTCGCGGATCTCGGCGCGGGCGAAGAGCTCGGGGTCGAAGCGGCCGCGCTCGATGTCCTCGAAGACGCCGATGATCTCGGGCGTCAGCCGGTTGACCCGCAGGTCGCGGTTGTTCTCAAGGGCGAGCAGGGCCGATTGTTCGATGCTGAGCAGGATTCGCCCGGACTCGTCGCGCTGTGGCATGGTGCGAATGGGCGGGGTGGTCCGCTCGGCCTCGTCGGTGATCGCGGCGTGGTGCAGGTCGGCGTAGAGGGTCTGGGTGTCGAAGCGGTCCCAGCGGTCGGGGGGCGTGCAGCCCGCCAGGAGCAGCAGGGCCAGCGCGGCGGGCGCTCGGTGCGTCATTCCATGCCCTCCGCGCCGCGCGGCCGCCGGTCGGGGTGGAACAGGCTGTACACCGCGGGCACCAGCACCAGCGTGACGAGGGTGGAGAACAGCAGCCCGCCGACGACGACGCGGGCCAGCGGGGCCTGGGCGTCCGCGCCCTCGCCCACCCCCATCGCCAGCGGGAGCAGGCCGATGATAGTGGTCAGCGAGGTCATCAGGATCGGGCGGAGCCGGCGGCGTCCGGCCTCGAGCAGGGCGTCGCGCGTGCTCATCAGGCCGCCCTGGCGCAGGCGCCCGGCCTGATCGACCAGCAGGATGGCGTTGTTGACCACGATGCCGCCCAGCATGATGCAGCCGATGTAGGACTGGATGTTCAGGGTGGTGTCGGTCAGATACAGCACGGCCACCACGCCGACCGCCGCGGTCGGGACCGAGAACATCACGACGAGGGGGTCGCGCAGCGATTCGTACTGGGCCGCCAGCACCATGTAGATCAGCAGCATGGCCAGGGCGAACATGACCTGGAGTTCGTTGAAGGCCTTCTGTTGTTCTTCATACGCGCCGGCCAGCACGAAGTCGTACCCCATGGGACGGGGGATGTCGTTGAGGCTTGCCAGCACATCGGACGCGACGGACCCGAGGTCCCGCCCGGAGACATTGGCCTGCGCCGTGGCGTACCGCTGCTGGTCCTTGCGTTCGATCAGCAGCGGGCCGAGGTCGGCGTCGGCGAGGACGAGGTTGCGGAGGGAGACATCCTCGCCGTGGTCACCGCGGACGGTCAGGTCGAGGATCTCCTCCATGGGCAGGCTGCGCGCGCCCCGCAGGCGGACCAGAATCCGGTGCTCCTGGCCGTCCTCGCGGTATTCTCCGGCCCGCGTCCCGCCCAGGGCGGTCTCCAGCGTCGAAGCGATCCGCTGCACGGACACGCCCAGGTCGGCCGCCTTGTCCCGGTCGATGCGGAGCAGTTGTTGCGGCACCCCGGCCTCACGCGAAACCGTGACATCCGTGATGCCGGGGATCTCGCGCATCGCGCGGGCGGCCTCCGCCGCGAGGGCGTCGAGCGTGGCCAGGTCGTGCCCGCGGACTTCCAGGGTCAGCCCGTCCTGGCCGCCGACGAGCCGCTCGAGCATCCGCTGGCCCTGCGGGGCGCGGGTGCGGATCGTCATGCCCGGGATCTGCGACTCCAGATGCCGGCGCAGGTCGTCGGCGACTTCCGTGTTCGACCGGCTTCTCTGCGAGAGCGGGACCAGCGTGATCTGGATCGAACCCTCGGCGGCGTCGCCCGGGTTCCAGCCAGACGCCCCGACGCTGACGACCGCGCCGGCGACCTCGGGAACCCGGGGGAAGACAAGCGATTCCATGAGGCGGGTCTGCCGGTCCACGATGTCGAGCCGCGTGCCGACCTCCATCTCGCCGGTGACGCGCACCTCGCCCTCGTCGCTGGGCGGGAGGAACTCCGTGCCGATGGCGGGCAGCAGCAGCGCCGACAGCCCGAGCATCCCGAAGGCGAGCAGCACGGTCAGCACGCGGTTGCCCAGCGCGTCGCGGAGCACCGCGAGGTAGAAGCGCTCGATCCAGCCGAAGACGCGGCTCCCCGCGCGTTCAAACCAGGACGCCCCGCGCCCCGCGGCGTCGTCCGACCACAGCAGCGCGGAGAGCATGGGCACCAGGGTCAGCGCCACGCCCAGCGAGACGGCCAGCGAGAACGCCACGACCAACGCCATCTGCTGGAAGAGCGCGCCGGACACGCCCTTGGCGAACGCCAGGGGCAGGAAGATCACGAGCGTCGTGATGGTGCTGGCGACGATGGCCGTGGTCACCTCGCCGGTGCCGGCCACGGCCGCGGTGGTGGGGTTGTCGGCGGTTTCCTGGCGGCGCCGGTGGATGTTCTCCAGCACCACGATCGAGTTATCGACCATCATGCCGGCCCCCAGCGCCAGGCCGCCGAGCGTCATCAGGTTGATGGTCATGCCGCCGAGATAGACCAGGGCGAAGGTGGCGATCAGCGAGAGGGGGATCGAGACGGCGATCACCATCGTGCTGCGGATGTTCCCCAGGAAGAGCAGCAGCACCAGCACCGCCAGCCCGCCGCCGTACAGGATCGACATGCTGATGTTGCGGATGGACTGCTCGATGTACTGCCCCTGGTTGACCACGGGGATGACCGTGACCTGGGGGTACGCGCGGTTGATCGCATCCACCTCGGCCAGCACCAGCCGGGCGACTTCGGCGGTGTTGGCGCCCGACTGTTTGCGCACGGCCAGACGGATGCCGAGTTCGCCCCCGATGCGGACGATGCGGGTCAGGTCGGCGTTGGTGTCTCGCACCTCCGCGATGTCGGACACGCGGACCACCCCGGCCGGCCCGGACATGACGATGGTGTCCGCGATCTCCCGCACGCTCGTGAACTCCCCCGGCGTGCGCACCGTCACCTCGTAGCGCCCCTGGTCGATCTGCCCGGCGGGCAGGCTGATGTTGGCGTTGCGCAGCGCCTCCACCACCGCGCTCAGGGGCAGCCCGAGGGCGCGTGCCTTCCCGGCGTCCACCTCGACCCGGATCTCCCGGGCGTACTCGCCCCATATCTCGACCGCGGCCACCCCGGGCAGACGCTCGAAGCGGTACAGGATCTGGTTCTCGATCAGGCCGGTCAGCTCCACCGGGTCGAGCCGGGCCGACACGCCCAGGTGCACGATGGGCGAGTTCGAGATGTCGAACTTCTGGATCCGCGGCCTGGGCATGTCCTCGGGCAGGTCGTTCGAGACGCGGTCCAGCCGGTCGCGCACCTCGTTCGTCGCCGCGTCCAGGTCGGTCCCCCAGGTGAAACGGACCCGGACATTGCTGGACCCCTCGCCGGATTCGCTGCTGATCTCCGTCACGCCCGAGACCAGGGAAACGGCCTCCTCGATGTACTCGGTCACCAGCCGCTCCATCTCCTCCGGGCTGGCGTTGGGATAGCTGCTCCGCACCGTCAGCGTCGGCAGGGAGACATCCGGCAGCAGGTCGATCGGCAGGCGCGACAGCGCGAACAGGCCCACGATCACCACGATGAACGCGGCCATCGTCGTGGCGACCGGGCGATGGACGCACAGCCGGGGCAGATTCACGGGTTCTCCCCGCCGGTCGTTGCCGCCGGGGCCGGGTCGGCCGCGCCGGTCTCGATCACGCGGACGGCCGAGCCGTCCCGCAGCAGTTGCTGGCCCAGCGTGACCACCCGCCCGGAGATCATGGGATCCATGATCTGCACACGCCCGGACTCAGTGATGCCCGTGGACACCGGCACCATCCGCACCGCCCGCGACCCGGCATCGAGGATGAAGACGACTTCCCGCCCGTCCCGCCGGGCCAGGGCGTCCACCGGGACGATCGCGCCGGCCTCGGCCTCATCCAGCACGATCCGCACCCGGGCGAACATGCCCGGGCGGAGCAGCTGGTCCGGGTTGCGGACCGTCAGCTCGACGCGGGCCTGCCGCGAGGTCTGGCTGAAGACCGGGGCGATGCGTTCGATCGTGGCCTCGAAGGATCGGCCTGGGGCACCGTCGGTGGTGAGCGTTGCGTGCTGGCCGAGGCGCAGGCCCGCGTAATCGCGCTCGGTGACGGTGACGACGGCCTTGAGGGGGTCCAGCGACACCACGGAGATGACGGGGGCGTTCGCCTGGACCGTGTTGCCCGGGTCCTGGTGCCGCTCGGCCACGGAGCCGTACGCGGCGTTCTCCGACCAGGCCGCTGTCACCTGGGCGTACCCGAGTTCGATCCGCCGGAGCAGGAGGGCCGATTCCGCCCGCGCGACCTGCGCCTCGGCCAGTTGCAGGGATGCGCGGGCCGAGCCGAGGCGGGCGCTGATCTCATCAAGCTGCGATTCGGCCGCGATGCCCCGCTCGCGCAGTTGTTCGCTCCGGTCGTAATCGCGTTGCGCCAGCGAGAGGTCGCTGCCGGCGCGGGCCAGTTCGGCCCGACGCACCGCCAGGTCGGCCTGGGCCTGCGCGACGGCCTGGATCAGCTCGGCGTCGTCGATCCGGGCGATGACCTGGCCCTGCTCGATCCGGTCGCCCAGGTCCACCAGCACCGACTGCACCAGCCCGCCCACCTTCGCCGCCACCGTGAACCGGGCCGATGATTCGAGTGTGCCCGTGAACTGGCGCACATCCCGCATCAGGCCCGACTCGACCGCCCGCGCCTCCACGGCCACCGGAGCCGCCGCCGCATCCGGGCGTGCCGACGGACCCCCGGAGCGTGCGTTGAACACGAACCATCCAAGCGAGCCGGAGATCGCGAGAACGAGCAGCAGGACAACGGCAGCGGGAAGATGCTTCTTCATGGGGGATCTGAGGCGTTCAGGCGGTGGAGGCGAGCGGGAGAAGGGTGGGATCGTACCCTGAACCGGTCCCGGCGCGTTCCCATTCCGGTCGCACCGAACTATTCCCGTGTGAGGATGGGGAGGCGGGGGGCGAAGGCCCGGTCAGGCCAGCATCCCCCGCAGGTTGCCCGTGCTGTCCCCGAAGCTGGCGACATCGCACCCGGCCCGCTCCAGCATGGACACATAGAGGTTGCACAGGGGCGTCTCGCGCCCCGTGGCCACCAGACGCCCGGTGTCGATCGCGCCCCCTCCACGCCCGGCCAGCACGATGGGCAGGTCCTCGTGGTTGTGGCGGTTGCCGTCGGAGATCCCGCAGCCGTACATCACCATGCAGTTGTCCAGCAGGGTGCCGTCGCCCTCGGGCGTGGCGGCCAGACGATCGACGAACGCCGCGTACCGCTCCAGATAGAAGCGGTCGATCCGGCGGATCTTGTCGATCATGTCCGCGTTGTTCTGGTGGTGGCTGAGGTGGTGGTGCCCGTCGCGGATGTCGATCTCGGGGAAGGTCCGGTTGCTGCCGTCGTTGGCCATCGCGAAGGTGGAGACCCGCGTCAGGTCCATCCGGAAGGCCAGCAGCATCATGTCGAACATCAGGTCGATGTGCTCGGAGAACTTCCGGGGCACGCCGGCGGGGGCCGTGTAGCCGTCGGGGGGCGTGGGGGCGTCCGCGCCCTCGGCCCGCGCGCCCTGCACCCGGCGCTCGATCTCCCGCACGGAGGTCTGGAAGGCGTCCAGCTTCTGGCGGTCGCCCACGCCCAGGTTCCGCTCCAGGCGTTTGCTGTCCGCCAGCACGAAGTCCAGGACCGAGGCCCGCCGGCGGAGCTGGGCGGCGCGGCGTTCCGCGTCCGCGTCGGTGCCGAACAGTCGCTCGAAGACCAAGGCCGGGTCCACGCTCTTGGGCACGGGCGTGGTCTCGTCGGCCCAGGAGATGTTGGACGAGTACGCGCAGGAATAGCCCGAATCGCAGTTGCCCGTCGGCTGGCCCAGCTCGCACCCGAGTTCGAGCGACGGCAGGCGCGTGCCGGAGCCGACCTGCCGGGCCGCGAACTGGTCCACGGACATGCCCAGCTGGATGTCGTTCCCCGCCGTCTTGCGCGCCTGCGCGCCGGTCAGGAACGAGGCGGACGAGCGGGCGTGGTCGCCCGGGCCGTCGCCGTTGGCGCGGGCCTTGTCCAGCGTCAGGCCGGTGATGACATTGACATGCTCGCGAACCTTCGCCAGCGGTTGGAGCGTCTGCGAGAACTCGTACGCCTTGCCCACGCCGGTCGGCGCCCACGCGGGGTAGTTCACGCCGTTGGGCGCGAACACGAAGGCCATCCGCACCGGCGCGGTGGGGGCGGTCCGCAGGCCCGCGGTGGTCATGCCGGTCACGCCGGCCATGGCCTTGCTCCCACCGGCCATCGCCTCCAGCCAGGGCAGGGCCATCGCCACGCCCATGCCGCGGAGCACGGTGCGCCGGGAAAGGGCCGGGGTCCGAGCGATGCGTGTTTCGTGCGGCGTGTTCATCGGCTCAGTCCCCTGCAAGTTCGGAAGGCGTCGCTCAGCACGATGCCCTCGATGATCGCGGATATCCGGTCGTCGTTCGCCCGGGTGTGCTCGACGATGCGGGCCACCGTGGGCCGGTCGAAGGGTTCCACGCCCCGGCCCAAGGCGTAGGTCAGGATCTTCCTCGTCAGATTCTCGACGAAAAGCTCCTCCCGGCCAAGCAAAATCCGCTTCAGTTCCGCCGGACCCACGAAGCTCACTCCCCCGGGCAGCGTGCCCGAGGCGTCGATCGGCCCGGATTCGTCCGAATCCCGCCACTTCCCGATCGCGTCGAAGTTCTCCATCGCCAAGCCCAGGGGGTCCATGCGGTTGTGGCACACGGCGCAGTTGATGTCCGTCAGATGGGCCGCCAGCTGCGCGCGCAGCGAGGCGTGCTCCACCCCGCTCACCTCGGCCTGCTCCAGCGGCGGGATCTCCGGCGGCGGGGGCGGCGGCGGCGTGCCCAGGATCTGCTCGAGCACATACAGCCCGCGCTTCACCGGGCTGGTCCGGGTCGGGTTGCTCGTCACCGTCAGCACCGCGCCCATCGTCAGAACCCCGCCCCGCGGCGAGCCTCCCGGCAGCTCCACCCGCCGGAAGTCCTTGCCCATGTCCGCGAGGTCGGCGAAACCGTACAACGCCGCCAGCGGCCCGTTCACGAAGGTGTGCCCGCTGTCGATCAGCTCGATCACGGACCGGTCACGGCGCACCACATCGCCGAAGAACATGGTCGCCTCGGTCACCATCGCTTCGCGGAGTTCGCCCGTGTATTCAGGATACTTGGTCTGGTCGATCGTCAGCCGCTCCAGGTTCCGCAGGTGCAGCCACTGGCCCGAAAAGTTCTCGATGAACGCGTCCGCCTTCGGGTCCGCCAGCATCCGCCCGACCTGCGCTCGGAGCGTTCGCTCGTCGGACAACGCGCCGGCCCGCGCCAGGGCGAGCAGTTCCCCGTCCGGCGTGCTGCTCCACAGGAAGTACGACAGCCGCGTCGCCAGCTCCGGCCCGCTGAGCGTGTAGACGCTCGCGGGGTCATCCGGCGAGGGGTGGTTCACGCGCCGGTACAGAAACTCCGGCGATACGAGCAGGGCCGTCAGGCCCAGACGCACGCCCTGCTCGTGCGTGTCGCCCGCTTCCCGCGCCGACCCGTACAGCGCCAGCAGCCCGTCCAGTTCCGCCCGTTCCAGCGGCCGCCGGAACGCCCGCCCGCCGAACCGTTCGAGCACCAGCGCCGCCGCGTCCCGTCCCGCTCCGAGCGATCGGTCCCCCGGCCCGACAAAGAACACCTCCCCGTGCTTCGCCGGGCGTTCCACCGTCCCCGGCAGCGGGCCGGCCACGGTGATCGCCTCGACCGCAAGGTTCCGGTCCGCCACGCCGGGCTGATAAAAGTCGTTGGTGAAGTGGGCCGCGATCTGGCGCCGGCCGGGCAACAACCGGACCTTCACCCGCACCGTCTGCGGCTCGCCCGTCACGCCCTCGATCGAGAAACCCCGGACCTCCCGACGATCCGTCCGGACGCTCAGCCTCGGCAGATCGTCCCCTCCCCGCTGGCCCCACGCGGTGACGGCGATCTCGTACTCGCCCTCCGCCGGAATCTCGAAGACGCCCTGCACCGCCCCGTTCGAGTGCAGCATCCGCCCGCCGGCGTCGTGGGGCTGTCCGCCGGACAGCCCGCGCACCGGCACGGCCCGGTCGGTCTCAATCACCACCGGCCCCAGCCCGATCTCCAGCGCCCGCTCCGCCGCGTTCAGATACCCCTCGATCTGGAGCGGCGACATCGACAGCACCGCCGCGATGTTGTCGAACCCGTACCCCGTGTCGTCCTGCGGCAGTCCCGCGGCGATGTCGTGCATCGCCGGGTCGATCCCCAGCAGGTCGCGCAGCGTGTTGCGGTACTCGGTCCGGTTCAGCCGGTGGATGATGAACCACCCGGGGTCCACCGTCCCGTCCACCGGCACATAATCGAGGGCGTCGCGGATCCAGCGCGTCACGACCTCGATCTCGCCCGCGCTGGGCGCGGGTTCGCCCTTGGGGGGCATCTGCCCGGTCCGCATCAACTCCGCGGCCAGCGACAGACTGTCGCCCATGTCCAGGGCATCGGCCAGCGACCATATCGTGTCGAACCGCAGGCCGCCCTTGTCCGCCTCGGCCCCGTGGCACCCGAAGCAGGCCGCGGCCAGGATCGGCTCGACCTCCTCCCAATACCGGCTCTCCAGATCCGAAACAAGCGGGTCCGCTGGCTCCGTGCTGTGCCCGCTCCCGCTCGTGGCAAGGGCGACCACGCCCCCGAGGCCCACCGCCCCGGCCAGCGCCGTGATGTGCAGGATCTGATGCTTCATCTGCAAATGCCCGGATCGACCTCGGGACGAACGCCCCGACACTCCAACCTACTTGAATATGGCCCGTGGGTCAATCCGTGCCGTCAGAAACAAGGGCCATTCCCGGATTCTTCGCGCCGGGGCGCACCGTCGCCGGGGAATAGTCCGCACGCACCCCTCGTTCTGAGCCTACAAAGAGGTGCCGCCACACCCACCCCCCGGAAAGGCCAGCGATGCAACGATTCCTGTTCGGCTTCCTCTTGCTCGCGTTCCTCCTCACCGTGCCCATCGCCCTGGCGATGCGAACCGCCGACCCCGGACCCGCCATGACCACCACCGCCGCCAACCCGCAGCCCGCCACCCGCCTCCTCCGCGTGTTCAACACCGAGGGCCGGCTCACCGACCCCCTGCCCATGCCCCGCGTCGTGCTGACCGAGGCCGAATGGAAGGCCCGCCTCACCCCGGAGCAATACCGCATCCTCCGCAACGCGGGCACCGAGGCCCCCTTCTGCGGCACCCTGCTCGACAACAAGAAGACCGGGGTCTACACATGCGCGGGCTGCGCCCTGCCGCTCTTCAGTTCCGACCACAAGTTCAACTCCGGCACCGGCTGGCCCAGCTTCTTCCAGCCCGTCGCCAACGAGAACATCATCGAAAAGCCGGACCGCTCCCACGGCATGGTCCGCACGGAGATCGTCTGCGCCCGCTGCGAGGGCCACCTCGGCCATGTCTTCGACGACGGCCCCCGCCCCACCGGCCAACGCCACTGCCTCAACAGCGAGTCCCTCGCGTTCACCGAGTCCGACAAGCTGGCCGAACTCGCCGAGGTGGACGAGATCGTCTTCGCCGGCGGCTGCTTCTGGTGCGTGGAGGCGGTCTTCGAGGAACTCAAGGGCGTCCACGCCGTGATCTCCGGCTATGCCGGCGGCCGCGGCGAACCCACCTACAAGGCCGTCAGCACGGGGACCACCGGCCACGCCGAGGTGGTCAAGATCGTCTACAACCCCAAGGTCATCTCCTCCGCCGACCTGCTCCGCGTCCACTTCGCCACCCACGACCCGACCACCCTCAACCGCCAGGGCGCGGATGTCGGCACGCAGTACCGCAGCGCGATCTTCTACCGCAACGCGGAGGAAAAAGCCCTCGCCGAGGCCTTCATCGCCGACCTGACCGACCAGAAGGTCTACAAGGGCCGGATCGTCACCACGCTGGAGCCCCTCACCGAGTTCCACGCGGCCGAGGACTACCACCAGGACTATGTCTGCCACAACCCCGGCAACGGCTATGTCCGCTCCGTCGCCCTCCCCAAGGTCGAGAAGGTCCGCGAGAAGTTCGCCGACAAGGTTAAGGACTCCGCCAAGCCCTGACCCGCGACCGATCCAAGGGAGAACCGAAGCCCCGCACGGCAACGACGGAGGCGAGGTGGGGGGGTTTTCGTATCCCCCGCCCACGCGGAACACCCCGATGTCCTCAAAACGGCGCACAAACGCTGTCATCCGAAGCATCCCGTCCCGTCGGAATGCGGTAGGCTCTGGCTCCACGCCCGGTTCCGGGCTGAACCGTTGATGGGGATGCCGCCGTGAGAAGAACGCCCGTCCGATCCGTCCGTCCCTCCGCCGTGATCCGCTGCGGCGCCGTGCTGTTCGTCGCCGCCGGTCTTGCCGCCGCCGCCCCGTCCAGGGAGACCATCCGCATCGGCGCCAGCGCCCAGGGCCTGCCCATCGAGGTCATCGCCCTCGGCGAACCCGGCCCGGACGCCCAGGGCCTGACCCGCGAGCAGCGCCCCGCGCTGCTCATCGTCGCCGGGCTTCAGGGCCACCACGAGATCTGCACGGCCGTCGCCCAGGCCCTGGCCGACCGCCTCATCGCCGACCATCCGGCCCTGCTCGCCGGCCGCACCGTCTACATCCTGCCCGTGGCCAACCCCGAAGGCAAAGCCCGCTGGAACAGCCGCGGCCTGCCCCGGGCCGAGTCCGGGCGCGCCCCCCAGGTGCTCGACGCCGACCGCGACGGACGCGACGGCGAAGACCCGGCCGACGACCTCAACGCCGACGGCCTCATCACCATGATGCGCGTCCCCGTCGCCAACCCCCAGGCGGCCCGCTACAACCTGCGGGCCACCCACATCATCGACCCGGACGACCCCCGCCTGCTCCGCGAGCCGAAACCCGCCGAGGGCGAGTCGGCCACCCACGCCCTGCTCATCGAGGGGATCGACAACGACAACGACGGGGCCTTCAACGAGGACGGCTGGGGCGGCTCGGCTGGCGGCGGCATCGACCTCGACCGGCACTTCCCCACCCACTGGCCCGAGCACACCGACGGCGCGGGCCTCTACCCCCTCGCCCGCCCCGAGGCCCGCGCCCTCGTGGAGTGGGCACAGTCCCGGCACAACATCGTCGCCGTGCTGGTGTACGGCCCGCACGACACGCTCGCCGCCGTGCCGCCCGCGGGCAGGTTCCCGCCGCCGGGGCGGGTGCCCTCCGGCATCGAAGAGGGCGACAAGGTCTGGTACGAGAAGATTTCCGAGTTCTACAAGGCGACCACGGGCGTCACCAAGGCGGCCGGAGATGGTCCCGACCGCGACGGCTCCTTCCTCCAGTGGGCCTACGCCGACCTGGGTGTCTACGCCTTCGGCACCCCGGTCTGGCGTCGCCCGGAACCGGGCAAGGGCGATGCGGCTGCGGACAAGCCCGCGACCTCCGAGCCGGCCGCCAACCCGCTGGACGCTCTGATCGCGGCGGACCGCGCCGCGCTCGCCGAGCGGGGCGTGCCCCAGGAACTCATCGACTACATCCACGCAACGCCCGAGCAGCGCGAGGCCATCACCGCCGAGATGGACGCGATGACACCCGAGCAACGCAACGAGCGCATCAACATGGTCCGCAATGCCCCGATGGATGTTCAGCAACGGGTCATGGCCCTCGCCCAGGGCCAGCCCGACCCCCACGCCCCGCGACCAGAACAGCCCGAGCAGCCCGCCGAGCCATCCCCATCCCCCGAGACGCCTTCACCCCGGGCGAAGAAGCCTGCCCCCGACACGGAAGACGCCCGCTGGCTCGCGTGGATCGACGAGGAACGCGACGGCGCGGGCTTCGTCGGCTGGCAGCCCTTCGACCATCCCCAGCTCGGCCCCGTCGAGATCGGCGGCTTCGCGCCCGGCGTGCGCATCAACCCGCCCCAGGAGACCGTGCCCGCCCTGATAGACCGCCAGTCCGCCTTCGTCGCGGGCCTGCTCGAACGGATGCCCGTTCTGGAGTTCGACGCGCCCGTCGCCGAGCGTGTCGGCCCGGGCATCTGGCGGATCAGCCTGACGGCCCGCAACACCGGCCTGCTGCCCACGGTCCCCGCCATCGGCGTCAAGGCCCGCCGCCTGCACCCGCTGGTCTTCGCCCTGGACCCGGACCAGACCATCCCCACGGATCGGATCATCTCCGGCTCGCGCCTCGTCCGCTCCGATTCGCTCGGAGGCTCGGGCGATTCCGTCCGCGCCGAGTGGCTCGTGCTCGCCGACGACGGCTCGGACATCCGCATCGAGGTCCGCTCCGCCCAGTTCGGCGACCGCGGCTTCGATGTCCGTCTCACCGAATCCGACGGAGGTGCCCGTTGAACCCCATGCTCCCGCTCACGATGATCGCCGTGACCTGCGCCGCCCCGGCATTCGCCACGCCGCATGTCAACTCCCGGCACGAGATCGCCTGGAACCGCTACTACACCGTCGAGGAGATCGAGTCGCACATGAAGGCCCTCGCCCGGGCCTACCCGGACATCGTGAAGGTCCGTTCCATCGGCAAGTCCGGGCAGGGGCGCGACCTGCTCGTGGCCGTCGTCACCGCGCCGGGTTCCGACCACCGCGCCAAGCCCGCCATGTGGATCGACGGCGCCATCCACGCCAACGAGGTCCAGGCTTCCGAAATCTCCCTCTACACCATCTGGTACCTGGCCACCTACTACGCCCACAACGACCGCATCACCGAGATCCTCGACGACTCCGCCTTCTACATCATGCCCGTCGTCAACCCCGATTCCCGCGCCGCGTGGTTGGAGAAACCCTCCACCCCGCACAGCCGCCGCGGCAACCAGATGCCCCTCGATTCCGACCGCGACGGCCTGATCGACGAGGATGATGCCGACGACCTCGACGGCGACGGCTCCATCACCCAGATGTGGAAGGCCGACCCCCGCGGCCAGTGGGTCCGCAACCGCTTCGACCCCCGCGTCTTCGAGCGCGTCCCCGACGGGCATTTCGGCGACTGGACCTATCTCGGTCAGGAAGGTCTCGACACCGACGGAGACGGCCGCGCCGGCGAGGACGGCACCGACGGCCACGACATGAACCGCAACTGGCCCGCCGACTGGCAGCCCGATTATGTCCAGCGCGGCGCGGGCGCCTTCCCCTTCTCCGCCCCCGAGGCCCGCGCCATCGGCGAGTTCTGCCACGCGCATCCCAACATCGCCGCCTTCCAGTCCTACCACAACACCGGCGGCATGATCCTCCGCGGCCCCGGCTCGTCCCACCGCACCGGCGCCTACCCACGCGAGGATCTCCGCGTCTACGACCAGCTCGGGCGCGAGGGCGAGAACTTCCTGCCCTATTACCGATACCTCGTCATCCACGCCGACCTCTACAATGTCCACGGCGGCGAGTCCACCTGGGCCAGCGAGAACCTCGGCGTCATCGCCTTCACCAACGAACTCTGGACCGCCGGCAAGTACTTCCAACGCGCCGTCGATCGCCCCAGCGACGAGCAGATGTGGATGTTCCGCGACAAGCTCCAGTTCGGCATGTCGTTCAAGGACTACACCGAGGTCGAACACCCCCAGCACGGCAAGGTTCTCGTCGGCGGCCTGAACAAGTGGTCCAGCCGCATCACGCCCACCTTCATGCTCGAGGAAGAGGCCCACCGCAACTTCGCTTTCACCGTCTACCACGCAGGCGAGATGCCCAAACTGTCCTTCGACCGCACCGAGGCCAAGCGTCTCTCGAGCGACCTCTGGCAGGTCACGGTCGAGATCCGCAACGAGAAGATCATCCCCACCCGCACGGCCCGCATGCGCGCCGCGGGCATCGGCCGCGCCGATCTGCTCACCCTCGAAGGCGCCGAGGTCATCGCCTCCGGATCGCTCGCAGGCTGGTCCGACCACGCCCTCGACGAAACCCGCTTCGAGCCGGCCCGCGTGCGCCTCGACTCCGGCGTGCCCGGCCGGGGTTCGGTCATCCACCGTTTCTTCGTTCGCGCCGACGCCGGCACGGAGATCACCGTCCGCTTCTTCTCCGAAAAAACCGCGGACATCGAAACCACCCTCCGCCTCACTGAGCCGGATGAGTAAATCCGAATCACGCTTCCATCTCGGGCATCAGGTTCCGAAAACGCCCCGAAGGGGCGAGCGTTTGTTGCCACGGGTGAAGCGAAGCGCAACCCGTGGAAAGTCGCCGACTTCGACGGCTTGACCCCGGAGGGGTCATGGAAGAATCAGGACTCTTATCACCCTCCGCAGTGCGAGAAGGGGCACACCAATCACACCCGAAACCCAAGGACAAAAATGCCGCCCGGGCGGGGGGGTGCCCGGGCGGCGCTCGCAACGCGGCACATGGCCGCATCGCAGAGGTCAGCGGTGTGTCGGCTCCCTTCGGATCCGCCGAATCGGTCAGCGGCAGGCCCGGCAGAACTCGTCCACCTCGCGCTCGGCCTCGTCTTTCGACTTGCCGTAGCGCTGCTGGATCTTGCCGGCCAGCTGCTCGGCCTTGCCCTCGATCACATCGAGGTCGTCATTGGTCAGCTTGCCCCAGCGCTCCTTCGCTTTGCCCTTGATCTCCTTCCAGTTGCCGATCAGCGTGTCGCGATTCATGGCGTGTCTCCTTCCGTTCGGACGCCCGCCTTCTTCAAACCGCTCCGCCGCGGTGTTCCCGAAGGCCCGTCCATCACTTCCAATATGTTCCATCACCGGGATGACATCCCCCTGAACGCGGCGTGATTCCGATCTCATTCTGAATCCGCCGCCCCCCGTCTCCCCGCCCCCAAAAACAGCCGCACCGATCCCAAGAATCGGTGCGGCCAATGACCCCAACGGGATTCGAACCCGTGTTTTTAGGATGAAAACCTAACGTCCTAACCAGGCTAGACGATGGGGCCGGCAGGTTTCCGCCGCGATCGTAGTCCCCTTTCCGCCCGCGCACCACCCGGACCGCCCCCGACCGGGGAGAATGAGACATGGCGTCCCCCCCCCATCCCCCTCATCCCGTCGAGCGGGTCACCAGCCCCCTCCCGCTGCCAGGATGCGTGGCGGATGTCGATCCGATCCTGTTCTTCGGCGGCTCCTTCGACCCCCCGCACCTGGCCCACGCCGCGCTGCCCTTCGCCGCGGCCGCCGCTCGCTGGCCCGGACGCGCCCCGTGGGTCGTGTTCGTCCCCGCTGCCCGATCCCCCCACAAACAGGTGAACCCCGCCGACGACCGCCACCGCGTCGAAATGCTGCGCATCGCCCTGCGGCCCGCACGCCGCTGGTGGATCTGGGAGCAGGAAATGGCGGACGCCGCCCTCAACCCCGACCAGCCCAGCTACTGGGCCGACACCTGGTCCATCGCCCGCCAGGCCTTCGGCGCACGGGACCGCGCCTTCCTCATCGGCACGGATCAGGCCCTCTCGATGCACCGCTGGTATCGCTATCACGAGTTCTGGCGGGACGCCCTGGTGATGCTCCGCCCCGGCGGCCCTGATGCGTGTACGCTGCGGGCCGAACTCGCATCCACCGGCACATGGACCGACGCCGACCTGGATCACTGGATGTCCCGCCTGGTGCGCACCGAAACGGTCATCGGCGCGTCCACCGACATCCGCGCCGCCCTGGCCGATCCGGCGCGAAGAAACGCTCGGATCGAGCCCCTCGATCCGGGCGTTCAGAGGTACATCGTCGAACGGGGTCTTTATGCCCCTGCGTGAACCGCGCCGCCCACCGCCGTCCGCAGCGCGGCGGCCTTGTCGGTCTTCTCCCAGGTGAATCCGGGGTTCTTCACGGTTGTCCCGTCCTGCTTGGTGTACGCCACCTCGCCGGGGTTGCGCCCGAAGTGCCCGTGCCGGGCGGTGGGGGAGAAGATCGGTCGGCGCAGCCCCAGCGTCTCGATGATCTCACGCGGGCGGAGCGGGAAGACCTCGCGGACCGCCGCGGAAAGTTTCGCCTCGCTGACCTTGCCGGTGCCGAAGGTGTCGATCAGCACGCTGGTCGGCTCGGCCACGCCGATGGCGTAGGAGAGCTGCACCTCGCACTGGTCGGCCAGCTCGGCCGCCACGATGTTCTTGGCGATGTACCGGGCCATGTACGCCGCGGAGCGGTCCACCTTGGTCGGGTCCTTGCCCGAGAACGCGCCGCCGCCGTGGCGACCCCGGCCGCCGTAGGTGTCCACGATGATCTTCCGTCCGGTCAGCCCGCTGTCGCCGTGCGGCCCGCCGATCTCGAACCGCCCGGTGGGGTTCACATGCACGGTGATTCCGGGGTTCCACCACGAACCGAGGATCGGCCTGATGATCTTGTCGATCACCTGCTTCTTCAGCTCGCCCTGCTTCTCGTTCCACGAGGCGTCGTGCTGGGTGGAGAGCACCACGGTGTCCACGCGCACGGGCTTGTCGCCGTCGTACTCGACCGTCACCTGGCTCTTGGCGTCCGGACGCAGCCCGGGGATGTCGCCCTCCCGCCGCACATGGGCCTGCTGGCGAACCAGCTTGTGGCTGAGCATGATCGGCAGGGGCATCAGCTCCTCCGTCTCGCGGCAGGCGAAGCCGAACATCATGCCCTGGTCGCCCGCCCCCTCCTTGTCCACGCCCTGGGCGATGTCCGGGCTTTGCTTGTTGAGCGCCACCATCACGGCACAGCTCTCCGAGTCGAACCGCATGTCGCCCGAGGTGTAGCCGATCTCGCGGATGGTCCGGCGGACCACCTCGGGGATATCCACATAGGTGGTGGTGGTCACCTCCCCGGCCACCACCACCAGCCCCGTGGCCACCAGCGTCTCGCAGGCCACCCGGGCGTGGGGGTCGTCGGCCAGGATCGCGTCCAGGATGGCGTCCGAGATCTGGTCGGACACCTTGTCCGGGTGGCCCATGGAGACGGATTCGGAGGTGAACAGGCGGGATTCGGACATGGACGCTCCTTCGGAGGTTCAGGATTGGTCGGGCATTGAAGGGCCTCCCCCTACCCGGGGCAACCTAGGTAGGTCGGCACTCCGTGCCGATTCCGGTGCCCGCCAGTTCGCCCCGAACGCAAGTGAGGGGATGGTCTTCCAGGGAGGGGGGCTCATCGTGGGCGTGGACCGATCGACAAGCCGCGACTGCAAGGGAGCGGCCGAGCGACGCACATGCCCGCCGAGGCCCGCAAACACCAGCGAGCCGGAAGCCCATTCTCTTGCGGTTACGGCGGGTATCGGCTCGGCGACCGCCGGATTCCGTCCGGAAATCAAGCGGGATCGTGGGCGTGGAGGGAAGACACGGCTCGGCGAGCCGTGCCACCGGGAGCGTTCTTTGGGAAGAACACCCCCCGCCCGAGGGGGAGGGAGGGCGTCGGGTTTCTGCTCGGTGCTGTTGCACGGCCGTCAAGTTTGTGGTAGGCTGGATCTTGTTCCGACGGGCCCCGGTTCCGGGGCGGGTCTCAAGCCGGCGGACAAGTCTGTGCGGAACCCGACCCTCCCCGGGTCTGATGCGGCGTTGTGCCGCGGGGGGGATGGTGTCGGGTCGAAGAAAGAGGAGCGGTCCCATGCGTCGTGGCCCCAACCGTGCGTTCACCCTCATCGAACTGCTGGTCGTCATCGCCATCATCGCGCTGCTGATCGGCATCCTGCTGCCCGCCATCGGCAAGGCCCGCAAGTCCGCGCAACTGGCGGTCAGTCTCTCCAACCTCCGCCAGAACGCGCTCATCTTCCAGTTCTATGCCGGAGAAAACCGGGACGACATGGTCAACCCCTTCTCCCCCTCGCCGCGGTGCGGAACCAACTATGCCTGGGTTTGGATACCAAAACGCGAGTGCCAGCAGGGCTGGGTTTACCAGGCATACCAAGGAGGAATGCCGAACATGGAGTCGGAACCCTATGGGTTCCACTGGATGGCCCACACGAACTATGCGGAAGCTGTTGAGCTTTCCCGTCTCAAAACCATCGTCGCTCCGGGTGACACCGCGCTGGCTCGCTGGTTGCTCGACAATACGGATTCAAACGCCCAAACCAACATCGAGTGGATCTTCCCGACCAGCTACTGGTACCCTCCGGTGTTCTGGCAGGACGAGGCCCGGTTTGATAACGCGATGCGACCTCTTGCGAACGCCGCGAACCGTTTCTTCTTCAAGCGGCACAAGATGTCCGCAGTGGCCTACACCGCGGAGAAAGTCCTTCTTTTCGAGAACAAGGACTTTGCCGGACAGGTTCCGCTCCAGTTCAATCAGCCGGGAGCCAAGCCTCAGGTCGCCCTGATCGACGGGAGCGCGAGAAGCGTGTCAACGACCCAGATCATCAATGACACCGACCAGATGTCATACATGCCCGGCGAGCGAAACTTCAATGGCCTGGGTCTGCCCGCCGGCCCTTGGTCGCCGAGCCCGGTCGGGATGCGCCATCTCATGTATTCGGAAGTTCAGGGCTTTGACTGGAAGTACGGCGACTGGGGATATCTCTGGGCGACGCGCCTGGGTATCAAGGGCCGCGACTTTATTGCAGGGAAGCAGTAAACCATCATGTCGGATCAAGCAGAGTCCCGCAAGCGTCTGATCCTGGCCGCGGTGCTTCTCATCGCTGCCGGCGGCGTCCTGGCATGGTCGCTCACCCGCAACCCGCAGACGGTGAACGACGAAACCGCCCAGAAGGTGCAGGATCTCCAGGCCATTCTGGATGATGCGATGGCCGAACGGGCCGCCATCCCCGAGCCTCCGCCCCCGCCCGAGCCTCGCGGTGGCCCCACGGATGTCCGTTCTGGCGGCGGCTGATCCGCCTCACTGCCCCGACAGCAGCGCCGCCGCGAGGTCTTGCGGGTCTGTCCCGTCGCCGGCTTCCTGCCCAGGCTCCTCCGCCATCGCGTGGATGCGGGTGGCCGGGTCGCCCACGAAGGTCACGCGCACGCCGAAGTTCTCGCCGATCTTCACCGCCCGCCCGTGCCCGATGCTCCGGTTGTTGATCCGGATCTCCAGGTCCGCGTCGGCCGGCTTGGGTAGTTCCACGATGGTGCCGGGCACGAAGTCCCGCACCTCGCCCACGCGCATCCGGCGCTCGCCCAGCACCACCACCAGCGGCACCTGCAAGCGCATGATCGTTCCAAACTCGGCGTTCATCCATGCTCCATCGGCCGTTTCTGCGCGGGACTCCGGCCTTTGGCGGCACGGGCGTCCCGCCTGTGCGGGGACCATCCCCTCACTGGCGTTCGGGGCGAACTCTTGAGGATGCACAGGCGGGACGCCTGTGCCGCCAAAGCTCCCCGCAACCGGCGTGCCGGACGGGGTAGGTCGGCACTCCGTGCCGACTCTTCGTCCTGGTGGCCAGGCTCGCCGAGCCGGGTCTTCTTCCTTTATGGCGGGACGCCCGTGCCACCGGGGAGACCGGCACTCCGTGCCGGGATTGAAGAAAAGAGTCGGCACGGAGTGCCGACCTACCAAGACCCGGCTCGCCCCCCCCCGAGCTGGGCGACCAGGGGAGTGGGGAGTCGGCACGGAGTGCCGACCTACCAGGTCAGCCGTCGTACTTGCCGCAGATCAGCGTGACATTGTGCCCGCCGAAGCCGAAGGTGTTGTTCATGGCGTAGCGGACGGGCATCCGGCGTGCGGCGTTGGGCACCAGGTCGATGCCGTCGCACTCGGGGTCGATGGTGTCCAGGTTGATGGTGGGGGCCACCACCGAATCGTTGATGGCGTGCAGGCAGGCGATCATCTCGACCGCGCCGGACGCGCCCAGCGTGTGCCCGTGGATGGACTTGGTCGAGGACATCACGAGTCCATTGCCGGGCTTGGCCCGGTCGCCGAAGACATTTTTGACCGCGGCCACCTCTGCCTTGTCGCCCAGCGGGGTCGAGGTGCCGTGGGCGTTGATGTAGTCGATCTGGTCGGTGTTCAGCCCGGCGTCGATCAAGGCCCACTTCATGGCGTTGCCCGCGCCGCGTCCCTCGGCGTCCGGGGCGGTGATGTGCCCCGCGTCCGAGGAGTTGCCGAAGCCGACCAGCTCGCCCAGGATGTTCGCGCCGCGCGCCCTGGCGTGCTCCTCGGACTCGAGCACGAACATGGCCGCGCCCTCGGCCAGGATGAACCCGTCCCGGTCCACATCGAACGGGCGGCTGGCCTTCTCCGGCTCATCGTTGCGTGTGGACAAGGCCCGCATGACCATGAACGCGCCGATGCACAGGGGTGTGACGGCCGCCTCCGCCCCGCCGACGATCATCACATCGGCCTGCCCGCGCCGGATGTAGCCCATCGCGTCGCCGATGGCGTGGCCGGACGAGGCGCAGGCCGTGGCGTGGGCCGAGGCCGGGCCTTGCAGGTTGAACCGGATCGAGATGTTGCCCGTGACGGCGTTGACCATCAGACGCGGCACGGTGAAGGGCGACAGGCGGCTCGGCCCTTTGCCGTGCAGGATGACCACCCCGTCCTCGATGGTCTGGATGCCGCCGATGCCCGACCCGATCACGATGCCGCGCCGGGTGGGGTCGCCGGAGGTGAAATCCAGGCCGGAGTGCTTAGCGGCCTCCTCGGCCGCCCCCATGCCCAGCAGGGTGCAGCGATCGATCCGCTTGGCCTCGCGGTGCTCGAGGAAGTCGCAGGTCCAGTCGCGGACCTGCCCCGCGATGCGGACGGTCCACCCCTCGAACTCATCGAAGTTGGGCAGATCGGTGCGGCGGATGCCCGACCGGCCCTCGCGCATGGCCTCCCAGGTCGCCGGGGCGGAGTTGCCCAGGTCGGTCAGCGCGCCGTAGCCGGTGATGACGACCCGTCGTCCGTTCGGGTGGCTCATGATGGCTCAGGCTCCGGGGCGGGGGGCGGGGGGCGCGAGGGAGGGGAGGAGGGGGTCGGGAGCGGGGGGTTATTCGACGCCCTGCGCCTGCTTGATGAAGTCGATGGCCTGACCCACGGTCTGGATCTTCTCGGCCTGCTCGTCCGGGATGGAGGTCTCGAACTCGTCCTCGAACTCCATGACCAGCTCGACGGTGTCCAGCGAGTCGGCGTTGAGGTCGTCGACAAAGTGGGTGTCGCGGGTGATCTTGGCCTTGTCGGCGCCCATCTGCTCGGCGACGATCTCGATCACCTTCGATTCGATTTCCTGTTCGGTCACTGGGTCGTCTCCGGATAACGCGTCCCCTGGGCCGATCCGGACGCACAGCGCGTCCCGAAACGCCATCGAGGTTGTGGCCGGGATTCTAGCCTGTCCCGTCCACGCTGCCAAACCGGACCGCGCCGGGCACAAGCCCCCTGAATAGGGGGTATTTTGTTGGCCCGGACTGTTCGCGGACCCGAGCATCCCCACCAGGCGGCGGCGGCGGCCTCCAACACCCCCGCACCCGCTCATCCGGAGGGGCCGAGCGTCAGGAACCCGCCGGATTCGCCGATGCCCCCGCACGGCACCGGCACACCGCCCGATGCCCGTCTGGGAGGACAGGGATGGGATCGATGCCCATGGAACCCGAAGCGTTCGCCGAACAGGTCGCCAGGCTCATCCAGCGGATGCAGCCGGGCTACCGCATCGACCGGGTCGGCCCCCGGGAGCTGCTCGTCAACGGGCGCCGGCTGGACCTGGAGAACCTCTTCAGGATGGTCGCCCACGAGCCGGACCGCGGGACCGATATCGTCGAGCACTTCCTCGACCAGCTGTTCACCGGCGAGACGATGGATGTGGGCGACACCCCGTTCGAGATGGCCAGGGCCAGGGTCATGCCCCGCATCCAGCCGGAATCGATCTTCCAGCACCTCTCGCGGGACCTGGTGGCCCATGTGCCCTTCGTGAACGAGACGGTGGTGGTCTTCGTGCTGGACATGCCGCACATGACGGTGAGCATCACCACCGAGCAGGTGCTCAAGTGGGGCATCACGGTCGAGCAGCTCGACGACCTGGCGCGGGAGAACCTGGAGCTGTACGCGCCGGAGCTGGAGATGCAGGTGATCGACTCGGCCGAGGGCGGCCGCGCGGTCATCGTCGCCGAGCAGGACGGCTACGACGCCGCCCGCCTGCTGCTGGGCGACCTGCACACCCGGCTCGGGGCCAAGCTGGGCAAGGACTTCTTCGTGGCCACCCCGGCCCGCGACATGTTCATCGCCATGAGCTGCGAGCCGGGCGGGTTCGTCGACCGCCTGCGCGAGCGGGTGGAGGAAGACTTCAGCCGTCTGCCCTACCCGATCACCAAGGACCTGTTCCTGGTGACGCGCGACGGCGTGGCGGGCACCACCTGGATGCGCAAGAAGGCCGCGTGAGGCTCTTCTGAATGGCTGATCCCGCATCACAAGGGGGGAAGAAGTCCTCTTTGCCTGCGCCGCCGTGCCCTTTCCAACGCGATCGGGAGCGAGACGAAGCTGACGACGGCCCCGATGGGCAGCATCAGCATCAGACTGCCGACAAACTGGAAGTACTCGTCCATGCCGGACATCCTGGCAAGGGCGGTCGAGGCGATGAACAAGCAGCACGCGTGGCTGCCCCACACGGGCAGTCTGATCCGGAGGATCAGCCGCTGCCGGACCCAACCCTGCAATGACCACGCGATCAGGCCCGAGCCGATGGCCGTGACGAATGCGACCGAGATCAGGACCGCAAGGAACCGTGGCGAGTCTGGATGCGAGAGCGGCAACCCGAGTATGCCCGGGAGCACGGCCACGCCGTTCAACGCCAGCGGGATTCCAAAGAGGCGTCTGACCAGTTCACTCGGATCGGATGATGGCGGCGGGCAGGAGGGTGGGATGACGCCGCATTCGGGGCATGGAGCATCCGGGCCGGGCAATCCGGCCCGGTCGTAGCCGCACTCGGGGCAGCTTCCCGCTCGGATGCGTCGCTCGAACAGATCGGAAACTCTTTTGAAGGTGATGATGGTCGCCAGGGCCGGCAGGGACAGCAACAGGATGAGCAAACCGATGCCGGGCAAGGCGGTCCTCCGAGCGGGCATCGTATCCGAAGGGGATTCCGACTACCCTTGACCCGTGATCCTCCTCATCGACAACTACGACAGTTTCACCTGGAACCTGGTCCAGCGGCTGGGGGAGATGGACCGCTCCCTGGAGCCGGGGCGGGATCTGGTGGTGGTCCGCAACGACGAGATCGACCCGGCGGCCATTGAGAACATGGATGGGGGGCAGGGGCCGAGCCACATCCTGATCTCCCCCGGCCCCTGCACGCCGAAGGAGGCGGGGATCTCCAGCGAGGTCATCCGGCGGTACGCCGGGCGGATTCCCATCCTGGGGGTCTGCCTGGGGCACCAGTGCATGGCCGACCTGCACGGCATGACCGTCGGGCGCCACCCCGTTCTCATGCACGGCAAGACCAGCTTGGTCCACCACGACGGGCGGGGGATCTACGCCGGCATCGCAAGCCCCACGACGGTGGCCCGCTACCACTCGCTGGTCGTCGCCCGGGAGACCATCCCCAGCGCCCCGGACGCCAACGGCGACCGATGGGTCGTCTCGGCGTGGTGTACGGATGTCATCAACGGCGTGGAAACCGAGGTGGTCATGGGCCTGCGCCGGGAGTGGGGGGGGGGCAACAAGCAGCCGCTGGAGGGCGTGCAGTTCCACCCGGAGAGTTTCATGACCCCGGAAGGCCCGGCGATGCTGTGGAACTTTTTGCAGCAGGGTGAGCGCACGGTTCTCGGAGCGGGGGGCATCCTGCCCCCCGTCGGCCCGCAGGGCCGAGCCTGATATCAGCTTCGGGCTGCGCCCGAACGGAGGGCAGGATGCCCTCCGCTCCGAGGCCCATCGGATGCACCCGCTCCGCAGCCTGCCGACTATCCTTGCCCCATGCTCGACCCCGCCCCGACCACCAAGCTCGACCCGACCCTGACCCGCGGCACGCTGGCCGAGGTCCGTCCGGCCACCGCCACCCAGCCCGCCAGCGTGGTGCTGACCATCCCCAACACTGATTACCGCATCCAGCTCCGCCCGCACGGGGACGACCTGTCGGCGTTCGAGGGGCGGGTCGGCGGCCCGGTGATCGGGATTGTCCGGGCGGCCGCCAAGCGTCTGGATGTGTGCGGCGCGGGCGGGCGGTTCGTCGAGCCGTGCTTCGGACGCCCCCGGCGCGTGCAGGGCATGGTCCGCGCCGTGCTCAAGCCGGAGAATGTCGTGGTAGTGGGGGCCGCCAACGGCCTGTCGATCCACCTGACCCCCACCGCCCCGGGTCAGACCGCGGGCCGGTTCTCCGTGGACGACTTCATCACCTGCGGCGTGCTGGACGGGGCGAGCTTCGAGCTGGTGGAGTGAGGCTGGCTCGCCTCGAAAATCAGGCGTGATTCGGATCAACAGCCGGAGCCAGTACAAGCCGCGACTGCAAGGGAGCGGCCGAGACCGCCAAGCGACGACCTGATGCCGGACGATCGGCAACGACCGATCAAGCGGCATACTTCGCTACGGAGGCAACCGTGGCCGCTCCCTTGCAGTCGCGGCTTGTCGATCCGGCCACGCCCGGAAATCAACTGGAATCCGTATCACCGCACCTCGCGCAGGATCCGGCTGCTCTCTTGCAGATACCTGCTGACGGCGGCGCTGGCGGCGTCGCGGTGCCACTCGAAGGCGGCATCGAGTTCTTCGTCCGTCGTGGCGGCCGCGCGGCGTGCCTCGAACTCGGCCCTGATCCGGGCGGTTTCCTGATCCATCCGGGCATTGTTGGAATCGAACGCGGCCTGGCGTTTGGCGTCGCTGCTGACGCAGCCTGACAGTGACGCACTCAGCAACAGGATGGTCAGGACCAGGGTTCTCATCGCGGAATCCTTTGAGAAGTTTCTCCCTTGGTGGCCCGGCTCGCCGAGCCGGGTCTTCTTTCTTGTGGTGGCACAGGCGTCCCGCCGGTGTCTTGAGTTCCGCACAGGCGGGACGCCTGTGCCACCGGGGACTCGGAAAGAGGACTCGGAAAGATCACTTTTCTTTGGCGAGGCGGGCCGCGACTCGGGCGTCGTGGTCGGCGAAGTTCTTGGCCAGCTCGTCCGCCCGCCACTTGGCGGCGGCGTTCCGTTCGTCGGGGGTGGTGGCCTGGCGCGTGCGTTGGCCGTATTCCGAGTTGATCTCGGCGGTGCGGGCGTCGGTGACGACCCACTCCGCGTCAACCAGAGCGCGGCGTTTGTCGTAGGAGTTGCCGCAGGCGGACAGCCCAAGGGCGGCGATAGCGATGGAGAGCGCGACGACGCGGGCGTGGTTCATGATTCGATCCTCGGGTCCACCCAACGGTAGAGCACATCGACGGCCAGATTGAACAGGATGAGCATGGTCGCGAAGATCAGCACCACGCCCATGATGAGGAACAGGTCCTTGTTCTGCACCCCGTTGACGAAGTGCTGGCCCATGCCCGGCACCGTGAAGACCCGCTCGACGATGAACGAGCCGGTCATGGCCAGGGCCGCGGCGGGGCCGAGGAAACTCAGCACCGGGAGGAAGGCGTTCTTCAGGGCGTGCTTGAGCAGGACGGAGAGCTCGGCCGCGCCCTTGGCCCGGGCGGTGCGGATGTAGTCCGCGCTCAGCGCGTCGATCATGCCCATGCGGGTCAGGCGGGCGATGTAGGCCGCGAAGGGCAGGCTCAGCGTGACGGCGGGCAGCACGATGCTCCGCGGCGTGCCCCACTCGGCGATGGGGAACAGGCCCAGGATCAGCGCGAAGACCAGCAGCAGCACCGTGCCGATCACGAAGCTGGGCAGGCTGATCCCGATCAGCGAGACGACGAGCGTGGCCAGGTCGGCCGGCGAGTTTGGTTTGACCGCGCCGACCACGCCGGCCGTCACGCCGATGACCAGTGCGATGAGGATGGCCGCCGCGCCGAGCGTGACCGAGATCGGCAGCGCGCCCGAGACGATCTCGTTGACGGTCCAGTCGTCGTACTCCAGCGACGGGCCGAGGTCGAAGATCGGGCGATGGGGGGCGGGCAGGCCGGAGGCCGCCGCCAGTTCCCGCTCGCGGGCGATGCGCCCCGACGCGGCGTCGGACAGCCACGCAAGCCCCGTCGCGCTCCGCAGGTAGGACACATAGAACCGGGGGAACGAGTCGAGGTTGTACTGCTTGTTCATCTGCTCGATCACCTCCGGCTTGGGGCGCCGGTCGGGGTTCTCGAGCGGGTTGCCGGGCACCAGCCAGGCCAGGCCCAGCGTGAGGGTGTAGATCACCAGCAGGATCAGCGGCAACTGGAGCAGGCGGCGGAGGATGAGCGTGGTCACGGGGCCGCCTCCGGCTGGGGTTCTGGCGTGGGGGAGGCGGGGTTGGACGGGGCGGGGAGGGCGGGGCGCATGGGCAGGGGCAGGTCCGGCCCCTTGCCGTCGCCGAGCATGTCGATCAGGAACAGGTTTTCCTTGGAGCGCGGGTGCGGGGTCAGCCCGGCCACGCGCGCCGAGTCGAACAGGCGGACATTCGAGTAGAAGAAGATCGGGATCAGCGGCAGATCCTCCTCGACCAGGATGCGCTCGGCCTCGCCCAGGATGGCCATGCGTTTGGCGGGGTCGCGTTCAACGGCGGCGTCGGCCAGGAGCGCGTCGTAGGCCGGGTTGTTGTACGCCCGGTCGTTGTTGCCGTCCTGGGAGTGGTTGATGTCCAGGAAGGTGGTGGGGTCGCCGTAGTCGCCGTACCAGCCGGCCCGTGTGGTCATGAACTGGCGGTTCTTGAGGTCTTCCCGGAAGATTTTCAGCTCCTTCTGGGAGAGCCGGGTCTGCACGCCGAGGTGTTCCTGCCAGTTCTTGGCGATGGCCTGGCCGATCAGGTCGTGGCCGCTGTCCTTGTTGAAGAGCAGCTCGACCACGAAGCCGGGGGGAAAGTTGGCTTCCGCCAGCAGGGCACGGGCCTCGGCGATGATGGCCTGCCGCTCGGTCTCGTTGCGGGCGTCGCCGATGTTCTTGAGACCCTTGGGGCTTTCGTAGCCGCCGACGGAGCCGGGGGGGATCAGGGTGTCGGCCACCGCCTCGCCCAGGCGTCGGACCTCGTCGACGATCGCTTTCTTGTCCACGCACATGGCGAAGGCCCGGCGCACGCGGGCGTCGTGGAACGGGTTGGGTCGCCCGTCCGGCAGCAGGGGCTTGGTGTTGAAGTTGTAGAAGTAGGTGCCGAAGGCCGGGGTGGACTTGATATGCTTGCGCGGGTCGTCGGGCAGGCGCCGGTCGATCTCATAGCGGTCCAGCCCCTCGGCCTGGAGCCGGACCACCTCGGCCTCGTGCTCGCGGTAGAAGGCCATCTTGTCGGCCAGCATGTCGCCGCGATAGCCGGCGACCACATCGGAAACCCAGTCCACCGCCCCGGTCTGGAAGGCGAGGATGACCGCGTTGGGGTCGTTGACCGAGAGGATGTCGATCGAATCAATGGCGAGCGAGTCGTGGTCCCACCAGTGCGGGTTGGCCTCCAGTCGCATGTCCCGCTTGAACCGCCAGCGTTTGAGCTCGAACGGCCCGTTGGAGATCAGCACGCCCGGCTTGGTCCACCCGGGCCGGCGCATCAGGCGTGCGGTGACGGGGTCGGGGCGCTCGTACTGCTCGACCAGCGGGCCGTAGACGGGCGCGAAGACCGCGAAGGCGCACAGGTCCAGGAAGTAGGGGATGGGGCGTTCCAGGCGCACGACCAGCGTGTGCGGGTCGGGCGCGGTCACGCCGACCATCTCGTTGAAGCGGTGCTTGGTCTCCTCCCAGAGGGCGTCGGCGGCCCCGGCCCGCTCGGCCGAGCCGGCGAACGACCGCTCGCCGAACCCGTTGAGCGCCCGCTCCCGCCAGTCGTAGAAGGCCTGCGCCCCCTCGATGAGCATGAACATGCCGACATAGTCGCTGGCCAGATCCGGCAGCATGGCCCGACGCCAGGAGAACCGGAAGTCCTCCGCCGTGACGGGCGAGCCGTTGGACCAGCGGGCGTCATCTCGCAGGCGGAAGGTGTAGGTGCGGGCGTCCTCCGAGAGTTCCCAGGATTCCGCCACGGCCGGGACAATGCCGAAATCGTCGCGCAGCACATCGTTCTTGACCAGTCCCTCGTACAGGGTGCGGGCCACGCGCAGGTCGGGCATCCAGCTCATCCGCTGGGGGTCCAGCGTGTTCACATCGCCGCTGTTGATGAAGACGAAGTCGGCCCGGGGCAGGGGTCGGTCGGACAGCACGCTGGCCCCGACCAGGGCCAGCAGCAGGAGCACGGGCAGGAGGAGTCGGAACATGCACACACCTTACCGCCCAGAGACGGATCGGGGGGCGTTCCGGGGGCGGCGGACGCGAAAATGCCGTGGAAGGGGGGAGGGGGTCAGTTCACGAAACGGGCGTCCGGCAGGCCGAACTGGCGGAGGAAGTCCGACCCCGGCCCGATCAGGCGGACCAGCTCGTTGCGGAAGCCGCGGTCGCGGGTGGACAGCAGGTTGGCCAGCGCGGTCTGGGGCACGCCGGCGGCGTTGCCGCGGGCGTTCTCCACCTGACGGCGCCGGGCGAAGTAGATCAGCGATTCCCCGGCGTTGAGCAGGCGGAGGTCGGCGTCGATCTCCGTGCCCATCAGGTTCTGGGTCTGGCGGCGCAGGGTCATGGAGAGCATGTCGCCGCCGAACTCGGCCGCGGCCTTGGCCGCCTCGTCGGTCATCGCCACGCCCGCCTCGCTGAGCGAGCGGGTGGCCAGCGTGGCGGCCTCGAGGATGGTGTTCTCGTCCGTGACGAAGTTCTGCGGACCCATCGCCCGCACGCGGGCCGAGGCGACGCGGGACAGGGCCGCCAGCGACCGGGAGCGGGTCGCGCTGAGGTCGCGCGAGCGCACGGTCGAGCCGGCGCCCAGGGCGCGGATCACGGCCTGGACATGGGGCTGGGGCGATTCGGCGTTGACCGATTCGCCCAGGGCGTCGATGAGCTGGCCGAGCTGCGGCTCGGTGACGGCCGCGCCGGCGGTGGCCGTCACCTCGAACACCCGGCGGGCCTGGACCGCGGCGAACAGGCGCACGCCCGCGTCGGAGTCCTTCAATGCGTTGCGGAGGATGGTCGTGGCCTCGCCCGTGCCCAGGTGCCCGGCCAGACGAAGCCCGGCGATCCGGGCCGCCGGATCCTCCGAGGCCAGCATCGCGCCCATCAGCGCGGACGAGGCCTGGGCGTACGCCTGACGGAAGGACACCGACGGGGCTCTTCCGGTCAGCGGGGTCACCAGATCACGCCGTGCCCGGGTGATCGCTTCCGCGTCCGTGCCGTTCACGGCGGCGGTGATCTGGGCGATGTACTGGTCGATCTGCGTCCGCTCGGACGCGCCGATCGAGGCGGCCTCGGTCACGGAGACCGGGAGCTCGGCGCGGACCTGGGCCGGAGCGCCCGAGACCGGCAGGGCGAGGGCAAGACCCATCAGGAAAGCGGCGGAAAGTCGGGAAAGGGCTTGGGGCACGGTCTGGCTCCTGGTCCGGCTGGGTCATCCCGGGCTGGTGGCTGGGTGGTGGCCGGGGGATGAAAACTATCGATCCGTTCCGCTCCGGTCAAACGCCCGGGGCGGTGGGGGGGTCAGTAGACCTCCATGAACACGCGCTTGGTGGGTTTGATCTGGCGGGGGATCATGCGCCGGTCCCAGAGGGCGGGGTCGGAGGGGACATCGTCCGAGACGCCGAGGTACTGGGCGCGGTGCTCGGGGGGGAGCATGGTCCACAGGGTGCGCAGGACGCCGATCTCCATCCCGGCGATGCCGCAGATGTAGACCAGGGTCCGCTCGGAACCGAGCAGGGCGCGCATGGCGGTGGCGTCGGCCTCGATGCGGTCCTGGACATACATGGGGCGGGGCTGATCCTCGGTGATCTCGCGGGAGACGGCCGTGCGGTAGGTGAACCAGGGGTGCTCGCGGGCGAGTTCCCGCAGTTCGGCGTCGTAGAGCAGGTCGGTGCGGTAGGGCGTGCCCATCACCAGCGTGGCCCGGCCCTGGAAGCCGGAGCGGGCCAGGTCCAGCAGCATCCCGCGGAAGGGCGCGATGCCGGTGCCGGTGGCGATGAACAGGTAATCGTGCTTGTCGTGGTCGGCGGGCAGCAGGAACCGCTTGCCGGCCGGGCCGGTCAGATGGACGGTGTCGCCCTCGTGCAGGTCGCAGAGATAGTTGGAACACACGCCCAGGAAGAGCCGGTGATGGTCCCAGTGCTCCTCGATGGTGCGTTTGACGGTGGTGGAGAGGATGGTGCCGTCGCCGGTCTCGCCGCCGGTGGGGGCGGCGATGGAGTACAGGCGGAGCTTGTGGGGCCTGCCCTTGTCGTCCGTGCCGGGCGGGACGACGCCGAAGGACTGGCCGGCGCGCCACGCACCCTCCAGCGGGGTGCCGGAGACATCGATCTCGATGTGCCGCACGAACCCGCCCGCCTTGCGCGAGGCGGTGCAGACCCGCGTGGCGATCACCCGGGCCGGCACCGGGGCGGCCGGGCCGACCAAGTGCTGGCGCGCCTCGGGCAGCTCGGGCAGGCCCGGGGTTTCGACGGTCTGGGAGGCCTGGTCTGCGGTCATCGTCGTGCCGGAACCCTGGTCGTGGTGGATCAGCGTCAGCCCTCCAGCTCGTCGAGGCGGCGCTGGATGATCTGGCGGACATACTCGACGCCCGCGGCGAACTCGGCGGGCAACGCCGCGGCCTGCTCGTCGAGCTGCGTCAGCGCGGCCCGGAGGAAGTCGGGATCGTCGCTGGTCTGGAACATCTCCAACTGGGACCCGATCTGGGCGCGGACCATGTCGCGCATCTCCTCGGGCAGGTCGGCGAGCAGTTCGTCGAGCGTCGGGGCGGTGTCGGTCGCGCCCTCGGGTTCCGCCATGTCGTCTTCATAGTCGAACCCGTCCGGCTCGGGCGCGGCTTCCGGCTCGACGCCGGCCAGCCGGTCCAGGCGGGCGGCGGCGGCGGCGATCTGGTCGGCCGCTTCGCCGCGGGCGCGGATTGAGCGGAGCGCGCCGGCCGCGGACCGGAAAGACTCGTTGGCCAGCGCGGCGGATTCGGCGGCGGCGCCGCGCTCGGAGCGGGCGTTCTCGGCGATCGGGCCGGGCACGCCCGCGCCGGCGAGGGCCTCGAAGAGCGAGGCGGTCTCGTTCTGCCCCGCGGCACGGCGGGCGGCGACCGATCCGGCCACCTCGGCGATCGAGGCCCGGGTGGCGGCCGCGCTGGACTGGACCACCTCGCCCGCGTCCCGCAGCGAACTCTGGGCCTGTGAGGCCAGCGAGCCGGCACGGTCGGCCTTCGTGCCGACCTCGTTCTGGCGGAACGCGATCAGCTCGCGGGCCATCTCGGCGAGGCGGTCGCGGGCCTGCGCCGCGGCGGCGCGGGCCTCGGCGGCGTCGGTCTGGGCCGCGCGTCCCCGGGCCTGCAACTCGCGCTGCGCCGTGAGCAACTGCTCGATCTGCGATGCGGCCTTCTGGACATTCAGGCCGATCTCCGCCGCCGACGGGCGGAGCTGGCCGACCCGGCCCTCGATCCGCTGCGCCTCCAGGTCGTACTGGTCGGCCCGGAGCGTGTGCTCGCGGACCTCGGCGGCGATCTCGGCCGCGCGGGTCGCGTTGACCCCGGTCATTCCCAGGCCAAGCTCGCCCGAGCGTTCCCGCTCCCGGGCGGCCTTGGAGCGCAGGTCCGCGATCCGGGCGTCCAGTTCGGCGATCTGCTCGTCGATCTCGGCCTTCTGCGATTCATAGGTCGCCGCGTCCTGGCGGCGCGCGGTCAGCAGGCCGCTCACCTCGCCCAGGTCGGCCGTGGCGTCGAAGCGCGAGGCGGCCTCCGCCAGGGCCGCCAGGGTGATGTACTCGCTCAGCGCGCCGCGGATCACGCGCACGCGGCGCGACGACTCCGCTTCCGCCCGCGCCGATTCCTGGGCGGCCAGCGCGGCCTGGCCGAGCTGGGCCTGGGCCATCGTCACCGCCGCCGCCTCCGCGTACCCGTCCCCCTTCCCGGCGTGGGCCTTCATCGACCGGATGATCTCCTCGTAGCTGGAGACGCTGTGGGTCGGGATGTCCGCCGAGATCGAGCCGAACCGGTGGCCCGCGTCACGGACCGCCGACTGGGCCTCCGTACCCCGGTCACAGCCAGCCAAGCCGCCCGAGGCGAGCAGAACGCAGAGCAGCAGCGGGCGGGCGGAACGGGTCGCGTGGGTCATGCGTGGGCCTCGTCGGGAGAGGGAGAGCGTTCAGGGCAGGGATGATACGGCATCGGGCGGTGTCGTGGGCCGACCGGAACCGGTTGGGGACGGTGATTATGGGTGTTTTGGCTTACGGAAAGGGCGGGTCGGCGGGATCGTCGCGTTCCGGCCCGTCGGTCTGGGGTTCCACGGGGGCAGGGGTGGGGGAGGCATCCTTTTCCGCTCCGGGCGGCGAGTCGGGCCGGGGCGGGTACTCGATCCCGTAGTCAGGGCGGGGGTTGTAGAGCGAGCCGATCCATTCGACCGTCTGGCGGAACGCCCGGTCCGAAGGGTTGCGGAACACATACCGCCAGTCCTGCCCGACCTTCTGATCGATCACCGGGTGCGGGAAGAGGGAGGCGTGACGCGGCAGGCCGAGGTGCAGCAGCGGGGAACGGTCCGGGTTCTCGTGGTTGATGAGCGGCGTGCCGTCGGCCAGCTCGAACCGTTCCAGGATCAGCATGTTGGTGTACGCCGTCCGGTCGGAGTTGGGGCGTTGGTTGGACAGTTGCAGGCGTCCGGCGTCGGCCCCGCCGTGGCAGCGGTTCGAGGCGCAGGCGTTCATCAGCCAGCCGGACCCCACGCGGGACTTGAACCGGGCCATGGTCGGCGGGTCGTCCAGCACGCGGACCCGCCCGTACAGGTCGCGGGCCTTGTTCTCGAAGAGCATGCGGAGCTTGTCGCTGGCGCCGGCTTTCAGCAACGCCTCCCGCTCGCTGAAAGAGACAGGGAAACTATCCGGATGGCGGGCCATCAGTTCTCGCATCACATCATCCGGGATCAGCACGCGACCCGGGTTGCTCAGGTCTATTTCGTACACGCGGATGAGGTTGATCTCCGCATCGCTCAGCAGGGGCACCGCGGGGGCGGCGGGTGCCGGACGCGCCTCGCGCCGGGCCGGACGGACCCGGGCGGCCATGCGCAGGTGGTTCTCCAGCCAGGTGTGCAGGGTCCGCGCGTCCGGGTTGGCCGGCTCGATCTCGAGAATGCCCTCAAGCTCGTGCAGCGCCAGCCGGTACGCCTCCCGTGCCCGCAGCCACTCGACCAGCGCCAGCCTGGCGCGGATGTTGTGGTCGTCCACGGCCCGGCGCAGCTCGGTGTAGCGCTCGGCGACCGGCGGCAGCTCCCGGACCCCGGCCACCCGCGCCCGCGGCAGAGTCGTGTCGATCCCGTTGATCCGGACCACGACCGCCTCGTCGGACTCGGACACCATCGCCCCGGTGATCTCGCGTCCGCTGGTGAGCACCACCACCACCTCGCGGATTCCCTCCTCCCGCGGCGGTTCCGGCGCATCGGGCGTGGGCGTTGTCCCGGTCGCGGAGTTTCGCGGGGCCGACGCGGGGTCCGGTTCGGGCAAGGCCAGGCCGAGCGACAGCCCGTCCGCATGGGCCGTGAGGAGGGGGCGCTGCGGCGCGGGCAGCATCGCAACCCCCGCCCAGAGCACGACGCCGCCGATCGGCAGAGCCTGCAACAGCGCGAAACCGCGGTGGGGAGCTGTTCGTGTCATCACGGGTGGATTCTGACGGGCCGGGCGGGCATGGTCCAATGCCGCGTGGATGACTTATACGCCAGCCGGCCCGGCCGGATCCGACTTCATCTTCTCTCGGAGGCGGTGGACATGGAAAAGGCGGAACGCGGACACCCCGACGATCATGCGGTCCGCCGTGCATGGACAAAAAATCGCCGGCGTCGGTCAGACCGACGCCGGCCGTTCGCCGTCAGGCAATGCCCAGAAGAGGATTCGAACCTCCACTCCCGTTAAGGAACCACCACCTCAAGGTGGCGCGTCTGCCAGTTCCGCCATCTGGGCCTGATGGTCCGCCCGCCCGGCCGGGCGGTGGGGGAGAAGAGTATACGCCTCCGGCGATCCGGTCGAGCGGCGTTTCACCCCGCCGGCCCCCTCCCGGCAGCGTACGATCCCGCGGCAGGCGCGCACGACCACGCCGCGGGAGGACCGAGGAGCGATGACGATGGGAACCGACACCGGGACGATGCTCGATCAGGTCATGGCCAACGCCCGCAAGGCGGGGGTCTTTGGCCCTGTCCGCATGGAGTCCGGTCGTCTGATCTGCCCGGCCGTCGCTTCCGCCGAGCCTGCCGATTACCGTGTCTGGGCCGAGCCGGGGGGGCGGGTCTGGGTCGAACTCGTCACCGCCAACCGCTGGCTGAGCGAGTCGATCGAGACCGACCTAGTCCACACCGGGGACAAGCTCAATGAGCTGCTCGATGAGGAACTGGCCGACCTGGGCTGGACCGGTGGGCCGGCCACCTTCGAGCATTTTCGCTCCGACGACATGCTCTTCACCTTCCGTTCCAGCGTTCCCGGCCCCTCGCCCGAGTCGGTCACCACCTGGCTGCTCGCGTACGAGCAATGTTTCCGGCAGCTCGGGGACATGGACGACACGGGCGAAGACGACTGATTCCAAACCTTCTGAAAGACCAGGCGGCCCCGGCAACAAGGGATGCCGGCAGGGCACACGGGGAGCCGATCGATGCGCATCTTCATGCTGGGCTGGGAGTTCCCGCCGTTCCTCGCCGGAGGTCTCGGAACCGCCTGCCACGGCCTGACCAAGGGCCTGGTCAACCACGGCCACGAGGTGCTCTTCGTCCTCCCTCAGGCGACACCGGCCGACCTCAAAACCCATGTCCAGCTCCTCGGCCCGCACACCCTCAAGGCCCGCGCCGCCCAGGTCCGCCACCGGGCCGTCGCGGGAGCGCCCGCCCCGGTCCCGCTCGGCTCGCCCGAGGTCGCGCCCGGATTGCCCGCGCCGGGGGGCTTCGCGCCCCCCGGTGAGATCTCCCCCGTCGGGGGGCCTGATGTGCCCGTCACCAGCCATCCCTACCCCGGCATTGATCTGAGCGACACGCTGACCCGGGTGGTCAACCGGCTCCACGCCTCGATGTGGAAGGACGCCTGGAGCGGTGGGGGGGGGGGGCTGGGTCGGGCCGACCGCTTCGCCGCCCTGCGCAGTTCTTCCGCGACCGAGCTGGCCGCCGCCATGGACGAGGTGCTCGGCTCGCTCGACGAGATGGGCGCCCGCGACGGCGGCTACGGCGGCGACCTCTTCGGCGATGCTCAGCGCTACGCCGGCCTCGTCGCCGCCCTGGGCGTCCACGAACGCTTCGATGTCATCCACGCCCACGACTGGCTGACCTACCCCGCCGGCCTGACCCTGCGCGCCCTGACCGGCAAGCCCCTGGTCTGCCACATCCACGCCACCGAGTTCGACCGCTCGGGCGAGCATGTCAACCGCCAGGTCTACGACATCGAGCGGGCCGGCCTGAACGGCGCGGACCGCGTGATCGCCGTCTCCCGCCTGACCAAGTCCATCGTCCACCGGCGATACGGCGTCCCCGAGAACCGCATCGAGGTCGTCTACAACGGCGTCGATCAGGACAGCGTGCAGCCCCAGCAGGGCATGGCCATCGAACGCGACGAGAAGATCGTGCTGTTCCTCGGGCGCATCACCATGCAGAAAGGCCCCGAGTACTTCATCCGCGCCGCCAGGCGCGTGCTGGAGAAGGACGACAAGGTCAAGTTCGTCGTCGCCGGCTCGGGAGACATGGCCGTCAGGATGATCGAGGAGGCCGCCGCGCTGGGCATCGGCCACAAGGTTCTCTTCACCGGTTTCCTGCGCGGGCGCGATGTGGACCGCGTCTTCCGCATGGCCGATTGCTATGTCATGCCCAGCGTCTCCGAGCCGTTCGGCATCGCCCCGCTCGAGGCCATGCGCAACGATGTGCCCGTCATCGTCTCCAAGCAGTCCGGCGTCTCGGAGATCCTGACCCACTGCCTCAAGGTCGATTTCTGGGACACCGACGAGATGGCCAACAAGATCGTCGCGGTGCTCCGCTACCCGCCCCTGGGGGCCACGCTCACCGAGCACGGGCGTTTCGAGCTGCGCGGCATCAACTGGGACGGCGCGGCCGAGAAGTGCGTCAAGGCCTACGCCCGCGCCATGGCCGGCATGGTCTGAACCTTCTTGGTAGGTCGGCACTCCGTGCCGACTCTTCCGCCGTGATGCCGCCGATGAAGTCGGCGGATTCCGACCCACCACCCCCGTGGGGCCGACTTCCAGTCGGCCACTTCCCCCCTCCGTCGCTTCGTCGCTTCCCCTCCTCCCCCCCCTTCACCCCACATCCCGCCCCTGGAACAGCAGCACCGCCAGCGCCAGGAACACCGCGATCTGGCACACCCCGTATACCAGCACCAGCGCCACATGCCTCGCCGGGATGGGCTGGGCCTGCGTGATGGCGTCCACCAGCCAGAACGACTGCATGTTCGGGATCAGCCCCCACGCGCCCATCGCCACGGGGTTCACCCGCGTCGGACCCAGGAACACCGAGTCCCGCGCCAGCGGGGGCCGGCTGAGCATCAGCGGCACCGTCCCCGCCTGGCGCACGATCAGCGTCAGGTCGTTCACCTCCCGCACCACCAGCGCCCCGCGCTCCACCGGCCGGTCCGAGGCGAACTCCTCGGGCGTCAGCGGCTCGAACCGCGGCGTCACCAGCCCCACCCCGTTCGGCGAGGCGCCGAAGAAGAACGGGTCTCCCGGCTTGATCGGCACCCGCGGCGGGCTGAGCAGGTCGATCCGGTACTCCCCACCCGGCTCGATGAACATCACCTCGCGCCACACCGCGTCGTCGTCCCGGCGCGGCAGACGCAGCACATCCCGCGGCGTGATGTAGTCCTCGATCCGGTACCGCTGCTCGACGAACTCTTCCGGCGTCACCCCGGCCGCCCGCGCGGCCATCGGGATCGTGAGGTCCGTGTGGAAGTCGAGAAGGTCGGCTTCCGTCATCGGCCACGCATTGGCGATCTGCCCCACCCGATCGTTGGAGTAGACGAAACGCCCCACGAAAAAGTTGCTCAGCAGCCCGAGCAGGAAGAACACCATGCACACCACGATGGTCATCACCTGGCCCAGGCGCGTCGATGCCGCCACCGCGATCGAGGTGATGACCAGCAACGCCCCCCCCAGGCACAGGCACGCCAGCATGATCTGCGGCTTGAAATCCGTCCCGATCGGCTGCCAGTGCCACTTCTTGCTGATGAGCAGGATCATCAGGTATCCGGCCCAGGTCAGCGGCAGCATCAGCAACGCCGCCGTCTGCGGGAAGGACCACCCGTACATGAAGTTCGTCACCGCCGCCAGCAGCAGAGCCAGCAGGAATCCCCCGACCCCGAACACGATGACCGGCTGGTCGATGTCGTCCGCCGCCGTGGTCAGCACCCCGTGGCGGATCGCGATCAGCAGCATCGCCATCATGATGGCGATGGCCACGGTCATGGCCCCGGCCACCCCCAGGAACTTGCCCACGATCACCGTGGTCCGTGCGATGGGCTTGGACACCACGGTCAGGATGGTTTTGTTGTCGATCTCGCGGGAGATCGACGCCGTGGCGATGAACGCGGCCAGGATCATCCCGCACACGAACACCGTCGCCAGCGACACATCGAACAGCAGCTTGTCGTCCGCCGTGACCTCGCCGGGCACATTCTTGTAGCCCATGGTGAAGCCGGAGACCCAGGTGTTCAGCACCTGGAGCAGGGCGGCGGCGAGCAGCATCACCAGATACACCGGCTGGCGGACGCTCTCGACGAATGCGTTACGGGCGATGGGCAGAAGGGCTTGCGTCATGGGGTGGGTCGATGGTAGGGGCCGCTCCGGCGTCGTCGGAACGCCCTCGGACGCTGGCCCGGCCTCGCGCCCGCCGGGTGCGACGGGAGGGGCAGGGGGTGGGCGGGGGGGGCCGGCTCGGCTCTCGTCCGCGCCCCGGTCGAACCCGCGAGGCCCCAGACTCGTAGGGGGCCGGTGGACACCCGCTCACAATGCGGCCACAATACTCCCCCCGATGCCGCCCGGTTCGCCGAACCGGACCATCCGAACCAGGAACGACCGCCACCGGCGCCCAGGGCGCCCCGGAGGACAGGCCGACTCATGATCAAGGGCGATCACCTCGCATACCGCAGAGCCGCGCTCGTCAGCGTGCTCGGACTCATCATCCAGGCGGTGCTGACCATCGTTTTCTTCGTGTACGCCCGCTTCAACAAAGACCACGGCGCGGGCACCGCCGTCTGGCTCCTCGGCTCGGGCATCGTCGTCTGGGCCGCCCTCATCCTGGTGTATGACCAGCGCCGGCGCGAGCGTCTCGAGGCCATCGAGGCCGAGCAGCTCGCCGCCACTTCCGCGGCCGCCAGCGCCTTCGACACCGCCAACGACGACCTCCGCGTCGCCGCGCGCCGCCTGGCCACGATCCAGAAATGGGTTGTTCCCCTTGCGGGCCTCACGGTCGCCGCCATCAACATCATCGGCGGCGTGCTCCGGTTCCAGTCCTGGTCCGGGGTGCAGGACAAGGTGGCGGTCGTGCGGGACGCCACCGGTGTCTCGCTGGCCCTGGGGCTTTCCGTCGCCGTGGTGATGTTCGTCTTCGCCCGGTTCGTCTCGGGCATGGGCACCCTCAAGCCCTGGGCGAATCTCCGGGCCGGGGCGGCCCAGGCGGTCGCCATCGCCCTGATCGGCCTGCTGATCGGCGCGACCGCCTTCCTGGATCTGGCGCTGTCGCAGAAATGGCTCGGCGTCATCTCGCCCTACATTGTCGCGGGCATGCTGATCGTGCTCGGCACCGAGATCGTTCTGCACCTCGTCTTTGATCTCTACCGTCCCCGCACCGCGGGGGAAGACCCCCGTCCCGCCTTCGATTCCCGCCTGCTCGGTCTGGTGGCCGCCCCGGACCGCATCGCCGAGTCCGTCGGCGAGGCCGTCAACTACCAGTTCGGCGTCGATATCTCCGGCTCCTGGTTCTATCAGCTCCTTTCACGCTGGTTCCTGGGCCTTGTCGGGATGGGCCTGCTGATCGCCTGGCTGCTGACCAGCATCGTGGTCGTCCAGCCCCACCAGCGGGGCCTGGTCCTCACCTTCGGCCGGGTCACGCACCCGGTCGTCAGCATGGGCGATCGCGGCGAGGCCGGCGACATCGGCCCCGGCCTGCACATCAAGTGGCCCTGGCCCATCTCCACCTTCGAGATCCCCACCGTCGGCGACCGCAACATCCGCGGCCCGGCCGGTCGGCAGTACGCCAGCGCGGGGGTGCGTGTCCTCCACCTCGCCAGCGCGCCCCCGGACGACATCAACAAGCCCGTGCTCTGGGGCGAGGCGCACGCCACCCGTGAGATGCTCAACATCGTCCAGCCGGGCAGGGAGACCATCCTCGCCCGCGACGGCGGCACCCGCGCCACCGCCGGCCTCTCGCTGCTGGCCATCGAGGTGCCCGTCCATTACATCGTCCGCGATGTCAAACTCTTTGACGAGTTCGCCAGCCCGGGCGTCCGCGAGCGTCTGCTGACCTCCGTCGGGCGTCGCGTCGTCACCCAGCACCTCGGCCAGCTCAGCATCGACCAGATCCTCACCGGCCGGCGGTCCGACCTGGCCGACGAACTGAGGAGCCGCATCGAGGACGCCTACTCCCAGTTCAACGGCGGCCGGGGCGCGGGCATCGAGATCCTCTTCGTCGGCGCCCACGGCATCCACCCCCCGGTCAAGGTCGCCCCCAACTACGAGCGCGTCGTCCAGGCCCGCCAGAACCGCGAGGCCCTCATCGAGGCCGCCCTCAAGACCAAGACCGCCACCCTCACCGAGGCCGCCGGCTCCGTGGACCTGGCCGACCGGATCGTCGCCCTGCTCAACCGCCTCGACCGCGTCCGCGGCTCGGACACTGACGAAGAGACCGAGCTTGAACTGGAGGTCCAGCGCCTGCTCGAACAGACCGGCGGCCAGGCGGGCGTCGCCCTGCTCAACGCGGGCGCCAACCGCTGGAACCGCCACATGTCCGAACGCGGGCGCTCCGCCCTCCTCCGCGGGCAGAACATCGCCTATACGGCCGCCCCGGCCCTCTTCCAGTCCAAGATGTACTTCGACGCCCTGCGCGAGGCCATGGCCGGCGCCCGCGTCTTCGTCGCCCCCGAATCCCTCACCGGCCTGCACATCCGCCTGGAGCTCCAGGACGGCGCATCCGGCCGTGACATCCTCCCGGACGAGACCGGTGGGGCCATCCTGAATCAGTAAAGCCACCCCGCTGCCGCCCGTCGGAACGGGCCATGGAGCCGCGACCGTGACCAAGAATCTCTTCAGCCTGCCCGCGATCGTGATGTATGTCGTGGTCATCGCACTCGTGCTGTTCAGCTCGACCTACACCGTCCGCTTCACGGAGGTGGCTGTGCTCACCACCTTCGGCAAGGCGGGCGAGGGCTCCATCAAGACCGAGCCGGGGCTGAAGTTCAAGCTGCCCTACCCCATCCAGCAGGTCACCAAGTACGACCGGCGCATCCGCCTGGTCCAGGGCCAGTCCGAGACCCAGCAGACCGCCGACGACTTCCAGATCATCATGGAAGCCTTCCTGACCTACAAGGTCACCAACCCGCTTGATTTCTTCCGCAACTTCTCCAACGCCGGCGACCGCGCCGTGGACCACTTCGCCAGCGCGGAGAACAATGTCCTGCGCGACCTGCTCCGCTCCGCCATGGGCGAGACCAGCAAGTTCCGCATGGACGAGCTGTTCACCCCCACCCAGGGCGGCTCCAAACTGCCCGACCTCGAGGCCCGCATCGCCGGCCTGCTCGAACGCGGCGGCGAGGCCGGCAAGGTCCTCAGCAGCTACGGCATCGAGATCGTCTCCGTCGGCATCGACCGCGTCATCCTCCCCGAGGAGACCACCGAGTCCGTCATCACACGCATGGGCGCCAACCGCGACCGCCTCGCCGAACGCTTCGAGTCCGAGGGACGCTCCCAGGCCCAGGCCATCCGCGCCGAGGCCACCGCCAACCGCGACAAGATCCTCGCCTTCGCCAACCGACGCGCCGACGAGATCCTCGCCCGCGGCGAGGCCGAGGCCGCCCCCTACCTCGCCGAGCAGAACATCAATCCCGAGCTGGCCGTCTTCATCCAGAACATCAACCTCATGCGCGAGGCCATGGCCAAGAAGTTCACCCTCATCTTCTCCACCTCCGAGTTCGGCATGCAGCTCTGGGACCCCGAGGTCATCCGCGGCACCGGGTCCGATCTGCCCGTGCCCGGCCCACGCGGCTCCGCCGCCGCCATCGGATCGGAGAACTGATCCATGGCCGAGCACGACCACAACCACGACGCACTCCCCGATGATGCGCCCCCTCCCCCGGTCGCCCGCGGGGCGTCCGTCCGCCTGCGTCAGACCGCCCCCGGTTCCCCCGGCGCCGGCCCGCGCGTGGACCCCGCCAACCAGTCCCTCGCCGACGCCCTCCGCTTCACCTACGGCCTGCTCAAGTTCGTCATGGTGGTGCTGGTCGCCCTCTTCTTCATCTCGGGCGTCAAGACCATCCAGGAGGGCGAGCGCGGCATCCGCGTCTTCCTCGGCAGGCCCACCAGCTTCAACCTCACCCCCGGCATCCATCCCAACCTCCCCTTCCCGATGGGCGAGATGATCCGCATCGGCGAGGGCAGCGTCGAGACCAGGCTGGGCCTGGCGTTCATGCCGTACGGGAGCAACATCGGCAACAACGAGATCGTGGCCATGTCCGCCACCCTCCCCCAGTTCTCCAGCGAGGGCAGGCTCAACCCCGCCCGCTCGTTCTCCAACATCACCAGCGACCTCAACCTCGCCCACACCCAGTGGACCGTCACCCACCGGCGCACCGACCACCGCCTCTACGCCGAGAACATGATCCCCGAGCAGGAGGAGCGCATCGTCCGCCTCGCCGTCCAGCGCGGCGTCGTGCAGACCATCGCCTCCGTCACCATCGACGACCTGCTCAAGCAGACCGGGGACTCCTCCTCCGCCGCCCGCGTCCGCGAGATCGCCCAGCGCCAGCTCGACGACATCGGCAGCGGCATCACCATCGACCGCGTGACGCTCAGCCGCAAGATCCCGCCCATCTCCCTGGCCGACCGCTTCAACAATGTCCAGGCCGCCTCCCAGCGGGCCGCCAAGGAGCGCGAGGACGCCCTGCTCCACCGCGACCAGCAGCTCAACGAGGTCGCCGGCGCCGCCGCCCCCGTCCTGATCGACGCCATCAACGAGTACGAGCGGCTCATCGAACTCGGCCTGACCGACGAGGCGACCGCCCTGCTCACGCGGATCGACGCCGTCCTCGAGGGCCGCCCCGCCGAGATCCTCGGCGCTGTCCATGCCGCGGGCCTCGTCTCGGGCAGCGTCTCCGAACTCATCGAGTTCGTCCGCGGCCAGGTGTCAACCCGCGTCACGCAGGCCATCGCCGACCGCGACCTGTTCCGGGCCAAGCTCGCCCAGTACGAGTCCAACCCGCGCCTGATGATCTCCCGCGACTGGTCGGCCGCCATGACGGTGTTCCTCAACCGGCCCTTCGTCCAGGTCATGTCCCTGCCCAGGGGCCGCTCCACCGCCGAGCTGCTCATCAACCAGGACCCCTCCATCGTCCGAGAGCTTGACCGCGCCCGCAAGCAGGCCGAGGTCGATCGCGCCAACGAGGAGCGCATGAACCGCTTCCAGCGCGACCTCTTCCGCACCCGGCGCGGCATCCAGGAACGCGAAGAGTGATGACCACCGCCGCCGCATCCAGCCGTGTTCCCGCCCCCCCGGGCGACCGCAGGCCCGTCGTGGCATGCCAGCGCCTCACCAAGATCTTCAAGGACTTCTGGATGCGCGACCGCGCCCGCGCCGTCGACGGCGTGGAACTGCTCATCCACGAGCGCGAGGTCTTCGGCCTCCTCGGCCCCAACGGCTCGGGCAAGTCCACCACCATCAAACTCATCCTCGGCCTGCTCAAGCCCACATCCGGGCGCGTCGCCGTCTTCGGCAAGCCGCCCACCGATGTCGCCACCAAGAAGCGCGTCGGCTACCTCCCGGAGGAGTCCTACCTCTACCCCTTCCTCAACGCCCGCGAGACCCTCGACTACTACGGCAAGCTCTTCGGCCTGGACCACAAGGTCCGCCAGCGCCGCATCGACGAACTCCTCGACATGGTCGGCCTGTCGCACGCCCAGCACCGCCAGGTCCGCGAGTACTCCAAGGGCATGCAGCGCCGCATCGGCATCGCCCAGGCCCTCATCAACGACCCCGACCTGCTCATCCTCGACGAGCCGACCACCGGCCTCGATCCCATCGGCACCCGTCAGGTCAAGGATCTCATCCTTGATCTCGGCCGGCGCGGCAAGACCATCATCCTCTCCAGCCACCTCCTCGCCGATGTCGAGGATGTCGTGGACCGCATGGTCATCCTCTACGGCGGCAAGATCCGGGGCGAGGGCACCTGCGAGCAGCTCCTCGCCTCCACCGAACGCACCACCATCGAGGCCGACACCCTCGACGAGGCCACCCTCGCCGAGATCGACGAGGTCATCCGGCGTCGCTCCGGCGGCCTCAAGTCCGTCCGCAAGGTCGCCGCCCCCCGCCAGAAGCTCGAGGAACTCTTCCTGGGCATCGTCGAACGCGCCCGCGCCGAGAACGCCGCCACCTCCGGCGCCACGGAGGGCGGCGCCACCGCCGCGTTCCTCCGCCAGGGCGACCCGGAGGCCGCCGAGTCCGACGAGGTCATCCACCGCCTGATGTCCGACCGCGATCCTTCTCCCGCCCCCGAGCCGGACGCTCCCGTCTCCTCCGCCGCGGCCCCACCCTCCGGCCCGGATGATTCCATCATCGACACGCTGACGAGCGAGGAACCCGCCGACCCCGCGGGCGACCGTCCCGCCGCCGGGCCTCACGCCGCCGGACCAGCTCCCGACCAGGTGGACGACGGCATCATCGGTTCGCTCCTCGACGCCCCCGACGACGACAACCCGGGGGATCCGCGGTGAGCCTCAGCGAACGCCTCGGCGCCGTCGATCGGGCGCAGAAGTCGCGCCTCTTCATGATCGTGGCCACGGCCGTCATCGTGCTGCTGGCCGCGGGCGCCATCGGCTGGACCTTCCTCCAGTCCGCCACCGACCCCACAGGCCTGCGCGAGGCCGTCGCCCAGGTTCCCCAGTTCGTCACCGACCCCGAAGGCCGCCAGGTCACCAACCCGGAGGCCGTCCGCGTCCGCTCGCTCGCCGACGCCGCCGCCGCCGCCCGCTCGCCCGCCTCCCTGACCATCGGCATCCTGCTCGTCTCGGGCGTCATGATCCTGTTCATCTGGCTCGGCATCGGCCTGAGCTATGTGGCCATCACCGCCGGGGCCGTCGCCATCGGCCTGCCGCTCCTCCTGTTCGACCGGTCGGCCCCCTTCGGCCTCGTGGTGCTCGGCGGCGCGCAGCTCACCCTGGCCTTCATCGTCCTGCTCCGCGCCGCCGTCCTCCTGTTCACCCCCGCGCACCCGGTCCTGGCCATCGCCCGCAATGTGCTGGCCGAGGCCATCCGCATGAAGATATCCGTCATCTTCATCGCCATGCTCATCGTCATGCTGGCCGCCATGCCCATGATCCTCAACGGCGAGCAGCCCCTGCGCTTCCGCGTCCAGGCGTTCCTTCAATACGCCAACCAGTTCGCCTTCTGGGTCATCGCCCTGCTGGTCCTGTTCTTCGGCGCGGCCACCGTCGCCTTCGAGCAGCGTGACAAGATCATCTGGCAGACCATGACCAAGCCGGTCTCCGCCGCCCAGTATGTCCTGGGCAAGTGGCTCGGCGTGGCGACCCTCGCGGCGATCCTCCTCCTCGTCAGCGCGGCCGGCGTCTTCGGCTTCACCGAGTACCTCCGGCGCCAGCCCGCCGGCGGCGAGGTCCGCCCCTTCGAACCCCGCGACGCGTCCCTCCTCATGACCGAGGACCGCCTCGTCCTCGAGACCCGCATCCTCACCGCCCGCCGTGCCGTCCTGCCCGTCCTGCCCTTCAGCATCAACGACCCCGTGTTCGACACCGCCGTGGAGGAGCGCATCGAGGGCGTCCAGCGACTCGGCCCCTTCACGCCCACCGACGCCGACCGCTCCCGCTTCCGCCAGGAGGCCTTCCGCGAGGCCGTCACCGCCTTCCGCTCCATCGACCCCATCGCCCAGCGCTCGCAGGAATACACCTTCGAGGGGCTGCACGACGCCAAGCGCCGCGGCGTCCCCCTCACCCTCCGCTACAAGATCGACGCCGAGGGCAACCGCCCGGACATCTTCTACGCACTCACATTCTTCTTCTCCGATGGCCCCATCTTCCGCGAACGCACCGCCCTGGGCTTCTCCCACACCATCATCCTCGGCCCGGACAAGATCAACGACGACGGCACCCTCCGCTTCGAGCTTTTCAACGGCACCTTCGCCCTCGACCAGCAGGGTGCCGTCCGCTTCGTCCCCAACACCAACTCCATCACCATGCCCGCCGACGGCCTGGAGATCTCCTACCAGGTCGGCACCTTCCGCGCCAACTTCCTCCGCGTCCAGGCCGTCCAGTGGGTCAAGCTCGCCTTCCTTGCCATGCTCGCCGTCTGCGCCTCCACCTTCCTGAGCTTCCCCGTGGCCTGCCTCGTGGCCGTCGGCGTCTTCTTCATCGCCGAGTCCTCCGGCTGGGTCGCCTACGCGCTGCCCGGCTGGGGCACCACGGACACCCAGGGCAAGTTCGACCTCTACCGCTGGGTCACCTACCACTTCGCCGACACCGTCTCCTCCGCCTTCAAGATCTACAACGACCTCAAGCCGGCCGAACGCCTCGCCGACGGCCGGCTCCTCTCCTGGGCCAGCGTCGCGGGCAGCACCGCCGTCCTGCTGGCGGTCTCCCTCTTGATCTATCTTGCTGGGGTGTTCTCCTTCCGCTCCCGACAACTGGCGATCTATTCGGGCCACTGAGGCGTACAAAGGACCACGGAGCACACCCATGGGAAGCAACGCCCGAGTCCGAGTCATCGCAGTGACCATCATGCTCGCCGGTCTTCTCGGCTCCGGGGTCATGACCTCGGTGGTGGCCGCTTCCGTGGGCCGCCATGAACTCGCCTACACCGACCGCGCCGAGGACGGCGACCCCTGGCAGGTCAGCGTGGGCATCGCGATGGGCGCCCTCCGCGGCCTGTTCGTCAACTACCTCTGGATCCGCGCCAACACCGCCAAGGAAGAGGGCCGCTACTTCGAGGCCGTCGAACTCGCCCGCCAGATCACCCGCCTCCAGCCCCGCTTCCCCCGCGTCTGGTCCTTCCACGCCTGGAACCTCGCCTACAACATCTCCGTCACCACCCAGACCCCCGAGGAACGCTGGGAGTGGGTCAACTCCGGCATCCGCCTGCTCCGCGACGAGGGCCTGCGCGCCAACCCCTCCGATATGCTCATGCACCGCGAGCTGGGCTGGATCTTCCTCCACAAGGTCGGCGGCTACACCGACGACGCCAACCAGCACTACAAGCGCGAACTCGCCTACGAGTGGCACAACATCATGGGCCCCAAGCCCGAGATCCCCGCCGACCGGCGCGACCGCGACTCCGTCGTCGAGATCTACGCCGCCTGGGTGCAGGCCATCATCGACGCCCCGGACACCCGCGCCGCCCTGCGCCAACGCTCCCGGGCCGCCGCCGACATCCTCGACGCCTACGAGCAGATCATGGGCGAGAAGGTCGGCTACGACTTCCTCCGCCGCATCCAGCTCCACCTCGAGCTTGAACGCACCGGTCGCCTCGAATACATCATGCGCGGCGCCGGCCCCAACACCCGCGCCGTCACCGACCTCAAGCAGCGCTTCACCTCCCAGGAGGCCTGGGATCTCGCCGTCAACCATGTCCGCAAGCGCGTCCTCATCGACCAGTACAACATGGAGCCGGTCCGCATGCTCCAGGTCGTCCGCAAGTTCGGCCCGGTCGACTGGCGCGTCCCCGCCGCCCACGCCCTCTACTGGTCCGCCCGCGGCACCGATGTCGGACGCATGGAGGTCAACTTCCACAACTCCGACTCGCTCGACTTCCTCAACACCTACCGCATCGTCCTCCAGTCCGTCCAGGAACTCTGGCGCTTCGGCGACATGTACTTCAACTACCTCGACACCCACGAGGGCCAGGCCGGCGTCTACTTCGTCGCCCCCAACCCCTACTTCGTCCCCACCTACGGCGGCCTGCTGGAGGAGGTCGTCGCCGCCGCGGGCATGTTCGAGTCCGGGGCACGCTCCTATCGCACCGTCGCCTCCGGCTACGAGAACTTCCTCCGCGACGCCATCCGCTACTTCTACCGCCGCGGCGACCTGGCCCAGGCCGAGTTCTGGTTCGAGAAGCTCCGCACCTGGGGCGAGCACAACTTCAACGACCCCACCCGCGACCGGGAGATGACCCTCTCGCTCCCCGACTTCGTCGAGAAGCAGCTCCACGAGAGCTTCGGCGCGCCCCAGGTCGCCGTCTCCGAGGTCTACGGCGCGCTCCAGGGCGCCATCGTCGAGGGCCTGCTCGAGGGCGACCCGCAGCGCTTCGAGGGCATGTTCAACTACGCCCGCCGCGCCCACGCCCTCTTCATGAACCAGCAGCTCAACGATGTCGTCGCCGGCGCCAACACCGCCCGCATGGAGTACATGGACCGCGACTTCTCCTTCGTCGCCGGCACCGCGATGGCCAACATGATCGGCGTCTTCGGCCCCGACGAGGCCGAACGCATCTACGACTACACCCCCGAGGACCTCCGCCGCTACGCCTACGACGCCATCGACCAGCGCTTCCGCCCCATCTACGAGCAGCTCGCCGCCGCCGAACTCAGCCGTCCCTTCGATGAGGTCTTCCCCGAACCCGCCGGCATGGAGGCTCACTACGCCATGCTCCAGCGCAAGTTCGCCGAACGCAACCAGCGCGGCGTCCAGGGCATCGGCCGCGACTGATCCCAAAATCCTCTCCGTCTCTCCGTCTCTCCGTCTCTCCGTCTCTCCGTCTCTCCGTCTCTCCGTCTCTTCCCCTCCCCCCTCACCCCACCAACCGATCCCGCGCCGCCCGATACCGCGCCAGCGTCCCCGCCACCACATCCCCCGGCAGCTCCGGCCCGGGGTCCGTCTTGTCCCACAGCCCCTTGTCCGCCAGCCCCTGCAGGTACTCCCTTACGAACTGCTTGTCGAAGCTCGCCTGCGCCCGCCCCGGCCCGTACGACGCGGCCTCCCAGAACCGGCTCGAGTCCGGCGTCAGCGCCTCGTCGATCAGGATCGGCTCCGCGTCCAGATCCGGCCACCCGCCCGCCAGCGGCAGCCCGAACTCGAACTTCGTGTCCGCCAGGATCATCCCCCGCCCCGCCGCGTACGCCGATGCCATCGCGTAGATCCCCAGCGACCGCGCCCGCAGCGTCTCCATCAACGCCCCCGCCCGCTCCGGCCCGACCATTCCCCCGATGTGCGCTGCCGCCGCATCGAACCCGATGTTCTCGTCGTGCCCCGCCTCCGCCTTGGTCGCCGGCGTGAAGATCGGCTGGCTCAGTTTCTCGCACTGCCGCAGGCCCGCGGGCAGCGCTACCCCGCACACCGCCCCCGTCCGCTGATAGTCCTTCCAGCCCGACCCCTCCAGATACCCCCGCACCACGCACTCCACCGGGATCACCGCGCACTTCCGCCCGATCGTCACCCGTCCCCGCAGGTCGGCCCGCGTGGTCGCCTCGGTCAGGGCCGCGTCCGGCACCAGCCGGTCGTCGGTCGAGATCAGGTGCGTCGGCCCCAGCCCCCTGGCCGCGATCATCTCCAGCCAGAACGCCGCGATCTCGGTCAGCAGCCGCCCCTTCCCCGGGATCGGCGTCGGCAGCACCACATCGAACGCGCTCAGCCGGTCGCTGGCCACCATCAAAATAGCGTCTTCCCCCCCCTCACCCCCACCCGGCAGCGTGTAGGTGTCCCGCACCTTCCCCCGCCGCCGGTCCGGCAGGCGCAGGTCCGTCGTGAACACCGCCGATCCGTCCCGCCCAGTCGTGTCCGTTGGCATGTTCCGAGGGTATCCCGCCCCGCAGCACCCCGCGCGCCCCGCGGCCCCTCTCTCCCCCTCCCCCCTCGCCCCGGGCGGGCTTCCGCCGTAAGGTACGCACACGCCCGTCCGCGGCACCCCGCCGCCCGGGCCGAGATGCCCCAAACGGGCGGTGGTGTGCAGACCCGATGCTGGCATTCGTCGTCACCAACAGACTGGCCCCCCCGACCATCGGCCCCCTCCCCGGCGCCTCCATCGTCGGCCCGGATTCCGTCCCCGTCACCGGCGCCGCCGTCGCCGAGCGCGGCCTGATCCGCTGCGAAAAAACCAGCTCCGAGGCCGCCGCCCTCTCCATCCAGGTCGCCCTCGACGCCTCCGCCCTGGCCTCCCTCGGCCCCTGCCCCCTCCCCGACGGCACCGCCCTCCGCCCCCTCGGCGAACTCGTCCTCCAGACCTGCCTGCTCCCCGACCGCGACCGGCCTTACCTCCTGAGCCTCGAACTGGCCCGCCACCGGGTCATGCTGATCCTCAACAAGCTCGAGGAGTGGCAGGCCTTCGAGATTCTGGCCGCCGACCCGGTCATGCCCATCATCGAGAAGGCCCGCGAAGCTTTCACCCAGGCCCTGGTCGCCCTGCCCCGCAAGGACACCCCGGACGACGACGCCGACCGCCTCGCCCTCCGCGCCCTGTGGATCGCCCTCGAAGCCTCCGAGCGCCTCGCTCTCCGCCAGGCCCAGCTCGACTTCGGCGCGCCCGCCCGCGCGCGGATGCACGCCCAGGCCGCCGACGACCTCGGCGGGGGCCAGCCCGTGCTGCACCCCACCCGCTCCGGGCTGGTGCTGCCCCAGGCCCCCGCGCTCGGCGTGGCGATCTCCCCCCTGGTCTTCTCCGACCCCGCCAAGGAACTGGCGTCCAAGGCCGCCGACTTCATCACCATGCCCATGCGCTGGCTGGAGATGGAGCCGGCCGAGGGCGAGTACGCCTTCGCCCGCACCGACCGCTGGATCGAGTGGGCCGTCCGCACCGCCAAGCTCCCCGTCGTCGCCGGCCCGATCATCGACTTCCGCCCCCACGCCGTCCCGGATTGGCTCTACATCTGGGAGAACGACTACGACACCCTGCGCGAACTTGTGTATGAGCACATGAAGGCCGTCGTCACCCGCTACCGGCGCACCGTCAACCGCTGGACGGTCTGCTCCGGCCTGCACGCCAACCGCAACTTCGCGTTCACCTTTGAGCAGATGATCGACCTGACCCGCATCTGCGTCCTCGTCACCCGCAAGCTGCACCCCAAGGCCAAGGTCCAGGTCGAGATCGTCGAGCCTTGGGGCGAGCACCACTCCGCCGACCGGCGTTCCCTCCCGCCCACGCTCTACGCCGAGATGCTCGCCCAGGCGGGCATCCAGTTCGATGCCGTCGCCCTCCGCATCCAGATGGGCGTGCCCGCGCCCGGTCTGGCCGCCCGCGACCTCATGGCCTTCAGCGCGATGCTCGACCAGTACGCCGCCCTCGACCGCCCCGTCGCCATCACCGCCGCCGGCGTCCCCGCCGCGCCCATCGATGTCCCGTCCGACGACCACCCCGGTCTCTCCGGCGGCTCCTGGCGTCAACCCTGGTCCAACCAGGCCCAGGCCGACTGGGCCAGCGCGTTCCTGGCCGTGGCCCTCGCCAAGCCCTTCGTCCAGTCCGTGTGCTGGCAGGACCTGGCCGACCCGGCCGCCTCCGCCGAGATGCCCCGCGGCGCGCTCGCCGACGCCTCCGCCGCCCCCCGCCCCGTCTACGACCGCTTCACCGAACTCCGCGCCGCCCTGATCAAGGGCGACATGCCCGACCCCGCCCGCATCCTCCCCTCTCTCGTGGGGCCGACTTCCAGTCGGCCATCCTTATCCGTCTAACCCCCTCCCCCAACATGCCCGCCCTCCCCGCCCAACCGACTCCTGCCCGCAGCACCCGCCTCCTCACCGCCGCGATCCTGCTCCTCGCCTCCCTCGCCGGCCTCGCCTTCACCACCACCCGCGCCCCGCTCGACGTACCGGCCCCCTACACCGTCGCGGCCCCGCTCCTGAACATCAACACCGCCACCCCCGCCCAGCTCGAACTGCTCCCCCGCATCGGCCCCACCCTCTCCGCCCGCATCGTGCAAGACCGCGAAGCCAACGGCCCCTTCGAATCCATCGACGCCCTGGCCCGCGTCAAGGGCATCGGCCCCCGCACCATCCACAACATCCGCCCCCACCTCACCGCCGAGTAGCGCTCCTCGGAGCGGGGGGCATCCTGTCCCCCATCCCCCGTGGGGCCGACTTCCAGTCGGCCTCCCCTCTTCTCTCGTCTTCCTCCAGATGGCTGCACCCCAATCCCTTCCTCCCGCCTGCGCCCGCTGCGTGATCTCCGCGAGCTCAGCGCACCTCCTCCCTTCCTCCCCTCCGTCCCTTGGTCGCTTCCCATCCCTCCCCTTCCTCCGTCCACCCCACCCCGCCAACAATCCCCAAAGGCCCCCCGGCCCCCCGATCCCCATGACCGACCTGGCAAAAATCGCCGAGCGGGACGCACCAGTGCGCGCACTGGCCGAGGCTCTGCGCGCCGGCCGCCGTGTCATCGCCACCGGCAACATCGGCCCGTCCGTGTCCTTCACCGCCCTGGCGGTTGCTCGGATCATCTCCCGCACGGTCATCGTCGCCTGTGCCCACACCGACGAGGCCGAGGACATCGCCGGCGAGGTCAACGCCCTCGAACCCGGCGCGGCCACCATCGTCCCCGCCCTCGAACTCGCCCCCGGCGAAACCGGCGTCTCCGCCGAACTCTTCGCCCAGCGGGCCACGGTCCTTCGCCGCCTGCGGGACGGCCACGCACCGCGCGTGCTGGTCGTGCCCGTCGCCTCCCTCATGCAGCCGGCGCCTTCCCCGGCCCGCCTCGACACCCTCGTCCGCACCATCCACAAGGGCGACGCCCCCGGCCTCTCCAACCTCATCGACTGGCTCACCACCGCCGGCTACGACCGCGTCGAGACCGTCGAAGACCCCGGCCAGTTCGCCGTGCGCGGCGGCATCCTCGACATCTTCTCCCCAGTGTCAGGTGACTCAGGCCCCCCCGCCCCCGTCCGCCTCGATTTCTTCGGCGACGAGATCGACTCGCTCCGAGAGTTCGATCTTGAGACGATGGGCTCCGATCGTGCTCTGGACCGCTGCACCCTCGCCGCCGCCGGGCAGTCCGCGCTCGCCGAGTCCAGGGACGACACCTCCATCCTCGATTACGCCCCGAAAGAGTCCGTCGCCATCCTCGCCGAGACCTTCGAGGTGGTCGAGCAGGCCCGCGGCTACTTCGAGCGCGTCTCCGACGGCCGCACCGTCTACCCGCCCCCCGCCGTCCTCAAGGCCCTCACCGAGCGCACCCACGCCCTGGCCGAACTCAACCAGTTCTCCACTTCAAGCGCGGCCGCCGATGTCCGCGTCGATCTGGCCGTGTCCCCCGTCCCGAGTTTCGACAAGGACGCTTCCAAGGCCGTCGCCGAACTGGCCGACCTCGCCCGCACCGCCCGCGTCATCCTCGCTTGTTCCAGCGATGCCGAGTCCGCCCGCCTGGGTGAACTCATCTCACTGCACGCGCCCGGCGTGGACATCGAGCGCCGCGTCCTCGACATCCGCCGAGGGATGATCTGGGGCGATGAAGACCTGCACGACGACGGTAGTGGGGGGGTGGGTCGGCGCACCGCCATCGTCCCCTCCGGCGAGCTGCTGCACCGCTCCTCCGTCCGCCGCCGCGTCGCCAAGATGCGCGCCGGCCGCGCGATGGACACCTTCCTCGATATCGCCGAGGGCGACTATGTCGTCCACGCCGACCACGGCATCGCCCTGTTCACCGGCCTGGCCGTGCTCCCCGCCGGCGGCACGAAGGAAAGAGCCAAAGCCCCCACCCACCCGTCGCAAAAAAAATCCGACGACCGCCAGATGGAGGAGTACCTCACCCTCGAGTTCGCCGGAAAATCACGCCTGCATGTCCCCTGCTCCCAGATCGACCTCGTGCAGAAGTACATCGGCGGCTTCCGCGGCAAGCCCCAGCTCTCCACCATCGGCGGCCGCAAGTGGAAAGGCCAGAAGGAGCGCGTCGCCGAATCAGTCCGCGACCTCGCCGGCGAACTCCTCCGCGTCCGCGCCGCCCGCGAGCACCAGCCCGGCATCGCCTACCCGCACGACACCCCCTGGCAGACCGAGTTCGAGGCCGAGTTCCCCTATGAAGAAACCGAGGACCAGCTCGCCGCCCTCATCGAGATCAAGAAGGACATGGCCCGCCCCCGCCCGATGGACCGCCTCATCTGCGGCGATGTCGGCTTCGGCAAGACCGAACTGGCCATCCGCGCCGCCTTCAAGGCCTGCGAGTACGGCCGCCAGGTCGCCGTCCTCGTGCCCACCACGGTCCTCGCCGAGCAACACGAGCGCACCTTCAAGTCCCGTTTCGCCGACTACCCCTTCCGCGTCGAGTCCCTCTCCCGCTTCAAGACCGACCTGCAACTCAGGGACACCCTGATCGACCTGCGCAAGGGCGCGGTCGATGTCGTCATCGGCACCCACCGCCTGCTCAGCAAGGATGTCCGCTTCGCCGACCTCGGCCTGGTCGTCATCGACGAGGAGCAGCGCTTCGGCGTCGAGCACAAGGAGGCCCTCCTCCAGCTCCGCATGACCGTCGATGTCATGACGCTCAGCGCCACGCCCATCCCCCGCACGCTGCACATGTCCATGCTCGGCCTGCGCGACATCTCCAGCCTCACCACGCCCCCCGTCGACCGCCGCGCCGTCGTCACCGAGGTCATCCCCTACAACGAGAAGCGCGTCGCCGCCGCCATCCGGCGCGAACTGGCCCGCGAGGGCCAGGTCTTCTATGTCCACAACCGCGTCCACGACCTCCAGTCCGTCGCCGCCCGCGTCCGCGCCATGGTCCCCGACGCCCGCGTCGTCGCCGGCCACGGCCAGATGGAACCGCGCGAACTCGAAGAGGTCATGCTCTCGTTCATGCGCCGCGAAGCGGACATCCTCGTCTCCACCACCATCATCGAGGCCGGCATCGACATCCCCACCGCCAACACCATGATCATCGACGACGCCGACCGCTTCGGCCTGGCCGAACTCCACCAGCTCCGCGGCCGCGTCGGACGCAGTCACCACCGCGCCTACTGCTATCTCCTCCTCCCGCAGGACCGCCCCCTCAAGGAGGTCGCCCAGAAGCGCCTCAAGGCCATCGAGGAATACGCCATGCTCGGCGCGGGCTTCAAGATCGCCATGCGCGACCTGGAGATCCGCGGCGCGGGCAACCTCCTCGGCGCCGAGCAGTCCGGCCACATCGCCGCCGTCGGCTACGAGATGTTCTGCCGCCTGCTCGACAACGCCGTCCACCAGCTCACCAACGCCAGCGACGAGTCCCCCGTCCGCCACACCGCCGCCGACATCGGCGTCTACGGCCTGCTGCCCCGCCCCTACATCCCCTCCGACCAGCGCCGCCTCGAGGCCTACCGCCGCCTCGCCTCCGCCGCCACGCCCGCCGAACTCGACCAGGTCGAGCGCGACCTCCTCTCCGCCTACGGCGAGCCGCCGCCCCCCGCCAAACGCCTCATCCTCCTCGCCCGCCTCCGCGCCGCCGCCCAGCAGTGGGGGGTGCGCGCCCTGTCCACCCGCGCCGACGACGCCGTCTTCATGACCGCCGATCCCCTCCCCCTGGCCGCCGCCCTCGCCGCCGCCGACCTCGGCCCCGTCCGCACCGTCGCCCCCGACCTCGCCCAGACCAACGCCCGCTCCGCCGGCGGCAGGCCGCTGTCGGAAATCTACCTCCGCCCGGTTCCGAAACTCATGAAAGATTCTTTAGGTCTTGCCAAGTCCCTCCTGCGCGCCCTCGAACGCCCGCCCGTGCCCAACTTGCCCCCCCGAACCGCCGTTCCGCTCCGATGAACCCCACCCGGCCCGGATTGTGTGTTAAGATGTTCGGAATGGCCCGACCGCGTGGGGAGTCCACCCGCCGGGCCTGCCAAGGATGGCGAGATCCATGCCGATGTTCGATTCCAACCAGCCCACGCCTCGGCCCGCTCCGGCCCCCGCACCCCGCCCGCTGGGCAACGCCAAGTTCGACGAGGAGCTGGCCGGCCTGCGCCGCCGCCTCATCCGCGAGGCCAGCATGGCCATCGACCTGCTGGTCTCGTCCGTCTCCGGCCTGTGGGATCTCGACCACGACCTCGCCCGCAAGATCCGCGCCGGTGAGAACGAGGTCGATACCGAGGAGGTCGCCATCGAGCAGGAGTGCCTCCGCCTGCTCACCCTCGAACGCCCCTTCGGCCACGACATGCGCCAGCTCGCCTTCTGCCTCAAGGTCAACCAGGACATCGAGCGCGTGGCCGACCACGCCTCCTCCATCGCCAAGATCTGCCTCAAGCTCGAACCCCCCGCCCCCCAGTGGCCCACCGCCCTGCGCGAGATGGGCGACCGCATCCCCGTCGCCTGCGAAGAGCTGCTCCGCGCCGTGGTCAACTCCGATGTCGAGTCCGCCCGCATGATCTGCGCCAAGGACAAGACCATCGACCAGCTCGACAAACGCGCCTTCGAGGAGATCCGCGAGCACATCGAGCGCGAACCCCACAACGCCGCCACCGGCCTGCTCATGTACCGCGCCAGCCGCGAACTCGAGCGCGTCGGCGACCTCCTCGGCAACATCGCCGAGGACATCATCTTCCTCGAAACCGGCCAGATCGTCCGCCACACCAAACGCAAGCAACAGCCTTGACCCCTCTTCGCTTGGAGCGGGGGGCTTCCAGCCCCCCGTCGGCCCAAAGGGCCGACCCTCCTCCCCCCAAAAAGGTCACGCCCACGATGAGTCCTCGAATCGTGGGGTTCTTCTCTTCCTTCCCCGCCACAAACTTCCGATGCAACACCCGACCTGCCGGGCCGTTATGCTGATCCCATGCTTCCCCTGGCTCTCCTTGTAGCCGCCTCCCTCCTGCTGACCTGGGCCATCCGCGGCCGAGTCACCGCCCGAGGCCGCTTCTGCCGCAAATGCAGGTTCGACCTCGCCGGCCTGCCATCCCCCGAAACCTGCCCCGAGTGCGGCCGCGATCTCACCCAACCAAAGGCTGCCAAGCCCACCCTCCGCCGCGTCCGTCGCCTCCCCCTCGCCGGCGCCGTCGTTCTTCTCCTCCTCGGGGCCTCTCTCACCACCATCTTCGCCACCAACAACACCGCGCGCATCTGGGCGGCCATGCCCGACCGCGTGATCCTCGCCCTGCACGCCCTCGGCATCGACGCCGCCTTCACCGAGATTGCTGCCAACCGCCTCTCCGGCCCCGCCGCGCTGCCCGATTCCGCCTGGCCGAGCCTCATCACCGCCGCCCTCGCCCACCAGGCCGACGCCGACACCCCCTGGGATCCCCGTCACGGCGAGGTCCTCCAGCACTCGTTCACTGCATCCCGGCTCACGCCGGACCAGATCACCGCCTACTTCACCCACGGCACGGAATCCAGCGTCGATTTCCCCGCCGCGATCCGCCACGGCGCGCCGGAGATCGGCGTGCGGATCATGCTCCGGCCCTCCTTCCGCATTGCCAGCCTCAAGGGGTCCAACGGCCTCCTCTACGACGGCACCGACACCGTCTGGGCCTATCTCAGCGCGGAAAGCATGACGCTCGGCACCCAGTGCGTCACGCCGCCGGGCAGCAACACGGGCTACACCGGTTTCAGCATCCCAGGCCCCGGCGGGGGCGGCCAAGGTTCGATGGGGTTCACCGCCCCCCTGGCCAACCTCAACTGGCACGCCATCCCGCCCGATGCCGACCTGCCCGTCACCGTCCACTACGAAACCGGCATCCACCGCATGTCCGGTCGGCACACGCACCAGGGCGGCCCGACTTCGATCACGCGGAATGTCCGCATCCTGCCGCCCGAAACCGAACTCGTCGCCCTGAACACCGACCCCGCCGCCGTCAGCCACTACACCGCCCACTCCACCATCCGCATCACCCCGCTCCACATCGTGCCGCCCGATTCCCGCTCCGGAAACCACATCGCCGAGTTCACCATCATCGCGGTCGAGAATCCCTACCCCATCTCCGGCCGACTCGTCGCCCTGCACGACGGGCGCGAGTACCTCATCGCCCACATCACCTGCAACCGCTACGCCGGCCACTCCCTGCAAAGCCAGTCCTGGACCACCACCGACCCGCCCGACGACTCAGTCATCAACGCCTGGATCGCCGCCGGCCAGGTCACGCTCGAGATCCGCCCCGACCCCCGCCACGCCGAGAAAACCCCCGGCATCACCGCCATCCTCGGCGTCCCCCTCCGCTTCGAGGGCGTCAGAGTCACCACCAACCCGAATCCCGCCTCCGAATCCAGCCTCCCAAACCCCGACCACACCACCGCCCGCCCTGTCGCAACCCTGCCCACCCCCCAGCCATCGGAAGCCGACTGACCCATGCTGACCCTGCGGCTGGTGGAACCGGATCGATAGGTCGGCACTCCGTGCCGACTTCCTTGGTGGCCCGGCTCGCCGAGCCGGGTCTTCCGCTCACGCCCATGATAAGTCCTCGAATCGTGGGGTTCCCCCCGTTGGGCCGACTTCCGGTCGGTCCGTTCCCATCTCCCTCCCCCCTGCGCGGCCGCGAAAACCCCGTCGCTGACGCTCCGGGCTTGTCACGGGGAAAACTCTGGGCGCACGAAAAAACCCGCTCAATGAGCGGGTTTTTTCGTGGTTCTGAAACCAAGATCGGAAACCAGGAGACGGAGCCTCCGTGGCCTTTGAACAGTTGGGTCCATGCTTCTCGGTTCGTTGCCGAACCGGTATCCGCCGTCCCTGCATCTCGAGAGAATGCAGGGAGTTTCGGGCGGGCGAGAGTGCGCTCACTTATACTCGCTGCGGATCGCTCCGCGTGCCTTCCCGATCTGGGTCGGCATCTGACGAGTCTAAGGAAATCCCTTAGAAAGGAGGTGATCCAGCCGCAGGTTCTCCTACGGCTACCTTGTTACGACTTCACCCCAATCATGAATCACACCTTGGGTCGCTGCCTCCCTTGCGGGTTAGCCTGCGAACTTCTAGTACAATCCACTTTCGTGATGTGACGGGCGGTGTGTACAAGGCCCGGGAACGTATTCACGGCAGCATGCTGATCTGCCATTACTAGCGATTCCAGCTTCATGCAGGCGAGTTGCAGCCTGCAATCCGAACTGA
>CAZNZC010000016.1:0-68182 GCA_964577425.1 uncultured Phycisphaeraceae bacterium
CCCACCTGTGCTACTGCCACACCCCCGCACGCTATCTCTGGTCGCAGACGGAGGCCTACGAAACGCCGGGCCTAAAGGGACACCTGCGCGGCGCGGGCCTGCGCCTCTTCCGCCCACGCCTGCGCCGCTGGGACCGCGCCACCGCGCCCCGCGTCACGCATTTCCTCGCCAACTCCACGCACACCCGCGACCTGATCCGCGCCGTGTACGACCGGGACGCCGACATCCTCCACCCGCCCGTGCGCACCGACTTCTTCACGCCCGATGCCTCGGTGCCGCGCGAGGATTTCCTGCTGGTCGTGTCCGCCCTCGAACCCTACAAACGCATCGACCTGGCGATCGACGCGGCCGCGCTGGCCGACCGCCCCCTCGTCATCATCGGGACCGGCAGCCACGCCGCCGCCCTGCAAGCCCACGCCCGCCCACGCCAGAACATCACCTTCCTCGGCCACGCCGACGACCACGCCGTCCGCGACCACATGCGCCGCGCCCACGCCTTCCTCATGCCCCAGGTCGAAGACTTCGGCATCACCGCCGTCGAGGCCCAGGCCTGCGGCACCCCCGTCGTGGCCCGCGCCGCGGGCGGCGCGCTCGACACGGTCATCGACCACCGAACCGGCATCCTGGTGCCTGACCCCACCCCCCGGACCTTCGCCGAGGCCATCGCCCTGCTCCCGCCCGCTCCCGGCGCGGCCTGCCGCGCCCACGCCCTGGGCTTCTCCGAGGCGCGTTTCCGGACGGGCATCCTGGACGCTCTGGGCCGCGTGTGCCGGTCGGTTTGATGCGTCCGCGGACCGATCCCGGTCGTACTGTTTCCGGGAGGTATACACCCAACCGATACCAGCCGGTTGGACCCGCCCCGCATCCCCCAAGCCCCCCCGGAGACCCGCCCGCCGTGCCAGAGCACCCGAGCAACCCGAACGGCTCGATGCCCGCGGCCCCGCCGGACCCGGCCCTGCTCGACCGCGCCCTGCGCGTCTTCCCCGGCACCCCCTGCCTGATGACCAGCGCGTTCGACGGCGAACGCGCCGGCGTGCTCGTCCACGGCGTGCTGGTCGCCTCTCACGAGCCGCCGATGGTCGTGGTCGCCTGCCGCAAGGGCCACGCCATCGACCCGATCATCCGCGACTCCCGCTGCTTCGCCCTGGGCCTGGTCGCGCCGGACGACAAGCTGATCCTCCGGCGTTTCCGCTTCGCCGACACCGCCGTGGCCATCCGCGCCGACCCCGATGCGACCGACCCCTTCGCCCCCTTCCCCGAGCAACGCCTGGTCACCGGCTCGCCCGTCCTGGACCGCTGCCCCATCTGGCTCGACTGCCAGATCGCCCGCCACTTCGACCTCGAGTCCGAGCACGAGCTGTTCGTCGGCCTGGTGGTCGGCGTCCGGGTGCGGTAGGTCGGCACTCCGTGCCGACTCTTCCTGGCAACCCAACCCCCGCAACGCCGCCGATGCAATCGCCGGATTCTCCCCCCCTCCCTCTCCCGCCCCCCCGGCGGGAGAGGGCCGGGGTGAGGGTTCCTCCACCTCCCCGGCCTCCCTCCTCCACCTTCTCTTCCCCTTCCCTCCCCCCCTCCGTCGCTCCGTCGCTCCGTCGCTTCCCCCCACCCACCTACACTTGCACCGGGGCGGCCAACGACCCCGGCCGCCCCGCCAACCCCGATGGCCCATCCAACCAGGAGTTCCCCATGACCTGCACCAACTGCGCCTGCCACGCCGGTCGGAAGCCCGGCCGCAAGGGCCTGGCCACCGCGGCCTCCATCGCCGCCGGACTCGCTGTCCTCGTGACCCTCTTCACCATGTTCGGCTTCACCCAGCCCGCCTCCGGCGACCCCGCCGGCGCGACGGCCCAGCCCGAAACCAAGGAAACCACCCCCGTGATCGTCCGACTCGAAACCTCCAAGGGCAACATCGACATCGAGCTCAACCAGGAGAAGGCCCCCATCAGCGTGGCCAACTTCCTTGAGTATGTGGACAAGGGCCACTACGACGGCACCATCTTCCACCGCGTGATCCCCAACTTCATGATCCAGGGCGGCGGCTTCGACGCCACCATGACCCAGAAGCCCACCGGCCAGGGCATCAAGAACGAGTGGCGCAACGGCCTGAAGAACACCCGCGGCACCATTTCCATGGCCCGCCTCGGCGGCAACCCGGACTCCGCCACCGCCCAGTTCTTCATCAATGTCGTGGACAACGCCGGCCTGGACAACCCCCAGCGCGACGGCGCGGGCTACGCGGTCTTCGGCAAGGTCGTCGCCGGCATGGACGTGGTGGACGCCATCAAGGTGGTGCCCACCGCCACGAAAGGCCACCACAGCGATGTGCCCATCGAGACCGTTCTCATCAAGAAGGCCTCCCGCCTGACCGAAAAGAGCGAGGGCTGATCGGCAATCCCACCCCCCCGCCGATCAATCTCTCCGGAAACGAGAAAACGCCCGCACCACGCGGGCGTTTTTTCATGGAGCAGTGGTGGCACAGGCGTCCCAGTTAGCCCCGAACGCAAGTGAGGGAATGGTCTTGTTGGTAGGTCGGCACTCCGTGCCGACTCTTCTCTCGGTGACGCCAGCGTCCCGCCTATGCGCCCCCAACTCTCATACGGATCACCGTTGAATCACGGGCGTCATTCTTGAAACGCCCCGAAGGGGCGCGCGTGTGTTGCCACGGGTGGAGCGCAGCGCAACCCGTGGAAAGGTCGGAACTCTCAAAGACTCGACCCCGGAGGGGTCATGGAAGTCCGAGGATCCCATCCACCCTTCGGAGCGAGAGCGGCCCCGTACGAACCACATCCGAAACGCAACGCCGATCCGACTCACCGCCCCATCAGCGGCGCGCCGTAGTCGATGCCTTGCAGCCCCCCGACCGTCCAGCGGTACCGCTGGCTCAGCGGGGTCGTCTCTCCCAGCCCGCTCAGCGGAATCGGGAAGGTGTGGAGAGGGATATAGGTCTGACGCCATTCCTGCTTGCCCATCGCCGAGTTCCAGGAGGGACCGGCCTCGCCGGAAGGACGGTCGTTGATCGAGCCGTCGAACATCACCTTCAGCGGGGCGGCGTGGTCATAGCCGAAGTAGGGCGAGCCGGCCTGCCGCCGGTCGAACTCCTCGAACATGTGGACCTTGGCGCTGGGGAAAGCCACCTCCGAGAAGTTGCGCCCCAAGGACACATCGAAGTTCCCGATCGAAGACATCAGGTTCGGCGAGGAAGCCACGGGGACATACGCCGGGGTGCCGCCGATGCCGTCAGGGTTCCAGGCCGAAACCGTCCGCAGATAACTCGAACCGAAGGCCCAACGCTGGAGAACATCCACACCCAGCCAGCCGGGTGAGAAATCGTACCCCTGTAAAGAAGCCGAACTGACCGTGTACGGGATGTTGTTCGCCGACGAGATGTCAGTCGGATTGGCCTGCCACTGGAGCAGGTTGGCGTCCGCCGGATCGGCCCACATGGCGGACGGGAACGGCTGGTCGAGATAATCCATCAGCACAAGGTGCGTGAACCGGCGATGCGGCAGCTGCGAGGACATATTCCTAATAACATCCACTCCATCGATACGCCCCGTCCGGCGCATGAGGATCTCCGTGTTCTGCCATTGCGCGGCGCTCGTACTCGTGTTCCCCGACTTCAGCAGCCCGTTGGGCATGGTGTATGCAACACCCGGGGCCCAGGTGTAGCTGAAAAGCCTCCCCTGATGATCGGCCGCGTACATCCCCGTCCCCTGCCCGATGAACGCCAGGTTCGCCGCGCTGACCGACCCCCGCATCCCCACCCGCGCCTGCTTCACCGCCGGGGCCGTCACCCCGATCAGCAGGGACAGCATCCCAATCACCGCCGCCGTTTCAAAAAGCGTGAACCCGTGTCTGCGTGCGTGCGTCGTCATGCTCTGCTCCTGAGTCTCGTGAACAACCCCGCCGCCCGGCATCCTCGCGAACCGCCCGACCGCCATCATACCGGAATACCCCCCTCAAGCCGTCGGCCCCCCCTATTCGCAGCCGCCGGCAACCCGGTTCCGGCAGCGTTGCGGGCCACCCCCCGCCCCCCCAGACCGCACCGGAACCCGATCAGCCTACCACACCCCGCCCCGCTCCCGACTGATTTTCTCAACTTTCCCCCAAAACGAACAACCGCCCGGTGGTGGGTCGGGCGGTCGTTCAAAGCGGCCATGCCGGGGTGCGCTCGGCGAGCGGTCCGATGGGTCACGCGTCCTTGCGTGCCCCGCCGTCCGTGGTGGGTCGGTGCTCGTCCGGCCCCGTTGGCCTTCGGGTTGTCGCCGGTCGCCCGGCCCCCGACCGACGCGGCCTTGCGTCGTCAGGGCAACACATCAATCCGAATGGTCCCCCGGCCTTGCGAGCCGGGTTCCCGGTCTCTCAGGCTCCCCGGGACTCACGCCCCGGAACGCCCGTCTCTCCCCGTGCCGCTCGGCCCGGGTCTCTCTGCTGCTCCGTCATTCCGCTCCCCCGCCCTGCCGCGCGGCGCGGGCACGCCTGGCGTCCGGGGACGACAGCCGCGTCAGTTTCTCCATGAACCCCGGCTGCCAGCCCTCGCGCGTACGCACCTCGAGGTAATCCCGCGCCCCAAGCACCATCACCTCGCCGGGCAAGCCCAGCGCTTCGACCTGCCACGCGGCCAGCCGGATGCGGTTGTTCCCGTCCTGCTCGGCCTGCTCGGTCGCGGAGTACAGCGTCAGCTCCAGATCCGCCTGCTCCTCGTCCGGCATGAGCGAGGCGCCCTGGCGCCCGGCCTCGGACAGCCGCGCGAACATCTCCTCCGGGTACAGCCGCAGGCTCCGCGTGTGCAGCCACGGCACGCAGTACCACACCGTGCCGGAACCCGCCTCGCCGCTGGCCCCCTTGCTGCGGAACTTGGCCGGGATCGCCAGACGCGACTTGTCGTCGATCTTCGCCTCGGCCTGTCCCGTGAAGATCACGCTGGTTCACCCCTGCAAGAAGTCCCTGTCCGACCCTGATCCCGTCCGTGCCATCCAACCGATCACGCATCTGGCGGCCTCCTGCCTGGGGGAGTCGGGGGTTGGTGCCCTGCGATCCGTCGCACACCGGAGCGGTCCCCGCCGGGCATGCGTGGGATTCTCGCCCACTTTGCCCCACAAAGCAACTCCAATTCCTCCACTCCGCCCCACTCTGCATAAGGTGTGGATAAAAACATCCAAACAAAAGCCTTTATCGCGCACGAATCGCGCTGCGGATATCCACAACCGCGGGCGACGCCCGGATCGTGCCTCGGTTCCGCTACCCTCCCCGCATGGCCGAACTCCGCCGCCGCACCCTGTTCCCGCCCGGGCTGGTGTTCTTCACGGCCGCCTACATGCTGGTCTGCTCGGTGATGGCCGTCCGGCAGGGGAACAACGAGTTCCTGGTCTACTCGGGTTCGATGGTGGTGTTCATCGCGCTGGTGATGCACCTGCACGCCCGCGTGCGCATGAGCAACGCCACGCTCTGGATGCTCTCCATCTGGGGCGCGGTCCACATGCTCGGCGGCACCGTGCCGATCCCGGCTTCCGTGTCCGAGTCCGAAACGGCGCGCCATGTCCTCTACGCCTTCCGCCCGGCCCCCTGGCTGCCGCGCTACGACCAGATCATCCACGCCTACGGCTTCTTCACCGCCACGATCGCCGCGTGGGAGTGCCTGCGCCGAGGGCTTGGCGCGCGCCCCGGCCTCGGCCTGTCCGCCTCGGCCGCGCTGATCGGCATGGGACTCGGCGCGCTCAACGAGATGCTCGAGTTCGGCGTCACGCTCGTGGTCGAGAACCACGGCGTGGGCGGCTATGTCAACACGGGCTGGGACCTGGTGTCCAACGCCGTCGGCGCGATCGCCGCCGGCATGGTCACGCTGTTCCGGCGTTAGCGCAACGGTGGCGGACCCTCAGTTCGCCCCGAAGGGGCGAACACGCAAACCATGCGGATTCCCGCCGAATCCAAGGTGCCAGTCTTGAAAACGACCCGAAGGGGCGCGCGTTTGTTGCCACGGGTGAAGCGCAGCGCAACCCGTGGAGAAGTCCGATCGCTGAAGACTTGACCCCGGACGGGGTCACGGAAGTTTGAGGATCACGCGGGGCTTTCTCGTAAGCTTCAGGTCCCGTGTTCGCTGGCTGCATCAAGCCGCAATACGCGAGTACCCCCAGCATTCAAAGACAGTCCCAACGCCCCACAAGCCCCGCGCACACCACGCATCGGAACACATATGCCCCGGGGTTCCCGCCCGCCCGCAGACTCCGCAGCAACTCCGACCGCTCGCTCTCATCCCGCCCCGGACAACCGTCCGCGAGCAAGGAACTCACCGCCTCCGACCACACCCCGCTCAGCTCACCCCACCCGGCATCGCCCAGAAACTCCGTCGGCATCCCGCAGCACACTGGGATCCACAGATCTTGCCAGGACGGGAACCCCGGCGTGCGGCACTCCACTTCTAACTTGGCATCTGCATCACAAGGAATGTGAGGATCGACCGAGTTGAACGACCCGTCCCACTTGTCCGCGACCGCGCCACCCGCGATACACCAGGGGCGGACTGAGTGACTATCGGGGGCATCGCCATGGATCACGCCATTGTACCTGAAACCAGTCGAACGCATGCAACAATCGCACACCGCGTCGGACACCTCGAACTGCAAAACAACCGCCGGAGATGCCATGAAACGAAACTTTGGAAGATTCTGATCCATCCTCTGCTCCGCAATGGACCTTACACAACCCCCGCCCCAACCCCCTTGATCCCCGCCGTCATCGTCGCCAGATCCGCATCGGACAGCTCGATGGCCCCCCCCTTCGCGTTCTCCACCGCCTGCTCCGGCGTGCGCGCCCCCACCAGCGCGTGCGTCAGCCCCGGCTGGTGCGTGGTCCACGCGATGACCAACTGGCCGAGCGTGCAGGCGTGCTTCTCCGCGATGGGGGCGAAGGAGTCGAGCATCTCGCGGACCCGCCCCCGGTTCTCGACGCTGAAGCGGTCGCGCGTCCGCCGCAGGTCGCCCTCGGGGAATACGCGCTCCGGCCCGATCTTGCCGGTCAGCAGCCCCAGCGCCAGCGGCGAGTACGCCAGCACCGCGACACCGTTCGACCGGCAATACTCGAGCTGCCCACCCTCCATCTTCGCCCGGTCGATCATGGAGTACTTCTCCTGATCCGAATCCAGCGGCCCGACCGAGCGGTAGCGCTCCATCTGCCCCACCGTGGCGTTGCACACGCCGATCGCCCGGACCTTGCCCTCCTCCTTGAGCCGCATCAGCGCGCCCATCGTGTCCTCGATCGGGGTGTGCTCCTCCTGCCAGTGGGTCTGGATCAGGTCGATGCGGTCGGTGCGCAGGCGCTTGAGGCTCATCTCCACCTCGGCCCGGATCGAATCGGGGTGGTTGTAGACATGCACCGGGATGTGCCCGTGCTCGTGCGGCCCGAGCCCGGTCGAACGGAACTCCAGCCGCCCCCCCGGCGCGTTGGGCACCATGCCGACCTTGGTGGCCAGCACCACCGAATCCCGCCGCCCCGCGAGCGCGCGCCCCACCACGATCTCCGAATGCCCGAAGCCGTAGATCGGCGCGGTGTCCAGGAAGTTGATCCCCGCATCCAGCGCGGCGTGGACGGCCGCCACCGACTCGTCCTCGTCCGCCCCACCCCACATCCACCCGCCCATCACCCAGGTGCCCAGGGCGACGACGGAGGCCTCGATCCCGGACCGGCCGATGGGCTTGGTACGCATCACGCGCTCCTGCTGACATCCTGGGGTGAGACTTCCTCCGCGCCGGCATCGCCGGGCGGATCAACCGCAAAGAGCGGGCTGGTGGTATCGAGCACCACCGCCCCGCCCGTACGCCGGGCCTGACGCCGCGCCGCCCGCACCTGCGCCCAGCGGTACGCCACATAGCAGACCGGGGTGAAGGCGGGGAACGCCACCGCCCAGACCATCCAAGACGGCGCGGGCGTGTGCTCGCCGACCAGCCACGCCCCGGCCCAGTAGGCCGCCAGCGCGGGCAAGATCAGCAGGCGTGAGACCCCCGCGAAATACTTGTAAACCCAGTTCCGCAGCACACGCTCGAACCTGATGGCGTGGTGCGCCAACCGCTTGGCCCACAGAAACTCGCTGGCCAGAATCCCCAGCCCGATCGGCCCCAGGATGCTCAGCCCCGGACCCGGCAGCGGCGAGATGATGACCCCCACGATGATGACCAGCGTGCCGGCGGTCAGCACGCACACCCGGCGCAGGTTGCGGTTGGACCGCCAGACCAGCAGGAACCACCGCCAGCGCCGGGGCGAGGGGGGCGCCGCGCCGGACACCGGCTCGGGAGAGGGGGGCGGTGCGGAGGTCATGCCGATCCTTCGCCCCCGCCGTCCCGCGCGCCGGCCGTGGCCCGCTCCGCGTCGTCGGCGTCCGGATCATCGCCGGAGTTCTCACCCTTCGCCGCGCCGCGCGCCGAGATCAGCGACGCCGCCACGCCGGACGCCAGCAGCCCCAGCACCACAACCAGCGAAACCTCCGCCGGGATCTTCCACGGCGTATGCACCAGGCACATCTTCACGCCCACGAACAGCAGCACCCCGATCAGCGCGGTCTTGAGGTGCTTGAAGTACCGCATCGCCGCGGCCAGGCAGAAATACAGCGACCGCAGGCCCAGGATCGCCATGATGTTCGAGGTGAACACGATGAACGGGTCGCCGCTGATCGCGAACACCGCCGGGATCGAGTCCACCGCGAACATCAGGTCCGTGATCTCCACGACGATGAGGGCCACCAGCAGCGGCGTGCCGTGCCAGCGCCCGCCGATGTGCGAGATCAGCCGCTGCCCCTCCAGCTCCGGGCTGATCGGGATGATCCTGCCGACCAGACGCACGGTGCGGCTGTTGTGGAAGTCGTGCTCCCCCTCCTTGGACAGGGCCATCTTGATCGCCGAGAAGATCAGCAGCCCGCCGAACACATACACGATCCAGGCGAACCGGGCCACCACCGCCGCCCCGATGCCGATCATCACGCCGCGCATCAGCAGCGCGCCCACGATGCCCCAGAACAGCACCCGGTGCTGGTACTTCGCCGGGATGCCGAACGCCGTGAAGATCATCGCGATGACGAACACATTGTCCATCGACAGCGACTTCTCCACCAGGTACGCCGTGATGTACAGCTTCGCAGCCTCGAACCCCCCCACCACCCTGGTCTCGCCCGGCGAACCCACCACGGGCACGGCCTTGCCCAGCCCCATCACATGCCCGTCGTACAGGAAGTAGACCCCGACGCCGAACACCAGCGCCAACGCCACCCAGAACGCCGTCCAGCCCACGCTCTCACGCATCGACGGCGCGTGCGCCTTGCGGTGGAACACGCCCAGGTCCAGCGCGAGCAACCCCAGCACGAGCGCCACGAAGAACGCGTACACCCACGGCGACACCCCCGACGACGCGACAACGACATCCGCGGCGGGAAGGGCGGAAACGGGAACGATGGTTGAAATCATGGGAACGGGTCCGGTGTCGGAAGACCATGCCGCCGCCGGCACGCTCCGAGGGGCGTGCCGGGGCCGCGAAGGTCTTGCCGGGGACGGATCAACCGTCCCTGCGTCACCGGGCGGATGCACCCTTCATTCGGGACACACGCCGTACTGACGATGGTCGCGCCCACACCGGTGGGCGGCTACTCCCCTTGCGCGGGATACCGCCCATGATTGTGTTCCGCCACCCCAAAAGTCAAGCAGGCCCTTCCCCCGCCCATCCGACCTCCGGGTCATCCAGATCAACCGCATCCGGCGCGGAGTGGAAATCCTCCATGACCGCCCGCGCCTCCGCCTCCCGGCTCGCGGGCACCAGCACCCGCACCATCCCCGGGGCCTCGGCCCGGAAGCCGGCGGTGTGGATGCCGGTGATCTGGCACGCAATCCCGGCGGCCTCCAGGGCCTGCTTGGCCAGCGTGGCCGTGAACTCGTGCGGAAACTCGGCGATCACCACGGGGGGTGAGCCACGATCGGGGGTGGTGGGCTGCTCGGGCATGATGGAGTATTGGGAGAATGCCGGGTCCGGAGTGGCGGAACTTCGCAGAAATTATTCGATTCCGAAAGTACTTTCCCTTGACAGGCCGTAACTGGCTGGTATTCTTCCCAAGTCGGTGCGCCGATTCCCAAAAACGCTCGTGAACAAGACTGGATTTTTAGAAAGTAGTTTCTTGAAATCCCTTTCCCTCAGGGCGGTTCGGGGCCAGGTGCCCCGGATCGCTCTTGTCTTTGGTCCCGCCCCCCGCCCTCCCATCCCCCCTGCCGACCCCCAGCCCAGATAAATCACTTTTCAGGTGATTCCCCGCACCGACTCGATAGCATGAAGTGCCCGGAACGGATCCGGGTGTCGGTCAACCCACAACGAGAGGGCGCACCATGCTTCGCTGGGCCGTGATCTTCTTCATCATCGCGATCGTCGCGGCACTGTTCGGCTTCGGCAACATCGCCGCGGGGGCCACGGACATCGCCAAGATCCTGTTCTTCCTGTTCGTCATCCTCTTCCTGATCTCCCTGATCTTCGGACTCGTCCGCGGCAAACCCCCGCGCATCTGACCAAACGCTTTGGAGAGAGGGAGGCGGCCCAGGACGGAGAGCCTGGGCCGTTTCTGATTTTTGAAACCGCCCCCCCCCCTCCCTCTCCCGCTTCCAGCGGGAGAGGGCCGGGGTGAGGGCTCCTCCTTCTACCCCTTCTACAAACTCCTACCTCCCCTCCCCTCCCCTCCCCCCCTCCCCTCCGTCTCTCCTCTCCCCGCCCACAAAAAAACCCACGGCGAACCCGCCGTGGGCAAGGAAGTTCACGCAATCCGCCGGCGAATCACGCCCGACGACGGCGCGACGCGACCAGCCCGCCCAGCCCGAGCACGGCCAGCGCGCCCGGCGTGGGAACAGTGGCGAACACCGCGTTGCCGAACGGCGCGGTGTCCGTGACCCACACATTCTCGCCGCGCACCTGGATGCCCCACTGCACATGGCGGCCCGCATCCGCGATGGTGTCCAGGCTGAAGCTGAAGCTCCCCCCGGTGACATCCAGGAACACCTCGACCACGGAGGAGTAGTCCGCCGCGAAGTCGCGGATGAACAGCCGGGCCTCGTGGGCCTGGGTGAAGGTGTTGGACAGGATCGTCCCGGAGAAGGTCACGGTCTGGCCGGCGTAGGCACCCGTCACCTGCTGGTACAGGTTGGCCTCCATGAACTTGTTGCCGGGCGCGCCGGGGCCGCCGGGGTTCGGGTTGCCCGAGCCGGTGGGATCCTGGTACCAGAACTCATTGGGGTCGCCGATGGTGTTGGGCGACACGGTCAGCGTGAACGCGGCGTCGTTGAAGTCCGCAACGAGGTCGGCGATGCCCCAGGAACTGCCGAAGATGAACCCGCTGCCGTTGGCGGGCAGCTCGAACACATTCATGTAGGCCAGCCAGGGGCCGCTGGACGGATCGATCCCGACACTGACATCGGCGTGGGCGACGCTGGCCAGCGCCATGGCCCCCACAAGGGCGGAAACGGTTTTCATGCTGATCTCCCTCTGGTACGGTTGGACACACCGGAACCGACCAACGCCGGCCACCGATGTAACTGTTTCATTCAGCATGACACGCATCCGGCCCGCTGTCAAGGATTTTTCCCACTCGATGGGACAAATACGGGTCCCATAACACGAATCCGGCGGTTCCGTTCCCAGGCTCAGCCCTCAAGCCCCGCCTTCAGATCCCGCAGGTCGCCCAGCAGGCACTTGGCGATGGTCTTGTTCATGAACACGAAAACCTTGCAGAACACCCTGGCCGTGAAGGTCTCCGGCGTGGCCTCGAAAGTGGTCGTGATCCGGGTGGCGTCCGGCCCGGTGGACTGGAAGGTCAGGGCGGTTCGGTAGTGACAGCCGTGGGAACGGGCCTCGGCCGTGTAGGCATGGGGCGGGGACCACTCGGTGATGGTCATGGTCTCGGCGGCCTGCTTGCCGCACATAGTGCGGGTTTCCCTCCACACAAAGCCCCGCCCCACCGGGCCAAGGTTGTCCTCCGCCTCCGGGGCCGGCGTCAGCACCTCGATCTTCTGGATCGCCTTGATCCGCTCGCCCACACTCGGAATGTCCGCCGCGGCGGCAAAGACCCGGTCAAGGGGAGCCTGAACGGTCTCGGAAACGGTGATGGTCGGCATGAGAAAAGAGTACGCCCCGGCGCGCCACGCCGCCGGGGCGGGGGGGGGGGGGAGGGGGGGACCTACAGCGCCAGATCCCCGGACCGCTCCGGCTGGTAATCCAGCGCGGCCACGCGAAGCCGGATCGGCCCGCGCCGCCCTTCATACTCGATCACCTCGTCCACCCACCGCCCGAGCAGCTCGCTGCCCAGCGGATCGTGGACGGTGATGGGCGTGGCCTGCGTCGGATCACTGATCGGCGACAGCGGCGACGGCGGCGCGGGAGCGTGATACCGCAGGGCGTACAGATCGGACTCGCCCGTGTCCAGGTCGATCACCCGAACGATGGAGTTCATGGTCACCAGATCCGGCGGCACGAACACCGGCCGCACGGCCCGGGATTGGTCCAGCCGGTGGAGCAAACGCTCGATGTGGGGCGGGGCCGCCGAGGGCGGCGTGCCGGAAACGGTGGCGCGGACGCGCTGGCGGTCCAGGGTGTTGACGAGGCGATTGCGTTGCATGGGACAAGACTCCGTGAGAAAATGGGGGGGATGAAAAACAGCCCGCGGAACGGGGGCCGCATGTCGTACGAGCGCACCGTATGCCCCGGTTCGCGCAAGGCCAGCGCGGGCCGGGTGGGCAAGGGGTTTCTTGAGCGTTGGTGCCGTACCGGGCGCGTTCCGCTGCGGCGCAGGGATCCTGCCCTGGCGGGATCGGTATAGTCCACCCCCCCCACCGCCCGCGGCACACGCGGAAGAACGCACGCGCGGAGAACATCCCAAGATGAAACCCACACCCGAGCATGACGAACGGATCGCGAAGATGACCTTCGGTTCGGTCTACCCGCACTATGTCACGAAGGTCGAGAACAAGGGACGGACCAGGGAGGAACTGCACGAAGTCATCCGCTGGCTGACCGGGTTCAGCGACAAGCAGATCGAGAAGCACATCAACGACAAGACCACCTTCGAGGCGTTCTTCCAGAAGGCCCGGCTCAATCCGAATGCCCACCTGATCACCGGGACGATCTGCGGCTATCGGATCGAGGAAATCGAGACGCCCCTGACACGCCAGGTTCGATACCTCGACAAACTCGTGGACGAGTTGGCGAAAGGGAAGAAGATGGAGAAGATCTTGCGGGCTGGGTGAGGTTGGATGGAGTTTACTGGCGAAGACCATCCCCTCACTTGCGTTCGGGGCTATTTGGTTGGGGGTCGGGGCGGGATTAGAAGAGCTTCGGGCGAGCGATCATGATGCGATCCGAGTCGATCACATCGGGCAGGAGCCGGATGAGTTGGGCGAGGACGGCCGGGTGGCCGAAAGGTGCGGGCGAGCAGGGGTTAGCCGTGGGGCGACATAGTGAGATTGAAAAATTTCCAAAAGGCTGTACCGCTTGCGAGGCACGGAGGCTTTCTATGCCACTTCAGCATTGAGTTCACACTCATTAGAAAGAGTCGTCATGCCCAACCGAATCTTCTCTGCAACAAACTGCAGCTGTTTTTCGCATGATGATCCGCTTACAGAGACTTGGTCGGCGCAGTAAAGGATTGCAATATCATTAAGGGAACCCAATTTGAGAAAAATGGGATTAAGTCGAGTTCGGCAATCAATAGGTGTCCATGCAATACGAAACTCATTCTGATATCCATAACGCATGTGCTTTGAAAAGATGATGTTCTTGTGGGACCATGGGTCATCGAAAGGATCGGCGTATTCGACAGGACCGTGATACGCTTTCCAGCAACCAACATGCCGAATAAAGGCAAGCCTCAGTCGTTTAATAAATTCATCTCGATTGTGAATTATCAAGCAAGATGCGCACTCGAAATCATAAAACATTCTTATATCAAAGCTGTCAGAAAGACACGAGACATAGTAATCACCCTTGGTTCGATTTCGCAGTTTAATGGGCCCCTCGATCGGGATCAGATCGCCAAGTTGTCCGGTTGCTCTGTCAAATCGGCGGAGCCTTGCCTGAACACCTGTTGCAACGGTTTCGAACTCAAGCTCATTGTCTGAGATTGCTGCATTCAGAGATGGATCTAAGTATGTGGTAGCGGGCGCTATTCGAATCGATCCTCTCTCAAGTAAGTCAAGCAAGTGCGGATAGTGACCGTACTTTACCAAAAACTCCTTTGGCAAATCGCCTCGGACAACCCTTTCGGCACCAATCGGACTGGCGGGCGAGGTCACGGGAGGCAATCGGCAACTCAAGAGTACAGACGCAGGGGAGGGACAAATCCCTCGATACAAATACTCTTCTAGCGTTTCGGCAAACCTTCTCACATAACCAGCACGCCCTTGATGGAATGCCAGAGATCCGTCTGTACAGAGCACCGTCGCAGCAGAAAGCGTGTATGCTAGACGATCATGGAGATCGTCTAGGTCGACCTCCATAAGCCGACGCACAGGTTCAGGCACGATATGGGTTTTCATTGCCTCATGTCGACGCGCGGGGGTGGAGTCGTCGGCGGGGGGTTCTGGCCGGCTCCTTTGCAAGCCCCTGCGTTAATGGGCCTGTCACCGGTTTGTGGGCGCGACTGCTGCGAGGACGAGGTTCTACGCGAGGAACTGTCTTGCTGATTACTCGGTGATTGATTGCGTGGTGGCGGATTCGTCATGATCTTGCTCCTTGGAATCTCCGCACACGCGGATTGATGAGATGTCGGAAAAATCCGGTATCCATAAAGAGTGGCTTTCAGGCCACATATCAACAGATCCGTCATCGCCTATTTTCCCAACGGGACACAGAATCAAGGACCGCTCGTCTGTGCATTCACTAAAACTTTGAATGTAACCTACAAACTGGCGGCCATCATTGAACCGGATACTAATCCATTTTTGCTTCGCTAGTCCATGAAGAACAGAGTCCCAGTGACTGTGATATCCAGCTTTATACGACAAATTGAATCTTCGGGCAATTTTATGAGCTAGTTCATACTCCGTTGCCTTTGCCGCGGTGACACCTGTAGCTACAGCAACGACGCTAGCATAAAAAACAGTTCTCAAGGTTACGACCGAGAATGCCTGTTCTAGACTATTTGCAGCCGCCATCAAGTGGGCGGGATCAAAATGATTAAGGCCAGTCATCGCGACAAGTCCTAGGACGCCATAGCTCCAAAGAGAAAGCACAACCACCCGCAGTAGGCGTTCATCAGCATCGAGCTTCGGGGATGGTGAAAACGCCGCCCAAAACCAGACGCCGAAAATTCCCGGAACCGCGAGAAGCGCAAAGAGTGCTAGCCCTAGGCCATCTGACATAAAGGCAAATATCGGCTTTCACCGATACTTGCCGTCAACTAGATACTATCAATAATCGAAATCATCCCCCCCCGCGGCGACCGGGGCGGCCTTCTTGTCCTTCAGCTCCACGATCGCGGCCTCCGTGGTCAGCAGCAGGCCCGCGATGCTCGCCGCGTTCTGCAGGGCCACCCGCTCGACCTTGGTCGGGACGATGACGCCCATCTTGACCAGGTCGCCGTACTCGTGGGTCAGGGCGTTGTAGCCGAAGTTGACCTCCGAGTTCTCCTCGACCTTGGCGGCGATGACGGAGCCGTCCAGGCCGCAGTTGGCGGCGATCTGCTTGATGGGGGCGGACACGGCGCGATGGACGATGTCCACGCCGATGCGCTCGTCGCCGGTCAGGGACTTGCGGAGCTTGTCCAGGCCGCGGCGGGCGCGGAGGATGGCGGTGCCGCCCCCGGGGAGGATGCCCTCTTCCACCGCGGCGCGGCAGGCGTGCAGGGCGTCCTCGACGCGGGCCTTCTTCTCCTTCATCTCGACCTCGGTGGCCGCGCCCACATTGATCTGGGCGACGCCGCCGGCGAGCTTGGCGAGGCGCTCCTCGAGCTTCTCACGGTCGTAGTCGCTGGAGGCCGAGTCGATCTGGGCGCGGATCATGTCGATGCGGCCCTTGATGTCCTTGGACGCGCCCGCGCCCTCGACGATGGTGGTGTTGTCCTTGGTGATCGTCACCTTCTTGGCGCGGCCGAGTTCCTTGAGGTCGAGCTTCTCGATGTCGATGCCCAGTTCCTCCATGATGGCGGTGCCGCCGGTGAGGACGGCGATGTCCTGGAGCATCTCCTTGCGCCGATCGCCGAAGCCGGGGGCCTTGACCGCCACGACCTTGAGGATGCCGCGGAGCTTGTTGACCACGAGGGTGGCCAGGGCCTCGCCGTCGATGTCCTCGGCGATGATGAGCAGGGACGCGCCGCTCTCGGCGATCTTGCCGAGGATGGGCAGGATGTCCTTGGCCGAGGAGATCTTCTTCTCGTGGATGAGGATGTAGGGCTTGTCGAGCTCGGCCTCCATCAGGGCCTGGCTGGTGACGAAGTGCGGGCTGAGGTAGCCCTTGTCGAACTGCATGCCCTCGACGAGTTCGACCTCGGTTTCCAGCGACTTGCCTTCTTCGACGGTGATAACGCCGTCCTTGCCGACCTTGTCCATCGCGGTGGCGATGATCTTGCCGATCTCCTCGTCCTGGTTGGCGCTGCAGGTGCCGACCTGGGCGATCTCCTTGGAGCCGGCCACGGGCTTGGACATCTTGTGGAGTTCATCGACGATGGAGGCGACGGCCTTGTCGATGCCGCGCTTGATCTGGTTGGGGTTGGCGCCGCTGGTGATGTTCTTGAGGCCCTCCGCGAAGATGGATTCGGCGTAGATGGTGGCGGTGGTGGTGCCGTCGCCAGCCTCCTTGGAGGCCTTGGAGGCGACCTCCTTGACCATCTGCGCGCCCATGTTCTCGTAGGGGTCGTCGAGGGTGATCTCCTTGGCGACGGTGACGCCGTCCTTGGTGACGGTCGGCGCGCCGAAGGATTTTTCGAGGATCACCACGCGCCCGGAGGGGCCGAGCGTCACCTTGACGGCGTGGGCGAGCTTCTGAACGCCGCGGAGGATGCGCTCGCGGGCGTCGGTGTTGAATGCGATCTGCTTTGCGGCCATGGTGGGGTCTCCTTGGGACTGGCCACTCGCCACTGGGGACGAGGGACCGGATTCGTTTGGTTTGTGCCGGGACTTTGGGGGTCGCGGCGTGGTTGGGTGCTCTCGGCCGCTCCCTTGCGGTCGCGGCTGGTTTCGGGAAGAGACGGCTCGGAGAGCCGTCCTACCTACAGGCCGATCCGGATGTAGGCGATCCGCTCGGCTTCGAGGATGAACACGCTCTTCCCGTCGGTGAGCTTGACCAGGTGGTCGGTCTCCTCGGGGATGAGCATGGCCTTGTGGATGGTCAGGACCGACCCGCTCTCGTTCATCCCGGCCAGCGCGAAATGGGCATCGCGCTCGCCGTTGAGCTCCTTGAGGGCCAGTCTGAGTTGGTCTTGGTTCATGGGGGGAGGATGGGACTTGGGACTAGCCACTTGGGACTAGGGGACGAATTTCCTCCCTAGTGGCCAGTGGCTAGTCCCTAGTGGCTTCTTCTTCAGTCCACAATCGCCAGCACATCGGAAGCGTTGATGATGAGGTACTCCTCGCCATCCAGCTTGATCTCGGTGCCGCCCCACTTGCTCAGGATGATGCGGTCGCCGACCTTGATCGACAGGGGGATGCGCTGACCGGTCTTCTCGTTCAGGGTGCCGTCGCCGACCGCGAGGACGGTGGCGGTAGTGGGCTTCTCCTTGGAGGACTCCGGGAGGAAGATGCCCGCGGCGGTCTGGGCCGTCGGCTCGTCGCGCTCGACGAGGAGCTTGTCGTGCAGGGGGCGGAGATTGACTTTGCGCTTGGTCTTGGTGGCCATGTGTGACTCCTCTTTCTAAGAAAAACCTTGGACTGGTCCGGGCGGTCGGCCCGGGGGGGGGTTCGGGGAAGAACTTTCAGAAACCGGGGGCGGGGGGAAGGTGCCCGTTGGGCCAGCGCCCGGCGTAGTACCGCGCGAGGCACCGACGCAGCACCTCGAGCAGGGATTCCAGTTCGGTCTGCGCGTTGGGACGATCGACCACGGCGAACGCGCCCGCACGCAGGGCGGCCGCGATCTCGCGCCGGTCGTCCCGGCTGCTGCGCCGCCGTTTGATGACCACCGTCGGCGGCGGGACCGACATGCGGGCCAGCAACTCCAGAAGCTGCACCCCGGCCTCGTCGTCCGGGGCGGTCTGGTCCTCCAGGGGCAGGGCCAGGTCAACGATGGCGATGTGGATGGGATTGGACTGGATCACCCGCTCGGCCGACCGGGCCGACGCCGCCACATGGGACCGAACCCCCATCGGATCAAGCATCCGGGGCAGCCGCTGGACCCAGGGGTCCGGCTGCCAGGCCCCCGTGGACAGAAGCAGGTTCAGCCGGTTGTGCCCCCCCCCCGCCCCCCCCGCTCCCCCCGCTCCCCCGACCCCTCCATTTGGAGGGTTCACGCCGTGGGCGTCGGCCGGGGTTCCGCCCGAGTCCGAGGGCATGGGATGGCGGCGAAGGGAGAACATCGTGCCGGAGGAGAGGCAACCCGCGTGCCGATCCGATGGGCGGCAACCAACGCCGTGGGAGTGGGTTGGGGGCCGGGTCCGGGCCGATCGTGCTGCCGGGATGGGGAGTCGGACCCGCGCCGGGTGTCAAAGTGGCAGGACGGGCCGGATCGGGTCGGTGGGTCGGCCGATGGGAAAGAGGCCGGACGGATCGGATGTCCCGATGGCAAAGGGAGACACGGCATGGCACGGCTCGGGAACTGGTTACTGACCCTGGGGGTGCTGGGCCTGATCGTCGGCATCGGCCCGATCATGGTGGTCGCGGTGGTGAACCCGAAGAGCACGGCGGTGGGACCGGGCCTGTTGATGGTCCTGATGGTGCCGGTGTCGGGCCTGTGCCTGGGGCTGGGGTGGGGGCTCCGGGCGATGGGCCGGTCGCGGGCGATCCGGCGTGCGGACGAGGCGGCGGAGGGTCTGCGGGCGGGGAACTTCTGGCGGGGCGAATCGGGCGAAACGGTGCGGCACGACCGGCACGATCGGGCGGCGTGAGGAGGGGGAAGAGACGGAGAGACGGAGAGACAAAGAGACGAAGTGAAGAAGGGGGCGGGGGGTTATTCGAAGTAGGCGCGGAGGCGGTCGATCTCGGCATCGGTCCAGCCCTGTGGCTCGGTCAGGGCGAGCCAGGCGTCGATGTAGTCCGTGGGGGCGTAGGTATGGCCGAAGCCCGGCGGGGCGTTGCCCACGAGCATGTCGGCGGCCAGCTGGAGCATGGTGACGACGGGGAACCAGCGGAGGTCGGGCGAAAGGTCCGGGCCGCGGGGCTGGCGCATCCAGTCCGGCTCGCGCCAGGCGGAATCGGTGCTGAAGAAGGTGATGGGATCGCTGGCGTACTGCAGGATGAGGATGCGGAAGGCGCCCCACTCGCTGCCGGGGATGTCCGGGCCGTCGGTCTGGTTCATGAAGCGGACCACCGCGCCGTTGCGGAACCGCGGCAGCCAGACGGGGGAGCCGGGATCGCGCTGGGCGGTGACGGTGGCCCAGGTCTCGTTGCGGAAGGGCGGGCCGCTCCAGAGGATGCCGTGGAAGGGGTCGTCGATGATGTCGAAGAGGTCGAAGGAGCGGTCGGAGTTGATGGAGCCGAGGCTGAGGCCGCGGAGGTAGAGGCGGGGGCGGTCGTCCTTCGGAAGCGTGCGCCAGTAGGCGTAGATCTCGGTGAAGAGGGCGCGGGCGGTCTGCGCACCGTACTCGGCCTCTGTCAGCAGGACGAGGGGGCTGTTGAGGTAGGAGTACTGGGCGGTGACGGTGGCGGTGTCGCCGCGGTGGAGGTACTCGAAGGTGTCCTGCGAGGCGGGATCGACCCAGCCGGTGCCGGTGGGGGTGACGAGGAGCAGGATGGAGCGGTCGAAGCCGCCGGCGCGTTTGAGTTCTTCAAGCGCGAGGCGGGCGCGTTCCTCCGGGGTTTCGGCGGCGTTGAGGCCGACATAAACGCGGACGGGGGCGGGGGGCGAGACCTCGTGGCCGAAGAAATCGCGGAGGGCCTCGGCGTCGGGGCCGCCGGCCACAAACGCCCGGCCGTTGCGGCCCAGATCCTCCCAGCGGATCAGTGATTCCTCGCTGCCGGTCTGGGCCGGGTTGGTCGGGACGGGCAGGTCGGGGTCGATCAGGGCATCGAGGCGCTGGAAGGAGCGGTCGGCAAAGCCGAGGAGGTTGGTGAACAGCACGCCGTCCACGACCGACCAGAAGAGCCAGACGGTCAGGGCGATGCCGATGACATGGGACACGCGGGGCGGGATGTAGCGTGCGAGCCAGCGCGAGAGGCGTTGAAAGATCCACCAGAAGAGCCGGGTCAGGCCGAGGGAGAGGAGGAAGACGACACCGGCGATCAGGCCGAGCAGGATGGGCAGGCCGCGGGCGATCGGCTCCATGCCCATGATGGAACGGACGGAGTTCTGCCAGTGGGAAGACTGCCAGAGATAGACGGCGGCGACGAGCAGGCACAGCGCGAACGCCGCCCCCTGCACGATGCGGGTGGCCCGCGGGGGCGTCGTCGGGAGGTGGAAGAAGAGCCAGAGCCAGAGGCCCGCGGTGCCGATGGCGTACCCGGCCGCGAAGGACAGGCCGGAGAGGATGCCCTGCACCGGCATGGGTCGTGGTATGAGCGAGGGGGTGAGCGAGAAGGCGAAGAAGACGGTGCCGAGCAGCACGCCGGCGATGCCCAGGCGGAGCGAGAGCCAAGCGGACAAGGCGAGCCGGGGGGGGGCGGGGGGGATGGGAACGGGCTGCGGACCGGGGATCGGTGGGTCTTGTGCAGCGGCCGCCATCGCAGAACTCCCTGTTCGAGACGGCACGACCACCCTGCAAACGGAGGGAGAGACGGGGGAGGGGGGGCGTGCGGGTGCGGGCGTGACAAGGCATTGAAGACGGCCGGGTGGAACTCGGCCGCTCCGGGGAGTCTACTGGGGTTGCATGGGCGGTGCAAGGAGTCATGGCGGGTTCGATGGGCGTGATGCGGGGGCTGGACGCCGCTAGGATGCGGGCATGAACAACTCCATGATGGCATGTGGGCGGGGCGTGTTGCTGGTCGGTCTGGGCGCGGCGAACCTACTGGCGGTGGTCGGGTGCGGATCGGGCGGGACGCGCGGGGCGGCGGTCGGCGGCGGCCTGGGGGCGCTGATCGGCCAGGCGGCCGGGGGGAACACGCAGAGCACGCTGATCGGCGCGGCGGTGGGCACGGGGGCGGGGTACATGATCGGCAACGAGGCGGACCGCGGCGCGGCCCGGCAGGAGCAGGCCCGGCGCGACCAGGCGCAGGCCCAGCGCGACCGCGAGCACACGGCGCGGATCCGCGAGCTGGAGGCCCGGCAGGCCGCGCTGGAGGCGGACGCCGGCACGCCGGCGGTGGGCACCTTCGTGCCGCCGTCGTGGCCGAGCGCGACGGACCAGATGCGCCCGTTCGTGGACACGGCGTGGCGCGTCACCTCGATGACCCCCCCGCCGCGTCGGGCGTTCAACTCGATGACGCTGCACTTCCTGCCCAACGGGCATGTCATCACGACGACGGAACTGGCCAACGGCTCGATCCGGACCGATTCGGAGACCTACCGCGTCGTGGGCAACACGCTGATCATCAACGGGTCGGACTACCTGACCAACTCGACCTGGACGATCAACGGGGACGAGCTGACGCTGGTGAACCAGAGCTTCCGGACGACGCTGGGGCGGGTGGGCGACGGGGAGTGATAGGGGACGGTTCTGAATCTCGGGCGTGATTCGCATTGCTGGTTGTTGCCGATCGGTCGGCGTGCGCTTCTCGCTTGGTGCTCGCGGCCGCTCCCTTGCAGTCGCGGCTTGTCGATCTGGCATCGCCCGAGATTCAAGGGAGATCCGTATCACGCGGCACGGAGCGTCACGCTTCGGTTGCGGCCGCCCGTGTTGCGTTGATGGTGAAGAACCGCTCCTTCCTGTTCCAAGGCATGGATGGCATCGGTGACGGCCGGACGGGTCGCGGCGGTGGCGTGGGCGAGGGCGGCGATCGAGTCGGCGGAGCCGGCGAGGTCGAGGCGGAGCGTTTCCAGCACGCTGGCGCGCAGGTCGCCGCGGCGGATGACGCGGGAGGCCCATGATGGATTCTGGGTGCGAATCCAGGGCGCGGGGCGGATGGCGTCCGGCTTGGGTTGCACGGGCGGCAGCCAGACCCCCCACCGCCTGGAGAGGGGCGAGGCTTCGGACTCGGCGACACGGAGCAGGGCGGGGTGCGTGCGGAAGGCCGCCGCGAGGGGGGCGGGGTGGGAGGCGGAACGGCAGGCATCGCGGGGGGTGCGCAGTTCGGCCGGCGCGCCGTGGGCGATGGCTTCATCGAGCAGGAGGCCCAGGGCCGGGCGGTGCTCGGGTTCGAGTTCGGCGGTGATGAGGCGCTTGAGGCGGTGGCGGGCCACGGCGTGCCCGTGCCGGGCCAGCCAGGTCAGCACCAGGGGGAACAGACGCGGGTTGTCGGGCAGGGCGCGGGCGGTGTCGAGCAGGGTGCGCTCGATATCGGGCGGTTCGGCGGCGGGCGCGCAGTTGAACAGCACGCCGAGCCTTGCCCAGCGGGACTCCAGATCGGAGAGCGGATTGTGGGGGTTCGTGGTCATGCCTGATCCCTCAGCGCTCGCAGAATGCCGCGTTGCGGCGCGTAGTCGAACCCGTCGAGATGCTCTCCCGTGAGACGGTCCAAATGTTCCGTGATGCGGTCGAGTTCCTCCGGGGTTGGTTTCATCTCCATCACATCCGCGAGATCCTGCGGGCGTTTCGGCGCGCTGACGATCTTCGAACCCATCAGATCAAAGCGGCTCACCACCGCCACGCGCAGCGGCCCGAACCGGGCGATGTCTTCAAGGCGTTCCCGCCAGCCGAGCGGGAAGCAGTGGGCGAACTGCTGGCACTCCCGGTTCAGCCATGTCGGGGGCAGGTCTTCGGCTCGGGCGACCTCCTGGGCGGCCGCGTTGATCCGCGTCCAAGCATCCTCCCGGTCGAGGTCGAGGACATCGCAATCGCCGGTGGTCCGATGCCCGCCGAGCAAACCGCTGAGCAGCCCCGCGACCCCGCCGGCCAGCACGATCCGGGCTTCGCCCGCGAACCCGTGGCGGGCCAAGGTCTCTCCGGTCAGCCGGAGGGCGGTGAGGGTTCGATCTTGATTCAGGCGATTGTGCATGGTGATACTATACGAATATTTACCTTTCAGATCGAGTGGAGTTCGGAAAATGGCGTGTATTGGTGGTTGAAAGGTACTTCCCAAACTTGAAATAGGGTTTTATACGGGTCTATCTTGGGCGTCGGGCGTGGTCCGTATCTCGAAGGGACTCTCACTCCGACAGGGCGGTGCATCGGGCTGCGCCCGATCGGGGGACTGGAAGCCCCCCGCTCCGGGATCAGGAGTCGGCACGGAGTGCCGACCTACCCAGAGTCGGCACGGAGTGCCGACCTACCCAGCCGCAGGTGCATGTGGTGCTCGGCGGCGGACTCCGGGCCGATGCGGGTGCAGTCGGGTTCGGTGCCCCAGGTGATGAAGCCGAGGGACTCGTAGAGCGCGCGGGCGCCCGGCGTGCGGTCGGACACGGACAGGGTGATGCGTTCGATGCCGGGCCAGGTCTTGGCGTGGTCGATGCAGGCGGTGAGGACCGCGCGGGACAGGCCGCGGCGGCGGAAGGCGGGGGTTGTGTAGACGCCCCAGATGTTGGCCAGGTGGGGGTGCTTGACGCGCGTGGAGCGGGCGATACCGGCCATGGCGGTCAGGGGCACGCCGCCATGAGTTCCACCCCGGTCGTCGCGCCGGCGGTGGCCAGGATCTTCGATGGCGAAGATCGCGTGGTTGGGGTCCGACAGTGTTGATCGGGCGAGTTGCTCGGACTCGAAGCGGTCGTCGCCGGGGGCGGAGCCGAAGGCCCAGGGGTCGGTGAGGAGGGCCTCGGCACGGAGGGCGCGCAGGCGAGCAGTGTCGGCGGGGGTGAGGCGGATGGGGCGGGCTGGCACGGCGGGGTTTCCTGGGTGGCCGGCGGGGTGGGATCTGGCAGGGGATTCAAGGGGGTGGAGGGGGCGAGGGGAGAGGCATCGCCCGTTGGGCGATCGGAGGGCTGGAAGCCCTCCGCTCCGAGGGCGTGAGTATCGGAGGGCTGGAAGCCCTCCGCTCCGGGGGCGTGGGCGGGGGCGCGGGGTTTTTTGAGTTCGCGGAGGATCTGGGCCGCGGCTTTGCGGCTGGTCTCGCGGTCGCGGGGGTTGGTGGGGAAGTTGCCGGCCAGGTCCATCAGGCGGAACCAGGCGGCGACCTCGGCCTCGGCCTTGGCGATCTCCAGGCGGATCTCGGTGATGCGGCGGATGTTGCGGGCGATCCGCTCGAACTGGTCGCTGGCAGCGATCTCCGCCAGCTCGTCGATGCTCAGTTGGTGGGAGTCGCAGAGGCGGAGGGTGTGGCGGTCGGGGTCGTAGAAATCGTCCAGGACGCGGGAGAGGTTGGGGGCGGGGGGTTCGGGGGAAGCGGGCGGCGGGGCGGGGATCGGGGTGCGGGGGGTGAAGGGGCTGGTCGAGGGACGGGGCGGTGTTTGGGTGGTGTTCATGGCCCGAAGATACCGGGCGGGGGCAGGGGTTCAAGCGGAAAGGGGGGTATGTCCACGAAACGGCGCACGGGGGCGGTCATTGGGGATTTTTTTCCGGCGGGGGGGGGAGTCGAAATGGCTCCATTTGGCTCTGGTTGTGGCTTTGAGCAAGCGGGACGCGATTCGTGGGAAAGTCACGGCTCCGTCACCCCTTCGGGGTGAAGGGGAGTTGAGGCTCTCTCCACGGGTTGCGCGACGCCCAGAGCGGCGTCGCTTCACCCGTGGCGACATTCGGTCGCCCCTTCGGGGCGAAGAGCGTGGGGCATCGGGCTGCGCCCGATCGGAGGGCTGGAAGCCCTCCGCTCCAGAGAGGGGAAGTCGGCACGGCCCCCCCCGTGCCGACCTACCGAAGAGTTGCCAGGATGTCTTCGGCCTGTTTGTCGGCGAGGTAAGAAGAGCGGACGAGGGGGCCGGAGAAGACGGTTTTGATGCCGGCGGCTTTGCCGGCCCGTTCGTACTCGGCGAACTCGTCGGGGTGGACCCAGCGGTCCAGCGGCAGGTGGTTGCGGGTGGGCTGGAGGTATTGGCCGATGGTGATGATGTCGCAGGGGTCGCCGCGGGCGGCCCCCCCCTGAGAACCGCGGGGGTCGCGGGGGCCGTCGTGGTTGCTGGTGAGGCGGACGAGGTCTTCGAAGAGGTCGAGGACTTCGTGCTTCTTCTCGCCGATGCCGACCATGATGCCGGTTTTGGCGATGGCGCCGTTGGCCTTGACGCGGCAGAGCAGTTCCATCGTGCGCTCGTAGCGTGCGCTGGGACGGACGGCGGGGTGGCAGCGTTTCACGGTCTCGAGGTTGTGGGCGATGATGGTGGGTTTGGCGTCGATGACCATCTGCAGGGCGGCCTCGTCGCCCTTGAAGTCGCCGATGAGGACTTCCAGGGACATGTCGGGGCAGGCGTCGCGGACACGGATGATGGTTTCGGCCCAGATGGCGGCCCCGCCGTCGGGGAGGTCGTCGCGGTCCACGGAGGTGATGACGATGTGCTTGAGGCCGAGGCCGCGGAGGGACTCGGCGACGCGGCGGGGTTCGTCGCGGTCGGTGACGGGGGGTTTGCCGGTTTTGACATTGCAGAAGCCGCAGGCGCGGGTGCAGGTGTCGCCGAGGATCATGATGGTGGCGACGCCCCTGGCCCAGCATTCGCCGATGTTGGGGCAGGCGGCCTCCTCGCAGACGGTGTGGAGGGCGTGGGCGCGCATGTTGGCCTGGGTGGACTTGAAGACCTGTCCGCCGGGCATTTTGGCGCGGAGCCAGTCGGGTTTGCGCTTGGGGGCGAGGGTCTGGACGGCGTTGTCCTGGTTGTTGAGGACCATGCCGGTGAGGGAGACGGTGGGCTTGGCGTTGCGGATGGGGTCGCCGCCGAGGGGGCGGGGGTGGCGGGCGAGGGTGCGGGCGAGGGGGTCGGCGTTGGGGGCGGCTGGGGGGGAGTCCGAAGAAGGATGGGAGGGGATGGTGGTCATGGGGATCGGGGGGGCATCCGGGGGGAAGGCCCGTCGCTCACGCTCCAGGCTCATCGTTGGAGCGGGGAGGGCGCGGGACCGGCATGGTATGCGCTGGGGGATGGGATTTGTGGGGCAAAGTTGGGACCGAGAATCAACCGGGTGGGGCGGGCTGGACGATGGTTGACGCGCAGGCGGTGCGCCATCGTGTCCGTTAACCGGGCGGGAGGGTGCGCTATGCTTGGCGGTTGAAAGGGTCGGCCTTTTCCCCGAGAGGGGGCGAACGGTCGGCCGGTTTGGTTCGTACCCAGGTCTCCCCCCGCAGGAGCGTGGCATGCGCAGAGATGAAACTCCCCGTTCGATGGTCCGATTCGCCGGCATGGCGTTGGGCGTGGCGATGGCCGCGGGGCTGACCGGGTGCTCGAACTGGGACTCGTACATGAACCCGTCGGTGACGGGGCGGTGGGAGCGGACGCCGACGCGGGTGCCGATCCTGACGCACCTGGCGGCGATCGAGGACGCGCAGGAGAAGTGGGTCGAGCGGACGGAGATCACGCCGGAGGACCTGCAGGCGCAGGCCGATCCGTACCGGGTGGGGGCGGGCGACATCCTGTCGATGACGATGTGGGACCTGGTGGTGCGGCACCAGCCCGAGCAGGTCGTGCGCCAGGTGGACCAGAACGGGTATGTCGAGATCCCGGTGCTGGGGCGGGTGTTCGTGAACGGGCTGACCGAGCCCGAGGTGGCGCAGGCGCTGGCGGAGCGGATGGAGCGGATCGTCACGGACCCGCTGGTGTCGGTGGTGGTCGAGCAGCGTCGGCAGCAGTTGTTCTATCTGGCGGGCGCGATCGCGGGGGCGGGGCCGCATGTGGTGCCGAGCGCGGACTATCGGCTGCTGGAGGCGCTGTCCACGGCGGGCGGGGTGCCCGAGTACATCGACGAGATCTTCATCATCCGCCAGATTCCCCTGTCCGACGACCTGCGCCGGATCGCTCCGGAGCACGAGAGCGACCGGTTCCGGGGGACGCAGCCGCCGGCGGACCCGCGGGACGGGGAGAGCCTGCTGAATGTGATCGAGGAGCTGTCGGCGCCGGGCGCGCTGCCGGGCACGATGGGGGGCGTGGTGCCGGTGGTGGTGCAGCCGGAACGGCGGGACGAGCCGCTGATCGACCTGGTGGAGACGCCGCGGAGGGCGACCGAGGCCGGCGTGGCGGAAAGCCCGGGCACGGTGACGCCGGATCGTTCGCTGGAACCGCGTTGGCGGTACCGGGACGGGCGTTGGATGCGGGAATCGATCCCGGCGGCGACGCGCCGGCCGATCGCGGGCGGCCGGGCGGACGGCCCGCGTGACCTGCGCGGCGAGCTGTTCACGCAGCGGGTGATCCGGGTGCCGACCAGGCCGCTGGCGGCGGGCGACGCGCGGTACAACATCGTGGTGCGTCCGGGCGATGTGGTGCATATCCCCCCGAACGAGGTGGGCATGTTCTACATGGACGGCCAGGTGAACCGGCCCGGCGTCTACAGCCTGCCGCAGGTGGGCAGGATGACGCTGGTGCGGGCGATCGCCTCCGCGTCGGGGCTCAGCCCGATCGCGATCCCGGAGCGGGTGGACCTGACGCGGATGGTGGGACCGAACGAGCAGGCGACGATCATGCTGAACTACCGGGCGATCCGGGAGGGTACGCAGCCGGATGTGTACATCCGGCGGGACGATGTGATCAACATCGGGACGAACTTCTGGGCGACCCCGCTGGCGGTGGTCCGGGGCGGTTTCCGGACGAGCTACGGGTTCGGGTTCCTTCTGGACAGGAACTTCGGCAACGATGTGTTCGGCGCGCCGCCGACGAACCGGCAGGGCTTCTGATCGGTTCGGTTTCGGCGTTCCCCCGCCCCGGTTCGCGGGCGAGATCGTGATGAACCCGCACGGACGGCGGGTCGTACAGCGGTCACGGGATGGCCTGACGGAGGGTTTCGTGCGCTCCGCGTGGGGCCTGCGGACTCTGAACAGGTTCCCGAAACGGGGCGAAGTGCCTCCTGTTTGATGTCGATCTGATCGCTGGCCATGAGCACCGTTTCAGCACAACCCGCGTCCGAGAGCGTGCGCCGGCCGGGGGATCGGTCGGGGGATCTGATCCTCGGGCTGTTCACGCCCGCGGGGCTTGGGTGGACGGCGGCGCTGGGGGCGGCGTTCGTCGCGTTGTTCGCGCAGTGGGTGTTCAAGCAGGGGGAGATGAGCTACGCGTACATGCAGGACTGGGGGCACGCCTTCGTGATCCCGGGGATCGGCGGGTATCTGCTGTGGCGGAACCGGGCGGCGATCGCGCGTGAGCGGGCGGAGGTCTTCTGGCCGGCGGCGGTTCCGTTCGTGCTGGGGATCGTGAGCTACGCGTACTGCATCATCCATGTGCGCAACCACATGCTGCAGGGGTTCAGCCTGGTGCTGACGCTGGGCGCGCTGGCGTTGCTGCTGACGGGGCCGCGGATGCTGCGGCACCTGTTCCTGCCGATCGCGTACCTGCTGCTGGCGATCACGATCTCCGAGGCGATCATGCTGGATGTGACCTTCCGGCTGCAGCTGATCGCCAGCCAGGGTGCGTGGCTGATGCTGAACCTGATCGGGCAGCCGTTCGACTGGTTCATGGTGGAGATCAAGGGGAACACGCTGGAGATGCTGACGACGGCCGGGGCGTCGCACTCGATGAATGTGGCCGAGGCGTGCAGCGGGATGCGGATGGTGGTGGCGTTCTACGCGCTGGCGGGGGCGGTGGCGCTGCTGGGGACGCGGGAGTGGTGGCAGCGGATCGCGCTGATGCTGCTGGCCGGGCCGGTGGCGATCCTGATGAACATGGTGCGTGTCACGGTGCTGGGGATGCTGATGCTGATCGATCCGGACCTGGCGGCTGGCGACGCGCACATGATCATCGGGACGCTGCTGCTGTTCCCGTCGCTGCTGATGTTCATGGGGATCGTGTGGGCGCTGAACCGGGTGGTGCGTTCGCCGGCGACGGCGGGGGGTGCGGCGTGAGCGCGAAGAAAGGGATGGGGGTCAGGGCGGCGCGGGTGGGCGCGCTGGCGGTGCTGCTGGCGTCGGCGGTGGGCATGGGGGCGGCCATCCGGGCGGGGGGCATCCACCTGCGGAAGATCCCGATCCACCCGCCCGAGAACCGGCAGCTGTCCACCATCCCGGCGGAGACCCCGGGGTGGACGCGGCTGGGCGTGGATGTGACCGAGTCGGCCGAGGTGCTGGAGGTTCTCAAGACGGAGAACTATGTGACGCGCTCGTACCTGAAGAAGGGGACGGGCGAGGGCGGCGAGCCGGCGATGGTGCTGGAGTTCCACGCGGCGTACTACACGGGGATGATCGACACGGTGCCGCATGTGCCGGAGCGGTGCTTCGTGGGCGGGGGCTTGCAGCAGTCGCGCGCCTCGCGCGTGATGGATGTGCCGCTGGCGGGGGCGAGCTGGGTGCGGGACGCGACGGTGCCGGAGGAGTTCGCGGGGCGGAGCGGGAGCATCTACACGGCGCGGCTGAGCAACGACACGGCGTACACGACCGCGCCCGGCCAGCGGGTGCGCCTTCCCCGGGAGGTCGGCCCGGAGAACCCCCTGCGGATGCGGGTGAGCGAGTATCTGCTGCCCGGGGGGCGGAAGTACTACGCGGGCTACTTCTTCATCGCCAACGGGGGCACGGTGCCCAACGCCAACGATGTGCGCACGCTGGCCTTCAATCTGACGGACGACTACGCCTATTACCTGAAGGTGCAGGTGAACAGCGGGACGGTGGGTTCGGTCGAGGAGCTTGTGGAGGAGGCGTCCGGGCTGCTGGACGAGCTGATCGGCGAGATCATGCGGTGCGTGCCGGACTGGATCGATGTGGAGTCGGGCCTGTACCCGGCGGGGAACGCGGGATGATTTTCCGGATCAACAATGCCGCCCACGGCGCTCGCGGGGCGGAGGAGCTGCGATGGCTGGCAAGGTGAATACGAAGTTCGTGGTGCTTCTGAGCGTGGGCCTGGTGGCGGTGTTCGGGCTGCTGGCCTGGGCGTTCGTCTCGCTGGCGTTCAAGGGCGGGAGCGACTATGAACGGCTGGGCGATCAGGCGATGCGGGAGGGCGATTACTACCGCGCGCAGCGGATGTACGGCAGCGCGGTGGGCCACGACACGACCAACCGGGCGTGGCTGGACAAGTGGATCGGGGCGATGGAGGCGTGGACGCCGGACACGGAGACGGCGTACCGGGACGCCTACCTGAAGAACTATCTGGGCGCGATCAACCAGATCGCCACCTCCCAGCGGACGGACATCGACGCGCACGAGCGTCTGCTGAACCTGTACCACATGGCGCTGGTGCGCGGGTACAGCCGCGAGCAGGCGGACGGGCTGGCGATGCTGACGCGCAACTCGGCGGCGTACTTCGACCGGCTGCCGGAGTCGGACGGGGCGTGGCGTCGTCTGCTGCGGTACCGCGGGCTTGCGATGGAGATGGTTCTGGCCGCGGGCGGCGTGATGACCGATGACCAGATCGCGCTGGTGGCCGAGGATCTGCGGGCCGCGCTGGAGGCGGACCCGTCGGACGGCGAGTCGATGGCCGCGTTGATGCGGTGGACGGTGACGACCCCCCTGCGCGGGGAGCGGCTGAACCAGGCCGCGGTCGGCCAGGCGGCGCGGGGCCGGGCGGTGGAGATGGGGCGGGCCTTCCTGCGGGAGAACCCGGGCAACCCGGATGTGGAGCTGACCACGCTGGGGCTGACGGCGGAGAGCGAGTATCACGCGGCGCAGCAGAACCCGAACGAGGCGGCCCGTGTTCCGCAGATTCTGGCGGCGTTCCAGGTTCTGGTGCCCGAGCTGGACCGGGTGGCGGGGTTGCTGGCGGAGGCGGGGCCGGACCGCATCGGCGTGCCGCTGCTGGGGAGGCTGCGGGGTCTCGAACAATCGATGGACGCGGAGGCGCGCCTGTCGCGGACCCGTTCGATTCTGGACCGTTTCCTCGGGGCCGACCCGCAGGACGCGGAGCTGCTGATATTCGCCGCGGAAACCGCGCAGTTGTCGGGGGATCTGGAGCGTGCTTCGGACCTGCTGGAGGTGATCGGGAAGCTGCCCGCGCTGCCGGTGAGTTTCGAGGGGCTGTTCCGCTACAACATCCAGCGGAGCGCGCTGCTCACGCGGGCGACGGTGACGCTGCAACTGCGCCAGCGTCTGCCGGCGGAGGACTCCGCGCAGCGCGCCGCCATGCTCGAAACCGCCAGGCTGCTGCGCAACCAGTACGCATCGCAGGTTTCGGAGGACAACCTGGGCCTGCTGCTGCTCGACGGGCGTCTGGCGGCCACCGAGGACCGTCCGGCGGAGGCCCTGCGTCTCTTCCGCCGCTTCAACGAGCAGAACCAGAACCGGGACAGCCGGGGCCTGATGCTCGAGGCGAGCACGGCCCAGCAGCTGGGGCAGGGGGGCACGGCGCGGACCGCTCTCGAGCGGCTTCTGGAGCTTGAGCCGAGCAATCTGCAGGCCATTTTCATGCTCGCCGACCTTGAGCTTTCGCTGCGTGAGTACCGTGCGGCGGAGGCGCTGTTCCGGCGCGTTCTGGTGATGTCGCCGAGCGGGCAGGCCGCGGACGCGGCCCGGCTGGGGCTCCAGCGTATCCAGCAGGTCCAGAACCCCAGCCAGATCGAGGACCCGGTCATCGCGCTGCTGACGGAGGCTTCCATGCTCCGCTTCGGGTCGGAGGCCAGGTCGGCCGATCCGGCCGCGGCGGCGAGGCTGCTGGAACGCAACATCGACCAGCCGGGGATCGGGTACGACCCGCGCGTGGCGGCGGAGCTGGCGAGCATGCGGGTGGACATGGGCGACCTGGCCGGCGCCCGCGCCATCGTGAACGAGTCGGCGCGGCGCTTCCCCGATGAGGCCCGGCTGGCCCGCATGGCCGAGGCCCTGCGTGAAGAGAACCCGAACCTGGCCACCCTGCGCATGATCGAGCTGTCGGGCATGGACGAGTTGCAGACCCAGCTGGCCGTCGCGGGCCTTGCGATGGCGCGGGGCATGCCCCAGGAGACCGACGATGCGCTGGCCCGTCTGGCCCAGCTGGCCCCGGACAATCCCCGGTACATCGAGCTCGCGTTCGTCCGGGCCTTGCAGCTCGGGGAGCAGGGCAAGGCGGCCGCGCTGGCGCAGAAGGCCGAGCAGCTGGACCTGGACCGCGTGCGCGGGCTGAGCTACCGGGCGCGTCTGGCCGCGATGCAGAACCAGCACGCCGAGGCCGTGGCCCTGCTGCGCCAGGCGACGGCCCTGGGCACCGCGGACGCGGGGATCTACCGGCTGCTGGGGATCGAGCTGCGGACGGTCGGGCGGGTGGAGGAATCGGTGCAGGCGTTCGAGCGGGCGTTGCAGATCCGGCCGGACGACACGCAGACGATCTACGAGTATGTGCTGACGCTTGCCCGGGCCGGGCGTTTCGCGCCGGCTCTGGATGTGGCGCGGCGGAACCAGCGTTTCGGGCTGACGAACCCGCAGTTCGTGGAACTCTGGCTGAACCTGGAGGCCGAGGCGGGCGGCGACGAGGGCCTGGCCCGGGCGGTGAACCAGCGGGAGCGGCTGCTGGAGATCAACCCGAGCGACCGCGGCAACCGGGCCGCGCTGGCGGGTCTGTACATGGCGCAGAAGCGCTGGCCGGGGGCGAAGGTGCTGATCGACCAGCTCCGCGCCGAGGGCGACATGATCGAGCTGGTGGAGATGGCCGCGCGGTGGAACGCCGACCAGGGGCGCGTGGGCGGACGCGACGGTCTGGCCCTGGCGCGGGAGACATACCAGGGCTTCATCGAGTCGCGGACGACGGACGAGGACCGCACGCGGGGGTACATCTCGCTGGCGCGGTTCATGGTGGGTCGCGGGCGACCGGACCTGGCGGCGGCCGCGGCGGAGCAGGCGGTGGCGCACGAGAGCGCGGCGACGATGGACGCCACGAAGTTCAAGGGCGACCTGCTGATGTCGCTGGGCCAGAACGCCGGCGCGGCCGCGGCGTTCAGGAGCGTGGTCGACGCGGGCGCGGACACCGAGGCCGGCTCGTACCGGGAGCGGCTGACCGAGATGTACATCCGTCTGGGCATGTGGGAGGAAGCGGGGCGGGAGGTCGAGAAGCTCCCGGCGGCCGCGCGGGGCACGCTGACCAACCTGTTCCAGCGGGCGGAGATCGCCGGCGGGAGGGAGGACACGGCGGCCCAGCGCCGGATCCTCGACGAGGCGGCCTCGAAGTTCCCGCAGGACCCGATGGTGTTCATCAAGCGCGCCCAGTCGATGATCCACCATCCCGAGCTTCGTCAGGACCTGATGTCCGATCTTGAAACGGCGCTGCGTCTGAGCCCGAACGACTGGCGCGCCCTGCGGGTCCGCGCCGCGGCCAACTTCCAGCAGGACCGCCGGTCCGAGGCGATCCGGGACCTGCGCGAGGCGGTCCGGCAGAACCCCGGCATGGACGACGCGGTGTTCAGCGTGATCAACGAGTACCTGAACAGCGGGCAGGCGGGCGAGGCCGCCGGGGTGGCCCGCGAGGTTCTGGGTCGCAGGCAGCAGGACGCGCCGCTGATGTTCGAGCTGGGGCGTCTGTTCGAGTCCCGGGAGCTGTGGGACCGGGCGGCGGAGTTCTACGGGCGCGCCTGGACGACCCGCCAAAGCCCGACGGACGGCGCGAAGTACATCGACATGCTCCTGCGCAAGACCCCCGCCGACCCCGATTCGGCCAACGGCGTCATCAACACCATGGTGCAGACCATGGGGGCGAATGTGGAGACCAACCCCGGCCTGCTGGCGGCGCAGGCGCTGGTGCTGCGCGCCAGGGGGCGCGAGGACTTCGCCCTCCAGCAGATGACCAAGGCGTTCGACATCTCGCTGGCCGACGAGTCGTCGCTGTTCAACTGGGCGTCGAATGTGGCCCGTTTCTACATGGGCATGGCGCCGGACTCGGAGCTGAACTACTACCGCACCCTGCGGGCCAGGTACACGGACCCCAAGGCGCGGGCCTGGCTGGACCTGCTCCTGGCCTACCGGCGCCTGAGCCACGGGGTCGAGACCGACCAGGCCATCGCCTCCCTGCGGACCCTCGGCGGCTCCGACGCCAACCCCCCCATCATCCGCGGGTTCGCCTGGCGTCAGCTCGGCAACCATTTCTACACGAGCGGACGGTTCCCCGAGGCGATCGAGGCCTGGAACGGGGCGCTGGCCCTGACCCCCGGCGAGTGGGATCTGAACAACAACATCGCGTTCGTGATGTCCGCCAAGCTCGGCAGGCCTCAGGAGGCCCTGCCGCTGGCGGAGAAGGCGCTGCAGGCGGACTCGTCCCGCAGCGAGCCGTACGACACGCTGGCGGGCATCTACATCGCCCTGGGCAAGCTCAGCGAGGCCGAGCAGATGCTCGCCGAGGGCGACCGTCGTTCCCGGACCTACAACGCCCAGGTGTCGCTGGCCCTGACCCGCGCCCGGCTGGAGCTGGCCAACGGCGACAAGGCGGAAGCGCGGCGTCAGGTGGGCGTCGCCCAATCCATCCTCCGCGGGATCGCGGGGCGGGACGCCTCCCTGGAAGCGGAGATCAAGTCGGTAGAAGGGCAGATCGGTTCAGAAGGCTGAACCGTGCGGCCGAGAGATACAACAATGACCCACAGCCCCGGGGCGCGGCGACCGAGCCGGCGTCCGGATAACCGGAAAAAGACATGGAGCGGCCGATGACCCCCCCCACCAGCCAGAACCCCGGCAGACCCACCCAGACGGCGCGCGCCGGGCAGGCGGCTCCCACCGGAGCCGGCGCCGCGTTGGCGATCGACCCGGTGAAGCTGCTGCTCAAGTACAAGTGGCTGCTGATCGGCACCGCCATCGCCGGGGCGGTCATCGGCACCGTCTCGCACTTCGTGCTGATCCGGGTGTACCCGATCTTCAAGGCCGAGGCCATCTTCGAGGTTCTGCCCCCCGAGGCGGACGCCACGGTGATGAGCCAGACGCAGATCGACCAGACGGCCATGGAAATGTACATGGGCACGCAGGTGGACCGGATGAAGTCCGAGCCGCTGCTGCGGGCGGTGGTGCGCGACCCGCGCCTGGCGGCCGAGGCCCCGAACTGGTCGCGCCCCTACATGCGGGGCGGGTCGTTCGACACGATCAACGCGCTGGAGGACATCCGCAAGATCGTCCGCTCCGGCATCATCCCGAACACCTATCTGATCCGGATGTCCGCCTCGACCAACCACCGCAACGACGCGGCCGGGATCGTGCGGCTGCTGCGCGAGCTGTACATGGAGCAGGCCACGGCGCAGAGCACGCGGGACGGCAACCGGCGTTTGCAGGTCGCCCGCAACTCGATCCAGGCGTCGGAACGCCAGCTCGAAGAACTCAACACCAAGCGCCGGCGTCTCGTGCAGGACCAGCGGCTGGATACGCTCGACGGGCAGCGTTCCCAGACCAGCGAGTCGCTGCGGATGGTCAACTTCCAGCTCCTCAATCTCCAGCAGAATATCGAGGCCGTGACGGTGAGCCTTGAGCAGGACGAGATCCAGCTGCGGCGCGGCACCGGCATCCAGTACGACAACACCCTGCGGCTGGCGGTGGACAACTCGGCGCAGGTCCTCTACCTGCAGCAGCAGCTCAACGGGTACGAGAGCGAACTCTCGTCCATGCGCCAGATCGGGATCAAGCCCGACCACCGCACCTACCGCCTCATCGTCTCCGCCATCGAGGGCACCCGCCAGCAGATCGAGCAGACCCGGGAGCGCCTGCTCCGCGAGGCCTTCGAGTCGCGGGTCGATCAGTACCGCCTGGGCCTCCAGCAGTACCGCGCCCAGGAGGCCGACCTGCTCAAGCAGGCCGAGAAGCTCGGGGCGGAGATGATCGAGCTGACCCACATGGTGGGCGAGGTCTCCGACATCGACCGCAGCATCGAGACGACGATCGCCATGATCGCCGACCAGCAGATGAAGCTGGCCGAGCTGGAGGCGTTGCTTCTGCTCCCGTCGGTGGTGCGCATCCAGGTGGTCCAGTCGGAGACGGTGCCCGATGTGGCCGCGTTCCCCAAGCTCTACATCATGATCCCGCTGGGCATCATCCTGTTCACCGGCCTGGTGACCGGGGTGGTGCTGGTGCTGGAGATCCTGGACCAGCGGATCAAGGGGCCGTCGGACATCGCGGCCCTGGGGCGCATCCCCGTGCTGGGGCTGGTGCCCGACGCGGCCGAGGACCCCAGCCAGCCCGAGCACCCCGAGTCGGTCTTCCGGGACATCCCGGGCAGCGTCATGGCCGAGCACTACCGGCAGATCCGCACGCGCGTGGCCAAGGCGATGGTCAAGGGCGGGCACAAGACGCTGCTGGTGGTAGGCGCCACGCCCGGCTCCGGCTCGACGAGCGTGGTGTCGAACCTGGGCAGCGCGATGGTCTCGGCCGGCAACAAGGTTCTGGTCATCGACGCCAACTACCGGCGCCCCAGCCTGCACCTGGCCTTCGACGCGCCGGAGAACCCGGGCCTGTCCGATGTGCTGGCGGGGATGCAGTCCTTCGAGAGCGCGGTCATCTCCAAGGGCAACGGCCCCGACCTGCTGACCGCCGGCTCGGCCAAGAACCGCATGGTCGAGCAGCTCGGCTCGGACGCGATCGAGCGTCTGCTCACCCAGGTGCGCGACGGGTACGACTACATCCTGCTGGATGTCGCGCCGGCGCTCGTCGCGGGCGATGCGCAGGCGCTGGCCAACCGCTGCGACGCCTCGATGCTGGTGGCCCGCGCCCTGCACGAGAAGCGCGGCATGGTCGCTCGTTTGCGCAACGAGCTGGCCGAGAGCCGCGCGGAGTTCCTCGGGGCGATGGTCAACGCCGTGCGTTCCTCCGCCGGCGGGTACATGCGCAAGAACATCCGGACCCAGGCGGGCTACACCGCCGACGCCGCGAGCCAGCCGGCCTGACCCCCCCCACCCCCCCACCTCCTTCGTCCCCCCGCCGCCCGCCAGGAGCACAGGTCGATGGCCCCCCAGCCCGCATCGCGTCAAGCCGACGGCCCGCCACGGCGCGTGCTCGTCACGGGCGGGGCGGGGTTCATCGGCTCGCACCTCGTCGATCTGCTGGTTGCGCGCGGCGACCGTATCACCGTCGTGGACGACCTTTCCACCGGCAGGCTGTCCAACCTGGACGGGGTCGTCGGGCGGGTGGAGTTCATCGAGTCGGACCTGACCGCAGCGCTGCCCGCGCTGCGGTCGGCGCCGCCGTTCGAGCGGGTCTTCCACCTGGCGGCGGCGGTCGGGGTTGACCTGGTTCTGACCGACCCGGTGCGGGCCATCGAGGTCAATGTCGAGTCCACCTCGGCGTTGCTGCGCCACCTGAGCGAGCACGGCCGGCCCCCGACCCTGATCGCGTCCTCCTCCGAGGTCTACGGCAAGCCCGGCACCAGCGTGTTCAGCGAGGAGGACGACGCGCTCTACGGCCCAACGACCGTCACCCGCTGGTCCTACGCCCACGCCAAGGCGCTCGACGAGCACCTGGCCCTGGGCTATCACGCGACGCGGGGGCTGCCCGCCGTGGTCGCCCGTTTCTTCAACACCGTCGGCCCGCGCCAGCGCGGCACATACGGCATGGTGGTGCCGCGGTTCGTGGAGGCGGCCCTGCTGGACCGGCCCCTGCGCGTCTTCGGCGACGGGCGGCAGTCGCGCTGCTTCTGCGACGCCCGGGATGTCGTGCCGACGCTGCCCCGCCTGCTCGACAATCCGGCGAGCCACGGGCGAGTGTTCAACATCGGCTCCGACCGGGACATCTCCATCCTGCAACTGGCCGAGACGGTCATTCGCACGCTGGGGAGCAAGAGCGTCGTGCAACTGGTGCCGTACGCCGACGCCTACCCCAGCGGGTTCGAGGACCTGCGTCACCGGCGCCCGGACCTGGCCCGCGTGCGGGAGGCCGCCGGCTTCGACCCGCGCATCACGCTGGAACAGACCATCCTGGACATCGCGGCCTGCTTCCGCGCCGAGGCCCACGGGGCCGGGGGTGGGGCGTGACGCCGTTCACCCAGGAACCCGACAAGGCCGAGATCACGCCGGAGCTGCTCGAACGGGTCGGCAGGTTCGGGCGGGAGATCGCCGACCTGGCGGCCGAGCAGGACAAGCTGCTGGGGATCGCGCGCGGGGATGATCCCGTTCAGACCTACGGACGCCTGGACATCTTCCAGGGCTACATCGGCGTCTTCATCGTGGCCTTTGTCGTCACGATGCTGGCCACGCCGCTGGTCCGCAGGATGGCGATCTCGCAGGGCATCATCGACCGGCCGGACCAGCTGCGCAAGCTGCACGCCATGCCCATCGCCTACCTGGGCGGCGTGGCGGTCTACCTGGGGCTGATGGCGGGGATCTTCTATTCCTACGCGGCCATGCGGTTCCCGTTCCTGATGGAGTTCCACCCCACCGAGCACCTGGTCGAGGGCGTGTTCCCGCAGATCGTGCCGCCGTGGCTGGCGCTGGGCATGACGGTGATCGTGCTGGTGGGGTTCATTGATGATGTCAAGGGCATCTCGCCGCGGGTGAAGCTGGGCGGGCAGCTGTTCGCGGCGGCCGCGCTGGCGGTGGGTGATATCGGGGTCAAGGTGGCGGCGGGGGTGCTGACGCCCACGCTGGGGCGACTGCTGGACAACCCGGATCTGGTCTATGTCTTTGACCTGCCCGTGGCCCTGCCGCTGGTCGGATCGCAGGTGACGCTGGACATCATCTACTGGACGGGCACCGCCGTCATCGCCGTCTTCGTGCTGGGGGCGTGCAACGCCGCGAACTTCATCGACGGGCTGGACGGGCTGCTGACGGGCACGACCTCGATCGCCACGATCGGCTTTCTCATCATCGCGCTGGGCATGGCCGTGCTCGACACCGGCCCGCTGGACGGCCCCCGCATCATCATCTGCCTGGCGGTGCTGGGGGCGTGCCTGGGATTCCTGCCCCACAACTTCAACCCGGCCACGATCTTTCTGGGCGACGCGGGATCGCTGCTGCTGGGCTACTGCGCGGCCGTGATGATCCTGTCGCTGGGCGACACCGGGCGGACCTCGCTGGTGGCCGCGGGCCTGATTATCTACGCCGTCCCGATCATCGACACCATGCTGGCCATCGTCCGGCGCAAGCTGGCGGGCAAGCGGGTGTCCGACCCCGACGCGGACCACCTGCACCACATGCTCAAGCGCTGGGCCGGGGTGAAGGGGGCGGTGCTGATCCTGTACGGCATGGGCATCACCTTCGCCACGCTGGGCGTGATTCTGTCGCTGGTGCGGGCGAGGTTCGTCTACGCCCTGGCGCTGCTCTTCGCGTCGTACATCGCGGTGTACGCCATCAAGATCGCCCGGCGGAAGCATCTGGAGGAGCAGATGTTGCTCAAGGGTGGGGAGTAGGGAGAAAAGAAAAAAGGGATTGGGGATTGGGGATCAGGGATTAGGGGAGGCGGCCCCTTCGGGGCGGATTCTTTTGCGGGCTGCGCCCGCTTCCTTCCCAATGCCTCATCCCCGATCCCTCATCCCTTCCTCCTCTATACTCTCCTAATGCCCCCCGGCCCCGGTCAGCCTGTCCGTGTGATCGCCCTGATGAACCAGAAGGGCGGGGTGGGGAAGACCACCACCACGGTGAACCTGGCCGCGGGGATCGCGGAGCTGGGGCGTTCGGTGCTGGTGATCGACATGGACCCGCAGGCCCACGCCACGCTGCACCTTGGGGTGGAGCCGGGCGACGGCTCGCCGGATACCTCCCCCCCCCCCACCGTCTACGACCTGCTGCTGGACCCGACCATCGGGCTGGATGCGTGCGTCCGGCGGGTGTCCGATCGGCTGGCGGTGCTGCCGGCGGAGACTGATCTGGCGGCGGCGGAGAGCGAGCTGGCGGGTGTGCCGGATCGCAATCGGCGTCTGGCGGCCGCGCTGGAGGCCGCCCACGGGCACTTTGAGTTCGTGCTGCTCGACTGCCCGCCGGGGCTGGGTCTGCTCACGCTGAACGCCCTGGCGGCGGCCCAGGAAGTCATCATCCCCATGCAGGCCCACTTCCTGGCCCTCCAGGGGGTCGGCAAGCTGCTGGAGACGGTTCGGGTGGTGCGTGACCAGGTGAACCCGGAACTGCGCGTCGCCGGGGTGGTCCTGTGCATGCACGATGCCCAGGTCAGCCACTCCCGCGAGGTGGTGGACGACCTGACCGGGTTCTTCGAGAACCAGCGGCAGAGCGGGCTGCCCTGGGCGCACGCCCGGGTCTATCGCCCGCCGATCCGCCGGAACATCAAGCTGGCCGAGTGCCCGAGTTTCGGGCAGCACATTTTCCAGTACGCGCCGTGGGCGCCTGGGGCGATCGACTACCGGGAGCTGGCCGAGTCGGTGGTGGCGGAGTGGGACCGGGCCGTGACGCGGGCCGCGCTGTCCGAGGCGGAGATCCGTGTGCTGCGCGGGCAGCCCGAGCCGATTGAATAAGCGATGCTCTTCCGACGCCTGTTCGTGGTCTACACGCTCGCCCTGCTGACCGCCACGCACTGGCCGGACTTGCAGGTTCACGGCCCGGTCGACCGCAGCGATCTCTACATCCATTTCATGGCCTTCTCGGGCTGGGCGGCGCTGCTGGGCCTGAGCGGGCTGGTCGGGCGTTCGGCGGGGAGGCTGCTGCTGATCGGGCTGGTGTTCGCGGTGCTGGATGAGAGCACGCAGCCGCTGTTCCGGCGGCAGTTCGACTGGTTGGATCTGGCGGCCAACGCGGGGGGGGTTCTGATGGGGACGGTGGGGATGGCGGCCTGGTGGCGGGTGAGGGGGCAGGCCCGGCCCCGGTCCGCGGGGGAGGGGGCATGAGAGGGGTGGTCGTTGGATCTCGGGCGGGGGTCGTGGGCGGCGGCTCGTGCTGCGGTGGGGTGAGGGGATCCTTCAACTTCCGTGACCCCTCCGGGGTCAAGGCATCAAAATTGGCGACTTTCCACGGGTTGCGCTGCGCTCCACCCGTGGCTACAAACGCGCGCCCCTTCGGGGCGTTTCAGAGCATGATGCCTGAGATTGAGAGGCGGCCCGTATGACCGGCGCGGATCGGGCGGCGGGCGAGACCTCGATGGGGCGCGACACGCGGACGGTCGCCGGGCTGACGCTGGCCTCGCGCGTGATGGGGCTGGCGCGGGATCTTGTCACGGTGCGGGTGTTCGGGGATACGGCCGTGGGTTCGGCGTTCGCGGCGGCGTTCGCCATTCCCAACATGTTCCGGCGGCTGTTCGGGGAGGGCGCTCTCTCGGCGGCCTTCATTCCGGAGTACACCCGGCTGGCGGACACCGACCCGGATCGGGCGGACAAGCTGGCGTCGCTGGTGATCGGGATGCTGGCGCTCATCACCGGGGGCATCACGGTCGTGCTGATGCTCGGTGTGCTGGCGGTGCTGCTGATCGCGCCGGACAACCCAGAGCGGGCGCTGAGTCTGCGGCTGGTCATCATCTGCCTGCCGTTCATGCCGCTGATCTGCGTGGCGGCGATCCTGGGCGGGATGCTCCAGGCGCGGGGGCGGTTCGGGCCGTGGGCGGCGGCGCCGATCCTGCTGAATCTGTGCATCATCGGGGCGGCGGTGCCGTTCTTCGTGGTCGGGGGGGACGCGGCGTTCTGGGCGTACCCGATCTCGATCGCCGCGACGGTCTCGGGCCTGCTGCAGGTTGCGTGGTCGTTCTGGGCGTTGCGGGGCATGGTCCGCTGGACCAGGGGGGTGGCGGATGTGCGGGACCAGAGCCGGGCGATGCTGCGCCGGATGGGGCCGGTGCTGATCGGCCTGGGGACGCTGCAACTCAACAGTTTCATGGACACGCTGATCGCGATGTGGCCCAACTGGGTCGGGCCGACGATCGCCGGGCACCCGTACCCCTTGGACGAGCGGGCGAACGCGGTGCTGTTCTACGCCCAGCGGCTGTACCAGTTCCCGCTCGGGGTGTTCGGGATCGCGGTGGCGACGGCGGCGTTCCCGATGCTGTCGCGGGCCGCCGGCGACCCGGCCCGTTTCGCCGAGACGCTGCGGCGCGGGGTGCGGCTGAGCCTGTTCATCGCGCTGCCCGCCACGGCGGGGCTGCTGGCGGTGCGCGAGCCGCTGGTGCGCACGCTGTTCTCCGGGTTCGGGGATGGGTTCTCGGATGAGGGCATCGAGCGGGCGGCGGCGGTGCTGATGGGGTATTCGGCGGCGGTCTGGGCGTACTCGCTGAATCAGCTTTACACCCGCGCGTTCTACGCCGCGGGGGACACGGCGACGCCGATGCGGATCGCGGTCTCGATGGTGGGCTTCAGCCTCGCGCTGAACCTGGTGCTGATCTGGTGGCTGCGCGAGGCCGGGCTGGCGTGGTCCACCGCGATCAGCGCGATGCTCCAGACCGCGCTGCTGGCGCGGGCGTGCCGGCGGAAGATCATCGGGGGGCCGGTCCTGGATGCCCGGACGGGCCGGGCCGTCGCCGGGCAGGTGGCCGCGAGCGCGGGCGTCGCGCTGGCGACGGGCGGGCTGCTGTGGGCGTGGGCGCAGCCCTCCGGCTGGGCGGCGGGCGCGGCGCGGACGGGCGCGGCGGTGGCGGCCGGGATGATGGTGTACGGCGGTTGGGCCGTCGCCCGGCGCGCCCCGGAGCTGCGGTGGCTGCTGGGGCGGTCGGTCGCCAATAATCAGCCCGGCAGCCATCCCTGAAGGAGAATCCGGCATGAGCGATGCGAGCAAGATGAAGCGGGCCGCGCGTGTGCTGCTGCTGGCGGTCGCCGGCGCGGCGGCGCTGGCGCTGTCCGCGTGCAACACCGTCGAGGGCGTGGGCAAGGACCTGCAAGAGTCCTCGCGCAATGTCAAGGAAGCCATCAGCAACTGATGTCCGTCGATCTGTCCGGCAGGGCGGTGGCGATCACGGGCGCTTCCTCGGGCATCGGGGCCGCGACCGCCTTGTCGTGCGCACGGGCGGGGATGCTTGTGGCTCTGATGGCCCGGCGCGCGGACAAGCTTGACGGAGTGCGTGCCGAGATCGAGCGGGCGGGAGGCCGGGCCTTGGCGGTGGCCGGCTCGGTGGATGAGCCGGACGACTGCAACCGTCTGGTTTCCGAGGCGGAGGCGACGCTCGGTCCGCTGTACGCTGTGATCGCCAACGCGGGCTACGGCTCGGAACAGCCGTCCTGGGAGATGCCGGAGGAAGCCGTCCGGGCGATGTTCGAGACGAACTTCTACGGCTCGCTGCGCACGGTGCGGCCCGCGCTGGCGGGCATGATCGAACGCCGGGCGGGGCATGTGGTGTTCGTGTCGAGCTGCCTGAGCAAGGTCGGCCTCCCCCACTACGCGGCCTATTGCGCCACCAAGGCCGCCCAGGACCACTTCGCCCGCGCCATGCGCCACGAGCTGCGGCCGGTGGGCGTCGCGGTTTCGTCGGTTCATCCCATCGGGACGAGGACGGAGTTCTTTGACACCGCCGCGCGGGGGTCGCCCGGCGGGGCGCGCCTTTTCGACACCGGCGATCGTTTCATGCAGCCCGCGTCGCGGGTGGGCGACGCGATCGTTCGGCGGCTGCGCTCGGGCAAGGGGGGCGAGGTCTGGACATCGCTGCCGATGCGCCTGGCCCTGGGGGTAGGGGTTGCGATGCCGGGGGTGTGTGATGCGGTGATTGAGCGGTTGTATCGGAGGCGGGGTGGGGAGTAGGCATTGGGGCGTGGGGCCGACTTGCAGTCGGCCATCTCTTCTCTCCGGTGGCACAGGCGTCCCGCCTGTGCGGGCACCTCATATGGGTCGCACTTGAACTCGGGCGTGGCCTCGATGACAAAGTCACGCCCACGATAAGCCCCCCCTCCTCAAATCGTGGGGTTCTCCTCCCCCCTCGTTCACGCTCGGGGCTTGTGGAACACCCCGTCGCTCACGCTCCGGGCTCGTCATACAAGGATCGTCGTGGCTGGTTGCTGTCCCGATGGTTGACGCGAATCCCGCCCGGAAATCAAGTGGGATCCGTATCAATCGGCACAGTCCGCTGCTGACGAAACCGCGGCCGCTCCCTTGCAGTCGCGGCTTGTCTATCAGAGTCGGCACGGAGTGCCGACCTACCAAGGCCATCCCCTCACTGGCGTTCGGGGCTAACTTGAGGACCGATCATCCTTGGAGACGCGCATGGAGATTGTGGCGTCGTGGCCGTTGAGGTAGTCGTGGCGGAAGGCGGTCAGGCGGGTTCGGTCGAGGGACCAGGCCAGCATCTCGATCGGGTCGAAGCGGACGGCGGGCGGGTTGGCGGGGGTGCGCTGTCGGTCGTGATGCAGGCTCAGGAAGTTGAAGAGCAGGACCGCGCCGGGGCGGGGGGTCAGGGCGTTCCAGAAGGCGTCGAGGACGCGCTGGGCCTCGGGCTGGGGCAGGGTGTTGAGCGAGCCGCAGAAGACGACGGCGTCCACGCCGGCGTCGGCGAGGCGAGCGGGCAGGGCGGCGTCGCGGACGAAATCGTCGGCGAGGAACTCGACGCCGGGCAGGGCGTCGGCGCGCGCTTCGGCGTGGGCGAGGGTGGCGGGCACGGCGTCCACGCCGATGTAGCGGGCCGGGGCGCGTCCGCGGCGGTGGAGGTCGAGCAGCAGGTCGGCGTTGCCGCAGCCGATGTCGGCGACCGTGCGTCCGGTGAAGTTCACCATACGGGAGAGCACGCGGAAGCGGGTTCGCTGCGCCCGGGGGGAGTGCCAGAGGAGGGCCTCGAAGCCGGGGCCGTGGGTCTGGGCGGCGGTCAGGTAGGGGTCGAGATAGGGGCGGGGGTCCGGCATCGGGTCAGATCCGGATCATGCTCGCGTAGTCGGCGAAGCGGGTGTGGAGGTCGGCGGGCGAGATCTGTTGCAGGCGTTCGAGGCTGTAGGACTCGACATTGAAACTGGCCATGACGGTGCCGTGGGCGAGGGCTTCCCGCACGGAGTCGAACGAGCCGGGGTCGGCGGAGCCCGTGGAGGCGAGGCGGCCCATCAGGCCGCCGGCGAAGGAGTCGCCCGCGCCGGTGGGATCGATGACATGCTCGGTGGGGTAGGCGGGCAGGGCGGCCAGGCCGTCGCGGTGGACCAGGATGCAGCCGTGCTCGCCCTTCTTGATGACCACGAAGCGCGGGCCGAGTTCGAGCAGGTGGCGGCCGGCGGTGACGGGGTTGCGCTTGCCGGTGAAGAGTTCGGCCTCGTCGAAGTTGAGCACGAGGCCGTGGACGCGCCCGAGCAGGCGGGTCAGGTCGTCCTTGGCGATGTTGATCCACAGGTCCATCGTGTCGGCGACGGCCAGCTTCGGGGCGCGGAGCTGGGAGAGCAGGTCGCCCTGGACCACCGGGTGCGAGTTGGCGAGGAAGACGACCTCCGAGTCCTTGAATGCTTCCGGGATGACCGGCGGGGCCTCCTCCAGCACGCCGAGTTCGGTGAAGAGGGTCTCGCGCCGGTCCATGTCGTCGAGGTATTTGCCGCCCCAGCGGAAGGTTCTGGAGCCGCGGCGGACCTCCAGCCCGGCGGTGTCGACGCCCTTGAAGGACCGGATGGCGCTCATGAACTCGTCCGGGAAATCATCGCCGACGACGGCGACGAGGCGGGGCTTGGTGTAGAACGAGGCGGCGGCGGCGAAGTAGACGCCGGAGCCGCCGAGCAGGTCTTCCCGACGGGCGTTGCCGGGGGTTTCGATGGTGTCGATGGCGATGGTGCCGGTGCAGATCAGGTTCATGGTCGGATGGTAGGGGCGCACCCCCGTTCGCATTCGCGCGCGGATCGTCCAAGCCGGGGGGCGGGTTGCGTGTCATGCTGTACGGGTCATCAAAGAGGAGGCGGACCATGCGTGTGTTCTGGATTGGATTGGTCGGGGCGGCGTGCGCGGCGGGGCTGGAGGCCGATGCGGGCGTGGTCTATTCGCAGGGGGTCGTTTCCGACCCCGCCCTCGTGGGACGCGGGTGGTTCAGCCACTCGCGGCCGCGGGCGATCCGGAACTTCAAGCACGGGGACGATTTCATGCTGGAGGCCGACGCCGCCATCGGCTCCGTCCGCTGGTGGGGGATCTCGGAGGGACGGTTCCGGGCGGACCTGGGGAACTTCGATGCGTTCACCGTGGAGTTTTATCGGGCGGATGACGGGCCGGACGGGTTGTTGCCGGGGTCGCTGATCGCCTCGACGGAACTGCTGATCGCGGACACCGCGCCGACGCCGACCGGACGCCTGAACCCGGCGAACGGGGCGATCGAGTACGAGCACCTCGCCCTGCTGGACGCGCCTGTGATGCTGGAGGCCGGCGTGGTCTACTTCCTCGCGGTCAGCGCCCGGTCGATCAACGGGAGCCGGGACGGGTGGATGTGGTCCGACGCGGACGGGGTGGACCGCTACTCGGTGTCGTACTCGTGGGCGAGCGGGGCCTGGACCGGGTACACGGACACGGACAGCGCGTTCCAACTGATCGCGGTGCCGGGGCCGGGCGGGGTCGGCGTGCTCGCCGCTGGCGGCTGCATCGCATTCAGACGGCGGCGAGCAGCGTGCGGTAGCGGGCGGGGGTGACGCCGAAGGCACGACGGAAGTGGTTGGTGAGGTGGGCCTGGTCGGCGAAGCCGCAGGCGGAGGCGATGCGGGCGATGGGTTCCTGACCACCTGCCAGCATCGCGGCGGCGCGGCGGAGGCGCAGGGCGCGCTGGTATGTGCCGATGGACACGCCGTGGGTGTGCCGGAAGACGCGGGCGAGGTGGCCGGGGTCGAGGGCGACGGCGTGGGCCAGCTCGGCCAGGGAGACCGGCTCGTGGGCGCGGTCGTTGAGGATGTCGGCGGCGCGGCGTGCGTGGACGGACACGCCGCGCGGGCGGGCCGAGTCGGCGAGGACGGCGAGCATCTCGTGGATGATCGCTTCGAGGTCGAGCGCGGCCGCGTCGTCCGCATCGTGAAGATCGCGGAGAACGGCGAGGCACGGGCGCAGGAATGGATCGGCGGGCAGGCGCTGGCCCGGGAGCGTGCCGGGCACGCCCGCCGCGGCGATGACATCGGCGGGGATGACGATGTGCAGGGTGCGGATGCCGCCGTGTGCGCTGGCGAAGTCGTGGTCCACGGCGGGCGGGAAGAACTCGACGGAGCCGGGAACGGAGTCCATGCGTTGACGCCCGCAGTTGCCGGACCCCGCGCCCGCGAGCACGAAGTCGATCGAGGCGTCCGGATGGGCGTGGCGGCCCTGCCGGAAGGCGGCGGCGTAGGCCTTGTGGTGGACATGGAAGACACCGGCGACGCGGGTGGCCAGGCGGACGGCGGGCTGGACCGGCTCGGGGAGCATTCCGCTTTCCATACGCGGGGAACGGCGGGCGGATGCGGGTCGGGTGCGGAGGCACGGGTGGAACATGTGGATCGCCCTTGGTTTCTGGCATGGTTCGTGTGCGCTCACGCCGACTCCGGAGAGGTTGGGAGGGAGGGAGATCCTCGCGTTTCCATGACCCATCCGGGGTCAAGTCGTTCAAAGTTGAGCTTTTCCACGGGTTGCGCTGCGCTTCACCCGTGGCAACAAACGCGCGCCCCTCCGGGGCGTTTTGAGAGCATGATGCTCGGACACGGATCCCACTTGATTTCCGGACGTGATCCGTCGGCCGCCGATGCCGATACCAGCCGCACACGCAAGGGACCGGGCTTGCGGTTCGCCGTGGTTTGCCGGGCACGAAGGGCGTGTGCGTCGCTCGGCCGCTCCCTTGCAGTCGCGGCTTGTCGATCGGGTCACGCTCGGGATTCAACGGCGATGCGGGTGAGGTTCGGGCAGAGTGTCACGGGCCGTCGTGCAACCGGATCGTCGGTGCCCATTCGAGCCAGTCCTTCTCGGGGGTGTCCGCGACCGAGAAGACCTGATCGGGCGTGGGCGGGTTGCCGGGGCGGTTGGGGGTGGCGAAGGCGATGCCGGTGTTGACGAACCGGTCGAGGGATTCGGCGCGGACGGAGAGGCCGCGGAAGAGGCCGAAGTCCACGCCGAGGCCGCCGGCGCGCCAGAAGCGGGAGTTGTCGCGGACGAGGGGGGCGTAGGCCGGTTCGATGTCCACGGCGATCAGCACCGCGGCGGCATCGGGCGCGAGGTCGGCGGCGCGGACCACGCCGACGGGGATCTCGCGGTAGAACACCGGCGAGCCGGGGGTGATGGAGCCGAGACGGGCGGCGCGCAGCGCGAGCCGGATCGAGCCTTCCGCGGGCGGGGTCAGGCGGGGCGGGGACTCCAGCCCGATGAACTCGGAGCGGGGCGAGGCGCCCGCCGGGCCGGGGCGCACGGCGATGTAGCGCGGGCCGATCAGGGTCTCCAGCCCGGCGATGCGGTGGAGGCTGACCTCGGGGCGGACGATCCAGAACTCCGTGCCGTCCGCGGCGAGGGGGGCGGCCTCGGGGGTGAGTTCGGCCGTGACGCGGACGGCGTCGAGGGTGTCGGTCGGGCGGAGTTCGCGCACCACGCCGACGGTCAGGCCGCGGTGGATGATCTCCGCGCCGGGGGTCAGGCCGGCGGCGTCGTCGAAGCGGATGGTGATGATGGGGCCGCGGACGCGGGCGAGGTGGGTGGTGAGCAGCACGCCGACGAAGATCAGGGCGGCCAGCGGGATCAGCCAGGTGGTGCTGAAACGGCGGGGGGAGGGGCGGAGGGTGGCGACGGGGATGTCGCCGCCGTTGGGTGCGGGCGCGGACGATTGCGGCTCGGTCATGCGTCGTGCTCCCAGAGGGCGTGGGGATCGAAGGCGGCGGAGGCGAGCAGGCTGAGGACCACCACCGCGCCGAAGGCGAGCACGCCGGGGCCGGGCGTGACCGTCACCAGATCACCGAGCTTGACCACGGCCACCAGCACCGCCACCAGCAGCACATCCGTCATGCCCCAGCGCCCCAGGAACTCGACCATCGCGTAGGTGCGCGCCCGGTGGCGGGCGGGCAGGACGCGCGGGGCGCACAGGGCGAACAGGGCGGCCAGTTTGGCGATCGGTGCGACGATGGAGAAGAACAGCACGGCCAGGCCGACGCCGAGGTGGCCCTCGGCCAGCAGGCCGACCATGCCGGTCCAGATCGAGGCGGTCTCGGCGTGGCCCAGACGGGTGATGGTCATGACGGGCAGGGTCAGGGCCACGGGATAGATGAGCAGGGCGGCGGCGGCCAGGGCGGCGGTGCGGGCCGCGGCGCGGGGGTGGCATTCGTGGGGGATCACCGCGTCGCAGCGGGTGCAGGCGGCGCGGCGGCGGGGCGGCACCGGGGGGAGCCGGTGGACGAGGCCGCAGCGGTGGCAGGCAGCGAGGGTCAACTCGATTGTCATAACAGCCGGAGTATAGATCCGTTCAGCCCCGATCGTTCACCGTACCACAACACCTGTCAGAATCGAGAAAACGATCTCCGTCGATTCATTTCCGCATGGATCGCATTAAAAATCTGCGCATAGGCGAGCAAAACAGGCAGCACGAAAAAACCAAAAACCGACAAAAATAGATCGTGCAGTAAGAATCCGCACAAGATAGTCATGAATAAATAGGTACATACCGCTAAAGGGAGACGAATTATAGGAGTTCTTGCATAATTTTCTTTATAGTGAAGTCTGTCAAAAGATAATACCAGCAATCTCGATCCCGCGACCAAACATCCAACCCATACAATAAGTACAACTGTAGCCCACGCGGCCGTTTGTCGTCCCTCGGCAAGCGAAACCCAGATCAGAACCGGCAACGCGACCAGACCAGATGCGTGCAAAAACCTAGAAACAATGATATAGAAAACCACACGATACGGCGACCTGACGCCCTTCAGACAGTGCAGAATACCGACACCGATCAAACTTACAATAAACAATGAAATGGAAACAAGTGGCAATAGCCGTTGCTCATTTTTTCCTACCACGCTCGCCAGCAGAGCTGCCGATATGAGAGCAAATAGAGTACCGACAAATAATAGGCCACGCTTGATTTGAAGCACTTGATCGGACAGGCCTGGAAGCACTCCAAAAGCAGAAAGAATCCAGTCAGCTCCACACTCTGGACACTTGGATTCTTCGTCTACATCATACTGGCAAATTGGACATGGATACTTGATCAGCACAGCCAAACCATTCTCGCCCCTTCCCCCATTTACCTCAAAAAACCTCGTAACGGGTTCACACAATGTCCTGCTTCGACCATACCCATAATGAACGACAGTGGATTCCGCCGGCACAGTCTCCGGCAATAATCGCGAGCGCCTTCGTGCAGGCAGCAATTAATCGCATCAAAGACACCGTCACAATCGGCGGTGGGAGGTAAGGGAGGCCAATTATGATTGCAACAGTGCTGACAGTTGCTGTCTGCCCCTCCTGGCCCAAACTCCCAGACACAACACTCGGCGATTCTACAATTGAACACATTATTGCGATGATTTGTAATTGTAACACTAATAGAGTCAGATTCCGCGATGGTTGCAAACAATGCCATGAGTTCATCAAGTCGATCAAGATGGGATGATGCACTCGAAAGGATCGAGAGTACATCTTCATCCTCGACCTCCGGAGAAGATCCCAAGAGAGTCACCGATGCCGAGGCCATACCCGACGACACCACCAGGTGTGCCGTTCCATTTCTATAGGCAATTGCCAGTCAATGGACAACAACTCAACGCCAGACGGCGCATGCACTGTCTCAGAGTATTGAAATGAATCGTCAAGTCCAAGGGCAGGCTCGAAGCGGATTGACACATAATCTCCAACTTCATGCGATTTAAGCACATACATGTAATGATCTTCATAAATATTGATTTTCATGGAGTACAAAGGCGCCGGCTGCGGGGGTACTGGGAACACCTCGACTGACTCGACAGGGCTGGCTTGTTGGGCTGCGGATTGAAAAACGCAGATAAAACTCGAAAGAACAGTCAGAATAAGAACCAAACGAGCCATAATAAAACCTCCGTTGTCCGATTGTTCAACTTGAAATCTCGCACAGACTACCCTCCCCCTCAACTCGCGTCAACCGACCAAACAGCGAAAACCGGGGTGATTATGGTAAAATTCGAGAGTCCACCTCAAGGTTGGCAAGGCAATCACGGGCATCCTGGTTCTGGAATGCGTCCCAAGCGCCCATCACCCGCCCCCTTGATCTGCTCCTTGGTCCACGAGTCCTTGAGCGTCACGGTGCGGTTGAAGATGGGGGCGTCCGGGCGGGAGGAGGTGTCCACGCAGAAGTAGCCCAGGCGCTCGAACTGGAAGCGGCGGATGCCGTCGGGCCAGTCCGGCTCGTCGGGCGTGGGGCGGAGGAGGGATGGCTCGAGCTTGCAGCCGGTCAGTACGGTGAGCGAGTCGGGGTTGAGGTCGTCCATGATGTCGCCGGTGGCCTTGCCGGGGCGGGGAGCGTTGAAGAGGCGGTCGAAGAGGCGGACGGTGGCGGTGACGGCCTCGGCCGCGCTGACCCAGTGGATGGTGCCCTTGACCTTGCGGATGTTTCCTTCCGCGTCGGGCGGGGGGCTGTCGCCGCCGCGGGTGTGGGGGTCGTAGGTGCAGCGGATCTCGGTGACGCGGCCGTCGGCGTCGGCGGTGTGGTCGTGGCATGTGACCCAGTAGCCGCAGCGGAGGCGGACCTCGCGGCCCGGGCCGAGGCGGAAGAACTTCTTGGGGGGGTCGATCATGAAGTCGTCGCGCTCGATCCAGAGTTCGCGTCCGAAGCGGACGGGGCGGGTGCCGGCGGAATCGTCCTCGGGATTGTTGATGGCGGGGAGTTCTTCGAGGCGGGCCGGGTCGCCGTGGTCGCCCCAGTTGGTGATGACGAGCCTGACGGGGTCCAGCACGGCCATGCGCCGGGGAGCGCGCGTGTTGAGGTCGTCGCGGACGGCGTTCTCGAGCTTGGTGAAGTCGGTGAGCGCGTTGAACTTGGTGATGCCGGCCTCGATCACGGCGTTGCGGACGGCCTCGCTGGTGTAGCCGCGCCGGCGCAGGCCGGCGACGGTGATCATACGGGGGTCGTCCCAGCCTTCCACCTTCCTCTCGTCCACCAGCGACTTGAGGTAGCGCTTGGACATGGTGGTGTATTCGAGGTTGTAGCGGCTGAACTCGATCTGCCGGGCATGATGGATCGGGTTGCCCCACTTCGATCCCGGGCCGCGGTCCTTGTTGATGGCGTGGATGAACCAGTCGTAGAGCGGGCGGTGGTTCTCAAACTCCAGGGTGCAGAGCGAGTGGGTGATGCCCTCGATGGAGTCTTCGAGGCCGTGGGCCCAGTCGTACATGGGATAGACGCACCACCTGTCGCCGGTGCGGTGGTGGTGGGCGTGCAGGACCCGGTACATGACCGGGTCGCGCAGGTTCATGTTGGGGCTGGTCATGTCGATCCGGGCGCGGAGCACCATCGCGCCGTTGGGAAACTCGCCCGAACGCATGCGCTCGAACTGGCGGAGGGACTCGGCGGCGGGCCGGTCGCGGAAGGGCGAGTGGACGCCCGGCTCGGTCAGGCCGCCGCGCTGGGCCTTGATCGTGTCGCCGGGCTGCTCATCGACATAGGCCAGGCCCTTCTCGATCAGCTCGCAGGCCCACTGGTACATCTGCTCGAAGTAGTCGGAGGCGAAGCGGACGGGGTGCTCCCAATGCCCGCCCAGCCACTCGACATCGGCGGCGATGGAGTCGACGAACTCCTGCTCCTCCTTGGCCGGGTTGGTGTCGTCGAAGCGGAGGTAGAACCTGCCTCCGTACTCGCGGGCCAGGCCGGAGTTCAGGCAGACCGATTTGGCGTGGCCGATGTGCAGGTAGCCGTTCGGCTCGGGCGGGAAGCGGGTGGCGACGACGGAACGGTCGCCGGGAGGTCCCCACTTGCCCGATTCGATGTCGGCGTCGATGATCTGCTGGATGAAGTGGCGTGCGATCGTCGCCTCGGACATGGGAAAGGCCTCCGTGGGCCGGATCTTAGGAGGCCGGGCGGAGCAGATCGGCCAGCGCGCCGGGCAGATCGGGAAAACGGAAGTCGAAGCCCTCGTCCAGCAGGCGTCGGGGGATGACGAACCGGCCGTAGAGGGCGAGGTCGGGGTCCGTGCGCAGGACCAGCGGCGCGGCGAGCCGGACCTGCCACGCCATCGCGGGCAGGCCGATCGGGCGGCGCACGGCCCGGCGGAGTTCACGCATGAACGCCCGGTTCGGCACCGGGTTCGGCGATGAGGCGATGTAGACGCCTTGCATCGACGGGTCGGAGACGGCCCGCTCGAACAGGCGGTTCATGTCCGTCTCGTGGATCCAGCTCATGCCCTGCGTGCCGGAGCCGATCGTGCCGCCCAGACCGAAGCGGGCCAGGCGGGCGAGTTTGGACAGCGGGCCGCCGGCGCGCCCCATGACGAAGCTGGTGCGGAGGACCACGCGGCGCACGCCGTCCGGGCAGGATTCGTCCAGTGTTTTTTCCCAGGCGCGCCCGACGAAGGGGGCCAGGCCCTCGCCGAGTGCGGCGGTCTCGTCGCAGGGCAGCTCGGAATCGCCGTGGATGTGGGCGGTGGACATCTGCACCCAGACCGGCGGCGGGCTGGTGCAGGCGCGGACGGCGCGGCCGAGGACGCGGGTGGATTCCACGCGCGAACGCAGGATCTGGTCGCGGTGCAGCGGGGTCTTGATGCAGTCCACCGTGCGCCCCGTGAGGTTGACCACGGCGGCCGCGCCGTCCACCGCCTCCGCCCAGTCGCCGAGCGTGCGCGCATCCCAGGGATGGTGCGTCCAGTCGCCCGGGGGCGGGGGCGTGCGGGAGAGGATGACGACGGGCAGGGCGCGGGCGGTGAGCCAGCGGGCGAGGTTCATGCCGAGGAAGCCCGAGCCGCCGGCGATGACGACGCGGCCCGTGGGGGGGGAGGGGGGCATGGGGGATGGTAGGGGAGGGAGTGCGCTTGCTTCGTGTGCGAAGACCACCCCCTCACTGGCGTTCGGGGCTTCCTGAAGACCCGGCTCGCCCCCCCAAGCCGGACCACCAAGAGTCGGGCTTCGCCCGACACAGGCGGGACGCCTGTGCCACCGAAGAAGAGTCGGCACGGAGTGCCGACCTACCGGGGATGCCAGTCACGGTCGGGGAGCAGTTCGAGCATGGGCCAGACGGCGCAGTAGTCGTCGCCCGGGCCGAAGGGGGCGCGGCCGGTGCGGACGATGGAGCCGTCGGGTTCGCGTTTGAACGCGCTGATGCCCGGCCAGGGCTTGCCGTCCTCGCCGCGGAAGCCCATCGCGGCGGCGAAGCCCGAGGCGTGGCCGGAGACCACGCGGTAGGGCCAGGCGCGAGCGGCCCGGACCTTGGCCGCGGCGGCGGGCGGATCGTCGGAGCACAGCACGAAAGCGCAGCGGGTTTTGAGCTGGTGCGCGATCCCTGCAAACCCGTCGGCCCAGAGTGAGCAGTACGGGCAACCGCCGCCCATGTTGTGGACGACGAGGAGTTCGTCGTGCGGGCCGAAGAGGTCGGAGAGGCGGACGGGGCGATCGTCGAGATCGGCGAGCGTCCAGTCCAGGACCGGGTGGGGAGCGGCGGCGCGGCGGGCTTCGCGGAGGCGGGACTTGGCGTCGGCGACTTCGCGTTCGAGTTGGCGGATGGTGTCGTTCATGGGGCTTCTCCAGTCATGGCGCACTTTGGTCGTCGCAGTACCTTGATCCATACCCCCACCCCGACCCCCTTGTTGAGGGTGTGTAAGAAAAATGGGGAACTCTCAGCCCACGCCTTGACAAGCACCCCAGAGACATGGTACCTTGAGCGTGCATCCCATCACTCTTGCAGAAAGGGAATGGCCATGACCTCAGCCGGATCACGATTCAAGGCGTTTCTTGTTGGCTTGCTGATGGGTTCAATCGCCTTTGCTCCTGTGCATCCACTCCTTGCTGCGTGCGCATCGCCAAGCGACGCCATCGCCAGAGAGTACCCCGAGTATCAGAGTGTTCCCGCCAATGCGAATGAAGTCCATGATGCACTTGCAGGGATCGAAGCCGGCCTGACCGCTGAGGAGACCATGCAACCTCAACCGATCCCCTACCGGGATTACTCCGCCTTTCTGTCCGATCTCTGGAACTTGCTCTTTCAAGACCAGTTCGTGTTCGGTACCTCTGCTCTTCTGTTTGATTCATGGATTCCAGATGGCACCGGCGTGCTCCAAGGGGGTAACGAAAACAATGAGCAACTGACTGCCTCCATCACTTTCACGCTGGCAACGCCGTATGACGAACTCGTCGGCTTATCGAGCGAAAACGCCGACATTCTGAACAGTGTGGAAGCCATGTTTGGAATCGCATGGATTGAGGTTTTCACCGCTCATTCTTCCGCCCGTTTGTTTGGGTGGTGGATGGAGATGACAAGCCCGAGTGGCCAGTCAGTTGCCACTTTTATCCCGGTCATGGCGGTACGCTCCATGGAGTGGCAGAACCTCGGCATCGCTCTTCCAGCGTTGCTAGATGATATTGGGTCGATATGGGACGACGCCGATGGCGATCCGAGAAGCCCTTTGAGTTCATTCAAGCGGAAAGTTAGGAGCGCTGCGAAGGTCGCCGCCGTCGTGATTGGTGTGGCTGTTGTTGTTGCGGTGGTGGCTGCAGCAGCTCCGCTCATTGCAGGTTCGACTGTAGTCGCAGCAGCCGTAAGCGCAACGGTTAGCCTTGTGGGAGGCTGTATCACTGCATCTGTCGTTTTCGATGAAAAAATCAAAAACGCGATCGCGGATCTTCGTGACGACATAGAGGATGACCATCCGAACCTCAACACCAGCGGACTGACTGACGCTCAAGTAGTTGAACTAGCCGAAGAACTCTACAGGTGAGCTTTGCATCACGCCACTCAATGACGAATGAGTTTCCGACCGGGGAAGATGTCCTGCTGCGCCGGGAGTTTCGGTCGAAGGATTCTGCGTGTAAGGGGCGAGATTACTTTCTGACCGCAGTCGCGATCTGTACTTCCGCCGCATTTCTTGTCGTTATCGGCGGATCGCTGTATTGGTACGCCACGAGCAAGCCATTTGATCGAGGGACAATCTTTGCAATTATTGGAGTATTATTGTTCGTCATTCCCTGTTCAACCATACTTTTTTTCCTTCCCTTATCAATGACAGGGTTCTGTCCAACCGTTATTTACTGTGAAAATATGCGTCCCGGAATCCTCGAGCAGCGCTTGCTTCATTTCACAAAATCCATCAAGCTTGCTGATGCTGAAATCAAAATCCGTAAAAAGGGATTTTTGAAATACCGCCTTGTAAGCGTCACCCCGAGACACGGTGATCCCACCATTCATATGGGCGCACTGACAGAAGCGGAGACTGGGTTGATTCTCGCCTATCAAAGAGAAGCGAAAAAGCAGAGTCTACAGGAAGATTCGCAGAAACACTCAAATACATAGTCGTGTCTCTTGTCGTTCCATAATGCGTATGCGAGCATGAGAATAGGACATGGCGTCGATGGACCAGCCTCGCCCATTATAACTCAGGCGCGAAACCCCGGCGCATGGTGTTCTCGCAGCAGGCGCGCGGCTCGACGAACTGGTAGAGGTATTCCGCGCCGCCGGCCTTGCTGCCCACGCCGGACATGCCGAAGCCGCCGAAGGGCTGGCGGCCGACCAGCGCGCCGGTGATGCCGCGGTTGATGTAGAGGTTGCCGACGCGGAACTCGCGCTTGGTCCGCTCGATGTGGCTCGGCTTGCGGGTGAAGACGCCGCCGGTGAGTTTGTACATGTGGCCGTTGGCCAGGGCCAGGGCCTCGTCGAAGTCCTTGGCGTGGACCACGGCCAGCACGGGGCCGAAGATCTCCTGCCGGTAGATCGTGTGGGCGGGGGTGACGCCCGTGAAGATGTGCGGGGGGATGAGGTTGTCGATGCCGGGGGGGAGATTGAAATCCTTCTCCCCCACCACCTCGCGCAGGCCCTCCTTGCGGGCGGTCTCGATGAAGCGGCGGATGTTGGCGGCGGCCTCGGCGTCGATCACGGGGGAGACATCCGTCGAGGGGGCGGCGGCGGGGCCGGGGACGAGGGTCTTGGCGGCCTCGGCCAGGCGCTCGGTGAAGAGGCGGATGCGGGGGCCGTCCGGGCCGGCCGGATCGACCACGATGCAGCGCGAGCAGGCCGAGCACTTCTGGCCCTGGAAGCCGAAGGCGGAGTATCGCACGCCCAGCACGGCCTCGTCGAGATCGGCGGAGACATCGATGATCGCGGCGTTCTTGCCGCCCATCTCGCAGACCACGCGCTTGACATGGTGCTGGTCGTCCGGCGTGACGCCCGCGGCCTTGATGATGTCCAGGCCCACCGCCTTGGACCCGGTGAAGGCGATCACCGCGATGCGCGGGTCGCGGACCAGGGCCGCGCCGACGGTCTCGCCCGGGGCGGGGCAGAAGTGCAGCACGCCGTCGGGCGCGCCGACCGAGCGGAGGGCGTCGGTCAGGATGTCGTGCATGACCCTGGCGATGCCGGGGGTCTGCTCGGCGGGCTTGACGATGACGGTGTTGCCGGTGACGAGGGCCGCGACGGTCATGCCGCAGCAGATGGCCAGCGGGAAGTTCCAGGGGGAGATCACGGCGCACACGCCGCGGGGCTGGTGCCAGACCTGGTCGAGTTCGCCGATGAAGCGGCCGAGGCGTTGCGGCTCGAACAGGGCGGGGGCGCAGCGGGCGTAGTAGGCGCAGAAGTCGATGGCCTCGCAGACATCGGCGTCGGCCTCGCGCCAGGTCTTGCTGGATTCCTTGCTGACGATCCCGGAGAGTTCGTCCCGGCGCGAGCGCATGATCTCCGCGGCCTGGATCAGGGCGCGGCTGCGCTGGATCGGGTCGAAGTCCCGCCACGCGGCGAATGCCTTGTGCGCGGAGTCCACCATCGCCCGGGCCTGGTCCACGGTGCGGTCGTTGGCCACCGCGGGGACGGATGCGCCGGCCACGGCCCTGGCGAAGGCCTCCCGCTGGCGGGCGTTGGAGAAGTCGCGCATCGGCTCGGTGTAGAACGGGCGTCCGTCGCCCACGCCGGGGACGGCGGGGGAGAGTTGGTGTCGTTCCCTGGCCTGCTCGACGAGGTCGGTCTTGCGCTCCGTTCCGGGCTTGGGCGCCGGCGCGGCGAGCAGCACCGAGGCATCGGCGTTGTCCAGGAAGCCGGCCTTGAGCCAGGACTCGTTGGAGGTGTTCTCCAGCAGGCGGCGGACGAGGTAGGCCATGCCGGGGATCATGTCGCCGACGGGGACATACTCACGGACGCGCAGGCCCATCTCCGCGCCGGCGTGCTTGAGCTGGTCGGCCATGCCGTGGAGCATCTGGAGTTCGATGGCCTCGCGGGGCAGTTGGCGGCGTTCAAGCCCGGCCAGGGCGGCGGCGATGGAACGCACATTGTGCGAGCCGAGCGCCAGCTTGATACCCCCCTGGCCCGGCTGGCGCGGGCAAGCATCCAGGAAGACCTCGACCATCTGCTCGAAACACCGGTCGGTCTCCCACTTCTCGTTCCAGACCGGGCAGGGCCAGCCCTGCTGCTCGGCGTGGATGGTCTCGTAGTCCCAGTACGCGCCCTTGACCAGGCGGACGGTAACCACGCGCCCGGTGCGCCTGGCCCAGTCGGCGATGCGCTTCGCGTCGTCCACGCCGGACTTGAGATACGCCTGCATGGCCAGCCCGGCCTCGAAGTCGTGTGTCTCGCAGGCGTGCATGAAGGCGTCGAGTGTGAGGTCCTTGAGGGCGAACTGCTCCATGTCGAAGTTGATCAGCACGCCGTTGCGTTTGGCCGCTTCGAGGATGGGCTTGAGGCGGCGCATCAGGTCGTTCATCGCCGGCTCGGGCGCGATGGGGTCGAACTGGGCGCACAGGCTGGTGACCTTGATGGACACATTGACGCGCGGGACCGTGTCGAGGTGGTCCTTCTCCAGCCGGTCGTCGGGCTTCCAGGCGGAGGCCTCGCCCACGAGGTTCTCCACGAGGTCGAGGTACTTGGCCTGGTAGGCGTCGGCCTCGGCGTTGGAGACGCAGGCCTCGCCGAGCAGGTCCACGGAGAAGGCGATGCCGTCGTTCCAGAGCCTGCGCAGCGTGGGTAGCGCGTCCGCGGCGTCAGTACCGGCGATGAAGTTGCCCGCCATGCCGGTGATCTGGGATGAGATCGTCCGGGTCATCAGCCCCTTGGCGAGACCGCCGGCCTTGAGGCCCAGGTCCATGCCGGGCGGGGGCTTGACGCCGGGCTGGGTCAGGTAATCGACGAGATGGTCGTGGACCATGTCGGGCGTGGTCAGGGCGGGGAAGGCGTCGACGAAGCGGAAGAGCTGGACCTTGAAGTTCTTGTCCTTCATGGACCAGTCCATCAGCTTGTCCTGGTAGAACTTCGCGCTCAGCAGGCCGGCCTTGTGGGCGCGGGCCTTGTCGAGCATCTCAGCGCCCAGGGCGCGAATCCTGGCCTCGTCGCCCGTGCCAGCCGCGGCAACGGTCGGGACGGGCGTGCGGGACGGGGCGGGCTTGGACTTCTTGGTGAACAGACCCATGGGGCACAGGCTCCGGACGCATGATGAGAGAGGGGGGGCGGGGGGGGTCGGACGGGCGTCCCTCACGCCCGCGTCCGGTGGGGATGATCCTACGCAAGCCCGGGCGGTTCCCCACCAGCCACCTACCCTTGTGCGTCCATGTCCCAGGCCGAAAAACGGGCCATCACGATCGGAAACTTCGACGGCGTCCACCTGGGGCACCGGGCGTTGCTGTCTCGCGCCCGGGAACTGGTCGGCCCTGGGGGGGGCGGGGGGGAAGTCGTGGCGATGGCCTTCCACCCGCACCCCTTCACCCGGCTGCGCCCGGAACTGGCCCCGGCCGAGATCGAGCCGTGGGAGACCCGGGTTCGGCGGCTGCGGGAAGGGGGGGCGGATCGGGTCGAACGCCTGGAACCCACGCCGGACCTGCTCGGGATGTCGCCCGCGGCCTTCGTGGACTGGCTGTTCGACACGCACCGCCCGACCCACCTGGTCGAGGGCCAGGATTTCCACTTCGGCAAGGGGCGGGCGGGGTCGGTGGCGACGCTGGCGGAACTGGGCGGGGGTCACGGGATCGCGGTCGAGGTCGTGGCACCCGTGGTGGTTGCGCTGCGGGATCAGTCGGAAGTGGTGGCCTCGTCCACGCTGGCGCGGTGGCTGCTCGGGCACGGGCGGGTGCGGGACGCGGCCTTTGTGCTCGGTCGTGCCCACGAACTCACCGGGACGGTGGTGCCGGGCGATCGGCTGGGGCGCACGATCGGCTTCCCCACGGCCAATCTCTCCACCCCCCCCTCCTGCCTGTGCCCCGGTGATGGGGTGTATGCCGGGATCGCCGTGCTACCGGACGGGTCCGAGGCCATCGCAGCGATCCATGTGGGCGGGCGTCCGGCGATCGACCGGGCCGAGCACCGGGTGGAGGCGTATCTGATGAACGCGGACGGCAGCCGCTGGAACCCCCCACCCCCGCCCGCCCCCGGCCTGCCCGAATCGGGCTGGTCGTGTACGCTGCGGCTGGTCGGGCGGGTGCGTGACATCGTCCGGGTGAACGGGCTGGAGGCCCTCGTCGGGCAGATCACGCGGGATTGTGCGCGGTGCGTCGAGATCGTCGGGCCGCTGATGGGTGCGGGAACGGAACAGCAAGCGGACGCGGTCGCGTCGGAGCCACGATGAGCAAGATGAACGCTACTTCCGGATCGTGGACGCCGACGGTGTCGGTCAACGAGATGGCCGACTGGATCGGGTCCATGCGGACGGCGGTGCTGCTGACGCATGTCAAGCCGGACGGGGACGCGCTCGGCTCGACGCTGGCCCTGGCGCGGGCCATCAACCTGACCCGGCGGACCACGGGGGCGATCTCCGCCGCGGAGTGCTGGTACGGGGCGCCGATGCCGGACTGGGCGCCCGTGCTCATGGGGTCCACGAAGGTGCGGACCATCGAACCCGGGCAGCCCGTGCCCGGCGCGTTCGACCCGGAGGCGGTCATCATCTGCGACACCGGGTCGTGGGCGCAGCTCGATCCCTTCCGGGCCTTCATCGAGGAACGCCTGGAGCGGACGGCCATCATCGACCACCACCTGCAAGGGGACGCCGAGATCGCCGATCACCGGCTTCTGGACACCACGGCGGCGGCGGCGGTGCAGCCGGTGGCCGCGGTGTGCTGCCGACTGCTGGGGGTGGACAGCCCGGCACGCCTGCCGGTGGAGATCGCCACGCCGCTGTACACCGGGCTGGCGACGGACACGGGCTGGTTCCGGCACTCCAATGTGGACGCGCGGGTGATGCGCCTGGCGGCCGACCTGCTGGAAGCGGGCGTGAACCACACGGAACTGATGGAGTTGATCGAGCAGAACGACCGGCCCAGCCGCCTGCGCCTGATGCAGCGGGCGCTGGCGTCGCTGGAACTGGTGCCGTCCAAGCAGGCGGCCGTGATGGGCCTGACCACGGACGATTTCCGCCAGTCCGGGGCCGCGCCGGGCGAGTCCGGCGGCTTCGTGGACATCCCCCGGACCATCCCCGCGATCCGCGTGACCGCGCTGCTGACCGAGCAGAGCGACGCGCAGGGCGTGTTCACGAAGGTCTCGCTGCGGTCCAAGCCGATGGGGTGGGACGGGAAGGAGGCCGTGGATGTCAACGCGGTGTGCCAGACGCTGGGCGGGGGCGGGCACGCGCGGGCGGCGGGGGCGCGGATTCGTCTGCCGCTGGCGGAGGCGAGGGTGCGGGTGATCGAGGCGCTGCCGTGACGGGTCCGTTCTGAGAATCGGCTCTGGGCGGTTGATTGGCGATGGCGGCTTGATCGCTCGGCCAGATCCTCGTCGGAGATGGGCGTGAAGAAGACCTCGAACCCATCCGACACGACGACCTGCGTGTGGTGCGGGTACGACACCGCGGCGGAGGGCGCTGTCCGGTGCGCCGAGTGCGGGGCGGATTTCGAGGATCGAGAACGGATCATGCGTCTCGCTGATCGGGCGGTCATCCTACTCGGGTTCAGCATCATCGGCCTGATTCCTGCGTCGATCGGGCTTGGCGCCCTGGGATTCAACAGCATGTTCGGCTTCACCGTCTTCGCCACGGCGCTTGCGCTGCTGACGATCGGATTCATGCGGTCGATCGGGACATTCCGGCGGTTGAAGGAGAACGGCCGCAAGCATCCCCGGCGGCGTCACGCGGCCGTCGCCGTGCTCATTTTTCTGCCCCAGGCGCCCCTCTACTGGATCATCGTCGCACTCTTTGGCGTATCAATACTGTGATCGGGTCGCCGGCTTGAATCCACAATGCCCGAAGCACGGCCATCCATCCCGAGTTCAGGTGCATGTCGCCAGTGCGGATGCGATGCCGCCGTGCCCGGCCTGGAGCGGTGCCCGGAATGCGGGTGGGATCTGACGATTCTTGCGAGCACCGACTGCGTCCGCTGCGGCTACGACGCCGGGATCTCGGACCTTGAAAGCTGCCCCGAGTGCGGCTGGAAACTGTCCGTCCGTGATGTTGATCCGGCGACCTTTCGGCGAGCACGGAGATACTTCATTCTCAGCCTTTGCGGCCTGATCGTTTCCGGCTTCGGCACCTGCCTGACAATCCCGGTCTATGACAGCACATGGAGCAAGACCGAGCTTGTCATCATCTCGGGATTCATGGCCTTCGCGGCGATCGGCCTGATCCGATCGTGCCGATTGTTTCGTTCGATGCGGCGCTTTGAATCAAGCGACGAGGCGGGCTGGTATGCCGGCGCCGCCGGCGTCATCTTCGGTGTTCAACTCGTCTTTCTGCTGGTGATGGTGCTGTAGCCCCTCGGATCGGGCCGTGACTCTCCAACCCGAAGGCGTCACGAAGGATTGAATGACGGAACCAGCATCCCAGCCCGGCACAACCGTTTGCGTGTGGTGCGGGTACGACACGGACGCACTGGATGTCACGCACTGCGCGGAGTGCGGCGCGGCGTTGAGCGACCGGGCACTCTTTGAGCCGTGGATCGACCGGGCGGCAAGCTCGTTGTTCTTCAGCATTGTCACGATGCCGCTCACGGTGATCGGGGTTTCCGCCCTTTCCGGGTTTCGGTTTCCCCGGCTTGAGAACATTCTCGTTTTCTGCATCGTGCTGGGAGGGATCACGATCTGCGCCGTGCGGGCCGTGAGAATCTGCCCGCGGTTGCGGAAGGACGGTCGGAGGCATCCCCGGTGGTTGATCGCCAGGATCGCCGTTTACCTGTTCCTGCTTCAGACTCTGGTTCTCTGGGTGATGATGCTCGGGTTGATTGTGCAGGCTCGGTCACTCTGAACGCTGGCGTCGTCCCGAGGCGGGTGGCACACTCCACACAGGTAGCCCCGAACGCAAGTGAGGGGATGGTCTTTCGGTTGCATTGGAAGAAGAGATGGCGGAGAGAAGACGGCCGACTGAAAGTCGGCCCCACAAGAGGAAGACCATTCCCTCACTTGCGTTCGGGGCTACCTGAGTACCGGCCGTACACTTGGCCATGCCCACGCCCCGGAATCGTTCCAACAACCCCTCCTTCCGCGACAAAGTCGAGCGGGCCGCCAACGACCCCAATGCCGGGCGGGATGACCGCCCCCGTGGCCCGCGGCCCGGCCAGCGCCCGCCGCTGCGGGTCGCCACGACCACGCTGTGGGAGTATCCCAGCCAGCATTACGACGGGAAGGAGTCCCGATTCCAGGGCAGCAAGGACTATGCCGGGGCCACGCCGAGCTGGGTGGTCTGGCAGCTGCTCCAGCGCTACACCCGGGAGGGCGACACCGTGCTGGACCCCATGTGCGGCTCGGGCACCACGCTGGATGTGTGCACCGATCTGAAACGCACCGGCATCGGCTTCGACCTGAACCCGCAGCGGCCGGAGATCACCAGGGCCGACGCACGCGAGATCCCGCTGGACGACCGGAGCGTGGACTTCTGCTTCATCGACCCGCCGTACTCGACGCACATCGACTACTCGAACGACCCTAACTGCATCGGCAGGCTCGACGCGGGCGCGCCCATGCGCGGCGAGGATGTCATGCCCGGGCAGGCGTATTACGAGGCGATGGAGGAGGTCATCGCCGAGATCGACCGCGTGCTCAAGCCCAACCGCTACATGGGGCTGTATGTCTCGGACTCCTGGCGGAAGGAGAAGGGCGCCAAGGGCGGGCTGTTCATGCCCATCGGGTTCGAGCTGTTCTCGATCATGCGGGACTACTTCCGCCCGATCGACATCATCGCGGTGGTCCGCGGCAACACCAAGCTCCAACGCGGCAACTGGCACAAGGCGGCGGAGGAGGAGAACTTCTATCTGCGCGGGTTCAACTACCTGTTCGTCATGAAGAAGGAGGACGGTCCGAACAGCATCGGCCGCCCATAACCGCTGGCATACCACCGTCGCAAGCCCGATCGGCTTGCCACCGTTGACTCGCACAGGACATGCCGATCATCCCGACGCATCCAGAGATGAACCGACCCTTGCCATTTGCCGCGGCCACGGCATTGGTCGCCGCTCCCTATGTCTACCCCGGCATGCTCATCGCGGTCGCGGTGCATGAGTTTGTTGGCCACGGGCTTGTCTCATTGCTTGTCGGGGGCCAGTTCCATGGCGTCATGCTCGATTTCAGCGGCATGGGTTGGGCCGCCGTCACGCAACCCACGACCTCGCCGGGCAGGGATGCGGTGGTCCTTCTCGGCGGGCCGGGCTCGACCACCTTTCTCGGGCTTGCCTTGCTTTGCGTCGCATGGCTCGTCCGGCATCGCCCGTACACATCGCTTCCGCTCACCATCGTGGGGGGGCAGTGTGCGCTCGAAGGAACCTCCTACGCGTTCTGGAACTCCGTTTCCTTTTCCATCCTTGCAGAGCAGGGGGACGGCGACATCGGGCGGGCCATTGAGCTTTTTCCAGATCTTCGCCTCCCGATCATGGTTCTGGCCGGATTGCTGATGGCTCTGTCGATCTGGTCCATTACGGCTCTGTTGCTCTGGCTGATCGAATCACACATACATGCCGGGATGCGACTCAAGGGCGCCGCACTGCCGGCATGGGCGATCGCGGCATCACTCATTCCGGCCGGTGCATGGTTCCTGTTCGACTGGGACATGCTGTTGCCGGGAATGGGACACTGGCCCAACGCCGCCGCTGTCGCCCTCCACTTTCTGGCCGGTGCATCGCTGATGTTCAAACGCCCTTCCCCCGAGCCGGTGGAAGCGGCGCGGCGTTCGTTCCTGACTTCCATGGCCGTCGGCTGCGGCCTCCTGATTGTCATGGTCGCCGTGATCGGGTTCTGGTTGCGCCACGGCGTCATGTGGTAGCACCACCACCGCTTGAACTCAAAGCCGGCGTCATGCCATCGGTTCTACGCCAACCCTGCAGCAGTGCCCCGCAGTCTCTTTGCACGCGGTGGTGATCGAGGTACCCCTCAGCTCCCCGGCCCCTCGATGGTGCCGCCCTGCCAGCCGCCGGGGCCGGTGCGGTGGTCGTCGATCTGGACGCGGATGACGGGGAGGTTGGCCAGGAGGCGCTGCTTCTCCTCGGCGCCGAGTTGTTCGGCGACTTCGAGCATGGCCTGGACGGTCAGTTGCTTGCGCATGGCGGTGCCGTCGGGCATGCGGCGGATGGCGGCGCCGGCGCGGTCACTGAGGAAGTCGGGCTGCCTCTCGAGCATGTCGGCCATCTTGCGGAGCATCTGGGCGGCGGTCTGGGCGGACACGCCGTGGCCGATGCGGACGCGGACGGGGACGATGGAGCCGGGGTCTTCCGGGCGCTTGATGATGGTGCCGTTGATGACATGGCCGTCGGCGTCGGCGCTGGGGTCGTCGGGGCGTTCGTAGGTCTCGGCGTTCAGGCCGGAGAGGTAGACGGCCAGGTGGTTGGTGTCGGAAGTCGGGTCGGATTGGATGGTCTGGTCGGTCATCGGGGCATCATAGGCAGGGGTGTGGGGAGAACCGGACAAAACACAAACCTATTTATACGGGGGACGCGGACGCGATCCAGCCGCCCCCCAGAACGAGGGATGGGTCGGCCGCGTCGTACAGGACGACGGCCTGGCCGGGGGTGACGGCCCGCTCGGGGGTGTTGAAGATGAGTTGGAAGCGGCCGGGGCGGCCGGAGGGGGTCGAGACGGAAGACACAGAGACCATCCCCTCACTTGCGTTCGGGGCTAACTGGATGTCTGTGCCACCGAGGGGAGGCAGACCCGGCTCGGCGAGCCGGGCCACCCGGACACGGGCGGGGACGGCCTTGGCGTTGTAGCGGTGCTGGGCCAGGACCGGGCGCCACACTCCGACCTCGGGCGGGTCGATCAGCCAGTTGGCCTCGTGGACCTCGCAGGTGGTGGCGAGCAGATCCTCCGGCCCCCCCACCACCACCTCGTTGGTGTCGGGGCGTTTCTCGATGACATAGATGGGGTGGCCGAGGGCGACGCCCACGCCGCGGCGCTGGCCGATGGTGAAGCGGTGCTGGCCGGCGTGGGCGCCCAGCGCGTTGCCCCGGCGGTCGATGATGCGGCCCTCGACGCTCAGCTCGGGGCGGCGGCGCTCGACGAGGCCGGCGTAGTCGTTGTCGGGGACGAAGCAGATCTCCTGGGAGTCCGGCTTGTCGAACACGGGCAGGCCCATGCGCTCGGCGATGGCGCGGACCTCGGCCTTGGTGGCGTACTCGCCGATGGGCAGGACCATCTCGGCGAGGCGTTCGCGGGGCGCGCCGAAGAGGACATAGGACTGGTCCTTGTCGGGGTCGAGGCCGCGGCGGAGGAGGGGAAGACACCCGGCTCGGCGAGCCGGGCCACCAGGACCAGTCCGGTCGATCCTCGCGTAGTGGCCGCTGGCGACGAAGTCGGCCCCGATCTGGCGGGCGTAGTCGTGGAGCTTGCCGAACTTGAGCCAGTCGTTGCAGCGGACGCAGGGGTTGGGGGTGCGGCCGCGGGCGTACTCGTCCACGAAGTAGTCGATGATCCGGCCGAAGTCCTTCTTGAAGTTGCAGACATAGAACGGCACGCCGAGTTCGGCGGCGACATGGCGGGCGTCGGCGGCGTCGTTGATCGAGCAGCAGCCCTGGTGGCCGATCCGGACTTTCGCGGGGTCGCAGGACACCCCCGCCGAGTCAAAGGGGATCAGCTCGTCCAGCGTTTCGCCCGGGGAACCCAGGCGCATGAAGCAGCCGACCACCTCGGCCCCCTGCTCCTTGAGCAGGGCGGCGGCGACGGAGGAATCCACGCCGCCGGACATGGCGACGAGGACCTTGCGCCCGGTCCAGGGCCGGGGGGAGGGGGAGGCAGGTTGAACGGAAGTGCTTGGCACGCCGGATCGTACGGCGGTCAGGGCCGATCGTCGTCCGCGAGCGGGATGGGGCCGTCGTCGTCATTCGAGTCGGGCGCGGCGGGGGGATTTGACTCGGGGGGGTCTTGGAAATCCTCGGGCAGGTCGTCGTCGCCGCCGAGGGGGATGGGGCTGTCGTCGCGGGGGGGCCGCGGGGGGGGCGGGGCGCCGTAGGGCTGGCGCTTGCCGATGTGCTGGATGGCGGGGCGGATGGTCTCGGTGGGGCCGGACTCGTCGATGTCGATGGGGGTTTCGTCCTTGACGGGGTCGGGCAGGACGGGCAAGGGGGTACGGTCGGCGTAGGAGGTGCCGCACTCGGGGCAGCGGCCGCCGAAGGGCAGGCCGCGGAGGTCGTAGCCGCAGCCGAGGCAGGGTGTGGAGCCGGCGACGGTGCCGCCGCGTTCGGAGCGGTCGCGGAGGCGCTCGGTGATGCGGTCGGCGCGGCCCGCGCTCTCGTCCTGGTATCGGAGCACCCACCTCGCTCGGTTGGCGCAGCCGATGATGTGCCAGCCCAGCACGCCCGCCGCGACCATGAGCACGATGGCGCACCAGAAGGCCAGGAAGGTGGCGACGAAGCCGAAGATGAGAAAGAGCGTGCCGAAGACGAGCAGGAGCCAGGCCGTGCCGCGGAGCTGCCAGCCGCCGGTGTCGTCGGACATCCAGAACTCGATCTCGGCGACATAGATGCTGATGGGGACCAGCCCGGCGAAGGCTCCAAGCCCGGCGAGGGCGGCGAGCACCTTGAACACGGTTCCGAGCACGCCCATGCCGTCGGTCGCCACGGCCAGCAGGGTCAGGATCAGGAACAGGGGCCACATGCCCGCCGCCAGGCGCACGCCCAGACGCCAGGCCGGGCTGTCCATGATCGGGTTGTCCTGCTCGGCGAACTCCGGCGGGCGGGGCCTGGAAACGATGACGACGCCGGCGATCCAGAAAGCCGAGCCGAGGAGCGTCGAGACGGGCAGGGCGTAGCGGACAAAGCAGGACAGCGGCACGCCGAGCAGCGTCAGCAGGATGCCGATCGACATGAGGGTGAACCCGA
>CAZNZC010000017.1:0-67743 GCA_964577425.1 uncultured Phycisphaeraceae bacterium
TCTCTCCGTCTCTCCGTCTCTCCGTCTCTTCCTCCCCTCCCCGCCACCTCCTCCCCCATTTCCGGTACGATCCAACCAAGGAGTTCCGATCCATGAACATCCAGATCCTCCGGACGCTCGCCCTGGCCGCGGGCCTGGCCTCCACCGCCCACGCGACCGACCCCCTGGCCCCCCGCCCCAACGGCCCCATGCCCGCCCCCCCCGGCCTGCACCTGATCGACAACGCCACCGTCCACGCCACACCCGGGGCCGAGCCGCGCGTCATGGACATCCTGATCCGCGACGGACGCATCGTGCAAGTGGCGGACACCATCGAACCCGGCGCGGCCCGCGTCTGGGACGCCCAGGGCCTGCATGTCTACGCCGGCTTCATCGACGCCTATGTCCCCGTCGCCGCCGGCGCGGCGGCCGCCGACGCGCCCGGGGCGCACTGGTCCCCCCTCGTCACGCCCCAGCGCGACGCCCTCGCCGGCGCGGGCCTGCCCGCGTCCGACGCGACCGGCCTGCGCAAGCTCGGCTTCACCGCCGCCAACATCGCGCCCGACGCCGGCATCTTCCGCGGCTGGTCCGCCGTTGTCTCCACCGCCGAGCCGCTGCCCGACCCCGCCCTGGGCAGGCCGCCCGTCTACCTCGCCAACGCCGCCCAGCACCTCGGCTACGAGCGCGCCGGGTGGAACGAGGGCGGCTACCCCACCAGCCACATGGGCGTCGTCGCCCTCCTGCGCCAGACCTTCATCGACGCCGCCCACCGCGCGGGCCGGACCCACACCAACGCCAGCGTGCTCGACCACATCCGGCCCGATGCGCTGATGATCTACGACACCGGATTCGAACTCGAAGCGCTGCTGGGCGACAAGGTCGCCCGCGAGTTCGGGCACGAGCGCATCGCCATCATCGGCTCCGGCAACGAATACAAGCGCCTCGACGCGCTCGCCGCCGCCGGTCGCCCCGTCATCGCGCCGCTCGTCCAGCCCGCCACACCCGATGTCTGGAGCGTGGGCGCAGCCGACTCGGTCAGCCTCGAAGAACTCGCCGCCTGGGAGCAGGCCCCCGCCAACCCGCGCTGGCTGGCCGACAAGGGTTTGCAAGTGGCGCTCACCTCCTCGAAACTGCCCCGCAACCAGGACTTCTGGACCAACCTGCGCCGCTCCATCGACGCCGGCCTGACCCCCGGGCAGGCGCACGCCATGCTCACCACCAATCCCGCCGAACTCCTCGGCGTCTCCGACACGCTCGGCGCCGTCGAAACCGGCAAGCGGGCCAACCTCGTCGTCGCCTCCGCCCCGCTCTTCCACGGCTCCGACGCCAAGGGCGACTCCAAGGCCGAGATCCTCTCCGTCTGGATCGACGGCCGCCACCACAAGATCAACGACCGCAAGGACACCCGCTTCGACGGCTCGTGGACCATCGCCATCCTCGGCGCGGGCCACGAGATCGGCATGACGATCAAGGGGACCAAGGTCGCCAGCATCGAGGGCGACAGGAAAACCGAAGCCCGGAAGGTCGCCATCAAGGCCGACCGCATCTCCTTCATCATCGACGACGAGAATGAGCGCGTCTCCGGCTCCTACCTGATCTCCGGCACGCTCGGCCCGGACGGCGTCATCCGCGGCACCGCCATCGCCCCCGACCAGTCCGTGTTCGAGTGGACCGGAACCAAAGACGAAGCCGCCGCTCCCGACGCTGAACCCGCGAAAACCGTGCCCTCCGACGACTTCGTGGCCGACGCCGCCGAACCGGCCCCCCGCCCCGCCCGAGGCGGCGAACGCCCGCAGCGTGGCGCTCGCGGCGGCGCCGACGCGGAAGCGAGCAAACGCGAACCGCCGTCCATGCCCATCGGCGCTCCCTTCGCCGCCTACACCGTCGAGGTCTACCCCCAAGCCGAGAACTTCCTGCTCGTCAACGCCACCGTCTGGACCCAGTCCGACCGCGGCGTCATCGAGAACGGCTGGGTGCTCGTCCGCGACGGCAAGATCGCCCAGATCGGCGCGGGCGGCTACCCCCGCATCGCCGCCACCGTCATCGACTGCGAAGGCAAGCACATCACCCCCGGCCTGATCGACGCCCACTCCCACACCGGCCTCTTCCGCCTGGGCGTCAACGAGTCCGGCCAGGCCGTCACCAGCGAGGTCCGCATCGCCGACTCGCTCGACCCCGGCCACATCAACTGGTACCGCCAGCTCGCTGGAGGCGTCACCGCCGCCAACCTCCTCCACGGCTCGGCCAACCCCATCGGCGGCCAGTCCCAGACCGTCAAGGTCCGCTGGGGCTCCCTCCGCCCCGAGGACATGTTCTTCGAGGGCGCGAAACCCGGCATCAAGTTCGCCCTGGGCGAGAATGTCAAGCAATCCAACTGGGGCGACCGCAACACCAGCCGCTACCCCCAGACCCGCCTGGGCGTGGAGACGCTGATCCGCGACCGCTTCACCAAGGCCCGCGAGTACGCCGCCAACTGGAAACGCGTGAAGAGAATCATGCAAGTAATTGGGGCACGCACATCTCCGTTCACAGAGAGCGAACGGGAGAAATGGTTCACATCCTTCGAGGATGATTCGAGAGTCTTGGATCGGTTCAACACTCCTCTGTTTGATAACATCGACATGGAGTTTCTCAACGAGGCATTCAAGGCGGGCGGACTCCAAGGCTTTGCGATCCCACAGTTTGATCTGGAACTGGAAATCCTCGCGGAAATCCTGTCCGGCGACCGGCTGATCCACTGCCACTCGTACCGGCAAGACGAGATCCTGATGCTCTGCCGCGTGGCCGAGGACTTCGGCTTCAAGATCGGCACCTTCCAACATGGATTGGAGACCTACAAGGTGGCCGAGGTTGTCCGCGAACACTCCATCGGTGCGTCCATCTTCTCCGACTGGTGGGCGTACAAGGTCGAGGTCCAGGACGCCATCCCCGCGGCCGGGCCGATCAACTTCGAGGCCGGCCTTCTCACCAGCTACAACTCGGACTCGGACGAACTCGCCCGGCGCATGAACGCAGAGGCGGGCAAGGCCTACCGCTACGCCCGCGAGGCCGGCATCGAGCTGACCCGCGAAGACGCGCTCAACTTCGTGACCCGCAACCCCGCGATCCAACTCGGCATCATCGACCGCGTCGGCACGATCGAGCCGGGCAAGGACGCCGACCTGGTGGTCTGGTCCGGCGAACCGATCTCGTCCCTGTCCCGGGCCGAACGCACCTTCGTCGACGGACGCCAGCTCTTCAGCCCCGAGATCGACGCCGCCCACCGCGAGCGCAACCGCGCCGAACGCACCCGCCTGATCGAGAAGATCATGAAGGAAGGCCGCCCCGCGCCCAAGAAGGACGAGGCGGACACCCCCGCCGCTCCCGAATCCGGCGACGAGTCGCCCACCCGCCGCTCGCTGCTGGCCCGCACCTACGAGGCCGCCCTGCAAGACCACATCGACCACGGCCCCCGCCCCGGCGACTGCGGCTGCACCCTGCTGCCCCACCTCATGTTCGACTGACCGGCTCTTCACAACACCATCAACACCAGCCATCCCAAGGAACCCATCATGCTCAAAGCCATCACCATCCTCGCCGCCGCCGCGATCAGCGCCGGCGCGTCCGCCCAAGACCTCACTGTCACCGCCCCGCCCCAATCCAACCCGATCTTCCTCGTCGGCGCCACCGTGCATACCGGCACGGGCGAGGTGATCGAGAACGGTCTGGTGTCGTTCAATGAGGGCCGCATCGGCCTGATCGGACGCGCGGACGACATCATGCCTCGAATCCGGCTCACCGCCGACACCCAGGTGATCGACCTGTCCGGCAAGCACATCTTTCCCGGCATCATCGGCGCGGTGACGCTGCTGGGCCTGGACGAGATCAACGCCGTCCGTGCGATGCGCGACTTCAACGAGGTCGGTGATTCGACGCCGGAGGTCCGAGCGTTCGTGGCCGTCAACCCGGACTCGACCCTGATCCCCGTGGCGCGGACCAACGGCATCCTGACGGCCGGGGTCTTCCCCACCGGCGGGCTGATCTCCGGGCGTGCGTCTGTCATCGCGCTGGAGGGCTGGACCAACGAGGACATGGCTCTGGACCGCGACGCGGGACTCATCATCAACTGGCCGACGATGCGCCCCGGGCGCAACCGCTTCGGCGAGCAGCGAGGCGGAGGCGGCGAGGACCGGATCGAACATCGGTTGGCCACGCTGAACGAGTGGTTCGACCAGGCGCTGGCGTACCGAGCGCTGAAACAGTCGGACGCTTCGACACCCGCCGACCTGCGGCTGGAAGCCCTCGGCACGGTGTTGCCCGGGGGGGCGGGAGAAAGTCAGAACCCCGTATTCATCCGGGCGGACGACTACGACCAGATCGTGGCGGCGGTGAACTGGGCCGCGGGTCGCGGGCTCAAGCCCGTCATCATCGGGGGGCAGGACGCGCACCTGTGCACGGACCTGCTCAAGGCCCACGACGCGGCGGTGATCGTGCAGGGCGTCCACCGCTTCCCCAAGCGGGCGGACTCGGCGTTCGACGATGCCTTCACGCTGCCGGCGAAGCTGGAGGCCGCGGGGGTGCGCTGGTGCCTGGCATCCGGCGCGGAGACCGGGCACGAGCGGAACCTGCTGGACAACGCGGCGATGGCGGTGGCCTACGGCCTGCCTTTGGAGGCCGGGCTGCGGTCGGTGACGGCCTCGGCCGCGCAGATCCTGGGGATGGGCGATGAGCTGGGCACGATCGAGCAGGGCAAGCGTGCGACACTGATCGTGACCGACGGGCACGCGCTGGAGAACACCTCCTTTGTGGTGCGGGCGTTCATCGACGGACGGGCGATCGACCTGAGCAACAAGCAGACGGAACTGCGGGACAAGTACCGCGAGAAGTACCGGCAGCTGGGCGTGACGCGGGAGGAGTGAGCGTCAGAGTTGTGGCGTGTGTGGTGCGCGGCGCCCGATGGGAGCCGCTTTTTATATCTGTATGCGTTCCTTGGGAGGCGGATCCGCGAGGTTGTGGAGGTCGATTTCCAGCATGCCCGCATCCAACCAAGTCAGGCGGGGAATGTGCCAGAGTACATTGAGCACATGTGGTCGACCGTCGTGTACTGTTCGATTTGCCAGAACGGCGCCGGACCGGTCAAGAATCCGCACGGCAACTGTCGCCCAGGTCGGCTCCCACTCGACGAGAACCTCGGCGCGATGCCTGCGATCCGGGCTTGATTTCTTCGCGTGAATATAGGTCGTAATCGGATTTTCGCCGATCTCAGTAAGGATGCGATCGGCAAAGCCGGTGTCGATCGCGTTGGCCTCCAGGAACAGACGGAACCCGAGATCGGCCCAGCGGAGGGCGACCCGCTTCATGCCTTGTGGATTTGAGGACCAGAACTCCTGGACCTCTGCGGGCAGTGCCGTGAGAAATATGCTCCGGCTGCTTTCAAATGGCTCGAAGACCCTCGTTGTATCCCTGAGGTGAATCTGGATTGTGCTAGCATCAACCTGCGCTTCGGCAGTTGAAATCAGATCAGAGTCTCTCCGCAGAAGATCGCGGATTGTTCGGACATAGAGCTCGTTCACACCCTTCGTCGCTTCATATACGATAAGCGGGCGCGTGGGTGATGGCGGATGACTTTCGGCTGCGTCGATTCGGATGTCACGAAAATTCTTGAGCTTCATGATTCTTGTGAGCGCTGGACTGAACGGGAGCGCCAAAGAAGATTCCGCATACTTACGAACGCGCCTTTGGCTTACGGCCGGATGATCATCTCGTCGCGCATCACGATCGGCGCGCCCGCGACATCGGCGGTGAGGAAGAGGACGCGGAGGCGGGCGGCTTCCGGGGTGTCGTTCCGCACGGCGTCGGCCAGCCAGCCCGGCAGGCCGGTGAGGACGATGCGGTAGGTGCGGGTGGCGGGGTCGTGGAAGGCGGCGTTGTCGCGGAGGCTGCGCAGGTCGATGTCCCAGCGGGTGGCGTTATCGGCGGTCTGGCTCTCGTGCCAGAGCTGGGCCTGGACGCGCCCGATGCCCTTGACGGTGTCGCCCCAGGCGTCCTTGAGTTCGACATGGAGGACGACGCGGGGGGCACCGTCCGCGTCCAGCTCGGCGTGGGTGAGCGGGTGGATGCGCATCGCCCGGGGGGCGAAGGGGCCGGGGAGGACGAGGCCGTCCTCCGTGCGGACGACCTGCTCACGGACGACGATGCCGCCGCGGTTGCAGGCGGGGAGAAGGGCCGCGGTCATGGCCAGGGCGGCGGGGATGGCGGCGTGGGTTCGCACGGGTGGATGCTATCACGCCGCACCCTTGCCGGGGGCGGGGGCGGAGCGCGGAGGCTGAACAGCGTCCGGGCGGTCGGCGAGGCGCTGGATCAGGTCGGCCAGCGACCTTTGGGCACATTCCAGGGCGATCATGGCGCGAGTGGAGTCCCGCAGGGCGTCGAGCAGGGCGGCCCGCTGCTCGGACTGGTTGAGAATCCGGGCGTGGGCCTCGGAGAGCTGGCGTTCGCGCTCGGCTCCGGCGCGGCGTTCGGTCAGCCACATCCAGCCGATGAGGCCGGCGATGCCGAACTGGGTCAGCGTGGCGGCGAGTTCGGGGGGCATGGGGGTGCTCGGGGGGGGAAGAGATGGAGAGATGGAGAGATAGAGAGGGAGAGAGAAAGAAGAGAGAAACGGGGGAATGGGAGGGTGGCCGAACAGTGCTTCACTGGCTTTGACTTCGTCTCTCCGTCTCTGCGTCTCTCCGTCTCTTCTAATCTGGACGGCCGAACTCGGCGGTGTAGGCGAGGGTGTAGCGGCGGCCGCGGTCGGTGGGGGATTCGGGGGTGAACGAGAGGAGTTTCATGTCGGTCCAGGTGCGGGCGTTGCCATCGGCGAGCGTGCCAGCGGTGGCCGTACTGGCGGCCTGGGCGGTGATCGCGTCGCGCAGCGTCCAGAGGGCCGACTCGGTTGACGCGGCCAGACGCCCGGTGACGGTGACGCGGAGTTCATGGTCGCCCGAGACGAACGAACCCGGTATCGACGGGTCGCCCGTCAGGGCGGCGTAGGTGATGACGCGCCGGCCCTCGCGCCCGACGCGGAAGCGGTGTGGGCCGGAGCCGAAGAGGTTGATTCCCTTGAAACTGCTCATGGCTGGCTCCTTGCGCTCAGGATGCGTCGGTGATGAGGACGGGGTCGGTCCCGCCCGCGGCGGATTGGGCCGTGCAGGTGATGGTGCGGGTGGTGGAACGGGCGGAAAGATCGTGCGTGACGGACTCGACGACGCAGTCGACGCGGACCAGGCGGCGGCCCTCGTCGCCGCCGCGGGCGAGTTCGACGCGGAGCAGGCCCAGGTCGCCGGGCCTGGGGGACGAGAGATTCGTGGTGTCGAACGACTGGGTGATGCGCACGCGGACGAGGTGCTCGGGCACATCGACGAGCGTGGGATACGGGCCGTCGTCGGACCATTCACGGAGGACTTTGGTCCCGACGCGGTCGATGGCGAGGCGTTCGATGTTGGGCCATTCGGCCCCGGCGAAGGAAACAAGATTCGGACGGAGGATGAGCATGGCGGCTCCTTCGGGTGGCCCGGCTCGCCGAGCCGGGAGGCTTGGGGTTCTGGCTTACGCGCGGGTGAGATTGAACACGGACAGGGAGCGGCGGCACTCGGGGATGCCGTCGGCGTCCAGGTCGATGAAGGCGGAGACGCGGGCGCGCTCCTCGTGGAAGCGCTGGCGGTACATGTCGGCGCGGCGCGCGTGCATGACCGGCGCGCCGGCCGCGGGATCGGCCCCCGCGTAGATGACCTCCAGCGTGCCGAGGGCCTCCAGTCGCACAAGATCACCGGGGTTGGTGACGGCCGCCTCGGTCAGCGGGCCTCCGCCATCGGGATCGACACCGATCATGGTGAGCACGGCGCGGTGGACGAGTTCGCGCTGAGGGGCGAAGGAGTAGACGCGGAGCGGGCGGTTGCTCGCCGCCGGGGGCGGGACGGGGTTGCTCTCCCGGCGGGCGCGGAGCAGCGAGACGGTGGCGGTGGTCGGGCCGGTGACGGCGGTGAACTCGACGGCGAGGCCGTCGAACAGGGCGATGGAACCGGCCTCGACCCCGGCGTCGGCGAAAGAACCGGAAGCGAGGGTGAGCGTGGTTCCTGTCAGCGTGGCGTTGACGCTCAGGGCGCGTTGCCCGGCCCAGCCGGCGTCGCGGAGCAGGGCGGGTTCGAGGATGAGCAGGTCTCGGTCTTGGGCGAACATGGGGATCTCCGTTGGGCGGTGAAACCCGGCGCGGCCGTTTCGGGCCGTGCCGGGCGAGAGAAGGAGGCCCGCTCCACAGGCCCCGCGTGAGATGGAGAGGGAGGGAAGAGACGGAGAGACGGAGAGACGGAGAGAAGAGTTGCCGACTGGAAGTCGGCCCCACGGGGCGGGTCAGACGGCGAGGCCGCGGAGGACGGCGTGGGCGTTCTCGTTCTTGAACTCGAGCGTGTACTCGCCGATGACCTGGCCGGAGGTCGAGTCTCCGGTGGCGGCCAGCGGCTTGTAGTGGAACGAACGCCCCTGCAGCGGCATGACCGAGACGCGCGAGGAATCGAGCAGCAGCAGCGCGTCCGGCGGCGCCCAGCGCGAGAGCACCACGCGGCAGACGCCGAAGTCCGACTCATACACACTGAGCAGGTCGGAATAGGTCTGGTCCGTCGGCAGGTAGGACCGCGCGGCGGTGGCGAAGGAGTTGATGCGCCGCTTCTGCGACCCGCCCACGACGATGGTGTCCACCACGCCGGAGGACTGCTCCCACACGGCGCGGAGGGCGGCGTTGAGCACCTGCTCGGTCAGGCCGTTGTTGCCCCCGCCGTCGCCGTTGGGGATGGGTCCGGTCCCGGGTTGGAAGGCGTTGGTGGTGATCGAACGGATGATGCCGTTCATCGAGCGCCGGACGGTGGACGATCCCTGCTGGTTGGACGAGGGGGCGACCCCGTTGATGACGCAGTTCTCCAGGTCGCGGAGCAGCTCGCGCATGCGCTCCTGCTTCTGGTAGTCCACCTCGTCCGCGATGCCGTAGGCCGCGGCGGCCTGCATGGAGCCGGAGACATCGACGGAGGCGGTGAAGATCTGGGTGTAGTTCTGGCGGCGCGAGCGGCTGGTGAAGCGGGCGTCCGGGGCGTCGTCGCCCTCCAGGGCCGCGTTGCCCAGGATGTGCAGGATCATGTTGTTGACCAGGGTGGCCGCGGTGGTGCCGCCGTAGGCGCGGACCACGGTGATGACCTGCGTGCCGGTGTTGACGGCCGTGACCAGCATCACCTCGTTGGTGTTGGCCGGGCGGACGAGGTCGCCGGGGCGGAAGCGCGAGGCATCGACGCAGATGATGGCGGTGGCGGTGGTCGGGCTGGGGGTGAAGGTGGCCTGGTTGATCTGGCCGGTGTTGGGCAGCAGGGTGTCCTCGATCCACTCATGGACGGTGCTGATGGCGGCGCGCTTGGCGTCGCCCAGGTGGTCGAGCAGCGGGGTCTCGTGCGGGCTGACGATGCCGATGATGTCCGAGACATCCTCGACCAGTTCGGGCAGGCCGGCGCCGGCGGTGAAGGTGGATTTTCCGGTGAACGCCATGAGAGGCTCCTTTCAGCGTGAGGTGTGATGCGGTGTGTGTGGGAGGTGGGGGTGAGGTTCAGCGGACGCGCCGGCGGCGGAGGTAGCGCAGCAGCGCGGCGCGGTCGCCGGAGTGGCGGGCGTCGGTCGCCAGCTCACCCAGTTCGTCCACGGGCACGGACGGACCCATCGACGCGCCCGGGCCGGGTCGCAGCGCGGCGAACAGGAACGGCTTGCGGTCGCGCAGGTCGCGGACGAGCGCGCCGATGTCCGCGTCGGGGTCGGCCGTCATCGCGGAGCCGAGCAGGAGCGCGGCGGTCTCCGCGTCGATCGCGCCGGCGCGGGCGAGTTCCTGCTCCAGCGTGCGCTGCCGCTCGGCCTGGCCCGCGGCGGAGCGGGCGTCAGACAGGGCCGCCTCGAGTTCCGCCACGCGGGCCTCAAGATCGGCGATCTCCGACTCGGCCTCGTCGAGCAGGGCCTGCCAGCGCTGGGTTTCGTTGAGCGGGGGGCGTGGGGACTGTGCGGTGTTCGGTTGGCCGCCGCCGATGGGCGTGACGCCGCCTTCGATTTCCTTCATGGTGTGCTCCTTGGAGAAGAGGGGACTCAGGAGGCCGACTGGAAGTCGGCCCCACGGAGGGATGAATCAGACAACGCCGGGGTCGGGGCGGTCGTGGCCGAGTTCGGCGAGCACGCGGCGCGGGTCCACGCCAAGTTCCCGCTTCTGCCGCGCGGCGGCGAGGCGGTCGGACTCCTCCTCGAACGGGAGGGCGGGCCAGACGGTGCGCAGCGCCCGGTCCGGCTCGGTGAGGCGCAGCGTGCCGGACTCGTGCAGCGCGCGGAGGATCAGCGATCCGACGCGCTCCATGCCGCGCCCGTAGGCGATGCGCTTGCGTTCGGTCTTGGCGATCAGGCCCATCAGTGTGACGCGCAGGGCGTTGGCGCTGGACAGGTTGCCGAGCTTGGCCCGCACCACGCCGCCCGCCAGCGGCGGGACCGCGCTGATTTTGTCCATCGCCTCGCGGATCTCGGCGATGTGGGCCTCCTCGCCGGGGTTGTAGAGGTCGCCGCCGAAGGCCTGGATGGATGCGTCGGGGTTGTTGGTGCTCCACACGGTGCCGGGGCCGATGGCCGTGCCGTCGAACGAGTCGATGCCCTTGGCCAGGTACATGCGGAAGGACTGGAGCGTGACGCGGTTAGCCCGGTCGCTCAGGCGCGTGTTCAGTTCGTCCTGCAACGGCGCGAGCGGCTCAACCTCGCCCACGCCCGCGTAGACGAACGGCTGGCTGACATTCTGGATATGCACGACGGGCACGGTGTCGGCCAGCAGGCGGGTCCGCTCGCCCTGGACGCGCCGGCCGTCACGGTAGAGCCGACGACCGCCGGGCGTGAAGACCTCGGTGATGGTCTCGTGCCGGCGGTTCGGGGCGTCGGCGTGGGCATGGTTGGCCGCGGGCTTCGGGCGCCGGGCGTGGACGGCGTACGCATCGAGCCGGCGGTAATCATCGGGCGAGACCACGGGCACGCCGCGTCGGGGGTCGATCGGCTCGATGCTGAACGCCCCGGCCGCGGCGTCGAGCGAGCCGCCGAGCCTGGTTTCGTCGATGCGCAGCAGCAGATCGACATGGCCGAACACATGGCCCAGCAGCGCGGCGTCCTGCATCATGGCGATGCCGCCGGAGCGCTCCCACACGGTCTCGATCAGGCGCTCGGCCTTGGCGCGGACGCCCTCATCGGCCGCGAGCGACTCGAAGCGGACGGGACGCCCGAGCATGAAGTCCACCATGGCGTGGACGCGCCAGGCGATGTCGTTCTCGATGACGACCTCGCGCCTGCCCGGCTCGGTGCCCGGCAGGGTGGCCACACCGCCTGCTCGCCCCCGGATGCGCCGGGGCAGGCCGATCTCCTGGGCCTGGCGGTACCACCCGCCCGGCCCGGCGGAGTCGGTCCCCGACGCCCCGACCAGCCCGAGCGGGTTGCGGTAGTACGCCCACAGGTGCTCGTGCCGGGGCAGTTCCCGGCGCGTGTGCTCGGCGATGGCGAGCGTGATGGCGCCCCACACGGGGTCGGCGTCCGCAGATTTCCGTTCGGGCTGGCCGGGCATCGGTCCCTCCTCCACATCCGGGGCCGCCGACATTGGCAGGCCCTCACAGGGGGGGACGCGCGGACCGATTTGGGCGCACGGGAACGGTCATCGAGGTGTGCCGCGGCGCGCAAGTGTTTGCGAGGGAAGGAATAGAAAATTTGACAAAGTTGGAAGGTTGCGCAACGCGCGGGCGCGTCGGAAGCCAAGCGGGCACAGACAAACAGGGGTATTGCCCTGTTCGTCACCTTCGGTTCAATCAAAGGATCAGGAACCCGATACGGACCCTGTCGGCCGCACGGTCGAGAAAAGTGGATCACGGGAAGTCTGGACTTGCATCCCCCCTCCCCCCCGTGTGGTAGGCTGAGCGGTGTCAACACCAGGGGCAAGCCATGAACGCCCAATGGAGGTCCTCCGCCGCACCGCTCATTGCCTGCGTGTTCGGGAGTCCACTGATGCGAAACAGAGGAAGGGCGCTCGTTCTCCTTCTCATCGCGGCCGTTTCCGTGGGCGGCGGCTTCTTGGTCTGGCATCAACTCACAAAGATTTCACCGAAGAACGACCCCGTCGCCTATTCCCTGCATGTCGCGCAACCTCTTTACAGAGCGCTCCCGAGCACAGGTTTCGCCTCCATCCGGGCCGAGGACGGCTGGTTCCGCGGCCTCCTGGAGCAGGCAACGATCGTTGGGGCGACCTCCCGGCCGGCGGAGCGGGACTTCGTGGTCGATCTGCCTCCGCCCGTTCAGCGGAGCCATCAACGCGCCGGCCTCACGATCTTCGAAGCGATGCACGAGAAACTCATGCGGCAAGCATCGGAAACGCTCGCGGCCCGCTTCGCATCCGGATCCAGCGAAAATTACCTTGCGGTCCGCGCACGCTACGGCGCTCACGCGGATCGTGCCCTGCTCGAGCAACGATTCCCGGATTCTTTCGACGGAACCTTCGAGTACCTGGCCCGGAGGCCGCCCGAGGCGGGGGAAGGGCCGGCCGAACTCGTCCGGCTGCTCTTTGATCGTCCGCGCCCGCACGCGATCGGCCACGGGCAAGACTCGGTCGCGCTGGCGTACGGATACGCGGTGGCGGGCGAGATCAGGTGCGACCTCAGCCCGGCATCGCTCGGGTACGAGGGCTGGTACGGCGCGAGTTCGACATCGCTCGAGCCGTTCACAACCCATCGGCAGGATTTCCGCGAGTCCGTCCGAACCCACAAAGTTCTGCCCGCCGCCGAGATCGGCTGCGTGCTTTTCTTCCCGGACAGACCCCCACGCCCGCTCTGTTTGCAGTTCGTCTGGAATCCGGAAGTGAACGACTGGATCCTGGCCTTTGTGGTGCAGAGCAACTTCCCGCAGAAGGAGCTGGAGAACGGTGAGATCCCTCTTTTCTAGACGGCATGCGGTCCGAACAAAGAATCGGGCACGGGCCGCGTTGAGCGCGGCCCCGACAAAGCCCGCTTCACGGTCGCGGCCCACGGGATTCACCATGGTCGAAGTCTTGGTCAGCATCGTTGTGATCGTGGTGCTGCTGTCCCTGCTCCTGCCCGCCCTGCGGGGCGCTCGGGATCACTCCGCCCGGACCCGTCACCTGGCGAATCTGAAGCAGAATCTGACCGCGGTTTCCGCCTACACCGCCGACTGGCAGGACCGCTTCCCCACGACCTACGCGCTCGGCGGTTATGCCGTTGACATCACGGGGGATCTCTTTCCCCGACCCCTGCCCGCCAACGACTATGTCATGCTGAACTCCGCCGAATGGATCGTCGCGGCGAAAGCCCACGGGATCGGGGTCGCGCCGGATGAGCACCCTCACCCCCGGCGCACTTTTTATGCAATGACATCCGCGGCGTTCGCCGAGCCGGATGTGTTCATCGAGGATGCCGTGCCCGCGGATTCGCAGATGCGCCCGCAACGCACGACACGGACGAGACACCCCGCGTCCAAGGGGCTTCTCCTGGCGAGACACGCGGATGTCTTCGGCATCCCGAACGAACCAGCCGTCTACTCGGGCAGAGCGGACGGTTCCGCCGGCAAGTATGTCCTGCTGCGGGACGCTCAACCGCGGCCGAACTCGACCGTGATAGGAATGCCCCAGCCGACCATCTGGACCCGCATGGGCCTGGAAGGCCGGGACTTCTAGCGCGAGCCTTGACCGAGCACCTTCTCGACCCTGGAGAACTGGTCGAGGTTGACCACCACGATCTCGCCGTCGTCCAGGCGGAGTTCCAGCCGGTCCAGCCACAGCTTCTTGTCCTTGGCGTGGGCGAACCACGAGCCGGTCTTCTGCTGCCCGGCGCGGAGGACCACGCCCTCGGTGCTGGTGGTCATCGTGCCCGAGCGCCGGGGGATCTGCTGCACCACGCGGACGCGGTCGCCGATCTGGTAGCTGGACAGTTGGGTGGGGGGGGGGGGGGGGGTCATGGCGGTTGCAGTATAGGTGGCACAGCAGGTCGCCCAACAGGTGGCCCGGCTCGCCGAGCCGGGTCCGGACCCTCAATGTCCGGAGTCAAATCTCCGCGATCCGGGCTTCCACCGAGCGGGCGGTGTCGTGGGCCTCGGCCTCGGTCGGGGCCTCGACGATCACGCGCATGATGGGTTCGGTGTTGCTGGCCCGGACATGGGCCCACACGCCGCGGGCGGGCCAGTCGATGCGGACGCCGTCCTGGATGTCCACCACCGCGCCGCCTCCCCCGCCCCCCCCCTCGCCCCGGTAGACCTTGGCGAGGTGCTCGACCACCGGCACCGCGTCGGCCTTGCTGGCCAGCGGGGCCTTGCGCTTGATGATGCAATAGCCTCCCCCCCCTTTCTTCCCAGGTCCCATCGCGTCGATCATGGCGACCAGTTCGGACACCTTCTTGCCCGAGCGGGCCATGAGGGCGAGCGTCAGAGCCATGGCCGAGAGCGAGTCGCGGACATAGGTGACCTCGGGCCAGATCACGCCGCCGTTGCCCTCGCCGCCCATGACGACATCGCGCCCCGCCATCTTGAGCTGCTTCATGCGCTCGACGACATTGGCCTCGCCGACGGGCGTGCGGACGACCTCGGCCCCGTAGTGCGCCGCCACATCATCAATCATGCGGGAGGTGGAAAGATTGACCACAAAGACAGGTCTCCGCCCATCAATGCCCAGGGATTTCAATCCCTGGGCTTCCCGCGCTTCCATCAACGCCACGGCGCACAGCACCAGCGTGTACTCCTCGCCGATGTAGCTCCCCTTCTCGTCCACGATCGCCAGCCGGTCCGCGTCCGGGTCCTGCGCGAAGCCGACATCCGCCTTCAACCCTGGCACCGCGTCGCACAGCCCGCCCTCACCGGAGAGATTCTCCTTTGTCGGCTCGGGGGTGTGCGGAAAAATCCCGGAATCGCTCCCGTGGAGTTGAACGAGGTTCGCAAAGAGCAGTCCCATGAGTTTTTCCGTCACGCGCGTGCCGGACGCATTGACGGAATCAGCCACCACCCGCATGCCCGAGACGGTCTCCGCCCGCTCGCGGACACCCAGACCGATCCGCGCGGCGGCCTCACTGACGGCCCCCGCGTGAAAAACACAGGTGCTCAGATCGTCGAGCGTCCGCTCCGCGATGTCGTCGGAATCGGCATACTGAATAACGCCCGACTGAAAGCGCGAGACGATCTCCGCGGCGGCATCCGCATCCGGCGCGCTGAACGCACCCCCTTCCGACACAAGGCACTTCAGCCCGTTCCATTCCTCCGGGTTGTGGCTGGCGGTGACGATGACCGCCGCGTGGCAGTCCCGCTCGCTCGCCACGACACCCGCGGACGGGGTTGTCAGCACATCGCAATCCCACACATCACAACCCACCCCCCGCAGCCCCGCCGAAACGGCGTCGAGAAACACCCCGCCCCCCGAACGTCCATCACGGCAGATCAGCACCCGGGGCAGCCCATCGACACGCTCCCTCAACCACCCCCCGAACGCCCCCGCGTAGCGCACCGCCACCTCCGGCGTCAGGCTCTCGCCCACGATGCCCCGCAGCCCACTCACGCCCAGAATCAGTGGTGCATCCGACATGCTTGTTCCTCGTCCATCCCCCCGGTCCTGGGGTGGACGAGAGTCTAGGTTCCGCCCTCAAATCGCACGCGGGCCGGGGCAATACAAGCCGCGACTGCAAGGGAGCGGCCGCGGTCGCCCTCTCCGCCCGCAACCCCCCCCCACTCTTCACACCCCCGGCAACGCCGGCGGCCGGGTTCTCTCCACGCCCCCGCACGGCCCGGCCGCTCCCTTGCAGTCGCGGCTTGTCGAAGCACCCCTGCCCCCTACCGTCCGCTCATGTACGACTTCTTCTTCAAGCATTACGCCCTCGACTGGGCCGCCGCCGTCTTCATGTTCCTGTCGATGTGGCGGCTGGGCAAGCACCACCGCGACGGCTTCGTGCTCGCAGCCCTGGCCAGCGCGTTCTGGATCGCCTTCAACATCCGCGTCGATTCCGCCGGCGGCATGGTGGCCAACGCCATCATCCTGGCGATGGCCGTCCGATCATTCACGACCTTCAAGAAGGCATCAGGGATTGGGGATCAGGCATCAGGCAAGGCACAGGACACCCATCCCACCTCTTCTTCCTCAGCCCCCAATCCCTAATCCCTGATCCCCAATCCCTAATCCCTGATCCCCAATCCCTTCCCCCTCCCTAACATCCCCCATGTACGCCATTGAGATCACCGCTGAGTTCGCCGCCGCGCACGCCATCGTCATCGCGGGGCGGCGCGAGCCTGTCCACGGGCACAACTGGCATGTCACCGCCCTGCTCTCCGGCCCCACCCTCGACGCCGACGGCCTGCTCTGCGACTTCCACACCGTCCACGCCGTGCTGGCGGACATCATCGCCCCCTTCCACAACAACAACCTCAACGCCGTCGCCCCGTTCGACGAGACCAACCCCACCGCCGAACTGATCGCCAAACACATCGCCGACGAGCTGACCGCCCGCCTCGGCGACGCCCTGGCAGCCGCCGCCCGGGTCGAATCCGTCCGCGTCACCGAATCCCCCGGCTGCGCCGCGATCTATCGCCCCTAAGCCCCCCTTGCCGATACGACTGGACCCATGACCGACACCGCTGCCAATCCCAACACGCCCCCCGCCAACGCCGCGCCGCCCGACACCGAGGCCGCCCGCTTCTTCAACCGCGACCTGTCCTGGCTGGAGTTCAACCGGCGCGTGCTGGCCCAGGCGCTGGACGCCCGCACGCCGCTGCTGGAGCGCGTCAAGTTCCTGGCGATCTACGCGAACAACATGGACGAGTTCTTCATGAAGCGCGTCGGCCTGCTCAAGCAGCGCGAGCAGCACGGCAACCTGGGCTCGCCCGCCCGGCCGGGCGAGATGGCCCCGCACGACACCCTGACCGCCTGCCGCGCCTCCGTCCTGGAGTTGCAGGCCATGATGACCCCCTGCTGGACCGACGACCTGGCGCCCGCGCTGGCCCGGGAGGGCATCCAGATCGTCTCCTACACGGACCTGTCCCAGCCCGACCGCGACGCGCTCGATGCCTGGTACCGCCGCCAGGTCTTCCCCGTGCTGACCCCGCTGGCCGTGGACCCCGGCCACCGATTTCCCTTCATCTCCAACCTCTCCGAGAACCTCGGCGTGCTGCTGGAGAAGCCCGGCGACCCGGAGCTGCGCTTCGCCCGCGTCAAGATCCCCGATGTGCTGCCCCAGTACATCCGCATCGAATCCATCATCGCCGGCGGCCGGGTGCCCGCGCCCGCCCGCGACAACCCGGGCCGCTACATCCAGCTCGACGAGGTCGTGCTCAACAACGCCGACGAACTCTTCCCCGGCATGCGCATCGCCGAGATCCTCCCCTTCCGCCTGACCCGCTCCGCCGCCGTCGAGATCGAGGACGACGATGTCGAGGACCTGCTCGAGCATGTGGAGGCCGAGCTGCGCATGCGCCGCTTCGCCGCCGCCCTGCGCATCCAGGTCGCGCCGAACCCCTCCCCCCGCATTCTCAGCTTCCTCCTCGATGAACTCGAACTGCAAGAGGAGGATGTCTATGTCCGCCCCGGCCCCCTGGCCTACGCCGACCTGTTCGAGATCGCGGAGATCGACCGCCCCGACCTCAAGAACACGCCCTGGCGCCCCGCCCGACCCCCGGCCCTGGCCGACCCGGACGCGGACATCTTCGCCAAGATCCGCGAGCGCGACATCCTCGTCCACCATCCCTATGAGTCCTTCTCCGATTCGGTGGAGCGGTTCATCTCCGCCGCCGCCAAGGACCCGGATGTGCTGGCCATCAAGCAGACGCTCTACCGCACCAGCAAGGACAGCCCCTTCGTCGGCCACCTGGTCCACGCGGCCGAGGAGGGCAAGCAGGTCGCCTGCCTGGTCGAACTCCGCGCCCGCTTCGACGAGGAGAAGAATGTCCAGTTCGCCCGCCAGCTCGAGGCCGCGGGCGTGCATGTCGCCTACGGCGTCGTCGGCCTGAAGACCCACTGCAAGTGCTCCGTCGTCGTCCGACGCGAACGACTCGACGGCCAGTGGGGCATCCGCACCTACTGCCACATCGGCACCGGCAACTACCACCCGAAGACCGCCCAGCTCTACACCGACCTCGGCCTGCTCACCTGCGACCCCGCCATCACCTCCGACGCCATCCGCCTCTTCAACGCCCTGACCGGCCACACCGTCAACCAGGAGTATGAACGGCTCATCGTCGCGCCCCACCACATGCGCAACCGTTTCATCGAGATGATCGACCGCGAGATCGACCACGCCCGCGCCGGCCGCCCCGCCCGCATCATGGCCAAGATGAACTCGCTGGAGGACCGCGAGATCACCGAGGCCCTCTACCGCGCCTCTTCCGCCGGTGTCACGATCGACCTCATCGTCCGCGGCTTCTGCTGCCTGCGCCCTGGCGTGCCCGGCATGTCCGACAACATCACCCTCCGCTCCGTTATCGGACGCTTCCTCGAGCACTCCCGCATCTACGCCTTCGCCAACGGCCGGGCCGCCCCCAACGACTATGAGTACTACATCGGCTCCGCCGACTGGATGTACCGAAACCTCTCCGCCCGCGTCGAGTGCATCGCCCCCGTCCAGGACCCCGACGCCCGCGCCCGCCTGGCCCAACTCTTCGACATCATCCTCCGCGACCGCCGCAGCGCGTGGAGAATTTTGCCCAACGGCCGCTCCGAACAGCTCATGCCCGACCCCGACGCCGCCCCCGACACCCCCGAAACCCTGGGCACCTTCGCCACCCTCATGAAACTCGCCTCCGGCGGCTGACCCGCCCTCCCCCGTGGGGCCGACTTCCAGTCGGCCTCTTCTCCCCCGCCCCGCCTCCACCCTCTCCCCCTACTCCCCACATCGCTTACGGCTAATGGCCCATTTACCTCCCACAAACCCCCCAACGGAAAACGCCCTCCCAAAGGAAAGGCGTTCTCCGAGTCATTCAACTCGACCGGCGAGCACCGATCGGTCCTGGCCACGGACCCAGCAGGGTCACACGGCCATCCTGACCCACCGCCCAAAGCATGACACAGGTTTTGGGACGGGCCAGTGGGATCAGAAGAATTCCAAGCCCGAACAAGATCCTTTCAACTTCTTTTCCTCCACACCCTCCACCCCACCCACACCAGCGCCACCCCCGGTGCCCACCACACGACTCGCCCCACCACAAACGCCAGCAACCCTTGCACAGATCCCTCCAGCGTCCGCAGCCCGTCGGACCAGGACTGCCCCAGCCCGCGTGTGAACCGCCCCCACCCCGATTCCATCTGCGGAGTTGCGTCGCGTCCATGCACGGCCACCCGGATCGTCGAGAGCGCCACCTGCCGGGCCATCGCGGCGCGCCGTGACTCCGTCTGCTCGATCCGGCCGCGGACCTCGCCCAGCTCGCGCCGCAGCAGCACCAAGCCCTGCAAGTCCGGGTTCTCGCGGCTGGACAGCAGTTCGAGCAGTTCCGCCTCGATCCGCCGCTCGTTGCGCAGCCGCGCTTCGACATCCACGATCCGCGTCGTCAGGTCGTCCGCCGTCATCGATTCGTTGAGCAGGTCGCCCATGCCCCGCAGGGCGTTGAGCACTTCTTCCAGCCGCTCGGAACGGACGCGCAGCACCACGCTCGCGCCGGCGGCGCCGCCCTCCCCGCTGAGCGTGGCGGCCTCCACGAACTCGCCCCGCTGAGGGTCCGCCAGGGCGCGCGCCCGCTCGGCCGTCGCCCGGACATCCGACGACCGCAGCGACACGCTGGCGGTATACGCGACCAGCCGAACCCGCGCGCCTTGGTCGTCCTCGAACATCGCCACAAGCCGCTCAATCCCCGCCGGCGCATCCAAATGGTGTTGCAAGGCATCCGGACCCGCCTGATCCGCGTTCGCTCTGAACAAATCCGCCTCAAACCGAGCCATCCGGATCTCATCCGCCCCCTCCACCTCCACCTGCTTCCTGGCCCGGTCCAACTCCCTTTCTACGAGCGGCAAACTCACGAACGGCGCATCCGTGACGACACGAGGAGGCACAACCCACCCACTCCCGCCACCGCTGCCACCTCCCCCCAACACCGCCACCAGCAGAACCCCCAGCCCCACCGCACCAAGAAGCACCGCCGCCATCCGTGGCGAGCGCATCCACCCAAGCCGCCCCGCCCGCCTATCGCATTCCGCTCGCTCCCGCTCCGACTCCAACGCCCGCTCCCACAGCCGCGTTTCGCTCGCCGTCCAGGTGCTCATGGCTTCCAGCCCCCTTTGCAGATCCTGCTCGTTCACGCCACACCTCCCACCTCGTCCGCCAACACCTCGCGCAGCCTGCCCATCGCCGCGTGCATCCTGGATTTGATGGTGCCCACCGGCACGCCCAGCACGCCGGCCGCCTCGGCCTGCGACATCCCCCGCCCGTAGCACAGCACCACCACCTCCCGATGCCCGCACGACAGCCCGTCCACCGCCCGCGCCAGCCGGGCGCGGTCCACGCCGACCTCCTCCCCCGGCCCGATGCTCTCCCGCCTCCGCCCGGCCCGCGCCTCCCGCGCCCGCACCTCCGCGCACCGGCTGAGCACGATCCGGTACAGCCAGGTCTTCACCACCGCCCGGCCCTGAAATCCCGCCGCCCCCCGGATGACCCGCACCCACGCCTCCTGCACCGCCTCGCACGCCAGGGCCTCGCTGCCCAGCATCCCCTTGGCGATCCCCAGCATCGCGCCCTCGTGCCGGCGCGCCAGTTCACCCAGCGCGCCCTCCCCGCCGGCGGCGAACGCCCGCAACAGCCATTCGTCCGACCGCTCCTCCACGCCACCTTCCGCCATGAGGTCCGGCCCTCCCATGCGCTCCGCACGCACTCTGTTAGACCGCCATCCCCGCCCAACGGTTCATCCGGCCTCCAGAATGCCGCCCCCCCTCCTCCCCCGCCTCCGGCCAGCCCCCCTTCCCGGCCAATCCACCCTAGACTGCTCCCCCGCCATCTCATCACGGCTGGGGCACGCAACCGCTTTCCCACCCTCAAATCCGCAGGAACCGCCCGATGCCCAACCTCACCATCGATGTCGCCAAAACCCTCGCCGACGACGCCCTCCTGACCTACCAGTCCAAGACCATCGACAAGTCCCGCCTGCACCTGCCCGGCCCCGACTTCGTCGACCGCATCCTCATCAACTCCGACCGCTCGATCGGCGTGCTCAACAACTTCAACCGCATCCTCAACACGGGCCGTCTGGCCGGGACGGGCTACACCTCGATCCTGCCCGTCGACCAGGGCATCGAGCACTCCGCCGGCGCGTCCTTCGCCCCCAACCCCGACTACTTCGACGCCGAGAAGATCATCGAGCTGGCCATCGAGGGCGGCTGCAACGCCGTCGCCTCCACCTTCGGCGTGCTGGGAATCACCGCCCGCAAGTACGCCCACAAGATCCCCTACATGGTCAAGTTCAACCACAACGAACTCATGACCTACCCCAACCAGTTCAAGCAGATCCCCTTCGGCAACATCAAGCAGTGCTGGGACATGGGCGCGGCCGCCGTGGGCGCCACCATCTACTTCGGCTCCGACGACTCCACCAACCAGATCCAGTATGTCTCCGACATGTTCGCCGAGGCCCACCAGTACGGCATGGTCACCGTCCTCTGGTGCTACATCCGCAACAATGCCTTCAAGGTCGGCGGCGTCGACTACCACGCCTCCGCCGACCTCACCGGCCAGGCCAACCACCTGGGCGCGACCATCCAGGCCGACATCGTCAAGCAGAAACTCCCCACCAACAACGGCGGCTACAACGCCCTCAACACCGGCGACTCCTCCTACGGCAAGTTCCGCAAGGAGGTCTACACCGAGCTGGCCGGCTCCGACGCCACCGGCAAGGGCGGCCACCCCATCGACCTCTGCCGCTACCAGCTCATCAACCAGTACATGGGCCGCGTCCCGCTCATCAACTCCGGCGGCGAGTCCAAGGGCGCATCCGACCTCAAGGACGCCGTCACCACCGCCGTCATCAACAAGCGCGCCGGCGGCATGGGCCTGATCTCCGGGCGCAAGGCCTTCCAACGCCCCATGAAGGAAGGCGCCGCCCTCCTCCACGCCATCCAGGATGTCTACCTGGACCCCAAAGTCACCATCGCCTAGGTAAGACCGGCACCCCGTGCCGGTTCTCCCGGTGGCCCGGCTCGCCGAGCCGGGTCTTCTTCTTGTTCTTCTCTCTTCTCCTTGCCAACCCCTCCACGCCCCGCCCCGCGGGGCGTTTTCTTTGGCACCCGCACCAGCCGTGAGAACCCTCACGGCATCGCATAGTCCGGCACCGTCCCGCTGACGATGTACCGCCGCGCCTCATCAACGGTCCACCGCGACAAAGGGACCACCAGCACCCCGTCGTACACACGATCCGCCCACAGCCCGCCCCAGCAGAAACAGCAGCCTGCGTGAGACCCACCCCAGCCGCGATGGACCGGGCGCATCCCTGAAGACGGTCCTCCAATACGACTCCCCACCGACCTCCTTCATTCCGAGCCGATCCATCCCAGAAACCGGCGGCAGGGCGGAGCCGGACCCGATGATCCCGAATGTCATGCCCTCCAGCCCCGTCCCCGGCTCCTCCGACATCAGCGGCATCCACGCCACCAGCACCACCCCCGGCACCGCCGCCCCCCACCCGCGTTTCTGTACCCCTGGCGCGACCCGCGCCCCGTGCGCCGCCGCCAGCAGCACCCCCGCGCCGACCACCCCCCATCACTTCCGCCGCGTCCGCCGCATCGACCTCAACGAACGATGCGCCTTCCCGCACTCCGGACACACCCCGTGGGGCCGACTTCCAGTCGGCCTCTTCTCTTCCCCTGCTTCTCCCACCACCCCATCCAAGTCATACCAGCACTTCCGACACCGCCACCCCGCCCGATCCTACCACAACGCCCACAACAACACCAAGGCCCCAACCCCCGTCAACCCCCACGCCACCCCGCTCCACAACAAGCCCATGCGCCCTCTGACGCCCCTCCCGACCAGCATACCCGATCCGGCGAACGCACCAACTTCACACGCATCCGCACTTTTTCACGCTTTTCAGCCCACCACCCCTGCCCCGCCCTCCCCATCGCCCCCATCTTCACGCCCGAGAACCCCCGCCCCACCCGCCTGAATGTCAACCCCTGCGGCCTGCGCCGCCCCCCACCCACGCATCCAACGCCCCATCACCCCATCCCACGCGCCCCACACCCGTTCGCTCCGTACACCTTCCCAAGAGCGACCATCACCCCGCGACCCGCACGGACGCAAACCCCGGGACCACGCTCCCCAACCGCAGACCGGAAGAGGAGAGACCCAGGTCTCTCTCGCGCGCCGGGCGTCCCGTCGGCACTTCCCCCCTTCCGCCGCGGGACGCCCGGTTGCCTTGTTTGATGCTTCCCTCCAAACGAAGCGGGGGGCATCCTGCCCCCCCGCCCCCCCAATCGCCCAAAGGCCGATGACCCTCTCTCTCCCTTCAATCAAGCATCCAAACTCACCCCTCCCGCGCATCCCACGCCTTCAAAACCTCCGCCTCCTTCTCCGCCGCCAGCCCGCCGCGGATGGCCCTGCGCCACTCGACCACATACTCATCCCCGCGCTCCGCCCGCAGCTCCCCCGCCCGCCCGCGGTAGTACGCCAGCGTCGAGCGATGCACATCGTCCAGGTCGCGCGTGGTCAGCCCCGCCCTCACGGCGCGGTCGGTGTTCATCTTCCCGAAGCCCGCGTACCCCGGCGCGTCGTTGGGCACCCACGCCGGCATGTGCTGCCAGGCCTGCACGCCGTGGGCCGCCAGGAAGTCCGCCGGCACCCACACCGCTTCGGTGCCGGCCTCTCCGACCCGGCACGCCGACTCCACCACATCGCGGATCGTCCGCGTCCCGCCCGGGTTCACCGCGTTGAACACATCAAAGTGCTTCCGTTCGATGCAGCGCACCACGAAGTCCCCCAGGTCCCGCACATCCACGATCTGGATGAAGTCGTCCCCCGTCCCCGGCCCGATCATCCTTCCACCCTCACTCCCGCGGATCGGCCAGTACGAGTACCGCCCCGTGGTGTCGCGCGCGCCCACGATCAGCCCCGGCCGGATCACCGTCACCCGCCCTGGGAACCGATCCTCCGCCGCCTTCTCCACCCGCGCCTTCATCGCGCCGTAGAACGGCATCACATCCCGATGGTGCGTGATCGCGGCGGCCTGCTCGTCCGTCATCTGGGCCAGCGGCGCATCCTCATCCGCCCCCGGCTCGTCGCTCGATGCGTACACCGAGGTCGTCGAGACCACCACGAACTGCCCCATCGCGGGCAGCAGCACATCCATCGCGTCCGTCACCGTCTGGGGCACATAGGTGAAAGTGTCGATCACCGCGTCCCACCGCCGCCCGTCCGCCACCGCCTTCTCCAGGCCGGACAGGTCCGTGTAGCGGTCGCCCTCGATGTGCTCCAGATCCGGGAACAGGTCCGGCCCCGTGCGCCCGCGGTTGAACAGCGTCATCTCGTGCCCGTTCGCCACGGCCCGCTCCACGATGAACGGCCCCAACTGCCCCGTCCCGCCCAAGATCAGGATCTTCAACTTCCCGCCCTCCGCGTTCGGCCGTCCCATTGACCCCGCCAGCACCGAGGGCGCCAACGCCGCACCCACCGCCATCCCGCCCGCCCGCACCATGAAATCCCGTCGCTTCATCCGACCGCTCCTTCCAGGGGCGCACCCGCCCCCTCCTGTGTGTTCTCATCCCGCGCGCCCCCCGCGCCCGCCCGGCGCCCCTGCGCCGCGGCCAACGCCACGCACAACCCGCCCCACACCGCCGCCAGCGGCAGCGCCAGCATGAACATCCCCCACAACCCCGCCACCATCCCCGTCGCCCACGCCCCCGCCACATCCCCGCCCCGGTACAGGAACAGATCGATCACCGGCTTGGCCTTGTACTTCTCCTCCGCGTCCACCACGCTGAACAAGGTCTCCCGCGAAGGCCGCGCCACCGCGTGCCGCGTCGCGCTGTGCACCGCGCTGAACGCCGTCACCACACCGAACACCTGCCACCCCTCCACGCCCCGCCGCTCCACCCACGCCAGCAGCCCGAACCCCGCCACCGTCACCAGCGGCAGCACCGCCAGCGTCGCCCCCACGCCCAGGTGCCGCATCAGCCGCCCGGTGACGAACAACTGCACGAACAGCGTCGCCCCCTGCGTCCAGGCGTCCATCTGCGCGAACATCGACACCCGCTGCTCCAGTTCCTCCGATGCCTTTGCCACCAGCCTGGACCGCGTGAAATACAGCAGCGTCGAACTCACCGTCATGCACACCACATACAGCCCCGTGCCCAGCAGGTACGGCGACCGCGCCAGCAGCATCAGCCCCGCCCACCAATCCCCGCCCACCCTCGATGAGGCCGCCGCACGCGCCTTCCGGTCCCCGGTGTCCAGCATCCACACCACCGGCACCGTCAGCAGAAAACACCCCGCCGCCATCGCCATCTGCCAATCAACCCCGATCTTCTCCGCCAACCACCACACGAACGAAGAACCCGCGAGCGCCCCCAGCGTCCCCCCCACCGCGATCACCGGGAACACCCGCTTGCCCTGCTCCAGCCGCCACACATCCGCCATGAACGCCCAGAACACACTGAGCAGAAACAGGTTCACGACACTCAGCCACACATAGAACGCGTACCCCACCCACACCCGCTGCGCATCATCCACCGCCCACCGCGCCGCGATGAATACGCCCAGGCACGCCGCCACCAGCGCGTGCCCCACGCCGATGAACCGCACCCGGTCCAGCCGCGCCACCAGCCCCCCGAACCCCACCGCCACCAGCAGCGACACGCCGCAGGTGACATAAAACAAAGTGCGCAAGCCGTCCATCGACCGCTGCACCCCCATCGCCTCCCGCACCGGACGCAGCAGCGCGTACCCGAACAGCACCAAAAAGAAGTACCCGAAGCTCAGCAGCACTGGCCGCCACTCGCCCCGGGCCACCGGCACTGCCGACCCCAACCTGAAATCCCCGTGCGTCACGCCATCCGTTACCCGCCACCAGTCAGATCCGTTGCAAAATCTGACCACCCACATTCATGGGCAAGCCCGATCCCCAGCACCCCAACCCCTACCCTTCCTGACCATGCCCGCCCCGCTCCCCCTCCCCCCCCGACCCGCCGTCTTCCTCGACCGCGACGACACCCTCTGCCGCAACGCCGACCTGCCCGACCACGCCTGGGGTTCCGCCACCCGCGGCGACCTGCTCGACCCCGCCCATGTCCACGCCATGCCCGGCGTCGCCCACGCCCTCGAACGCCTCCGGAAGGCCGGCTTCGCCATCGTCATCATCACCAACCAGGGCGGCGTCGCCCGCTCCCACGGCCACATCACCGACATCGACGCCTGCCACGACGCCCTCCGCAGCCAACTCCCGCTCACCCCCCCCGACAAAGCCCCCCAACCCATCGCCCGCACGCTCATCGACGCCTGCTACAGCGCGCCCCACCATCCCAACGGCGCCAACCCCCGCTTCGCCGACCACCACCCCTGGCGCAAGCCCGGCCCCGGCATGGTCCTGTCCGCCGCCCGCGAACTCAACCTCGACCTGACCCGCTCCTGGATGGTCGGCGACAAACAGCGCGACCTCGACGCCGCCATCCACGCCGGCGTCGACCCCGCCCGCGCCATCCAGGTCGGCGACGATTCGCCCACCCCCGACCTCTCCGCCGCCGCCGACAAAATCCTCGCGGCCGTCGCCCCTCAACACCCCGTCCACGCCGAACGCATCACCCTCCGCTGCCTCGACGAGCACAAGCACCCCCTCGCCAACCCCCGCACCCGCGCCACCGTCGCCGCCGCCGCCCGCGGCCTGGCCGAACGCTCCGGCCTCCGACTGCTCGACCTCACCCTCACCGACGACTCCGTCACCGCCACCCTCGCCACCCACCGCCTCACGGCCCTCGCCTTCATGAACGACCTCCGCCGCCACACCAACCACTGGCACACCCAATCCCAGGGCGCCCCCCTCTGGCCCGAAAGAGACTGATCTCCCCCCTCCCTCTCCCGTCCCCGACGGGAGAGGGCCGGGGTGAGGGCTCCTTCTTCTACCCCTTCTACCAACCCTCCTCTCCCACACTTCTTCTCTCCGCCTCTCCGTCTCTCCTCCCCTCCGTCCCTTCGTCGCTTCTTCTCCCCCTCCCTCCCGATCCCTGATCCCTGATGGCTGATCCCTCCCCCCATCCCCCCCCCCTCCGCCTCCTCATCGTCCTGCCCTCCTGGGTCGGCGACGCCGTCATGGCCACGCCCACGCTGCACCGCCTGCGCCGAGCGCTCCCCGGCGCGTTCATCGGCGCGCTGTGCCGCCCCGGCATCGATCAGCTCCTGGCCGGCTCGCCCGACCTCGACGAGATCCACTCGTTCACCCCCCACGGCATGATGGCTCCGAAGAAGGCCGCCGCCAAGGTCCGCCCGCGCCGGTACGACACCGCCCTCCTCCTGACCAACTCCTTCTCCACCGCGCTCATCACGCGCCTGGCCTTCATCCCGCGCCGTGTCGGTTACAACCGCGACAACCGCGCCATGCTCCTGACCGATCCCCTCGCCCCGCCGCGCAACCCTGACCGCGGCTGGAAGCTCACCCCCGCCGTCGACTACTACTGGAACCTCGCGTCCCACCTCCTCGGCGAGCAACCCGTCGACTGGTCCGTCCACACGCCGACCGGCTGCACCAGCGTCCCCCTCGCCCTCCCGCCCGGCGTGTTCATGCGCCTGCCCATCACCGACGCCGACACCCGCGCCGCCGACGAACTCCTCGCCCGCGCCGGCCTCGCCCCCGACGCTCCCTTCGCCATCCTCAACCCCGGCGGCAACAACCCCGCCAAACGCTGGCCCGCCGACCGCTACGCCCAACTCGCCCGGCACCTCATCGAGACCCACAACCTCCCCGTCCTCATCAACGGCTCCCCCGCCGAGTCCGACCTCTGCGAACAGATCCGCACCCAGGCCCAAACACAGTTCGTCCCGAACGCAAGGCGGGGGGGTGAGGGGATGGTCTTCTCCCTCCCAACACTCAACATCACCCTCAGCGCGCTCAAATCTCTCTGCGCCCGCGCCGCCATCATGGTCACCAACGACACCGGCCCCCGCCACATCGCCGCCGCGACGGGCACGCCCCTCGTCACCCTCTTCGGCCCCACCGACCCCCGCTGGACCACCATCCCCGTCCGCGCCAACCCGGACAACACCCCCCGCGAGACCATCCTCGTCGCCGACCCCACCCTCCCCCCGGACCAGTCCGCCAACGACCACCCCGACCGCTGCCGCGTGGACCGCATCACCCTCGATTCCGTGATCCGCGCCGCCGACGACCAGCTCCGCGCCGCGTTCTAGCGGACCATCGTGCTCGACGCCACATCCGCCATCGCCCACCGCACTCCTGGGAACCGCGCCGCCAGCGCATCCACCAATCCCCGCGGCACCAGCCCTAGCACCGCCGCCCGACCACCCACCGTCTCCACCACCCCGATCATCGCCCCCGGACACACCCGCCCCGATGCCCAGACCTCCCCCCCCCCACTCGCCCCGCCCCGCCCGACCAGCACCCGCCCCTCCCGGTCCATCCGCCACGCGACCTCACCCGCCGGCCGCCCGCCCGTCGCCGCGCCGGTCCCGCGTTCCAGCACCAGGGTGCTTGCGTCCATCCCATCGCCATCGGCCCGCGGCCACCCCGCCTGAACCCCAGACCCCCGCTTCCGTTCTGGGACCAGCCGGAATACGGTCTTTCCCCTCCATTTCCAACCCAACCCCGCCCCCCGGCCGGGCCGATCCCCCGAACCCTTGACCGACCGGCGGGACTCCCTACCATTCCACCTGCCCCACACGGGGCGACAACCAGACACCGCGGGGGCGTAGCTCAGTTTTGGTAGAGCGCTTCCATGGCATGGAAGAGGTCGAGAGTTCGAGTCTCTTCGCCTCCACTCTCCGCGAACACGCCGCGGCCGACCCGGTCGCGGCGGTGTCTTTTTTGCAACAAGCCGCGACTGCAAGGGAGCGGCCGAGCGACGCACATGCCCGTCACAGCCGGCAAACCACGACGCGCCGCAAGCCCGCTCTCTTGTGGTTGCGTCCGGTATTGGCTCGGCGACCGACGGACGCCGCCCGGGAATCAGGTGGAGGCCCCGATCACTCCCGCCTGGCGGGCAGCGTCGCCGCCGCGTCGTTGAGGTACACCCGGATCTCCGGGTCGCGCAGGAAGCTGTCCAACCGGTTGATGGCCTCCTCGATCCGCTGGATGAGGGCCGCGTAGTACAGCTCGCTGACGAAGAAGTACCGCGCCACATCCGAGTCGATCACCGTCACCTTGTCCCGGTCCATCGACGGGATGTGCAGGATCTTCCCGATGCGGAAGTTCTTGAGGTTGAGGGCCTCGCCGTCCGTGTTGAGCTGGATGATCTGCTTCATCATCATCGCCCGCTGCAAACGCACGATGTCGCGTGCGTCGTGCACCAGGATGGTGAACCGCGCCGTGCCGTCCGCCTCCGGCTGATTCAGCTCCCACATCAGCCTGGACCACGCCGCGCGGTCCGGGCAGTCGATCAGCGCCACCTCGGGGATCGGCTCGCTGGCGATCCGGCGCAGATCGGCGGCCTCGGGGTCGAAGCGGAAGGTCAGGGCCAGGGCCTTGCCCGTGTTCCGCTCGAAGAACGAGTTGATGCCCTCGCCCGTGCCCAGGCGGCCCAGGACATCGGCCAGGAACCGCACGCGGTACCCCTCGGTCTCCTCCGCCTCGAAGTAGATCATCCGCTCGGGGTTGACGCGCGTGTCCGACTCCGTCCGCTTGATGACCTCGTAGATCATCCGGTGGATCAGCAGCTCCTCGCCCGGGATGTCGGTGGCGGCGAACTCGCTGAACGGGTAGGTCGAGGCCAGGCGGAAGTTGTTGGCCATCACCTGACGCGACAGGTCCCGGTACGCCGACAGACGCCTGTTGTCCGCCAGGAACCGCAGGTCGAACACATCCTCCCCGCGGATGCGGTAGGCGTCCCGGAACAGCCGGTTGCCCGCCGAGTCGAACAGGTCGTCGTCCTGCGGCAACGCCCGCGTGATGCCCCGCCCGTCCTCGGGCAGCACATACGGCGTCAGCACGATGATCACCTCGCGCTTCTGCGACGAGGTCCGCGTCGACTTGAAGGCGTTGCCGATCAGCGGCAGGTCTCCCAGCAGCGGCACCTTCGACTCGATCACCGACCGGTCGCGGCTGACCAGCCCGCCGATGATGAACGGGGTCTTGTTCTCGATCCGGGCGTAGGTCTGCACCCGGCGCGTCGAGATCGTCGGCGCCGAGGCCAGCAGGTCCCCGTTCGCCGCGCGGATCTCAAGATCGCGCCCCGGCACCTGCGCCGAAACGATCGTGTCCACCAGCATGGACACCTCGTCGCCCGACTCGTTCATGCGGGGGCGGATGTTGAGCAGGATGCCCGTGGGGATGTACTGGAAGTTGAACGAGATCTTGTTCGAGTTCTGCGTGCCCTCCGTGCTCGTGGCGATCGGGATGTCCTCGCCCACCCGGATCGACGCCTGCCGGTTGTCGATGGTCAGCACGCTCGGGCGGCTGAGCACCTCGGCCTTGCCGTCGCGCACCATCGCCCGGATCCGCAGCCCCCAGTCCTGGGCCAGGTCGCGCGAGTCGATCGCGCTGAAGTCCAGCGAGTCCACGAGCTGCCTCGGGTCCAGCGTGCCCAGCAGCAGGTTCACCGGCCCGTCCTTGAACTCCCACTGGACGCCCAGCTCCTTCAGCCCGTCGTCGCTGATCTCCAGCACCATCCCCTCCACCAGGATCTGCCGCGCCGGCCGGTCGATGAAGTCCTCCAGCATCGAGCGGACCAGGCTGAGCTGCTCCGGGTGCGCCGGGTGGTACAGCACCAGCAGCTGCGTGGTGGGCGCGGTGTTCACCTGCGGGTGCAGCGCGCCCGCGCTGGTGGCGATGCTCACGCCGAATGTCCCGCGGTCAATCCTCGCGTCACCCAGCAACGCCATCTCCTGCTCCGTCGGCGCGGGCATCATTGCCACCATCGGCAGCTGCGAGAACTCCAGCGTCGCCGGCAACCCCTCGATCGCCGCCACGGTGCTCACCCCCATGCCCCGCAGCGCGTTCAACGCGCTCGCCGGCGTCGTGTAGCTCAGCTTGATCAACTGCCGGTCCAGGTCCGTGTGCGACAGGCTCTGGCGCATCTGACGCACCTGGTCCATCGCCGCCGCCACCTGCGCCTCCAGCACGCCCAGGTCCGGGTTCGGCGTCACCGTCCCGTCCGCCCCCACCACCACCCCCTGCGCCCACAGCTGCGGCAGTTGCGAAGCGAACCGCATCGAGCCGAGCCGCATCAACGCGAACGACCCCTCCGGCCCGCGCTTGGCCAGCACCGCCCCCGTCGTCACCTCCCGCGGCGCGGGCCCCAGCAACGCCGTCCGGCGCGAACTCGCCGGCAGATACCCCAGCTCCGTCTGGAACCGCAGCCCCAGCGTCGTGACCACCTCGCCCAGCTCGAACCGGCTCATCCGCTCCATCGCCAGCAGCCGGCCCGCCTCCGGGGGCAGTTCCAGCGCCTGCGGCTCGTCCGGGTTCCGCTCACCCAGCGAAGATCCGGCCAGCGCCTCGGCGATCATGCCCTCCGCGCCCCCCGCCACCGCCTCCGGCTCCTCCTCCGCCATCGCCGCACGCAGCCGCGCCGAAGCCAGCATCGCAGGCGAGGCCGGAGGGTCATTCAGCCCCTCCAGAGCCTTGGCGATCCGCATCATCCCAAGCTCGGTCGGCTCGTCGAACACCAGCCCCGCCGACGCCCGCGGCCGATCCATCTCGATCCCCGTCGTCCGCGTCTCACTCGACGAACACGCCACCAGCGCCACGGACCACCCCGCCAGGCACGCCAGCCCCCACGCCGCCTTCCCCAGGGAACCATACCCCAACCCCGCCGCAAACACGGGCCGTCCCTGGCGTGATCCCGACCGAACGCCTCCGGTGCGTTCGCGCTGCTTGCCCATCTTCGACTCCTGATTCACCACGCCACCAGACTACCCGACCCTGGCCCCGCCCGTCGATCCGACCCTGCCCCCGCCCCCGCCGCTGCCCTCACCCAGATCCGCCGCTTCACGCGGAACCACCGCGGAAACCAGCCCCATCGCCCGCGAACCGGCCCCACCGCCGCCGGCGGCGGCACCCAGGCCCGCCACCGCCGTGCCGGTCCCGCTCGGCGTCCCGGCGGAAGCCCGGGCCGGCCCGCCCTTCGATTCGACCTGCCCCGAGGCAGGCTCCTCGACCGCCCCCGCCGCACCCCCGGCCCCCCCGATGTGCAACGCCGCATAGGCCCCCGGCGTGCCGTCGAAGAACACCTCGCCCCCCCGGATGCCCACCACGCGGTCCGCCAGGTCCAGCAGCCGCGTCTCGTGGGTGACCATCAGCACGGTGCGTTCCGGGGCCAGCCGGAAGATATTGGAGACGATGGCATAGGAGGACTCCGAGTCGATGGACGCCGTCGCCTCGTCGAGGATCATGATCCTCGCGTCCTTGAGCATCGCCCGCGCCAGCGTCAGACGCTGCTTCTCCCCGCGGCTCAGCTCCGCCCCGTAGTCCGACAGCCGCGTCTCGTAGCCCTTGGGCAGGCGCTCGATCACCTGGTCGATCCCCGTCATCGCGCACGCCGCCCGGATCTCCTCGAAGCTCGCATCCTCCCGGGCGTACCGCAGGTTCTCGATGATCGAGGCGTTGAACAGGAACACCTCCTGGAACGCCATCCCGATCGACCCGCGCAGCACCGGCGTGGGGATGTCCGCCGTGTCCATCCCGTCGATCAGGATCTCGCCCTCCGTCGGCGCGATGAACCGCGGCAGCAGCTTCACCGTCGTGCTCTTGCCCGCCCCGCTCGGGCCGACGATCGCCACCCGCTCCCCCGACCGGATCGCCAGGTTCACGCCCCGGATCACATCCGTCCCCGGGTCGAACCCGAACCGCACATCGCGGAACTCGATCGAGCCGGACTGGAGCACCACGCCCGATTCCTGGTCCCGCGGCTCCGCCACGCCCAGGTCCTGCACCGGCTCCTCAAGCATCTCGAACACCCGCGCCACGCTGGCCGTGGCCTTCGAGGCGTGCGCCATGTCGCTGATGATGCTCAGCACCGCCGGGTACAGCATCATCACGAACCCGAAGAACATCATGAACTCCCCGCCCTGCATCCGCCCCGCGATCACCTCGAACGCCCCGTAGGCGATCAGCAGGATCGTCCCCACCCCCACCAGCAGGTCCGCCGTCACCTTCTGGAAAAAGTGGTACCGCTGCGAGCGGATCTGGCTCTGCCGGCTCCGGTCGATCGCCCGGTTGAAGACCTCGCTCTCCCGGCGTTCCCCCGAGAACCCCTTGACCACCTCCATCCCCAGGAACTTCTCCACCAGGCTCCCGTACGCCAGCGACAGGTTCTCCTGCGCCTCCGAGTGGCTCCGCCGCAGCGGCCCCCGGAAGTACCGGCTCGTCAGGTACTGCAACGGCAGCACCGCCAGCGCGGCCAGCGCCAGACGCAGGTTCAGCAGGCACAGCACCACCACCAGCACCTGCACCTTCAGCAGGTTCAGCATCAGGACGGGGAACTTGTCCTGGATGAAGTTCTGGATCTTGTAGGTGTCGTCCATCACCCGCGCGCCCACCCGCCCCGGCTGGTTGCTGGTGTAGTACCGCAGGCTCATCTGCTGCAAATGATCGAACAACCGCTTGCGCAGCGAGAAGCACACATCCTCGCTCGCTCGCAACGACAGCATCTTGCTCCAGAAGAACATCGCGTTCCGCGCCAGATAGGTCAGCAGCAGCCCGCCCAGGATCAGCGCCAGCAGCCCCCCGCGCCCCCCCATCCGCACCGCGAAGTCCGACCCCGCGAACACATCGTCGATCAGCAGCTTGATCGCGTACGGCGGCGCCAGATCGATCAGCACCAGCCCCAGCAGCAGCCCCACCACCCCCGCCATCCGCCCCCCGTGCGGGCGCATCAGCCCCACGACCCGCCCGCCGGCAAGCCCTTCCCGAGCATGATCCCCGTCACTCGCCGCCATCCGTGCCCTCTGCCGTTCCGTTCAACCGCCGACTCTTCCCGCCGCTGCCCCCAGACCGCCAACAAAGAACTTCCTGAACAATCCGCGCCGTGCGACACCCCGGACGCGGACCCGGACGCGAACCACGACGCGCCCGAGGCCGTCCCCTCCCCCGGAGCGCCCGCCACAAGCCGAGCCGCACAAGAACAGCGAACGCCGACGATCAGAGGTCACGCCGACGATGGCATCGAATGACGCTCGCGCGAGTATACCAGACTCATCGGCCAACTCCGACCCGAAACTTCAGATCTCCGCCCGCAACTCGCCCACACCCCCCAAAGCGCCCCGATTCAACGCATTTCTGGGCAATATCACCGCAGTTCAGCGAACTTCCGCGATCCTCGCCCGGAGAAAACCCGCCCCTCCCGCCGGCCCCGACACCCCTCATGCCCCTCGCCGATGGGCATTCCAACCCACAAGCCGGTCCCACCCCCATCCATACAATCCGCCCTTCATGCCCATCAATCTCGACAACAACGCCACCACCCGCCCCACCCCCGAGGCCGTCGCCGCCGTCCACCGGGGCATGGCCGAACTCTGGCACAACCCCTCCTCCGTCCACCGCCCCGGCCAGGAGGCCCGCCACGCCCTCGAACTCGCCCGTGCCCAGCTCGCCGCCCTCCTCGGCGTCCAGCCCCGCCGCCTCGTCCTCACCGCCTCCGGCACCGAGTCCATCCACCTCGCTGTCCGCGGCACGCTGGCCGCCGCCCGCAAACGCACCCTCATCACCACCGCCGTCGAGCACGCCGCCCTCCACGACCTCGCCGAGCAACTCGCCGGCGAGGGCGTCACCGTCAGGCATATCCCCCTCACCCCCTGCGGCGTCGCCGACCCCGCCGCCCTCGAACCGCTCCTGGACGACGACACCGCCCTCGTCTCCGTCCAGTGGGCCAACAACGAGACCGGCGCACTCCACCCCATCGCCGACCTCGCCCGCGCCTGCCGCGCCCGCGCCGTCCCCTTCCACACCGACGCCACCCAGTGGGTCGGCAAGATGCCCCTGGACCTGAGCGCGCCCGATGCCCCGCCCATCGACCTGCTCACCGCCAGCGCGCACAAGTTCCACGGCCCCAAGGGTGCCGGCCTCCTGTATGTCGCGCCGCACGCCCGACTCCGCCCCGTCATGCCGGGATCGCAGGAACTCGGCCGCCGCGCCGGCACGGAGAACCTCCCCGCCATCCTCGGCGCGGGGGTCGCCGCCGAGCAGGCCCGTGCCTGGCTGGCCGACCCCGCCCAACGCGACCGCCTCGCCCTGCTCCGCGACCGCTTCGAGTCCGCCGTCCTCGCCCGATGCCCAGGCGCGCACACCAATCCTTCCGGGAACTGCCCCCGCCTCTGGAACACCGCCAACATCGCCTTCCCGCGCCTCGAGGCCGAGGCCCTCCTCATGGCCTTCTCCGAGCGCGCCCTCGCCGCCTCCGCCGGCGCGGCCTGCTCTTCCGGCTCCCTCGATCCCTCCCCCGTCCTCCTCGCGATGGGCGTGCCGCCGGAATCCGCCCACGGCTCCGTCCGCTTCTCCCTCAGCCGCGACACCACCGCCGACGAGCTCGACGAGGCCGTGGGCATCATCGGCGCGGTCTTCGACCGCCTCTCGGCCGTGCTTCCAACCTGACCCCCTCCCCCCCGTGGGGCCGACTTCCAGTCGGCCTCCCCCCCCCCCGCCCCTCCCCCCTCGACAGCATCAACGCCGGAGGACGCGCACCATGCAACAACCCAAGCCACGCCGCACCACAAAGCCGCAGACGCGCAACCCCACCCCCACCACCATCCGCTTCGACGCCAAACTGCTGCGTCCGCTGACCCAACGGCCCGTGTCATGGACCTTCCTGAACCTGCCGCAAGCGGCGAGCGCTCGCCTCCCCTCACGCGGCGTGGTGTCGGTCGAGGGCACGCTCAACGATGTCCCCATGTCGGCCACGCTCGAACCGGACGGCGGGGGCGGGCACTGGCTCAAGGTGGACCGCAAACTGCGCGACGCCGCGGGCGTGCGGGCGGGCGACACCGTCACCCTGGAGATCGTCCCGGCCGCGGAAGAGCCTGAGCCAAAGATCCCCACCGACCTGCGCAAGGCGCTCGCGCTCGCCCCCGCCAAAGCCCGCGAGGTCTGGTCGGACATCACGCCCCGCGCGCGCCGAGACTGGGTGCAGTGGATCACCTCCGCCAAGCAGGCGGAAACCCGCGAACGCCGGGTCCATACCGCCTGCGACATGCTCGCCAAGGGCAAACGACGCCCCTGCTGCTTCGACAAGTCGGGGATCTACTCCAAATCCATCAAACCACCCGTCGCCGACGAGCGGGAGCCGCTGGCCTGATCCGCCGGCCCGAGTCTCTCACGGGCACCCCGCGTTGAAGGCGTTGAGGAACGCCGAGAAATCAAAGAAGTTGAACACCCCGTCGTCGTTGAAGTCCGCCGCCGGGTCCTCCGACGCGAACAGCCCCGCGAACGCGGACACATCGAAGAAGTTCAGCGCCCCGTCCCCGTTGATGTCCGCCCGGCAGACATCCGGCGCGGGCAGCATCTCATACCCGATCGCCCCGTTGAAGACGCGCCCCTCCAGCACCGGCCCGGCGAACGGCGCGTCGGTCGCCCAGCCCGCCGTCAGCGTCAACTCCGGCGACGCGAACGACGCCGTGCCCCCGGCGGTGTACCGGTGCGACGCGCCCGCCAGCAGCACGGCCAGCCCGTGCGACCGCCCGTGCTCCAGCTCGAACCACTGGTTCAGCACCACCCGCGTGCGCCCGTCCACGCCGGCCGCCAGCCCGTTGCCCTGGCCGACCAATGTCCACAGCCCGGGGCTGAGCGCCTTGCCCTCCGCCGTCCCGTCCGTCCGGTACACGAACACCAGGAACTCCGTGGACAGGTCCGACCCGATGTTCAGGTCCAGCGTCCGCACCCGCACCGGCGCGTCTCCCACCGCCACATCGAAGTACACCGCCCCGTTCATCCCGCCCCCGTCGTTGCTCGCGAACGAGGTCGCCGCCTCCGTCAGCATCGCCCGCGCCACGCTGGTCCCCTGCGGGTTCGCCAGGTACCCCAGCAGCGTCGCGTGGTCAACCCGCGTCCCGTTGTTGTTCCCGCCGCTCACCCCGCACCCCCCGTGCGTGTGGATCCCGATCGCCTCACCCGTCGATTCCAGGATCACCGGAGACCCCGAGTTGCCCCCCACCGTGTCCGGCCGGTACCGCAGCGCGGTCGCCGTCCGACCCGTCAGCGGCCCCGTGTGCGTCTTCTGCGCCGTGCTCCACTCCCGCGGGATGTCCGGATAGCTCCCGTCCCGCAGCCCGTACCCCGTCACCCGCACCTCCTGCCCGCTCGGGACCGGCGCCGCCGCCGCCAGCAGATACCCCGCCCCCTGCGCCGTCAGCGGCGCCAGCCCCGTGTTCGAGTTCACATGCGTCTGGAAGGTCGCCATGTCGTTGCCCACCCCCCCGTTCCCGCTGCTCTGGATCGACCCCGCCTGGATCGGGTACTGGTACTCCGGCGCCGGCGCGCGGAACCCGCCCGAACTGGTCGAGAGCGGCACATTGAACATCATCACCCCGCCCGTCGAGCCGTTGCTGATGCAGTGCCCCGCCGTCAGAAACCTGTTCGCGCTGCCCCCGTGGTCGATCAGCCACCCCGTGCAGCCGCCGCCGATCGAGGCCGCCCGCGGGTCGTACGACAGCACCCGATCGTCCGTCGGCCCGCAGATCGACCGCGGCTCCACCGGCTCCTCGCCCGCCATCACCTCCGTGAACGCCAGCCGGTTCGCGCCCGTCCCCGGGTACGCCCACAGCTCGACCTCCACGGACTCCCCGTTGAAGTACGCCGACGACATGCTCCAGTTGGCCGCGTGCTCGGCATCCAGGCGCTGCCACGCCCCGTCCTCCAGCGAGGTCATCACCAGGTACGACCCGTCCACCCCCGGCGTCCCCGCCAGCTCCAGCCGGTCGAACCACAGCCGCAGCCACGACGCGTGCGGCACATACACCTCCGTCCGGAACACCACCCCCGCCCCCGCCTCCCGAGCCGACCGTTCCACCACCCCCGAGTCCACCGCCACCCCCACCCTCACGCTCGGCATCTCCTCCGGCCGCCCGTCATCCGCCCACGCCGCCCCCCCGATCCCACCGACCCCGCCCGCGCAAAGCACCACACCAAGCATCAACACTCGTCGGGACATCTCGTGTTTCTCCTCTCGTCGCACGCAAACAGCCGGACGGCATCCGCCGCGGGGCCAACGGCACGCCCCGCAACCGGCACAGAACCGGTACACGCCGAAACCAAGCCCGGTTCCATCCAGACTACCACAGACCCACCCCGCACGGTACCCAATCCCGCACGAAATCAGCCGTCCGTCCGGTCATCCGCCCCAAACCGGCCAAAGACCCCACCGGCGTGGCGGCCCGGTCCACGCCCCCCTAGGCTCATGCCATGCGAGACATGGCCTATGACCCCACCGTCGTCTACCCCGAGTCCGAACGCACCAGCCTCGCCGCCATCCTCGGCTTCATCTTCTCCCTCGGCGGCTGCTGCTTCGGACTGACCGCCCTGCTCGGCCTGCCCCTCTCCATCTTCGCCCTCCTCACCATCGGCCGCTCCAACGGGCGGATCGGCGGCCGCGGCCTCGCCATCGCCGGCCTCGTCCTCGGCCTGCTCAACATCGCCGCCTGGGGCTCCTGCCTCGGCTCCGGCTTCGCCCTCGTCGGGCAGGTCGAGAAAACCGTCTTCCGACCCATGGACACCTTCTTCGCCTCCCTGGAATCCGGCGACTTTGACACCGCCCGCTCCGTGCTCGCGCCCCCCGCCCGTCTGGCCACCGACGACGAACTCCGGGCCTTCCACGCCGCCTACTCCGCCAGCCTGGGCGACTTCGTCCGCCGCCCCGTCGGCCTCGGGGAGTACGCCGCCACCTTCCCGGACTTCGGCCCCTTCCAGTCCGTCATCAGCGGCCGCCAGAACGCCGTCCCGATCCTGGCCGAGTTCCAGTCCGGCAAGAACATGATCGTCTGGCAGATCGACCCCGTCAGCGGCCACGCCGCCGAGATCTTCATCTATGACGGGGCCCTCAACGAGTTCTCCCTCCCCGCCCGGCTCCAGCCCACCGCCCCAACGACCGATACCTCTTCTCAACCCCCCCCCACCCCGCCCGAGCCTCCATCCGAGAACCCCTGACCCCCCTCCCCCCCGCCGCCCCACCCCGACCGTCCGGAGACCCGACCGTGACCACCCCCGAGACCACCACCCCGCCGGTGATCCGGGTCCGCGACCTGGTCAAACGCTTCGGCTCCCAGACCGTCCTCGACGGCATCACCCTCGATGTCATGCCCGGCGAGACCATGGTCATCATGGGCGGCTCCGGCTCCGGAAAGTCCACCCTGCTCCGCTGCATGATCGGCTCCCACCAGCCGGAGGAAGGCTCGATCGAACTCTTCGGCCAGAGCATCCGCGGCCTGCGCGAGGAAGCCATGAACGAGGTCCGCAAGAAGTTCGGCATCCTCTTCCAGTCCGGCGCGCTCTTCAACTCCATGACCCTCTACGAGAATGTCGCCCTGCCCCTCAAGGAGCACACCGACCTCGACCACGAGATCATCGACATCCAGGTCAAGATCAAGCTCGAACTCGTCGGCCTCCGCGAGCACGCCCACAAGTACCCCGCCCAGATCTCCGGCGGCATGAAGAAACGCGCCGGCCTCGCCCGCGCCCTCGCCCTCGACCCCAAGATCCTCTTCTACGACGAGCCTTCCGCCGGCCTCGACCCCGTCACCAGCGCCCAGATCGACCAGCTCATCATCGCCCTGACACGCCAGCTCGGCGTCACCTCCGTCGTCGTCACCCACGAGATGGACTCGGCCTTCACCATCGCCGACCGCATGGCCATGCTCGACCGCGGACGCATGCTCGTCGTCGAGGACCGCGCCTGGTTCGAGCACCTCCGGGACACGCCCCCCAACGCCGCGGGACGCCTCCCCGAGGACCAGCGCCTCATCCGCCAGTTCCTCCGCGGCGAGCCGGAAGGCCCCCTCGCCTCACGGCGCGACGCGCAGGGCTACGAGGCCGACCTCTTCGGCCTCACCCCCGACCGCGTCACACGCACCCCCTCCCTCGAACCCACCCGCGGCTGACCCCCGGCCGCGCACACGCACCACACCCCCCCCACACGGCACAGAACCATGAGCGCCAGCATCGTCAACCGCAACAATGTCCTCGCCGGCGTCTTCGTCGTCGCCTCCCTCGCCCTGGCCGTCGCCATCGCCGTCATCATCGGCGATGTCCTCGGGAGCATGGGCAGCAAGCACGAGTATGTCGTCCGCTTCCCCACCTCCGTCGGCGTCACCGGCCTCCAGCCCGGCTCGGAGGTCACCTTCGCCGGCATGCCCGTCGGGCGCGTCGTCTCCATCACCCCCCACCAGCCCGACGGCCCCGGCGTCCCCGCCCGCTCGATGGATGTCGCCATCGCCGTCGACAGCCGCTTCAGCCTCTTCGAGGACGCCTTCGCCGACCTGGCGCCCCCCATCCTCGGAGGCGTCAGCCGCATCAACTTCGCCTCCGCCGGAACCGGCGCCATCCCCCCCGGCGACCGGCTCGCCGAACTCGCCTCCAACAACAACAACGCCGTCCTCGAACCAGGCGAGGCCGTCCGCGGCCGCTTCGCCCCCTCCATCCTCGCCCAGCTCGGCTTCACCGTCGAGGACGCCGAACGCCTCCGCAACACCATCGCCGATGTCGAGAACATCGCCGGCACCGCCCGCCAGACCGTCGCCCGCGTGGACCGCATGACCGAAACGCTCGAACCGCGCTTCGAAACCACCGTCAGCGACGCCCAGGCCGCCGTCGCCAACGCCCGCGCCCTCACCGAGCGCTTCACCGCCGAGGGCGACTGGGCCGCGCGCGTCACCAGCATCCTCGCCAACGCCGACAACACCATCGCCTCCGCTGCCACCGTGGCCGACGACGCCCGCTCCGCCATCGCCTCCACCAACGCCCTCGTCGAGGAGCACTCCCGCTCCATCGGACGCATCCTCGCCAATGTCGAGACCACCACCGACCGCGTCAACACCCGCACGATGGACCAGGCCGAGGCCATGATCCGCGAGGGAACGCTCGCGCTGGCCTCCTTCCGCTCCGTCGGCGACAAGTCCGACGCCATCCTCACCGCCGTCCGTCCGGACCTCACCGCCACCGCCGTCAACGCCCGCTCCATCTCCCAGCAGGGCCGCCTCTTCCTCGACGAGATCCGCGCCCAGCCCTGGCGCCTGCTCAAGAAGCCCGACCACGCCGACCTGATGCGCGAGCCGATCTACGCCGCCGCCCGCTCCTACGCCTCCGCCGTCTCCGACCTCCGCGCCGCCTCCGAGGCCCTCGAGGCCGCCCTCCAGGCCACCGGCCCCGACGCACGCAACATCCGCGCCGACACCCCAGAGCAGGTCGCCCGCATCGCCGCCACCGTCCAGTCCGCCTACGACCGCTTCGCCGACGCCGAACGCGCCCTGCTCGAGACCCTCCGCAACACCGCACCGTGAACCGCAAAGACCATCACCCCCGCCGTCGCGTCCGATTCACCGCGGCCGTCCTCGCCACATTGACGCTCCCTCCCCTCGCCCTCACCGCCTGGCGCGACACACACGCCCCGCGCCTCCTCCAGCGCGCCCGCGCCCTGCCCACCACCCACGGCCTCCGCTTCCTCACCCCCGACCTCCGCTGGTCGCGGGACGCGCCCACCCCCCCGCCCGCCCACGCCGTCCTCCTCGTCCACGGCCTCGACGAACCCGGCGGCATCTGGGACCAGCTCGCCCCCGCCCTCGCCCACGCCGGCCACCCCACCCTCCGCTTCGACTACCCCAACGACCAGCCCGCCGCCGACTCGGCCGACAAACTCCTCGAACAGCTCCAGCACCTCCGCGCCCAAGGCGTCACCTCCCTCGACATCGTCGCCCACTCGATGGGCGGCCTCATCGCCCGCGACGCCCTCACCCGCCCCCCCGCCGATCCCGACAGCCCCCCCATCCCCGCCGTCCCCGTCCTCATCACCCTCGCCACGCCCCACGACGGCTCCCCCTGGGCCGGCCTCCAGCCCATCGCCGAGGTCCGCGAGCACATCCAGCGCTGGATCGAGTCCGAGGACCTCGACCCCGCCCGCCTCTTCGCCGCCTGGAACGACGGCCTCGGCCAGGCCCGCGACGACCTCCGCCCCAACTCACCCTATCTCAAAGAACTCAACAGCCGCCCCTGGCCGACCGCCACCCGCCTCATCGCCGTCGTCGCCGTCATCGGCGCGTACAACGCCGCCGACGATCCGGAGACCCGCGCCACCCTCACCGCCCGCCTCGGCGACGGCGTGGTCCCCATCGACTCGGCCGCCACCCCGCTCGCCTCAGAAACCCTCTTCGTCCGCGCCAACCACCGCAGCATCATCCGCGCCGTGGAACTCGAAGCCTGGACCCGCGCCCGCCTCGGCGCCCCCCCGCCCCCCGAACCCCCCTCCATCCCCCTCATCCTCGAACGCCTCACCCCTCCGCCTCCCTCTCCCCCTCCCTCTCCCGCTTCCAGCGGGAGAGGGCCGGGGTGAGGGCTCCTCATCCTCCCCGGCTTCCCTCCCCATTCTCCCTCACTCCTCCTTCTCCTCTCCTTCTCCTCTCCCCCCTCCGTCGCTCCGTCGCTCCGTCGCTTCTTCACTTCTTCACTTCCTCTCTCCGTCTCTTTCCCCCCCCTCACATCCGCTCCACCGCCCACGCCGCCGCCGCCGCGCGCCCGTTGACCCCGGTCTTCTCCAGCACGCGCTCCACATGCTTCTTGACGGTCAGCGGGCTGATCCCCAGGATCACGCCGATCTCCGGGTTGGTCTTGCCCGACGCCACCCACCCCAGCACCTCGGCCTCGCGGGCCGTCAGGCCCGCGGCCCGCCAGGGGTCCGTCGGCGCGGCCGGGTCGATCAGCATCGTCGCCGTGTGCTCGCCCGGCGCGCCGCGGATCGGCGCCATGTAGACCGACACCCGCTCCATCCCGTCGCGCAGCACCACCGGCTCCGGCGGGCCGCCCCGCGCCCGACGCGCCAGCCGCTCGCGCCACACCGCCGGCACCCGCCCCGTCTCGTCCGCCCCCAATCTTCCCAGGCGTTCGCCCGCGAACCGATCCGCCCGCAGCACCCGCCCCGCGTCATCGCACACCGCCCACGCGTACCGCTGCAGCGCGATCCGCCCCCCCGTCCCCCCCGTCCCCCCCGCCCCCCCCACCTCCACATGCCCCCGGTCCCGCGCCGCCAGCGCCAGCGTCGCCGTGTCCAGGTGCCGCCCCACCGCCTGCACCACCGCCTCGTCCCCCATGTCGAAGTCCGCGCCGCCCGGCCCCCCCACCCCACGCCCCAGCATGATCGTGTAGTTCAGCTCCCCCGGGTTCATGCACGACAGCAGCCGATGCACCCCTCGCGGCCGCAGGCACCCGTCGTAATACTCCGCCCCCCCCTCGCTCACGAACCGCCCGTAGCTCGCCGCCCGCTCCAGCGTCCGGCGCAGGCGCGCCCGGTACAGCGGGTTGCGCTCCGGCATCTCCTCCCCCGCCGCGATCAGCCCCGCCACATCGAACCCGCCCGCCCCCCACACCCGTCCCACCTGCGGCATGCACCGCAGCAACAACGACACCCCCACCCAATCACAATCCACCAGCGCCACCAGCCCCTCCACCGCCCGCCCCACCAGCGCGTCCAGATCCCCCTCCCCCTCCCCGTGCAGCGAGGCCGTCAGCTCCGTCAGCCTGTCCATCCGTTCCGGCGTGAGCATCGGGGATCCCTTCACCCCCAATTTACCACCCCGGCCCGCTCTCAACCAGCAAAAACACCACCGCCCGGGAATCCAGGCCCCGTGGCTTCGCCTTCCCATCCCCACCCACCCGACGGCCGCCCCCCAGCGTCCCAGAACCCCCCTCCCTCTCCCGCCGGGAGGGCCGGGGTGAGGGCTCCTCATCCTCCCCGGCTTCCCTCCCCATTCTCCCTCACTCCTCCTTCTCCTCTCCTTCTCCTCTCCCCCCCTCCGTCGCTCCGTCGCTCCGTCGCTTCTTCACTTCCTCTCTCCGTCTCTTTCCCCCTACTCTCCCCTCATGGCCCAACGCCGCCACCGCGCCGAGCGTGCCTTCGAGAAGCTGCTGCGTGCCCGGCGCATCCCCTATGTCGCCGTCAACGAGGCCCGCAAGCCGCTGCTCCCCGTCGCCCCGATCGGTTCACCGGCTCAACGCCTTGAACCCGGCGATCCCGACGCTCCCGCGACCGCGCTCAAAAACTTCGACTTCATCGTCTCCGACCGCCGCGGCAGCCTGCTGGTCGAGGTCAAGGGCCGCACCATCCCCGCCACGCGATCCGTCTCCCCGCGTCTTGATTCCTGGGTCACGCTCGAGGATGTGCTCTGCCTGTCGCGTTGGCAGTCCCTCTTCGGCCCGGACCATCAGGCCGCCTTCGTCTTCGTCTACGCCTGCCCGCCCGACGCGCTGCCACCCGACGGCCTGTTCTCCGAGATCATCGAACTCGACCGCACCTGGTACGCCGTCCGCGCCGTCACTCTGGACGACTACCGCGCCCGCATGAAGGTCCGCAGCCCGAAGTGGCGCACCGTGGACCTCCCCCGCGCCGACTTCGACCGCCTCAGCCGCCCCTTCGCCGCCGACCCCTCCGGCCCCAACCCCGTCCACCACTCCGCCCTCGAACCCCTCGGCGCCTGACCTCCCCCCCCTCCCTCTCCCGTCCCCGACGGGAGAGGGCCGGGGTGAGGGCTCCTTCTTCTCCCGCTTCTACCAGCCCTCTTCTCCTTGTTCCCATCCCGGTACCCAGCCCCCCTCCTCTCCCACACTTCTTCTTTTTTCCCTCTCCCCGTCTCTCCCTCCCCCCCCTGATGGCTGATGGCTGATGGCTGAGCTTGCGCTTCTTTGATGTGTCCGCACCGGCGGGACGCCTGTGCCGCCGGGCCGGACTCGGATGAACTCGGATTTACGCTTCGATCACGCCGGCCTCACACGCCGCGGTCATGCTTGCCCGTGTCCACAGGCGCGAGGAGGCCGCGATGCCGTTGCGAAACCGATCGGGCGGAGAGGAGTCCGCGGGCCGGCTGACGACGCCGAAGAACAGGTACTCGTCGCCGCCCTTCCCGGCGCAGCACCAGGAAAGTCCGGGCGTTGAGGCGGAGATGAAGCCGCGCCCGGAGTGGCGGGGCGGGTCGTACCGGCCCGCCGACAAACTCAGGGGAATGCGGGCGGTGGTCACGGGGGGCGACTCGGGCATCGGGCGGTCGGTGGCGTACCTGTTCGCGCGGGAGGGCGCGGATGTGCTCATCACGGCGTTGCCCGAGGAGCGGCGCGATTCCGGGCAGACGCGGGCGGCGATCGAAAAACTGGGGCGGCAGTGCGTGGTGATGGAGGGGGACCTGTCCGACGCGGCGTACGCCGACGACATCGTGAAGACGGCGGTGACCGAGCTGGGCGGCATCGACATCCTGGTCCACAACGCGGCCTGGCAGAACCGCAAGAACATCGAGGATCTGAGCGAGGACGAGCTGGACCGCACCATGAAGGTGAATGTGTACGCCTATCTGCGCCTGTGCCGCGCGGCGGTGCCGCACATGAGGCCGGGGTCGTCGATCATCGCCACCGGCTCGGTGGTGGGCATGGACGGCAGCGAACGGCTTTCCGACTACGGAGCAACGAAGGGGGCGATCCACGCGATCACGAAGTCGCTGGCGGCAGAGCTGATGGACAAGGGCATCCGCTGCAATGTGGTCGCGCCAGGCCCGGTGTGGACGCCGCTGAATGTGGCCGACCAGGGGCTGACGGCGAAGGATGTGGCCGGGTTCGGGAACGAGACCGGCTCGTCCCCGATGGGCCGCCCGGCACAGCCGGAAGAACTGGCCCCGGCGTATGTCTTCCTGGCGTCGAACGCGGACTCGAGCTACATCACCGGGATCGTGCTGCAGGTGATGGGGGGGAAGTAGACGAAGGCCCTCTACAAGCCGCGACTGCAAGGGAGCGGCTGCGGTTGCGTCATGAAGTGGGGTCGAGATGGGCGCGGACCTGCCCGGCGTGATGCGCGTTCAGGCCGAGCGCCTTGAAGAGTTGCTGGTCGAGCGGCTCGGGACGGTTGGAATCCACGCCAGGGGCGAAGATGGCGTAGCCGTGGTCGATCAGCGCGATCAGGGCCATGAGGACGATCGCCAGGGAGTCAGGGGTGACACGAGACAGCCCGGCGCTGCCGCCTTCGGGGTCGAGGTTGAAATCCCAGCCGTCGCTCACGGCGTTGATGGTGAGGTTGCCCGGGGCGGGTGGGTCGCCGATGCCGATGGCGCTGAGGTGGACGGCGAGGCGCTCAAAGTCCCCGGGGGCGAGCGGAAGCATCGCGGGGGCGGCGCCGACCTGACCCGTAAACGGATTCTTCTGCTCCACCGTGCGGCCGGAGGGATCAGGACGAACAAAGAACAGGTCGAAGCTCACAGCTCCACCAGCGCCATGTCGGGCTGCACCTGCTCGGTCTCCGCAGGACGCCGCACCTCGGCTGTGAACACGGCCAGGTCGGGGATGGCGCTCATCTCTTCGCGCACCGCGTCCGCGTCGTAGAGCGGGCCGCGGGGCAGATTCACGGCGTCGGTCGCGCCGGGCACCTGGCCGGGCTGCTCGTCCACGATGGCCGCGCCGAAGCCGGGCGTGTGCTCCAGCAGACGGTCGCCGTGCAGCACGGCCAGCAGGTCCAGGGCGATCTGCGCCTCGGCCTTGGACTGGTGCTGGGTGGGGATGGCCCGCTCGAACGCCTGGAGCACGCCCGCGAAGTTCTCGAAGGTCCCGGCCTTCTCCGCGAAGGTGGACGACGGCAGCACGACCTGGGCCGCGGCCTCGGCGTGCCCGGCGTGGGTGTCGAGCAGCACCAGCCGGGTGTTCTTCAGGGCGGCCAGGGCGTCGGCGGTCGTCCACTCGCTCGGGTAGTTGCCGGTGAGCAGCACGGAACCGACCTGCCCGGCGCGGCACTGGTCGAGGAAGGTGTCGAACGAGTCGCACCCGCCCATCGATTCGAGCACGCGCCGCACGCCGCGGGCGTTGGGGGCCTTCTCGGCGCGGGTGACGAAGGGCCTGCCCGCGGCCGGGTTGGGGAACGACTTGTCCTGACCCCGGTGCGGCACCGGCCCGATGGCGAAGCGGGCCGCGGGGTCGATGGCCCGGCCGAGCTTGGCGAGCAGGTAGGCCTCCTCGCAGGTCAGGAACGGCGAGACGACCACGGCCAGCGGGCCGGCGCGGAGGGTCTCGATGGCGTGGCGGTACGCGGCGGGCCATTCCGACTCGACCAGCGTGCCGTGGACGCGGCGCATCGGCGTTTGCAGGCGGTTGTCCGCGTGGACGAACTTCCAGCCGGAGCGCACCTCGTCGGAGATCCACCAGGTGTTGACCTCCGCGTTCTCACGCGGCTTGACGCGGTAGACCTTCCCCTGGTTGTGCTCGATCCAGATGTTGTCGCCGGAGCTGGTCAGGGGGTCGATGCCGGGGGTGGACCTGAGGAACCACACCCGCTGGGCGAACAGGAAGTCCTTGTCCAGCAGCGCGCCCACCGGGCACAGGTCGATCACATTGCCGGCGAGGTCGTTGTCCAGCGCGATGCCGGGGAAGATGTCGATCTGCGACTTGTTCCCGCGCCCGTCGATCATCAGCTCGCCCGTGCCCGCCACCTCGCGCGCGAAGCGCACGCACCGGGTGCACATGATGCAGCGGTCGGAGTAGATCAGCACATTCGGACCCAGGTCCTTCTTGGGCTGCTTGACCTTCTGCTCCTGGAAGCGCGAGGAAGACCGCCCGTACCGGTACGAGAAATCCTGGAGCGAGCACTCGCCCGCCTGGTCGCACACCGGGCAGTCCAGCGGGTGGTTGATGAGCAGGAACTCCATCACCGCCTTCTGGTTGGCCACGGACTTGGGGCTGTCGGCGTAGACCACCATGCCGTCGGCGGCGTCGGTGGCGCAGGTCGGCAGGAGCTTGCCGCCCATCAGGGGCTCCAGCCGGTTGTCGTTGCGGGGGTTGGGCGCGTGGATCTCGGCCAGGCAGATGCGGCACTGCGCCGGCACCGACAGCCCGGGGTGATAGCAGTACTGGGGGATCTCGACACCGGCGCGGTTGGCGATATCGATGATCCGTTCACCCGGGGTGAACTCGCAACGCACGCCGTTGATGGTGATGCTGGGCATGGGAACCCGATCGTAGGCGGACCCCGCCGCTTCACGGCCCCCCATCGGGCACCCGCGAGCGCGCGCCGTGGGGCATCGGGATCGGCTCCCCGACACCGGCGGCAGGGTTATCTGGGGTAGCGGGAGAAACCGGACCGGGCGGGTTCATGCGTTCCATCCGCCGCCGCTCCCGCTCCTCCTCGCGCCGTTGCAGCACCACCCCCGCGTCCAGATACGCCCGCTGCCCGCGGATCGACGCCAGCGCGGGATCGACCTTCCACCAGCCCCCGTCCCCGCGATAGTTCGCGTCCACCGCCAACGCGAAGTGCTCCGCCGCCCGCTCGGGCCGCCCGCCCATCGCCAGGAACCCGGCCAGGGCGTACTGCCGCTGGCCCTCGTCCAGCAGCCCCATGGGCGTCAGGCCGAAGAGGTTCGCCGCGTCCATGAAGTGCTCGCGGGCGATCTCCTGCCGGGAAAGAACCCAATACGCCCACCCCAAACGCGACGCGCGCACGCCCTGCTCCAGCACACCCCCGGGGATCGGTCCCGCCTCGGTCGCCCGCAGCAGCCGCTCACCCGCCGCCCGCGCCCCCGCCTCGTGCCCCAGCGCGTGCTGCACCCGCACCTGCCACAGCCACGCCTCCGGGTCATCCGGGAACTGCTCGACCGTCTGGGCGGCGATGCTCACCGCCGCGGCGTGCCGACCCTCCCCCATCGCCCGCCGGATGCGGCCGCCCTGTTCCTCCGCGCTCACCGGCATCGCCGCCGCCCCCCGCCCATTCCGCCCGCCCCCCGGCATGGGGGCATAGACCAGCATCCCGATGAAGGTTGCGATGGCCAGCAGTCCCGAAATCCAGAGTACGGTGCGGATGGCGTCCAAACGGGGGTTCCTCGTGAGAAAGACGGGGTCTGTCCGTGCGGAAGGGCGGCCCGGTTCGGGCCGGGCGTGCGGAAGGGGGAGCGCGGCCGGGGAGGGAAGCGGGCTGGTCGGATGGCGATGGATACCCTACCACCGATGTCAACCCCCGGGTCCGGCAAATCCGTTTCCAGGATCACCTCTCCGAAGGGCACGCGCGACCTCTACCCCGAGGACGCCCTCAAACGCCGCTACCTCGAACAGTCCTGGCGCGACGCCTCCATCCGCTGCGGCTTCGAGGAGATCCACGGCCCCACCTTCGAGACGACGGACCTGTACGCCGTCAAGAGCGGCGAGGGCATCCTCGGCGAACTCTTCCAGGCCTACAGCGGCAAGGCCCCTGAAGAGGTGGCCCAGGTCCAGGCCACCGGCCGCGCCCCCTACGCCATGCGCCCCGAGTTCACCCCCACCCTCGCCCGCATGTTCGCCGCCAAAGCGGGCAGCCTGCCCAAGCCCTGCAAATGGTTCACCGGCGGCCCCTACTTCCGCGCCGAACGCCCCCAACGCGGACGGCTGCGCGAGTTCTTGCAGTGGAATGTGGATGTGATCGGGCTGCCGGGGGATCTGGGGGGATCAGGAGGGGGAGGGAACGCAGAGGACGCGGAGGATTCCGCAGAGGTCGCAAAGGCGAAGGCGTGGATGGATGCGGAGTGTGTGGAGTGCTGCGCTGCTGCAATGACGGCATTCGGCCTTGAGCAATCGCTATCGCCCATTCATGTCAACAGCAGGCAATCGAGCGAAGCTATGCTCGCTAGTTTTGGAGCAAAGAGTAAAGATACAGATCGCTGGCTTGAGTTGCTCGATCGTGTCAAAAAAATCAAGGAGATGGATTTTTATACAGAAGCAAGGCGTAAAAAGCTCGGAGTCAGTATTGCTAAAGATATATTCAGGCAAGTCTCTGGCAACTCTGGTATGCATCATTTTGCAGTGGATACGGCAGGGCCGAACGCACTGATAAAATTCAGTAAAAAAATTACTGATCTTGAGTTCAAGATCAGTAACGATCCACAGCCGTTCAAGTACTACACCAAGCTCGAATCTCTGAAAGAGACGCGAGACCGTGCCGATCAGCTTTGTTGGCAAGCAAAAATTCAGTTCAATTGGTTAGAGAAATGGCTCGAGTCATATCGCCTGCAGCAGTGGATTCGACCTGACCCCTCGATCGTCCGCGGTCTCGCCTACTACACCGGCACCGTCTTCGAGGTTCTCGCCGATGGCGAGCGTGCCATTGCCGGCGGCGGGCGGTACGACAAGCTCATCGAACTGATGGGCGGTCCGCCCACTCCCGCCGTCGGCTTCGCGATGGGCGATGTCGTGGTGTCGCTGCTGCTGGAGGACAAGGGACTGATGCCGCGGGGGGCGGAGTTGATGGAGGCGGTCTCGCGCCGCCCCGCGTCGGTGCGCCCGGAGGTCTTCGTGGTCGGCGCGGATGACGAGTCGAGCGACGCCCAGGTCAGCCGCCTGAGTGCGGACCTCCGCCGCGGCGTGGAGGCCGATGCGTATGTGCAGGCGGGCCAGGCCAAGCCGTGGAGCGCGGCACGCTACGCCCCCGCCACCGGCGGCGTCCGCCCGATGCACGCCCGCGTGTCCTACAAAAGCACCCGCAACCTCAAAAAACTGCTCGCCGACGGCGAGAAACAGTCCGCCCGCCTGGCCGCCGTCGTCCACGGCGAAGACCGCGTCCAGCTCAAGGACTTCGACGCCCGCCGCGACCTGACGCCGAAGGATGTCGGTCTCAGCGACACCCACGCCGAGTTCAGCGCGGACCCCGTCAGCCCCGTCTATGTCGGCCGCGCCGCCGCCACGCTCCTGCCTTAGAACTGTGGCACAGGCGTCCCCCCCTCCCTCTCCCGCTTCCAGCGGGAGAGGGCCGGGGTGAGGGCTCCTCCTTCTACCCCTTCTTCCAACTCTCTTCTTCTCCGTCTCCCCATCCTTTTCCCAATCCCCTCTCTCCGCGTCCTCCGCGTGATCTTTGCGAACTCTGCGTACAAAGACTCCTCTCCTGATCCCCGATCCCTTCTCCACACGGGTCCCCTGGTTTGCATACTCCACCGTCATGCGGTACGGTGCCCCTCCCGGGAGGCGCAACATGCGGCGATGGATCACAGCGGTTTGCGGCGTGTGGATGGTTCTGTCGATGGGGTGCGCTGGGGGAGGCGTGCGTGCCGAGCGCTTGCGCTGCGAGGGCTTGGACACGCCGCTGGGCATCGAGGCCGAACGCCCGCGCCTGACCTGGGAAGTCCACGCCGATGCGGACGCGCGGGCCGTGCGTCAGACGGCCTACCAGATCCGCGTGGGGGGGGCGGAGGGTGAGGCGGACGGGTGGGACAGCGGCCGGGTCGCGTCCTCCGACTCGGCAGCCGAGTACGGGGGCGCGCCGCTCGGCGCGGGCGCCGTCCGCTGGTGGTCGGTGCGTTTGTGGGATGAGCGGGGTCTTCCGGGGGCGTGGAGCAAGCCCGCGCGGTGGGAAATGGGGCTGCCGACCGAAGCCGACTGGGACGGCGCGGCGTGGATCGACGCGGGGGTCCGCCCGGGTGTGTTCACCGTGCGCTCGGCGGTGTACGGGCCGGGGGATCTTCCGGACCTGAACGACGGCGCGGATGTGACGCAGCGCGTGGCCGCGTTGCTCGAACAGGACGGCTCGTTCGTGGTGAACAACGACACCCTGGGCGGTGATCCGGCCTTCGGGCAGCGCAAGCGGCTGGTGGTGTGGGGCGATCTCGACGGCCGCCCCGTGCGCATGGAGGAGCCGGAGGGTTCGCGCCTGCGCGTGCCGCGGGGGAGCGTGCCGTATCTGCGGCGCGGGTTCACCGTGGACGGTCCCGTGGCGCGGGCGCGGGTGTACGCGACGGCGTTGGGGATCTACGAGCTGAGCCTGGACGGGGCCAAAGTGGGCGATCAGTCGTTCGCGCCGGGGTGGACGGACTATCGCAAGCGCGTGCGCTACCAGGTGTACGACATCACGGAGCGATTGACGCCCGGCGAGCACGCGCTGGGGGCGGTGGTCGCGCCGGGGTGGTTCGCGGGGCATGTGGGGCTGTTCGGAGCCTACGGGTTCTACGGCGAGCGCCCCGCGCTGCGCCTGGCGCTGGACATCGAGTACGCCGACGGGCGGCGGCAGCGGGTGCTGTCCGACGGGGACTGGAGGCGCAGCGGCGGCCCGTGGGCGTGGGCGGACATGATGGACGGCGAGGTCTACGACGCGCGGGCGGCGATCGACGGGTGGGATGCGCCGGGCTTCGACGATTCCGGGTGGGCGCGCGTCACGACGCGGGAGGAAAGCCGCGTGCTGGAGGCGGACATCTGCGAGCCGGTGCGCGTGCTGGCCGAGCTGCCGGCCATCGCGCTGACCGAGCCAAAGCCCGGCCGGTGGACCTTCGACCTGGGCCAGAACATGGTGGGCGTGGCGCGGCTGAGGCTGAACGCTCCCGCGGGCACGGTCGTGACGCTGCGCCACGGCGAGATGCTCAACCCGGACGGCACGATCTACACGGGCAATCTCCGGGCCGCGCCATCGACGGATGTATATGTGTGCCGCGGGAACAGCGGGGGCGGGGGGGAAGAATGGCGGCCTTCGTTCACCTTCCACGGCTTCCGCTATGTGGAGCTGACCGGCCTGACGGATATACCCTCGCTGGACGCCGTGACGGGCGTGGTGCTGGGCACCGACACGCCGATCATCGGCGAGTTCGCCTGCTCGGACGAGCGGGTGAACCAGTTGCAATCCAACATCGTGTGGGGCATGCGCGGCAACTTCCTGAGCGTGCCGACCGACTGCCCGCAGCGCGACGAGCGCATGGGGTGGACGGCCGATGCGCAGGTGTTCCTGCCCACCGCGCTCTACAACGCCGACGCGGCGGCCTTCATGCGCAAGTGGATGGTGGATGTGATCGACGCGCAGCGGGCCGACGGGGCGCACTCGGATGTCGCCCCGGCCACCTTCGGCCTGACCTACGGCACGCCCGCGTGGGCCGACGCGGGCACGGTCGTGCCGTGGGAGGTCTACCGCGCCACGGGGGACGAGCGGGTGCTGGCCGAGGCCGCGGACTCGATGAAGGCCTGGGTGGCGTGGTGCCGGGAGCACAGCACCGGGCTGATCCGTGACCGCGATCGAGGCAACGACTACGGCGACTGGCTCTCCATCGGCGCGAACACGCCCAAGGACCTGATCGGCACCGCGTACTTCGCGCACTCGGCCGATCTGCTGGCGCGGTCGATGGAAGCGCTGGGCCGGGCGGACGAGGCGGCGGAGGCTCGGGCGCTGTTCAAGGCGATCCGGACGGCGTTCAACGAGCGGTATGTGAGAGAAGACGGCCGCATCCACGGCGACACCCAGACGGCCTCCGTGCTGGCGCTGCGATTCGGCCTGCTGGACGACGCCGCCGCCGCGCGGGCCGCCGAGCGGCTGGTGGCCGATATTGAGGCCGAGGGCTGGAAGCTTTCCACCGGCTTCGTGGGCGTGAGCCACCTGCTGCATGTGCTGGAAGAGCACGGCCGCGCCGATGCGGCCGCGCGCCTGCTGCTCCAGGACGAGTTCCCGTCGTGGCTCTTCTCCGTCAAGCACGGGGCCACCACCATCTGGGAACGCTGGAACGGCTGGACCCCCGAGACCGGCCCGCACCCCGATGTGACAATGAACTCGTTCAACCACTACGCCCTCGGCTCCTGCGGCCGCTGGATGTACGAAGGCGTGGCCGGCCTCCGCCCCCTCGAACCGGGCTGGACCCGCGCCGAGTTCAAGCCCACGGCCACCCGCGCGTTCGAGTGGGCGCGGGCACGCCACCGCTCCGTGCGCGGCGAGTTCGCCGCCTCCTGGCGATGGGAACAAGCAAACGCCCAAGGCCGACGCCCGTTCGTGATGGAGGTGGAGATCCCCGCGAACGCGGAAGCGGTCGTGTGGCTACCGGCGCAGCACGGCCCGTTGGTCACGGAATCGGGCAGGCCCGCGGCATCCGCACGCGGCGTGAACGCGGTCGAAGCACTGGACGGCTGGGTGCGGCTGGAGGTCGGGTCCGGTGCCTACCGCTTCCGCGTGGAGTGAAGAGAAAGAGGCATGAAAAACCGACCCCGGTCGGGTCGGTTGGGGGGGAGGGGGCTTGGAAGCCCCGGCTCGGCGAGCCGGACCATCTCACTTGTTCTTGTAATAATCCAGATTGATCTGGACATAGTTCGACCATTCCTTCGGCAGGTCCTCATCCTGATAGATCGCGTGGACGGGGCACTCGTCCACGCACAGGCCGCAATCGATGCAGGTGTCCGGGTCGATGTAGAGCTGATCGGTGGTGGCGAAGTCGGCCTCGTCCTTGGTGGGGTGGATGCAGTCCACCGGGCAGGCGTCGACGCAGGAAGTGTCCTTGGTGCCGATGCACGGCTCGGCGATGATGTGCGGCATGGGGGCCTCCTACCCGCTGGGTCACGAACCCCGGGCCAGCCGCCCGGGCGAACCCACAGTGTTCCATCGAACAGCGTACGCGGCCACCGAGAACCGTTCTCATGTGCCTCCCCCCGTGGGGCCGACTTCCAGTCGGCCATCCGATCAGTCCGTGACGCCCCCGATGAAATCGGGGGATTCCTGCCCCCCAACTTCCACTCCCCCCCAACACGCCCACGACGAGTCCTCGAATCGTGGGGTTCCCCTCAAAGCAAGCCCGATAATGAACCGCGGCACCCGCCAACCCGGGCCGACACTCACGCCGCCCCGCGCCGCTCCAGAGCCTCCAGCCCCATCTGCGGCACATCAAACGCCAGCGCAACCCGCTGCACCCCGTTCAACGAAAGCCCGGCCCGAACCACCGTCCCCGTCACCATCTGGACCGACCGTGTCACCGGGCACGCCGCGTGCTCAAACGCGACCGCCACCCGCTCGCCCACCTCCGCCCGCCGCGGCCCGCTCAGCTCCAGCGCGGCCCCGCCGCAGGACACATTCGTGGTCCGCCCCGGCGTGAACAAGGCCCGCGCATCCCGGCGCAGCTTGCAAGCGATCTCCGCATCGGCACGCGGAAACCGGCGGCGGTCGGCATCACCCATATCCGGTCTGACAAGCATGATCGACTCCCGGAAGTCCCACCCCTCCGGACCCTCACCATCGGCCCCCGCCCGCCCCGCCATCAGCAAAAACACCCGATCCCCAACCAATTCCCCCGCTTCAGAGGACTCCCCCCCTCCCTCTCCCGCTCCCAGCGGGAGAGGGCCGGGGTGACGGCTCCTCGTCATACCACTTCTTCCACTCCTCCTCTCCCCCTCTTCTTCTCTTCTCCCTCCTTCCTCCTCCTCCTCTCCTCCCCCTGATGCCTGATCCCCAATCCCCAATCCCTTCTTCTCCCCCCCTCACATCGGCGCCAGCCACGGCACCAGCACATTCACCACCACCATGAACGCCACCGCCAGCAGCGCCATGCCGCCCAGCACTTGCAGCGTGAACACCAGCACCTCGCGCCAGTAGTCCTCCATGCGGTTCGTCCGCACCGCCTTGTACCCGATCGCGATGAACACCACCATGGGCACGATCATCAGGTACCACGCGTCGTGCGCCTGGATCGGATCGATGAAGACGGTCGCCATCACGAGGCCATCCCTTCCGCCGCCCCGGCCTTGCCCGAAGCCTTCCCCCCCCGCCCCGGGATCAACGCATCCAGGAACACGATGAAGTTGAGCATCCCCGCCAGCGCGATCGACAGCATCGCGATCTCGTTCAGCCGCCCCAGCCCCTTCTCGTTCGGCGGCCCCTTGCCCGCGTCCAGCTCCGCCTGCGTCGCGGGCCGCCACACGGCCCGCCCGCCGCCGGTGTCCCGCACCTCGTCCGGCCAGCCCGTCCGCAACCGACCGTTCCCCGGGTCCGCCGCCTTGAAGTGGTTCTGGTGGACCCAGTCCGTCCCCCACGCCAGGGGGCCGACCAGGGCCGCCCCGAAGTACCAGATCCGGTCCTCCCGGGAGTCCACCGCGTCGATCCCCCCGATGAACAAGCCGTAGAGAAAAAGCCCCAGCACCCCGACCATCGCCAGCACGCCCCGCCTCGTCCGCCCTTGCACGATGTGCCCCAGCCCCGGCCACGCCACCGCCAGCCCGCCCGCCAGATAATCCGGACTCCGCGGCACCGGCTCCGACGAACGGGAGCCGGGGCGAGGAGCGGGGGGAGGGGGGGGCGGGGGGGCGTCGGGCATGGGCCAGTGTAGATCGGCCGGGCATGGAATTTTCGTCCGAGGCCGCCGGACGGTTGACACGCCCGCGCCATCGCTTACGCTACGGCGCGCCGGGCGGGTCCTGCCCGGCACGCCCGGCCGGGTCCGTTGCCGGAAGAGCCACTGACAGACGCCCTGGAGGTTTGAAGACATGATGTTCTCAGGACACCACGACGACCGCTCCGACACCGCCCTGCTCGAGCCGGGCGCGCCCGAGGAACCCTCCCCCTGGTCCGATCACACGGTCGTCGCCTTCGACGACGACCTGGACGAGGACGAGAGCTACTTCCTCGAGTCCGACGACGAGGATGATGACGAGTATGAGGCCGACGACTCCGACGATTTCGACGACGAGGACGAGGAGGCCGGGGAAGCCGAACCCGATCTCGACGATGACGACGACCTGTGAGCCTTGCGTCCGGGGCTGACCAGCCCGCGTCATTGTCGGCGCGTTCCCGGACCGCACTCCCGGGAGGTCGTCGATGGGCGCCAGCCAGCCGGAACGCCGCCAGGGTGATCGACGCCGCAACCGCGACGGCACGCCCCCGCCGGGCACCGTGGTGGACCGGCGCCTCGGCCTCGACCCGCGCGCCGGCGTGACGCCCAAGCAGGACCTGGTCACCGGGGCCGAGCGCGCCCGCGGGCCGGGACGCCGGCTGAGCGAGTTCACCAAATCCGCCGAGGAAGGCGAGATGACCACGGAGCAGTTCCTGTTCCTGATGGCCATCGACGCCTTCAAGAAGTCCAACGACCGGATGTTCCCCACCTGGACCGATGTCCTCGAGGTGGTCCGGCTGCTGGGCTACCGCAAGACCATGCCCAGCGAGCTGAACCTGGCCAACGCCGACGACTGGCGCGAACGCCCGGACACCCCGTCCAATGTCCGTCCCCAGCGTTGGGCCGAGCGGTTCACCAGGTCGGAGCGCCAGCTCGCGGACGATGCGTTCGCCGAACTCGAGGCCCAGTTCGGCGACCGGCTCGACGATGAGGACGACGAGGCCGCCGCTTGAACCCGTTCGCCAACCCCTGACCATCCGACCCCCATCCCCCCCCTGACGGGAGGACAACCGGTTGCATGACCCCGACGCCCAACCCGCGCCGACCGCCCCGCCCCTCGGGCGCATCGCCGGCCCGGCCGCGATCGGGATCGGCGGGGCGGGGCTGCTGCTGTTCGCCACGCTGGTGTCCATCGCCGGGGTGCGCCGGGCGGCGCTGAGCGCGATCGACCACGAGGTCCGGGACAACCTGGCGCGGCTCGCGGTGGCCGTGGCGGCCACCGTGGACGCGGGGGCGCACGCAACGCTGACCGAGCCGGCGCAGGAGGATTCGGGCGACTACCGCGCGCTGGCCGAGCCGCTGACCGAGGTGATCCGGGCGACGGACGGCGTGCGGTTCGTCTACACGCTGCGTCCGGTGGGGGACGGGCTGCACTTCGTGCTCGACGGCACGCCGATCGGGGACGCGGACGGCGACGGGGTGGAGGACCATTCCTTTCTGATGGAGTTGTACGAGAACCCGGACCCGGTGGCGTGGAAGGCGGTGCGGGAGGGCCGGGTGATGGTGACGCCGGAGCCGCACACGGACGCCTGGGGGACTTTTCTGAGCGGGTTCGCGCCGGTGCGTCTGGCGGACGGGACGGTGGACGGGGTGGTGGGCGTGGATGTGTCGGCGGACGAGTACCGGGCGCGCCTGGCGGGGGTGGACCGCGCGGCGCGGTGGGCGTTGCTGCCGTGCGCGGCGCTGAGCGTGCTGGCGGGGGTGGCGGCGTGGTGGGTGTCGCGCCGGCTGTTCCGGCACGCGGAGGAGGTCGAGCGGCACCGGGCGACGGCGGAGCGGGCGAACCGGCACAAGTCGGCGTTGCTGGCGAACATCAGCCACGAGCTGCGCACGCCTCTGACGGCGATCATGGGGTTCGTGGGGATCGCGACGGACCGGGGGGTGGGCGAGGCCGAGCGGGACGAGGCGATCACGACGGTGCGCCACAACGCGGACCATCTGCTGGCGCTCATCAACGACCTGCTGGACATGTCCAAGGCCGAGGCGGGGGCGATCACGATCGAGCCGGTGGAGATGGATGTGCACGAGCTGTTCCGCACGACGGCCGCGCCGCTGCGCCAGCGGGCGCGGGACAAGCTGATCGGGCTGGAGATCACGGGGATCGAGACGCTGCCGCGTCGGGTGATGATGGACCCGACCCGGACACGCCAGATCCTGCTGAACCTGATCGGCAACGCGGTGAAGTTCACCGACCACGGGGCGGTGACGGTCACGGTCGGCGATTCCCGCGGCATGATGGTCGTGCGGGTGGAGGACACCGGGCCGGGGATGGACGCGGGGCAGATCTCACGGCTGTTCCAGCCTTTCTCGCAGGTGGGCGGGTCGATGGCCAAGCGGCGCGAGGGGACGGGGCTGGGCCTGGCCATCAGCGGGCATCTGGCGGAGCTGATGGGCGGGTCGATCACGGTGGAGTCGGAGCCGGGGCGCGGGTCGGTGTTCACGGCGGCGCTGCCGTACGGGGCGGTTGCGGCGGATGAGGAAGCCGCGGACGGGCGGACGGGGGAGTTCGCGCCGGCGGGGCCGCTGGCTGGGCGGCGGGTGCTGGTGGCCGAGGACGGGGCGGACAATCGGAGGCTGCTGCGGTTCATCCTGACGCGGGCGGGGGCGGAGGTGGTCGAGCACCCGGACGGGCAGGCCGCGCTGGACGCGATGGTCAAGGGCGAGGGCGGGCGGGTGGACCTGGTGCTGACGGACTGGGACATGCCGCGCCTGGACGGGGCGGGGCTGGTGAGCGCGCTGCGGGGCTGGGGGTGGCGCGGGCCGGTGGTGTCGCTGACGGCGCACGCGACGGAGGACCAGCACCGGGCCTGCGTGGACGCGGGCTGCGACGCGCACCTGACCAAGCCGATCGACTGGGGCGTGCTGGTGGACACCTGCGCGGGGTTGATCGAGGGGAAGCGGCGGGCGGCGTGAGGTGGGGGAAGCGACGGAGGGACGAAGCGACGGAGGGGGGAGGGATCGGGGAACAGGGGGAGGATTTTTGTACGCAGAGTTCGCGGAGATCACGCGGAGGACGCGGAGGGGGGATTGGGGGGGGGAGGGGAGGAGGGTTGGAAGAAGTGGTAGAAGGAGGAGCCCTCACCCCGGCCCTCTCCCGCTGGCCCCCCCGGCGGGAGAGGGAGGGGGGAATCCGCCGATTGCATCGGCGGCGTCACGGGGAACCCCACCCACCCGCTTCGAGGACTCATCGTGGGTTTGGGAAGACCCGGCTCGGCCCCCCCGGGCCGGGCCACCGGGGGAAGGGGGGGCGACGAGTTCGAGGATGGCTTTGACGGCCAGGCGGATCTCCTTGCAGGAGGCCGCGCTGGTGGGGGTCTGGTGGGCGAGGTAGCAGAGGCGGTCGAGGGCGAGGTCGGCGGCCTTGCGTTCGATGTGGGCGCGGCGGGCCGCCTGGATGGTCTCGATGTGTTCGAGGATGTTGTTGAACATGGGCAGTTGCATGATCGCGCTGATCTGCACGAGCGTGAGGTCGTGCGCGCGGCAGAGGCCGATGGGCGAGAGGGTGGGGCTGGACCAGTCCTCGATGAGGGCGTGGACCTTCTCGCTGAGTTCTTCGGGGGTGAAGCGGGCGAGGCAGTCGGGGGTGTCGGGGTGCATCGGGGGCTCCTTTTGAAGAGGCACGCGGAGGGGGATTGGGGGGAAGGGGAGCGGAGGAGGGTTGGGAGAAGTGGTAGGAGAAGGAGCCCTCACCCCGGCCCTCTCCCGCCGGCCCCCCCGGCGGGAGAGGGAGAAGGGGAGTTCGGGTGGCCGGACCAGGTGGTGTAGTTGGATTTGGTGGTGGTGTACCCGGCGTCGAGGTTCTGGATGAGGTAGCGGAGGGCGTCGGGGGCGTGGTCGTGGCCGTCTTTTTCGGGGGATTGGCTCTCGGGGTCGGCGGGGTAGTGGTAGCGTTCGAGTGATTCGATGAGGCGGGGGCAGTCGCGTGTGATGAACAGTCGCGGCGTGCCGTGGGCGGGGCGGAGGCGGGCGCGGAGCATGTCGATGCCGGCGACGACGGAGTGGATGGCGGTTTCGAGTTTGAGGCCGCGCTCGGTCAGGAGCTGGACATCCGTTTTTCCGGAGTGGGTATTGCGGGCGCGGCCGGCAGGGTCGGCACCGATCCAGACGGGGCGTTCCGGCGCTTGGAGGATGGCTTTGGCGTGGTCTTCGAGCGTGCGGTTGGCTTCGAGGTATTCGCGGTAGATGAAGAGCACGCCGGCCGGGGACAGGCGCGCCCACAGCACGACGGTGGGGCTGCGGATGCCGAAGTCCATGCCGGCGTAGACGGGCCAGCCTGGCGCGTCGTCGGGCAGGCGCTCGATGACATGGAGGCGCGGGTCGAACTCGGGCAGGACGGAATCGGAGCGTCTGGGGCGCAGGCAGAGCATCTCGGCGTTCCAGGTGTCGAGGGAAACGCGGGTCTTCATGGCGACGGCGTCGGCGACGGGGATGTGGCCGGGCGGTTCGCCCTTTCGGTCGCGGGCCTTGGCCAGGCCGGCGCACTCGGGGGCGAGGGGGCAGCAGTCGTCGTCGGTCAGGCACTGGTGTTGTTCGTCCGGGCAGGGGCCGAGGGTATCGACCACGCCCCAGCGGAAGAGGCGGCGTGCGTTGTCCTTGATCGCGCCGGCGACGAGGGCGTGCATGAGGCCGTGGGGGATGTGCATGGTGGAGAGGCACTCGATGGAGCCGCGGACGCGGACGGGGCCGCACTCCTTGGAGCGGGTGGTGAGCTGGGCGGCGTCCCAGACGGCGGGATCGAAGAGTTCGACCTCGTCGCAGCGGAGTTTCTGGACGCGCGTGCCGCGGACGGAGGTCTGGGACTGGGCGAGGGTTTCGACGGACGATCCGTTGGTCAGGCGGATGCGGCGCTCGGTGATGCGGCCATCGACCATGCCGGCGAAGCCGGGGCGTTCGAAGAGATCGTGGAGGTGATTCTGCATGCGTCCGGCCTGTTCGAGGGAACCGGCGAGGACGCGGATCTCGATGCCGGGCTTGAAGACGAGGTCGAGGGCGGTGGCGACGGCGCCGAGGAAGGTCTTGCCGCCGCCGCGGTTGGCCCAGACGACGCAGTCGCGGGGGGTGCGGTCCTCGAAGAAGGCGTGGGCGAGGTAGTCGAAGGGCGGGCGGTTGCCATCGAGCAGGGCGGCGCGGGGGGAGTCGAGGTCGAGCCAGCGCTTGAGCCAGGCGGCGAGTTCGTCGTCGGTGGTGGGGATGGGGCCTGGGAAGGTTTGCATTGTTCACTCCGGGGGAGGTTTTGAACGCAGAGGTCGCGGAGGTCACGCGGAGGGCGCGGAGGGGGGAGTGGGAAGCAACGGAGGGACGGAGCGACGGAGCGATGAAGGGGGGGAAGAGGGGAAGGCCGACTGGAAGTCGGCCCCACGGTCGGAGGGGATGTTGAGGGCGCGGAGGAGGGCTTGGGTGCGGTTGGGTGCTCTGGTGTTGAGGCGGTTGAGGATGGCTCGGCGTTGGGCACGGGTGAGGAAGAAGGTCAGGGTGTCGGGGAGGGCGTCGGGGGATGGGGGTGGGGTGGGCATGGATGGCTCCTTGGGGGGAAGCGACGAAGGGACGGAGCGACGGAGAGGGGAGAGGGGAAGAGGGTTGGAAGAGGGGGTAGAAGGAGGAGCCCTCACCCCGGCCCTCTCCCGTCAGAGACGGGAGAGGGAGGGGGAGGGGAGAGGAATGGCCGACTGGAAGTCGGCCCCACAAGAGGTGTCGTGGGCGTAGGCGCGGGGGGTGGTGAGGAGGCGGGTGGCGGCGTGGGCGTGCGGCGTGGTTCGCACTTTGGCGTGTCTGGACCAGCGTTGGAGTTCCTGTTGGATGAAGGGTGGGAGTTGGCGCGGTGTCAGCAGGTCGGTGGGGGTGAGGCCGGCGTGTTCCAGCGCGTCGTGGAGGCGGGCGTCGTGCGGGGTGCGGGGGAGGTTGTACTCGGTCATGCCCGCGGCGCGGAAGAAGGGGCAGCACGCGCCCATCGCGGCGACGGCCTCGGTGCAGGGGGTTTCCGGGTTGGCGATGTAGGCGCGGACGAGGGAAGCGGCGATGCCCAGGCCGCGGGAGGACGGGGCGACGATGACGCGCGAGATGCAGCGGAGCTGGTCGTTGATAGCGCGTGCGTTGGCGCGTCGGTCGCCGGTGTTGAAGCGGCCGGGCCAGGCGAGGGGTCGCCAGATCGCGTTGAGCACGGGCATGGAGACCACGAGGACAGCGGCGAGGTGGTCCGTGCCGTCGGGCATGGCGCGCATCGCGCGGAGGATGCGGGTGATGGTGGCGGGCGGGCCGGCGCGGTAGTGGTGCTGGGCGAGCGCGGCGAGATCCTGGAGCGTGCCGGGTTCGATGCGCAGGGCGATGGGATCGCGCGGGCGGCCGGGCAGGAGGGTGTTGGTGCGGGCGTCGAGGATGTGGGCGGTGTCGAGGAAGCGGGGCATGTCCTCGTGCGCGGTGGCGACGAGCAGGGTGACGCCGGCGCGTTGCGCCCAGCGGGAGGCGGTCGCGCCGAGGGATTGGGCCGCGGCTCGGTCGAGGTTGCTGGCGAACTCGTCGCAGATCACCAGGTCGCCGTGGCGGGCGCGGGCGATGGCGACGGCGAGCGACAGGCGGGCGCGCTCGCCCTCGCTCAGGCAGGACGCGGGGCGCGCCCAGAGGGCGGGTTCCGCGAGGCCGGCGGCGGCCAGGGCGGGGAGCGTTTGCTCGGGCGGGGCGTGGGCGGCGACGAGGTCGAAGGCGGCGCGGTGCGGGGATCGCGGGGGGACGACGCGGATGATGAGGCGGGTCGGGAGTGCGGTGGTGAGGGTTTGGAGGAGGCGGGACTTGCCGCTGCCGCTGGGGCCGGTGAGGAGGATGATGCCGGGTTTGGAGATGGCGTGGAGAACAGAGGGAAGAAGCACAGGCGGGACGCCTGTGCCACCGTTGGGTGTGCCACCCTCGGAGTGTGGAACGAGGCCGAAGGCGGCGCAGGCGCGGCGGGCGTCGGCGCTGAGGGTGGGCGCGGCGTCGGTGGTGGGCAGCGGTCGGGTCGTGGGGCGGTTGGTCATCGCCAGCTCCGGTCGGGGGTGGTGGGGATGGGGGCGCGGGGCTTGCGGCGGTTGCGGTAGGCGTCGTAGAGCGACTCGATGGCGACCCGGTGGGCGCGGACGGCGTGGAGGCTGGCGCGGTCGGCGTCGGCGATGGCGCGGAGGGTCTGGCCCTGGAGGTAGTGGGCGCGGGCGACCTTGGCGCGCAGGCCGCGGAGACGGGGGAGCGTGGCGGCGATGTAGACGGTGCGCTCGTCGAGCAGGCGGGCCACGGCCCCGGCGAAGGAACGGCGGAGCACGCGCGGGTTGGCGCCGGTGTCCCGGGCGATGGCCGAGATCGAGCGGGCGTCGCGGAGGACGGTCAGCACGAGGTCACGCTCGGCGGGGGCGAGCCAGTCCACGCGGGCCAGGATGAGGTCCACGGGCTGGGTGTCGCGGGGGCGGCGGAGGTCGAGGGGGGTGAGGCGGTCGAGCCAGGCGGTGGGGGTGGCCCCGCGTCGGGCGGGGAAGGGGTGGGGCTGGGTTGAATCGGGCTGTGCGGTCACGGGTGGTCCCCCTTTTTCGTTCTCTGTTTGGTGAACAGGGTTGATTTGTACCCGTGTGTGTGGGATGATGCAAGGGTTCTGTTTGGTATGTCCACAAAACGGCGCACAGGCGCGGTCATCGGGGTGTTTCCCGATGCCGGAACAGGGCGGAGGTGCAGCGTGGTCGAGGTGAACCGGGATGCGGCCAAGGGAGCGGGGGAGGGAGGAAGCGACGGAGCGACGGAGCGACGGAGGGGGGAAAGGGGGGGGTTTGGACAGACGCTGGCGCGGGCCAGGGCGGGGGCGGGGCTGTCGCTGGACGGGCTGGCCGAGCGGGTGGGGTGCGCCAAGTCGTATGTGTGGGGGCTGGAGCGGGGCGTGAAGGGGCCGCCGTCGGAGGCGATGGTGGGGCGGCTGGAGGCGGCGCTGGGGCTGGAGGCGGGGGCGGGGGGGCTGGCGGGGGCGGCGCGGTGGGAGCGCACGCCGGGGGCGGTGCGCCGGGATGTGTTCGAGCTGCGCGAGCGGGGGCGGTCGGGCGAGCGCCTGGCGCGCCTGCTGGGGGAGGAGGCGCGGGCGGGGGTGTCGCTGGACGAGCTGTACCGGTCGGGGGCGTTGGAGGCGTTGATCGAGCGGCTGTCGCCGGGGGGATCAGCGCAGCGCGAGACGCCGGTGATGGAGAGCGTGCGCGCGGCGTTGCCGGTGGAGATCCCGTTGATCAACCGGGTGGCCGCCGGGTATCCGGCGGGGTTCACCGACCTGGGGTATCCGGCGCGGGTGGCGGACGAGTATGTGCGCGCGCCGGATGTGTCGGACCCGGACGCCTTCGCGGCCCGGGTGGTGGGCGACTCGATGGAGCCGGACTATCGGGCGGGGGACATCGTGGTATTCTCGCCCGCGGTGGAGGTGCGCAGCGGGATGGACTGCTTCGTGCGCCTGGAGCCGGACCACGAGAGCACCTTCAAGCGGGTGTTCATCGAGGGGGAGGCGGGGGAGGAGGTGATCCGCATCGTGGCGCTGAACGCGCGGTACGCCGAGCGGGTGGTGGAACGCGAGCGCGTGGCGGGGCTGTACGCGGGGGTGTCGGTGATCCGGTCGCTGGTGGGGAGGGGGGGATGAGGAGAAGTTTTTTGTACGCAGAGTTCGCGGAGATCACGCGGAGGGCGCTGAGGAGGAGGGGGGAGACGAAAAGACGAAGTGACGGAGCGAAGATGCCGACAGGATGTCAGGTCCACAGGAAGAAGAGTCGTCGGTGGTGGCGGGTCAGGCGATGTCCTGGAGGAGGCGGAGGGCTTCGGCGTGGTCGATCTTGGGCTGGGGGAATCTGGGGTCCATGCGTTCGAGCGTGGCGCGGAGGATCTCGGAGACGACCAGCAGGCGGTGCCACTTGGTGTCGGTGGGAACGATGTGCCAGGGGGCGTGGGGCATCGAGCAGCGGGTCAGGGCGTCCTCGTAGGCTCTCATGTAGTCGTTCCACTTGCGGCGGGCCTCGAAGTCGGCCGGCTCGAACTTCCAGCGCTTGTGTGGCTGCCCGAGGCGTTCGGCGAGCTTGGCGCGCTGCGCGTCCTTCGAGAGGTGGAGGTAGATCTTGACGATCACGGTGCCGGCCTGGGTCAGGGCACGCTCGAAGCCGTTGATGATGTCGTACCGCTCGGACCAGATTGATTCGGGGACGAGGTTGTCCACGCGGACGACCAGGACATCCTCGTAGTGCGAGCGGTTGAAGACCTGGATGTGGCCCTTGCGGGGGGTGTGCAGGTGGATGCGCCAGAGGAAGTCGCGGGCGAGTTCGTCGGGCGTGGGGCGTTTGAAGTCCTTGACCTGCACGCCCTGGGGGTTGAGGGGGCCGAGGACATGGCGGATGGTCGAGTCCTTGCCGCCGGCGTCCATGGCCTGCAGCACCACGAGCACGGAGCGCTGGTGCTCGGCGTAGAGGGTGTGCTGGAGTTTCCGGAGCGCGTCGAGGTTGTCGGCCAGGCGCTGCTCGGCCTGCGCGCGGTCCACGCCGCCGGTGTCGTTGGTCTTCCAGTCGGCCAGGCGGACGGTCGTGCCGGGCGCGACGCGGTAGAGGTCAGGGGGGAAGAGCGGCATGGGCGATCACACCCCGCCCGTGGGCGCGGGTTCAGCCGCGTCCGCGCGCATGAAGAGGGGGTCGCCCTTGGCGATGGTCTGCCCTGGCTCGATGGAGTGGGGGCCGTTCCACGCGGCGAGTTCGGCCAGCGGAGCGATGAAGCCGGAGTCGGGGTTGGCGGGGTCGCTGAGGTGGTTGCAGTTCCAGATGCGCCAGAGGTCGGCGGTCTTGGTGGGCATGGCGGGGGCGAGGAGGAGGGTGGCGATGCGCAGGGCCTCGGCGCAGGAGTAGAGGATCGCGCCCAGGGCGCGGTCGGCATTGTCCAACTGGTCGATCTTCTTGGCGAGGGTGAACGGGGCCGAGTAGGTGATGAACTCGTCCACGGTGCGGACGATTCTCAAACCCTCGCCCAGCGCGGATTCGAGGTCGAGGCGGTCCATCGCGGCGGCGTAGTTCCGCACGGCGTCCGAAGTCAGCGCGGCGAAGTCAAAGGTTCGGATCGCGCCCTCGGCGGGCTTGCCGGTGGATGCGCGGGCTTCCAGGGCCAGTTGCAGGGCCTTGCCGCCCTCGAAGCCGAAGCGGCCGTCGCAGGCGCAGGGCACGACGCCCTGGAAATACTTGTCAAACATGTTGCCCACGCGGCTGGCCGAGTTGCCCAGGCTGTTGGCCAGGTCGCTGTTGTAGACCTCGACGAAGCGGGCGTGGGCGAAGTCGGCGTCGTTCGCGCCCAGCGGGCCTTGCGTGGTCAGGAACCAGCGCACGGCGTCCAGGCTGTACTTGTCGGCGTAGGCGCGGAGCAGGTCGATCTCGATGAAGTTGCCCAGGCTCTTGGACATCTTCCGGCCCTCGGCGATCCAGTAGGCGTGGGCGTAGACCGTGGCCGGGGGCTGCTCGCCCAGCGCGTGCAGCATGGCGGGCCAGATCACCGCGTGGAACCACAGGATGTCCTTGGCCATCAGATGCACGGCCAGGGGATTGTCCTTGGGCCAGAAGCGCCGGCGGTCGGGCTGGTCCACCATGGTCAGGTAGTTGCACAGCGCCTCGATCCACACATACACGCGGTGCTCGGGGTCGTTGGGCATGACCACGCCCCAGTCGGGGTCGCCGGGCTTGATCCTGCGCGAGACGGGGATGCGGTTGAGGCCGGTTCGGATGCGCCCGAGCACCTCGTTCTTGCGGGCCTCGGGCAGCACGCGGACGCGGTCGGACTCGATCTCGGCCCTCAGCCACGCCTCGTAGCGGTCCAGGCGGAAGAAGTAGTTCTGCTCGACGCGCTTCTCGAGCGGTTTGCCGGTGACGGGGCTTTTGTAGTCGTGCTCCTTGGCGGTGGTCTCGGTGAGGTACTCCTCCTGCGAGCCGTCCCACCAGCCCTCGTAGTCGCCCAGCTCGATGTCGCCGGAGTCCACCAGGCGCCGGATGTACGCGCTGGCCCGGTCCTTGTGGCGGTCCTCGGTGGTGCGGACGAAGTCGTTGTGGCTGAAGCCCATGAAGGCGAACGCCTCGCGGAAGCGCCCGGCGTTGATGGTCGCCCACTCCAGCGGGGTCAGGCCCTTGTCCCTGGCCGTGGTGACGACCTTCTCGGCGTGCTCGTCGGTGCCGGTGAGGAAGAAGACATCCCGCCCCATCAGCCGGTGCGCCCGGGCGGCCACATCGGCCAGCAGCGTGGTGTAGCAGTGCCCGATGTGCGGGCGGTCGTTGACATAGTAGATGGGGGTGGTGATGTAGTACGGGGAAGGGGG
>CAZNZC010000018.1:0-52673 GCA_964577425.1 uncultured Phycisphaeraceae bacterium
GGGGGGGGGGGGGGGCGGGGGGGCGGGCAGGCGCCTCGGCACGATGATGGTCAGGTGTTTCGTTGCTGGCAAATCAGTTTGTTTGGAAGAGCTACACCGCGTACGGGATCACAGCGATTTTTCTTGGCGTATGAATGAAGTATCGGCGTGACTTATTCTCCCTCCGTCTTTATTATTCTTCTCGGCTGGCCGCTGCTGATGATTATTTTGGTCGGATTGATGCCTGTACGCCGGGTTGTGATTATTTCGATTATTGGCGGCAATCTTTTTCTACCAGAGGCGAGTCTGGTTCTCTCCGGCCTTCCGAACTACACAAAAATGATGGCTGCTGGCTTGGGCGCTTTTTTCCCGGGGGTCTTAGCTGCCATGCCTCAGATTTGCTCGTGGAGACCTCGGGCTGTTGATTTATTTTTTTTTATATTTCTTATTGCCCCGGGCATGAGTTCCTTGATTAACGGGTTGGGCGCGTATGATGCGGCTTCGTTTGTCGTATATCGATTTCTTGAATGGGGGGTAGCCTATTGGTTTGGGCGGACGATGTTCAACGATCCCGTCGCAGTGAAGGAACTTGCGGTTGGATTTGTGGTCGGGGGCATTGTCTACGCTCCGCTGTGCGTGTGGGAATCGGTGATGAGTCCGCAGTTGCATGTGCAGCTCTACGGGTTCCGCCCGTCTTCCTTCATCATGGCTAGGCGCTGGGGCGGCTGGCGGCCGATGGTCTTCATGCAGCACGGCTTGGCCGTGGGAGCATGGATGGCATCCACGGCGGTCGTTGCATGGATTCTTTGGCGGGCGAAGGTTGTCAGAGCCATTCTCGGAGTGCCGATGATGGTGATCGCGATCGGTTTGGTCGTGGTGACGATCGGTCTGCGTTCAACAGGGGCGGCGTTGTTGCTGGTCATGCTGATCGGTGCGGCCGAGTTTGTGCATCTGACCCGTATGCGATTTGCGTTGCTTGCTTTGCTGCTCTTCCCTGCCGGGTACATTGGGCTGCGCGTGGCCGGATGGGATGGGCACCAACTGGTGGAGTGGTCGGCTCGGCTCGGAGAGGACCGGGTGAGCTCCTTGAACATGCGGTTGGAGAATGATCAGATCATTGTCGATCGGGCCATGCAGCGGCCGTTGTTCGGTTGGGGTGGGTGGGGCCGGTGGCGTGTCCTGGATGAGTTTGGCAATGACATTACCATTTCGGACAGTTGGTGGGGTATTCTGGTGGGAACGACCGGCGTGGTCGGCTTGACTGCGGCGTACTTGACCTTCATTGCCCCGATGTTTCTTCTGATCCGTCGAAACAGGGTGGGACCGATTTTCGCTGGAGCGGAAGGGGCGGCCTGGGCGGTTGGCTTTGCTATCATGCTCTTCGTGTTTGATACCCTGGCGAACGCGATGCCGAATAGCTCGTTCATGCTGGCGGCGGGGGCATTAGCCGCCTTTGTGACACGCAAGCAACCGCCGAAGGTGCCCGGTGTCGGCTCGCGGACAGGAAGGCAAAGTGTCGATCATACTCCTACGGCTTCGCTCGTCGCTGGGTCGCATCCAAGGACGATTGATCTGAGGTAGTACGCTCAACTCTCCTCTTTCCCCCTCTCTCCTTCTGTATCCAGAGACAGTCCACATGCCCGATGTCAAGCATCAAGGTGAGGAGAGGGCGAGCGGCGTTTCCCGTCAAGATTCCGAGGGCCAGGGGCGGCATTGGCGTTTGGCGGTTGTGATCGTCAATTTTCGCACGCCCCAGATGGTTTTGGATTGCCTTGAAACCCTGGATGGTCAGGTTCATCCGAACCAGGATCGCGTGATTGTTGTCGATAATGCGTCCGGCGATGGATCGATCGATGTGATTCGGTCGGGGATTGATGCGCGTGGGTGGGGTGGCTGGGCGCGGGTGATCGATGCCGGTGGCAATGGCGGGTTCAGTGCGGGCAATAATGTGGGGATCCGGGCTTGTAATGCAGAGTTTTATCTGCTGCTCAACAGCGATACGCTCGTGCGTCCGGGGGCGGTTGCGGGGCTTCTCCAAGCGGCGGGAGAGCATCCGGAAGCGGGGCTGATCGGGCCGCGGCTGGAGGATCCGGATGGGTCGGCCCAATGCTCGGCTTTTCGGCGGATTCGACCCGTGAGTGAACTGGTCCGTGGGGCTCGGACCAGCGTTGTTGATCGGCTGTTCCCGTCCGGGGTGGTCGCCATGCCGGTGGCTGATGCAGGCCATGCTTGCGAGTGGATCAGCTTCGCGTGCGTGCTGATCCGGCGGGAGGTGTTGCGTCGTGTGGGCCCGATGGACGAGGCGATGTTCATGTACTTTGAGGATACGGATTATGGCGTGCGTGCGAGGAAGGCGGGTGACCAGGTCTGGTATGCCCCGCAGTCCAGGGTCGTCCATCTGGGCGGGGGTTCTGGTGCGATGAAGCGGGATGCACGGCCGCCGAGATTTTGTTACGCGGCGCGGGCGCGGTACTTTGTCAAGCACTACGGGAGTTTCGGGTGGATCCTGGCGAACATTCTCTGGTGCATGGGGCGTTTCATCTTCATCGCGAACTCGGTTCTGACCGCGCGGATTCGACGGGTTGAGTTGGTTTCCTTGGCGGATGTGTGGATTTCATGCTGTCAGACACCGGCGGGTGTGCGTGGCGCTCGGTCGGGGTATTCATGCGCCGATTGGGCCGAGAGTGTCCGGCCGTGACGGTGACGCCCAATGATGCCGAGGATCTTGGCTCGATCGGCGTCGTCGTGATCGGCCGGAACGAAGGGGAACGGCTCGTGCGTTGTCTGCGCTCCGTCGTTTCGGTGACGGATCGCGTGGTGTATGTTGATTCGGGCTCGACCGACAGCTCGGTCGATGAGGCGGAGCGGCTTGGCGTGGATGTGATCGGGTTGCCCTCCGATGTCCCGTTCACCGCGGCCCGGGCGAGGAACAACGGTTTTTCTCGTCTGATTTCTCTCTGGCCTGATACCCGCTCGGTTCAGATGGTCGATGGCGACTGTGAAATCTGTGATGGATGGATCAGTGAAGCGGGGCGATTCCTCGGTAATCATGCCGGGTATGCAGCGGTTTGCGGAAGGTTAATCGAGCGCAGCCCGGATGCGTCGATCTACAATCGGCTCGCGCAGCTTGAATGGGACGGGCCGATCGGTGATATTGCGGCGTGCGGTGGAATTGCCGCGTATCGCGTGGAGTCGTTCACCGCCGCGGGGGGATTCCGTGAGTCGATGATCGCGGGTGAGGAACCCGAGCTTTGTGTGAGGCTCAGGGCCGACGGGTGGCGGGTCCACCGGCTGGCTATTGACATGGCGTGGCACGACGCCGCCATGACGCGCTTCTCGCAGTTCTGGAAGCGGGCGAAACGGGCGGGGCACGCGTATGCGGAGGGAGCGGCGTTGCACGGGCGGGGGCCGGATCGGCACGGGGTGCGGGCGGTTCGGTCGGCGTTGGTGTGGGGGCTGGGGTTGCCGCTGGCGGCGGTGGTGCTGGCGTATCCGACTTACGGCGTTTCGTTGGTTGGATTGCTGATGCTGTTCGGGGTGCAGGCCTGGAGAATCCGAGGGAGGGAGCGGGCGCGGGGGCGGTCGGCCGGGGATGCCCGGCTGGTCGCGGTCGCGGTGATGATCGCCAAGTTCGCCCAGGTGCCGGGCATTTTTCTGTACTGGAGGCGGCGGTTGTTGGGGCAGCGGTCTTTGTTGATCGAGTACAAGGGTGGCGTGGTCCCGAGTTCGGAGGGGCGACCGCATGGCTGAGCAGGCGATCATCCTGTACATGTCCGGCACGCTGCCGACGCGGTCTGAGACCTTTGTGTATCGGGAGATTTTCGCGTTGCGTGCGTTGGGCCTGGATGTTCGGACGGCCAGCGTCCACGCCCCGGTGATGGGATTAGATTCCGGTCCGCTCGACGCGATGGCGAGAGAGTCGATCTCGGTCTACGGGCGGGGGCCGTTCGGGCTGTTTGCGGATGGCGCGGCGGAGTTGATGACGCGCCCCGTGCGGACGCTCTCGACGCTGTGCCGCGTGTTCCGCGACGCGGCCCTCTCGTCGGATGTCAGCGTGGGGCGCCGCCCGAAGGTTGTTTGGCAGGGACTGGCGGCTCTGTCGTTGGCCCGGCGGGTCAGGGCGCAGCAGATCGGTCACATCCATGCCCACATGGCCCATGTCCCCACCACCATCGGCATGTACGCGGCCATGCAGCTCGGGGTGGGATTCAGTTTCACGGGGCACGCCAACGACCTCTTCCCCAATCGGACGCTGCTGAAGGAGAAACTCGCGCGGGCGATGTGGGTGAACTGCATCTCGGAGTGGCACCGCGGCTTTTATCAATCGATCGTGCCGCGGGCGGAGGCGGAGTATCCGGTGGTGAGGTGCGGGGTGGATACGGCCTTGTACGAGCCGACCGCTTCATCGCGTGGCGAGGTGCTGGAGGTTCTGGCCGTCGGCCGGTTGGTGGAGAAGAAGGGGTTCGATGTGTTGATCGATGCTCTGGGGGATATTGCCAGGGCGGGGGGCGGCGGGGTGAGGGTCCGTGCCCGGATCGCAGGGAGCGGGGAAGAGTGGGAGAATCTGCGGCGGCTGATCGCGGAGCAGCCCGAGGGGGCATCGGTCGAACTGCTGGGGGATACGCCCAATGACCGGGTCATGGAGCTGATGGGCGAGGCCGATCTCTTCGTGATTCCCTGCCGGGTGGCGGGGTCGGGGGATCGGGACGGGATTCCCGTGGTGTTGATGGAGGCGATGGCCCGGGGGCGGTGCGTTGTTTCGGGGGATCTGGAGACGATCCGGGAACTGGTGCGGGATGGGGTGACGGGGGTGATGGTGTCGCCGGGGGATCGTGCGGCCTTGGCCAGGGCGCTGACGGATCTGGCTTTGGACCGGGATCGGGTCGATGAACTGGGCAGGGCCGGGCGTGCCCGGGTGGAGGAGGAGTTCGATCTCCGGGTGAACGCCCGGCGAATCATTCGGGCGATGCGGGAGCACGGGCTGGCGGTTGAGGCAATGGAACGGGAAACGGCATGAACGAACCGGTGCAGTCTGCCGCCGAGCATTCTTCGTCGCCGTCCAGGCGGTACGCGGTGATTACGCCGTGCCGGAACGAGGCGGAGTACCTGCCGATCACGATCGAGACGATGGTGGCCCAATCGGTTCGACCGGCGATCTGGGTGATCGTGGACGACGGATCGACCGACGCCACGCCGGACCTTGTTGAGGCGGCGGCCGCCGAGCATCCGTGGATCCGGCTCGTGCGGCGGAAGGACCGGGGGGCGAGGGCGGTGGGGGGGGGGGTGATCGAGGCGTTCAACGAGGGTCTGGCGACGATCGATCTAGATGACTTTGCGTATGTCTGCAAGCTTGACGCGGACCTGGGGCTTCCGCCGCTCTATTTCCAGCGGCTGATCGAGCGGATGGAAGCGGACCCGTTGCTGGGCAACTTCTCGGGCAAGACTTACATCCGTGCAGGGGGGGACCGCTGGGTCTCGGAGCGGATGGGGGACGAGAACGCGATCGGCCCGACGAAGTTCTATCGGGTTGCGTGCTTCAAGCAGATCGGCGGGTTCGTCAAGCAGGTGTGCTGGGACGGCATCGACGGGCATATGTGCCGCATGAAGGGCTGGAAGGCGATGTCGCTGGACGAGGAGGAGATCCGCGTCAAGCACTACCGCCCGCACGGCAGTTCGCAACAGAGCATCTGGGTGGGCAGGAAGCGGTGGGGGCGCGGCAAGTATTTTATGGGCTCGTCGTTCCTGTACATGATCGGTGTGGCGGGGTACCGGGCCGTCGAGCGGCCGTTCGTGATCGGGAGCGTCGGATTGCTGGCGGGGTATCTGAACGCTTGGCGGTCCGGGCATGAGCGGTTCGACGAGCCGAGTTATCTGCGGCATCTTCGGCGGTACGAGTTCTGTTCGCTGGTTTTCGGGAAGCGTCGCACCATGCGGCGTTATCACGATGAGATTGAGCGGCGGGCGTGGGCCGCGGGGATCGTGGGCGGATGAGCGGCCCCCACGATGCGGCGTTGCCGGTCGGTCGCACGAGGCTGCTCGGCGTGGGTATCGACCTGGTCACGCAGAAGCAGGCGGTTGACTGGGTGTGCGATCACGCGGCGGATGGTCGGGGGGGCGTGATCGTCACGGTGAACCTGGATCACCTGCGTCGCTGCGTGCATGATCCGGCGTACGCCGACCTCGTATCCCGTGCGGATCTGGTGGTGGCGGACGGAATGCCCTTGATCTGGGCATCCAAGGTCCAGGGGCCGCCGGTGCTGCCCGAGCGTGTCGCGGGCTCGAGCATGATGATCGAACTCTGCGGCGAGGCCGCGCGTCGGAATCTCGGCGTGTTCTTCCTGGGCGGCGACCCCGGCGTGGCGGAGCGGGCGGGCGGCGTGCTGAAGGAAAAGTTTCCCGGGTTCATCCTGTCGGGGACATACTGCCCCCCATTCGGCTTTGAGTCGGACCCCGCCGAGCGCGAACGCATCGGGAAAGCCCTTGTTTCCGCGGCTCCGAGCATCGTGCTGGTCGCGCTCGGTTCTCCGAAGCAGGAGTACCTTGCGGATCGTTTGCGGCCGCTCCTGCCGGGGGCCTGCTGGATCGGTGTCGGGATCAGCCTGAGCTTTGTCACCGGCGATGTCGAGCGGGCGCCGGCGTGGGTCCAAAGAATCGGGATGGAGTGGCTCCACCGGCTCTGCCAGGAGCCGAGGCGGCTGTTCCGGCGATATATCATCCACGGCATCCCCTGGGCGGTTCGGCTGCTGGGACATGCGGCCATGAGGCGTCTGTCCAGGAAAGAATCGCCGATTTGAACCATTTTGACTGCAAGCCGTCCCCTGCTGTGCCATGACCCATCGCCCCGACCCCAACCTGTCCGCTGAAACCGATGCAATCCTCACACGGGTCCGCTCCAAGGATGCCGTTGTTGGGATCATCGGGCTGGGGTATGTCGGCCTTCCCCTCGCGGATGCGTTGCACACCGGCGGCTTGTCGATTCTCGGATTTGATATCGATCCCAGAAAGATCGAGTTTCTTCGGCAGGGGAAGAACTACCTCAAGCACCTCGGCCCCGAGATGACCGCCCGGCTGTCGTCCTCGGCCCGCTTCTCCGCCACCACGGATTTCGCCCGCCTGGACGAGCCGGATGTCATCCTCGTGTGCGTGCCCACGCCCGTCGGGCCGCACCTGGAGCCGGATCTGACCTATGTCATCCGGACGGCCGAGGCGATCGGGCGGCGGCTCCGACCCGGGCAGCTTGTGGTGCTGGAATCGACAACCTATCCCGGGACCACGCGGGAAGACTTCATCCCCGCCATGCTCACGGCGGCCGAGGAGGCGGGCAGGGGCCGGTTCGAGGTCGGGAAGGATGTCTTCGTCGCGTTCTCGCCGGAGCGCGAGGATCCCGGGCGGAAGACGCACACGACCACCTCGATCCCCAAGCTGGTGGGCGGGGTGGACCCGGTCTCGACCGAACTCGCTTGCGCTTTGTACGCCCACGGCGTCACGCATGTCGTGCCGGTGAGTTCGGCGGATGTGGCCGAGGCCGCGAAGATCCTGGAGAATGTGTTCCGGGCGATCAACATCGCGCTTGTGAACGAGCTGAAGATGGTCTTCGACGCGATGGGCATCGATGTCTGGGAGGTGATCCGGGCGGCATCGACCAAGCCGTTCGGCTTCATGCCGTTCTATCCCGGGCCCGGGCTGGGCGGGCACTGCATCCCGATCGACCCGTTCTACCTGACCTGGAAGGCCCGCGAGCACGGGCGGGTGACGCGCTTCATCGAGCTGGCCGGCGAGATCAACCGGGGGATGCCCGCGTGGGTGGTGGACAAGACCGCGGAGGCGTTGAACGAGGACAGCAAGTCCGTCAAGGGTTCGAGTGTGCTGGTGATCGGTCTGGCGTACAAGCCGGATGTGGACGACACCCGTGAAACCCCGGCCGCGGAGATCATCGAGCTGCTCGCCCACCGGGGCGCGCGGGTCAGTTATCACGACCCGCTGGTGCCGCGGTTCCCGGAGATGCGGGCCTACCAGTTCGAGATGTCCTCCGTCCCGCTGGACGAGGCGACGCTGCGAGCGGCGGATTGCGTGCTGATCGTGACCGACCACCGGGCGACGGACTGGGACCAGATCGCCCGGCACGCGCGCCTGGTGGTGGACACGCGCAACGCCATGTCCAGATGCACTGTTCCGATCGCGGCCAGGGTGGTCAAGGCGTGACGAGGCCGACGGGGGACGGTATGGAGAGCGCCGCAACGCAAGACCATGAAGGCTTCCGGCCGCCGGAGATCTGGTCGCGTTCCGTCCCGTGCGTGTTCGAGGGGGTTGTTGAACGCTTCCCGGATCGGATCGCCGTCGTCTGCGGGGATGATCGCGCCACATACGGCGAGCTGAACCAGCGTGCGAACGCCGTCGCGGCCGCGTTGTTGGATGCCGGTTTGTCGCCGGAGGACCCGGTGGCCGTGGCGGTCCCGAAGTCCGCGGCCCAGATCGCTTCCCTGCTCGGCGTGCTCAAGGCGGGCGGGGCGTATGTGCCGGTGGTGACGAACCAGCCCGCCGAACGCCTGACGCGGATCGTGCGGGACGCCGGGTGCCGGTACGCGCTCGCGTCGCCGGGGTATGCCGACGCCGCTCTGGAGGGTGTGGCGACCCGGATCGACCCCCGCTCGCTCCCCGCATCGTCGCGCTCGAACCCTGTGCTCTCGATCAAGCCGGGCCACCTCGCGTACATCATGTACACATCGGGATCGACCGGGGATCCCAAGGGCGTCATGGTCGAGCACGCGGGCGTCGTCCGGCTCGTCCACGGGCAGGACTACATGCCGTTCGGCCCGGACCTGAACTTCCTCTATGGCGGGCCGTTGTCGTTCGACCTTTCCACCATTGAGATATTTACGCCGCTGCTCCACGGGGCCAAACTGCTGATCTCGGAGGATCAGGTGCTTGCTCCCGAGACCGTGCGCCGCTTCGCGGAAGAAGAGGGGCTTCGCGGGGTCTGCATCTCGTTCAGTTTATTCCGTGCCCTGTTCGAGGCCGACGCGGGCGCGTTCGAGCGCGTCCCGGTCATCGGCGTGTGCGGCGAGCCGGCGGACGCCCGCTTCATCCGCCAGGCGCAGGACCGGCTCCCCGACGCCGCCTTCTACAACGCCTACGGCCCGACGGAATGCACCGCGCTCAGCACGACGCACCGGATCCCCAGGCCGTGCCCGGTCGATCCCGCGGTTGTGCCGATCGGGGTTCCGCTGCGGGGCATGACCGCTCGGATTGTGGATGAGCAGGGGCGATCGGTCCCCCCGGGCGCCAAGGGCGAACTCGTCATCGCCGGCGTGGGCGTGGGCAGGGGCTATCTGAACGATGCCGCGCTGACGGCCCGTCGGTTCATCTCCGACCCGGCCCGCCCCGCCGAGCGCGCGTACCGATCCGGGGATCTGGCGCATCTCCTCCCGGACGGCGTGATCGCCTACGCGGGCAGGTCGGACGATCAGGTGAAGATCCGGGGCCAGCGCATCGAGCTTGGCGAGATCGACGCCGCGATGGCCGCCGACCCGTTCATCAAGGCGGGCGCGAGCGTGGTGGTCGGCACGGGCGCGGACGCCCGCGTGGGCGTGTGCGTGGTGCCGCGCAACCCGCTGGCGTTCAACGCGGCCGCGCTGGTGGATCGTCTGGCCGAGCGGCTCACCCCCGCGATGCTGCCGTCGGTGGTTGTTCCTGTGGAATCCATCCCGATCAACCGCAACGGGAAGGCCGATCGCGCCGCCGTGCGTGCGTTGATCGTGCAGTGGGGGATACCCGACGGCGACACGCTTCCGGCTCCCATCGTCTCTCCGCATCGGGAACCTCGCGGCGGGAATGAGGAGACCCTGCTCGGAATCAGCGAACCGATCGTGGGAAGACCGTGCGATCTCGACCGCTCCTGGTTCCAGAACGGCGGCGACTCGCTCCGCGCCATGATCCTCCGGATCAGGCTGCGCGAGCGGGCGGGGATGGAAGTCTCGGTGCCCTCCATCCTCGGCGCTGCGGACCTTGGCGCGTTGGCGGCGATGCTCACACCAGCGCCGCCGACATTCGGAACCAGCGTGGAGCACGATATCCGGCCGGGGCCGGTCCCGCTCTCGCCCGCGCAGCGGCGGCTGTGGACGGTCCAACAGATGGACCCAAGCAGCGGCGCGTACAATGTCGCATACAGGTTCGCATTCAAAGCTCTCCCGGACAGGGCCGCGTTCGAGTCGGCCTGGCGGGATCTGCACGCCCGCCACCCCGCGCTGCGGACGGGCTTTGAGGCGCACGGCGATGGAGAACCCCGGGGTGTCCTGGCGGCCTCCGTCGCGCCGTCCGTCGAGTGGGATGTCCGGTTGGAAGACGCGGTTGTGCTTCGGAACCGGGTCGCTGAGCCGTTCGACCTGACGCGCCCGCCGCTCACGCGGATGCTCATGAGCACGCAGGGGGACGGCGGTGGGGGCGGGGGTGTGCTGGTCATGCACCACATCATCACGGATGCGTGGTCGATGGACATCATGTTCCGTGATCTTGAGGCGTTGTACAGACGACATCGCGACGGCCTCCCGACCGATCTTCCCGAACCCTTGCCCGGCGCGCCCGCCCACTCGGCCCTTCTCAGCGAGATTTCCCGAACCGAGGCGACCCGCTCGCGGGCGGAAGGGGCGGCCGGGTCATTCCGGGAGAGGCCGCCGACCTACGCGCGGTGTTCGTCCGAGAGCGGGGAATCGACGCGGGCGGAATACACCGCTGTTGCGATCGATGCCCGCTTGCGGGGGCTGATCGAGCAAGCCGCCGCGGAATCCGGCGTGAGCACGCACGCGGTGCTGCTCGCCTGCTTCTCCCAGTGGGCGGCGGAACTCTGCGCCGTCGAGGAGCCGGCCGTCGGCCTCGCCTTCTCCAACCGGGACGACGGACCATTCGCGGACGCGGTGGGGTTCTTCGTCGAGACGGTGCCGGTCCGGGTTCGCGTCTCCGGGATTCCTTTCATGGATCTGGTGAAGAGCGCGCACGCCGCCGTCGAGGACGGGCACGCGCGGCGGTCGGTCCCGTTCGACCTGCTGGCCCGCCTGGCGGGCAGCCCCGGCGTGCCCGGGCGCACGCCCATCACCGAGATGTTCCTGAATGTGATCGACCGCGCGCCGCTGGCCGACGCCCACGCGGACGACCGGGAGATCAGGCCGGATTCCATCGAGATCGACCACGGCCTCGCGAGGTTCGATCTGCTGTGTACGCTGTACCGCGACCGCACGGGCTGGCGTCTGACCGTGGCGGCCCGGAGCGGGCGTTGGCATGGGAGGGACGCAGTTCCGAGTGCGGACGAGTTCATCGCCCGCCTGGCGTCCGCGCTCGAAGGCCGACCGCATCTCCCGGAAGGCGTGATGCCCGCTCCGAGCGCGGGCGTTGTCCCGGCGGCGGATCGGCCCGGCCCCGGTGCGTCCGACCCGCTGACGGAAAGCATCGCGTGGGACATCGTCTCGGTCTTCCGCTCGGTGCTCGGGCGTGCGGACATCGGGCCTGACGATGATTTCTTCCGTGCCGGCGGGGATTCACTCCGCGCGCTGCGTGCGTTCGGGATGATCCGCCGGCTCCACCCGACGGCGCTGACGACGGCCGCCATGTTCGGCCACCCGACCGCCCGGGCGCTCGCGGTCCGGATCCACGCGAACGAGTCGGCCCCATCACGGCAGCCTTTCATGTGGTTCTCGGAGCCGTGTCGGCCCCGGACGGCCCTCGTTTTCCCGGGCGTCACCGGCGATGCGCTGAGCATGAGGGCCATGCTGGGCGCGCTCGGTGGGGACTGGTCAGTCCGGGCCGCCATGTACCCGGGCACGCTCGGCGATCGGGAGCCGCTCGATGCGCTCCCCGCGCTGGTGGGTCATTTCATGCCGACGCTGGAAGCGGACGGACGGGCGGGCCGCGAGGTGCTGGTCGGATACAGCTTCGGCGGGATCGTCGCGTATGAACTCGCGGTCCGACTCCAGGAGGCGGGCCGAGCGCCGGGCTGGCTCGTGCTGATCGACACCGCGTTGATGAAGCGGTTCCCCGTGCGTGAGGGATCGCTGCCGTTGTCGGTCCATCTCGAAAGGTTCCGCGGGCACGACTGGGCGGGGCGGCGCCGGCACATCGCCCGCGTGGGGGCCGGTCTGTGGAGACGCCTGCGGGGGATCGGGCACCGGGAAGAACGCTACGACCGGCTCCCCGAGATCCGGCGGCTGTCCTCCGCCCACCTGCGGGCCATCCGGGACTACCGCCCGAGCGCGCCGTATGAGGGGCGGACCCTCATCATCCGCGCCACCGGGTTCGACGGCGCCCAGCAGTCCGGGGATCGCACGAACGGATGGGGGCCGTTCCTGACACACCCGCCCGTGATCGTGGATCTGCCGACCGACCATGTGGGGCTGATGAAATCCGCCGCCGCGGCCGATGTCGCCCGCGCCATCCGTGAGACGGTCGGGCCTTCCTGAGCCTCAGGCCAGTTGATCGAACAGCACACGGAGCGCGCCCCGGATCACGCCGACGGACCGCAGGTACTCCGCGATGTCCAGCCGCTCGTGCGGCGTGTGGTCCAGCGCGCTGTCGCCCGGCCCGTAGGCCGCGATGGGGCAGTTCCACACCGGCGCGACCACATTCAGGTCGGCGGTGCCGGTCTTGAGTTTCGGGCGCGGCGTGCCCCCGGCCTCGCGGATGGCCGCGGTCAGGGCACGCACGACCGGATCGTTGCGGTCGGTCGCGTGGGCCGCCTCGTGCCCGCGCCAGGCCACGGAGCAGCCCTCGCCGCCCAAGGCCCCGAGCCGATCCGCGAGCACGCGGGGGTCCACCCCCGGCGGCAGCCGGAACCCGGCTTCAAGCATGGTCGTGTCCGTCAGCCCGTCCGATCCGGTGGAGAGTTCACGCACGGTGGCCTGGATCTGCTCGAAGACCTTGGTGGTCCGCTCCCCGTTGAATGCTGTCACCTCCGCCAGCGCCCGCGACCACCACGCCAGCACTTCATCGGCCGCGGAAAGCCCCGGCCCCGCCGTGTGGGCGCAAGAGCGTTCGCAGACGAACCGCCCGAGCAGACGCCCCTTGTAGCCCAGTGTCACACCGTCCCACCCGCTCGGCTCGCCGATGATGCAGGCGTGCGGGCGCAACTGCCCGGCGAGGTGCCGCGCGCCGGGCGAATCGGCCGTCTCTTCACCGACCGCGGCCGCCACGGTGACGCGGACCCCGGCGGGCAGGCCCGCGTCGGTCGCTCCGACGAGCATCGCCGCCAGCGGCCCCTTCGCGTCCACGCTGCCACGCCCGTGCAGCACCCCGTCCTCGATCCGCACGGGGATGTGCCCCGGCACGGTGTCGATGTGCCCCAGCAGCACGATGTGGCGGTCCGTCTCGGCCGCCGACGCGCCCCGGTGGGCCACTCCATTGCCCGCCGCGTCGATCTCCGTCTCGAACCCGAGGGCCGCGGCGTGGCAGACAAACACCTCGACCGCGCCACGCTCCGACCCGGAGACGCTCGGCGTGGCCACCAGATCGTGGAGTACCCGGGTCGCGGTCTCCGCATCGACGCGGTTGGGAGCGTCCACGCTGCTCACGCCGTGACTCCGTTTCCCACGAACACCGTGCCCTGCCCCGCCCTGGCCCGCGCGATCGCGTCCTGTCCGAGGGCGGACCCGATCACGACCCGCTGCACCCCGCCGGTGAGGGCTTCCTCGGCCGCCAGCACCTTGTTCTTCATCCGGCCCTTGGCGGCGGCGCGGGCGGTCTCCAGCGACTCGGCGTTGACCTCGCGGATCAGGGAATCGGGATCATGCACATCCCGCAGCAGGCCGCGCACATTGGAGAGCAGCAGGAGTTCGTCCGCTCCCAGGGCCGCGGCGGTCGCCGCCGCCGCGCGATCGGCGTCCACATTGATCGCCACGCCCTCGGGCGTGATGGCCGGCGGCGTGAGCACCGGCACCCGACCCGCGTCCAGCAGCATGTTCAAAAAGCCCGCGTCCACCGAATCCACCTTGCCCGACAGGTCATCACGGATGATGACCGTCTGCCCGTCCTCCACCGCCCGGATCGCGGTCTTGCGCGAGCCGGTCCAGATCCCCGCGTCGATCCCGCTCAGGCCGACCGCGTCCACGCTCAGCCCGCGGAGCTGCTCGACGATTCCCTTGTTGATCTTCCCGCAGTAGACCATCTCGAAGATTTCCAGCGTCCGCCGATCCGTGCGCCGTGAGGTGTGCCCGTTGGGGCTGGTGATGGTCCGGGCCGGGTGGCCGAGCGCCTCGGAGAGCACATTCGTCTCGTGCGAGCCGCCGTGCACCAGTACCGCCCGCGTCCCACCCCGCACCAGTTCCGCAAACTGGGCCGCGATGGGTCCGAGGTCGATCCCCTCGCCGCCGCCGATCTTGATCACCACCGTTGTCATTGCTCGCTCCTCACACCCGTTTCTCAAGCCCATTCCTCAAGCAGGGTGCAGTCCTGGGAACCACAGCCCTTCCGTCTCGTCGCGTCCCAGGGCGACATTCATCGACTGGACCGCCGACCCCGCCGCCCCCTTCACCAGGTTGTCGATCGCCGAGAGGGCGATGATCCGGCCCGACCGCTCGTCCACCGCGAACCCGACATCCGCATGATTGGAGCCGACCAGCACCCGCGGGTCCGGGAACCGGTTGGGTCCGCTCCGGTCGGCGACCAGGCGCACGAACGGCTCCTGCCCGTACGCCCCCCGGTAGAGCTTCCAGAGTTCCTTCATCTCCACCGCGCGGGTCGGCTCCACATGGGCCGTGCAGAGCACGCCCCGCACCATGTCGATGGCGGTGACCGTCGCGTCCACATCGAGGTCGCCCAGCGACTGGGCCACCTCGCCCAGGTGCCGGTGCCCCGACGCGCTGTAGGTCCGGGCCGTCCGCGCCCGCACGGGGTGGTGCGAGCCCGCGCTCGGCTCGGCCCCGGCCTCCGACGATCCCACCTTCACATCGCAGATCGCCCGCCGGATCAGCCCGGCCCGCGCCAGCGGCAGCAGCGCCAGCGTCATCGCGGTCGCGTTGCACCCCACCCCGGAGACCAGCCGGGCGCCGGACAACCTTTGTCTGGACACCTCGGGCAGCCCGTACACAGCCTCGGCCAGTACTCCGGGATTGGGATGCACCTCTCCGTACCATCTCTGGTACGCCTCTCCATCGTTCAGACGAAAATCCGCCGAAAGGTCGATCACCAGCGGGGCCAGCTCCATCCACCGCCCGATGTCGCCCGCGGCCTTCCCGTGCGGCATGCAGAGAAACAGCACATCGCAGGGCGCGATCTCCTCGGGATTCACGAAGGTGATCTCGGTATGCCCCCGCAGGTTCGGGTGCGACCGGTGGACCGGCTGCGTCGCCAGCGACCGCGACGACACCTGCGACACCTCCACGAACGGATGCCCGAGCAAAAGGCGCAGCAGTTCGCCGCCCGTGTACCCGCTCCCGCCGACGATCGACGCCCGCACCGTCACGCGCTCACCGCCTGACCGGCCCGGGCGGCCTCGGCGATCCGCACCGCGTGGCGGGCCACATGGCCGGGGATGTCCACGCCGGTGGTGTCGATGCTGTTGCGGAACTCCATCGAGTGGTTCAGCTCGTTGACGAGATACCCGCGTCGCGGGCATTCCAGGATATCGACCGCGACCACATCCGCCCCGACCGCCGCCGTCGCCTGCCGGCACAGTCCGCCGAGTTCCTCGGAAACTTCCAGTCCGGATGCCCTGGCGCCCCGGGCGGTGTTGGTCACCCAGTGGGCGCTGGCCCGGGCGATGGCCGCGATCGGCTCGCCCCCGACCATGAACACCCGGATGTCCCGCCCCGGCTTGTCGATGTGCTCCTGCACATAGAACACGCCCTGCCCGACCGAGCCGAGCGTGTCCCGGTGCTCGATCACCGCCTCGGCCGCGTCGCGGTCGTTGACCCGCGCCACCAGCCGTCCCCACGAACCCACCGTCGGCTTGAGCACCGCCGGGTACCCGATCCCCTCGACCGCCGCCAGCCCGGACTCGGCGCTGGTCCCCACCAGCACCCGCGGCTGTGCCACTCCCGCCCGCGTCAACGCGATCGAGGTCATCAGCTTGTCCGAGCAGGTCTCGATCGCCCGGGCCGGGTTCATGCACCGCAGGCCATGCCCTTCGAGGATCCGCACGCTGGTCAGCGAGCAGGTCAGGCTCACCGACCGGTCCACGATCAGGTCGTACCCGGCCCAATCACCCGGATTGTCCAGATCGAACACGGCCTCCCGCAGATCGACCGGCACGGCCTCCACCCCCCCCCCGATGGCCTCGAATGCATCCAGCAGCAGTCTCTCTTCCACCCGCAGGCGGGTGTATGTCAGGGCGATCCGCATGGGGAACCTCGTGGTGGGAGTGGGGGTGGGGGGGTAGTCCGGCTCGGGGGGGGCGAGCCGGGTCTTCGGGAATGACGGGTCTTCATCAGATCAAGGATCGCCTTACTCGCCCCAGTCCTCTTCCACCTCGGGGGCCAGGGCCAGGGTCAGCGGGTTGATGCTCGTGACCTCGAGTTCCGCCCCGCAGTCCGTGCAGCGGGCGACCTGCCCGTTCAGGGGGTGGCGCTCGAACCGGACGGAGGCGTCGCACTCGGGGCAGGCACATTCGATGGTGGTGGCGGTGGTGACGGACATGGCGGAAACTCCTGGGTTTGTGAACTGGTCGGAAAAAGTGCAAAACGAAAACGCCCCGGACGGGTGTCCGGGGCGGGTGTGCTTCGGGTCTCGGTGCTGGGGTTACTCGCCCGCTCCGACCTCAGCCACCATCACAGCCCGGACACCCTGGGTGTCTTTGGCTTTGGCGGCTTTTTTCGAGGAGGTCATCATGGGCGGATTCGTACCTAGCCCATCATATCGGCGATGCGGCCCGGGTCAAATCACATCCCGTCAGATCCGGGACAAAAAACGGGTGTCTCAAAGGCTCCTGATGGTTCGCACGATATGACAGAGTCAGCGCCGACGACGCCCGGCGGCCAGTCCGCCCAAGCCGAGCACGCCCAGAGCGCGCGGGGCGGGGACCACGGAATCGATCAAAGCCGACCGGCTCGATGCCCATGAAAAACCCCGGGAAAAACCCGGGGTCATTCAAGCGCGGGCGGAAGGATTCGAACCCTCAACCTCCTGATCCGTAGTCAGGTGCTCTATCCAGTTGAGCTACGCCCGCTCGCGTTGTGGTCTCTACGGTACGCCGGACCCCGCGGGCGGGCAAGCGGCCCGGCCCCTTCCCGTGCTCAGGAAAGTCCTCCCGGCCGCCCTCCCGGCTTGATTTGACGCCCGGACCGGCAAGAATCACGGCCCGGGACTGATCCGTCCGCGACGGACCCCCGGAACAGCAAGTCCCACCGATCGAACGACTTCGGGGTGTCCAGCGACGCCCCCGGCAGACCCCAAGGAACGCAGGCACATGGCTCACTCGAACTCGGCGAAGAAGCGCGTCCGTCAGAACATCAAGAGCCGCGCCCTCAACCGGTGGCGTCTCCGCTCGATGCGTCAGGCGCTCAAGAACTTCTCCGACAAGATCGCCAGCGGCTCCAATGAGGAGGCCGCGGCCGCCTGCCGCGAGGCATCGAAGATCGTCGATCGCTCGGCCCAGAAGGGCGTGATCCACCGCAACCAGGCCGCGCGTCGCAAGAGCCGCATGAACGCCCGGCTCAAGGCCAAGGTCGCCGGCTGATCCGGCCTGAACCGGCCGCTTCCGGACTCCCGTTTGACAATCATCGACCCGGCCGCGAACATCGGCCGGGTTTTTCTTTCCCGGCATCCGATCTCCCTGCCCCCCGCCCCCCGCCGATCCTCCCGCCCCCCCACATGACCATCCGCCCGAGCGAACCCGAATCCGGCAGTCGGCCCCGCCCGGCCCCGCGCGGCTACCTCGGCCTTTCCGCTCAACCGCTACACATCCTCGTCTTCCTGATCCCGATCATCGTGGCCGCCGAACTCGGCGTGCTCGGCGTGGGCGGGGAGAACATCGGTGACAAGCTCGTCGCCCACCGGATGCTGGTGCGCTTCTTTGAACTCTTCGGCGTGCTCGGCCTGCACCTGCCCGCCCTGGCCCTCGTCGCCACCCTGATCGTCCAGCACATCCTGGCCAAGGACCGCTGGCGGATCGAGCCAATCGTTCCGGCCGCGATGGTCGTGGAATCCGCCTTCCTGACCGGCCCGCTGCTGATTCTGGTGCTGCTGCTCCAGCCCGCGTCCCCCGCGGCCACCGCCCTCCAGTCCGAACCGGGCCTGCTCAACCCCAAATCGGGCATCCTGCTCGCGCTGGGGGCGGGGCTTTATGAGGAGATGCTGTTCCGGCTGGTGGTCATCACCGCCGTGCATTTCGTGGCGGCCGATCTGCTCCGCGTGCCGGACGCCGCGGCCAAGGTCATCGCCATCGCGGTCTCCGCGGGCATGTTCGCCATGCACCACGACACCGCCCTCGCGGCCGAGTTGGGGGGCGGCACGGACTGGCGGCTCTTCTCCTTCTACATGCTGGCGGGCATCTACTTCGGCATCCTGTTCCTGGGCCGGGGCCTGGGCATCGCGGTGGGGGTCCACGCCTGCTATGACCTGCTGGTGCTGGTGGTCATGCCGGGGTTCGCGGGTTCATCCTGAGTCTCGGCCGAGGGGGAGAGAGGATGGCCGACTGGAAGTCGGCCCCACGGGGGGAGGGGGGGCTGTTCCGGTCCCGGTTGACCGCATCGGGGCCGGGGATACAGTTCCCACCTGTCCTCGACCTATCGGCCCCATCGTCTAGTCTGGTCCAGGACGTCAGGTTCTCATCCTGAAAACACGGGTTCGAATCCCGTTGGGGTCATTGGCCCGCCGAGCGATCGGCGGGCCGTTCTTTTGGCCCGGTTCCGGATCATGCCTCGGTGTTATGCGGACGGCATCGCGCCGCATCCGGTTTCGCGGTTTGGGGATCTGAATCGGAGTCAACCGGGTAGTCTCCTCGGCCGATAGGCGATACCGAGGAGGCGATCCCATGGCCGCGCCCGATCCCACGACCCCGGACCCGGTCCTCAACGACCCGGAGTTCGCGGAACTCATCGAGTACTTCAAGGGTGAACTGCCCGCGCGGGTGCGTTCCCTGGAGGCGTGCGCGGCCGAGCGCGACCTGGACGGCCTTCAACGCCTGGCCCACCAGCTCAAGGGCGCGGCCCCCGGCTTCGGGTTTTCCCGGCTCGGGCAGGTCGCCGGGGAGCTGGAGGACCGGCTGCGTTTCCCCGCCGAGGCCGAGCGGAGCCTGGACCGAATCCGCGGCGAACTCAATGCGTTGATCTCCCTGTGCCGTTCGTACTACACCGATGCCGACCGTGCCGCCTGAGATCCCCCGCGCGTGAACCTCACCGAATCCAACCCGCCGATCGACCAGAACCCGGTCGTCCTCATCGTGGACGACTGCGAGTTCGTCCATCGCCTGCTCCAGGCGCGCCTGCGTTCGGAAGCGATCCAGATCGAGAGCCTGCTGCGGGGCGGTCAGGCCGTGGAACGCGCCATCGAGACCTCGGCCGCGCTGATGCTGCTGGACCTGAACATGCCGGAGATGGACGGCTTCGAGATCCTCCGCCGGCTCAAGGACGAGCCGAGGACCATCCACATCCCCGTCATCGTGCTCTCCGGGCAGGACAGCGCGGAGGACAAGGTCACGGCGTTCGATCTCGGCGCGGTCGATTTCATCTCCAAGCCGTTCGACATGACCGAGCTGCGTGCCCGCATCCGCGTGGCCCTGCGGATGCAGGCCCTGGTCCAGATGCTCGCCCAGCGGGCGCAGATCGACGGCCTGACCGGCCTGTGCAACCGGGCCAGTTTCGACGCACGCTGGCATCAGGAGCACGAGCGGGCCGGGCGGGCCGGTGCCGCCCTGTCCCTGGCCATGCTCGACATCGACGAGTTCAAGGGCGTCAACGACACCTACGGCCACCCGGCGGGGGATGCCGTGCTCGTCGGCCTCTCCCAGATCATCTCACGCACGGTCCGCGTCTCGGATGTGGCCTGCCGCTACGGGGGCGAGGAGTTCGCCATCATCTTCCCGGACACCAGCCCCACCGAGGCCCACGCGATCTGCGAGCGTCTGCGCCGGGCGTGCGAGAAGATCCTCTGGCCCAAGCACCCGGGCCGGGCGATCACCCTGTCCATCGGCATCGCGGGCACCCAGACGCCCGACGGCCTCCCCCAGCAGGCCTGGATCGAGACCGCCGACCGCAACCTCTACGCCGCCAAACGCGAGGGACGCAACCGCGTGGTGCTGACCGACCTCAGCGGCGGGGGCAACCTCCGCGTGGCCTCCTGACCATACGATGGGCCATATGGCAGCCCACGAACCGCCCCACGAGCACGACCGGCGGCTGACCCGCCTCGAAGAGGCCGTCGGCTTCACCGACCGGACCGGCGAGCAGCTCAACGAGCAGATCGTCGCCCTGACCCGCGAGGTCGGTTCCTTGTCGCGCCGCCTGGCCAACCTGGAGCGGCGTCTGACCGACCTGCACGACACCATCACCGAGGCGGCCCCGGTCGTGCCCCCGCCGCACAGCGCGGGTCCGGATGTGTCGAGAGATCCCCTGTGAGGGATCCGGCAGGGCGTGCGGGCGTACAGTGGGATGCATGAGCCGACCAAAGCACAAGGGACGGATGGCGTTGCTCCTCGCCGGGATCGGGGGGGCCGGGCTGCTGTTGTCCGGCTGCGCCAGGCAGAAGAGCGACCCAGTCCCGTCCACGGTCGATGCGGATACCGCCGCGCGACTCCAACTGACGGAAGACGCCAAAGACCCAAGCCTGCGTGACCGCGAGGCCGGGTACAACCGCTGGCGTCCCAAGCCCGAGCCGGAAGGCACCGCGCAGCCCCTGTCGCCCTCCCGCCGCAGGCTCGATCGGCGCCCCTGAACGGGCTGGATTGTGGAAGGCGGGGGCGGGGGGGGGGGGTCAGCCCGCGACGGCGGCCAGCACGGCGTTGAAATCCATCGCCTGCCCGGGTTCACGGGTCTGGACCCAGGCCGCGGTGGGTGATCCGTCGGCGCCTTTTTCCACAATGACCGTGCCGCGCTGGGAGATGTTCAGGTCCGTCCAGAACAGGCCGTAGCCGCGGCAGACGGCCCGGTGCATGTCGGCGAGCAGCCGGTGCTTGTACCCGCCCTGGTCGGCCCAGGCCTTCAGGGTGGCGAAGCTGTCGCACGACACGCCCACAACCTGCATGCCCTCCCTGGTCCACTTCTCGAAATCGCGGCTGACGCACTCCATCTCGTTGGCGCAGACCGAGGTGAAGGCCAGCGGGAAGAAGCACAGCACCACCGGGCCGTTCTCAAGGGCCTCGGACAGGGTCCACTCCTGGCGGTCCTGGTCGGGCAGTGTGAAGTCCGGGGCCTTGTCCCCGGCCTGGATGGGGGTGGACCGGACGGGCATCGAGGTGGTGGCGGCCATGCTTGGCTCCTGGTCTGCGGGGCTTCCGGCCGCGCGGGCGGCCGATCGCGTGTATCCTAGGGGGACGGGGGGGCGGATTCCGCCGGCAGGATGCCAGGGAGGCGATATGAGCGAACTCGCGGAGCGGTTCACCGAGGTCAAGCAGCGCGTGGCCGACGCGGCCAAACGAGCCGGTCGCGCCCCCGAATCGGTGTACCTGGTCGCCGTGACCAAGACCGCCGAGCCGGAGGACATCCGGGAGCTGATCGAGCTGGGCCACCGCGACTTCGGGGAGAACCGGGTCCAGCAGCTCGTCCAGCGAGCCTCCGTCGTCGATGAATGGTTCGAGCGGACCCGGCTGCTCGCCCGCTCATCGGCCGACAAGGCCCCGTTCGACCCGGCCAGGCCCGTCCGCTGGCACATGATCGGCCACCTCCAGCGCAACAAGGCCCGCCGGGTCGCCGACCTGTGCCGACTGGTGCATTCGGTGGATTCGCTGCGTCTGGCCGAGGAGCTCCAGCAGTTCGCCAACAAGCACGACCGCGACATCGAGGTGCTGGTGCAGGTCAATGTGTCGGGCGAGGAGTCCAAGGAGGGCATCCCGATCCCCGCCGCCGCCGCCCTGATCGAGCAGATCGACACCATGATCAATGTCCACGCCCGCGGCCTGATGACGATGGCCCCGCACTCGGACAACCCCGAGGACGCCCGCGCCCACTTCGTCCGCTGCCGCGAACTCTTCGAGGAGCTGCGCACCGAGGGCTACGGCGAGGGCCGCTTCGACCTGCTCTCGATGGGCATGTCCGGCGACTACGAGGTCGCCGTCGAGGAGGGCGCGAACATCGTCCGCGTCGGCTCGGCCATCTTCGGCGAGGGATCGCCCGAGACCGACGAGGCCGCCGCGGGCGTGGCGGACGACGAAAGGTAGGTCGGCACTCCGTGCCGACTCTTCCACTCCTTCGGTGGGGCCGACTTTCAGTCGGTCATTCCCAGCCCCCCGTGGGCACGAAGGAAGCGGACGGGTCCGGGGCGGATCATGGACCGTGAAGGGGTCGCTGACACCGCGCGGGCTGAAGCCCGCCGCTCATTTGCTGAAGGGGGGTCCGGGTCAGCCCCGGAAGTCGCCCGCGGCGAGCGAGGCGAGGCGTCCCCCGCGGCCGCGGGTGCGGTCCATCTCGCGCTGGAGATTGCGCCCCGGGCAGGCGGTGGGGGCCATCTCGCGGTGGGTCCGGATCTCGCCCATCGAGATGCGGTACCGACGCATCTCCCAGGCGATGAGCCGGTCCAGGGAATCAAGGGCCGGGCGCGAGGGGGCCTGGCGCTCGAAGTTGCCCAGCAGGACGATGCCCAGGTTGTTCTCGTTCTGATCGCCCACATGGGCACCTTGCAGCGTCAGCGGGCGCCCCTGCCAGACCCGCCCGGACGGGTCGATGGCGTAGTGGTAGCCGATGTCGGCCCAGCCGCGCTTGACATGCCCGTTGCGGATCGACTCCAGCCGTCGGGCGACATCGTCGGGCGATGTCGACGGCAGCGGGTCGATGGCGTCGTGGTGGACGGTGATGCGCCGGACTGAGCCCATCGGCTTGGCCAGCGCCACGATCGGCGCGCCGCGCGCCCAGCGGGAACGGGGGACCGCGCCGGAAATCGGATCGAACTCGGAGACGGAAGCGCCGGGGGTGGAAGCGGATCGGCTGGGGGTCCACGGTTCACGGATCGTGACAGGATCGTCCGGGATCGGCTCCCCCAACTGAGCGCCCTTGTCCTTGATCCGTTTCTTGGCGGCGGTGCTGCACCCCCCCAGGACGGCGGAAACCGCCAGCCCGAGCATCCCGGCCTGAGCGATCGAACGGAGGGCGTCGCGGCGCGTCGGCGCTGGCTCGTGGGGCATGGAGCGGGCCTCGTGGTCGTGCAACATCATGGGTTCAGCCAGAGCATCGGCTGATCCGCAGCCGGGAGTGTAATCCTATCTGGACAGGCTTGTTCGAGAGATCGAGCGATTCGGAGTCGGGTTGCGCCGGTTGGGATGGGATCGGGCCGGCCGGTCGGCACTTCGTGCGCGGGCGGGGGGGCAAACCGGAAAACTACCCAGGCGGGACGGGGTCAAGCATGTCGGCGATGGCGGGCCACGCCCGCGGGATGCCGCGCCGGGCACGGATCTTCGGACCGGGGCTTCCGGAGCGTGATTCGACGACTACCCTCCGCCTTTCATCGTCCGAAGGAGTCGCCAAAATGGGTCAGATCGGTCGGGTTTCATCGCTGCGTGTCGGGATGGGTGCATGTCTGATCGCTCTCGCTTGCGGGGGAGCCGTCGCGGCGAACGCCGACCCGGCGTCCCGCGTCGCGGAGGCCCGCGCGGCGTACGAGCAGGCCCTGGCCGAACTCCAGGCCGCCGAGGCGGAGCTGGCCGCCGCCGAGGCGACCGGGGCCGTGGTGACGGACACCCAGCCCGCCGGCGACCAGGCGGGTGAGGCCGCGCCGCCGCCCGAGACGGTCGCGAAGGAGCCGGGCTTCTTCGACCTGAAGTCGTGGACCAAGTCGATCGACATCGGCATCACCGGCGCCTCGGGCAACTCAGACAACCTCAGCGCCCGCGTGCAGGTCTCCGCCGAGCGGAAGACCGACAAGATGGAGTCCACGGCCAGCGCGCTGTACCGGCTCACCCAGCAGGACAGCGACAACACCGAGAACCGGTTCCGGTTCGACCTGGCCAACAACTGGCTGCCTCCGGAGGGGTCCAAGATCCGCTGGTGGGCGCGCGGCGCGTACGAGTACGACGAGTTCCAGGCGTGGGACCACCGCGTCAGCGCGTCGGGCGGCATCGGCTACGAGTTTGTCAACAACGACAAGCACACGCTGGTCGGCCGTCTCGGCTTCGGCGGTTCGCAGACCTTCGGGGACGACGACGAGAACTTCCGTCCCGAGGCCGTGCTGGGTCTGGACTACGCCTATCAGATCAAGGACAACCAGCGTTTCGTCGCGGGCGTGGAGGTCCTCCCGGATGTCTCCGACCCGGACTACTGGCGGGCCAACTCGTTCGCCCGCTACGAGGCGGTGATCGACCCGACCAACGGCATGACCTTCAAGACCGGGGTCACGCACAAGTACGATTCCAAGCCGGGCGGCGACGCCGACAAGAGCGATTTCGAGTATTTCGCCACGCTGGGCTGGACCTTCTGACCGCTCAACCGTTTCGCGAAGCGTCTTCCCGTTCCGGTTGCCGTTGAGGAGCGACGACCGATGTTCCAGGAGCAGCCGACGGACGGCCTTCCCGTGACCGAAGCCGATCAGCAGGTCCATATGCCGCTGACGGGCGGACTGGAGGACTTCGTCCATCGGGTGTCCGACGGCGACCTCGGCGTCGGCACATGGGTGCTGCTGTGGGAGACCGTGGGGCGGCCGGTGCTCCTCGCGATCGTGCTCATCGTGGGCGTGCTGTTCATCGCCGGCTGGCTGCGCCGGCTGACCGAGCGGGCGCTGACCAGGGCGCATGTCGAGATCACGCTGGCCCGCTTCCTGTCGAATGTGGTCCGGTACTTCATCCTCATCGCGGGCGGCATCGCCATCCTCGGCACGCTGGGGGTGGAGACCACCAGCCTCGCGGCCGCCCTGGCCGCCGCCGGTTTCGCCATCGGCATGGCGCTCTCCGGCACGCTGAGCAATGTGGCCGCGGGGATCATGCTGCTGTTCTTCCGCCCGTTCAAGGTGGGTGACACCGTGGTCGTCAACGGCGTGACGGCCAAGGTGTACGAGATCAACCTGTTCAGCACGGAGCTGGACACCGCGGACAACCGTCGCATCATCATGCCGAACAACTCGGTGTTCAGCAACACCATCGAGAACATCAGTTATCACGGGTCCAGACGGGTCGAGGTGCGCGTCGGCACGGCGTACGAGGCGGACATCGACCAGACCCGCGCCGTTCTGACGCGCGTGGCGCAGACCGTCCGGGGCGGGCTTGCCGACCCCGCCCCCGGCGTGCTGCTGATCGAGATGGGCCAGTCGTCGATCAACTGGGCCGTGCAGGTCTGGGCCGACTCGGGCGACTTCGGCGCGGTGCGGGACCGCCTGACCAGGGACATCAAGGTCGCGCTCGACCAGGCGGGCATCGGGATCCCGTACCCCCAGATGGGCGTGCGTCTGAACGGATCGATGCCCCGGGCGGATTGAGACCGCGATGGTGTTGCCGAGAACCCGCAAAGCCCAGGGATTCAATCCCTGGGCATTTTCATGGGATTCAATCCACGGATGTTTTCACGCTCTCCCCGCGCACCCGCTGCAACCATCGCGCCCAGATCGACAGCACCAGCAGCATGTACAGGCGTTGCGAGTGGTCCCGCCCGCGCCAGGGATTGATGGAGTTCTCGCCCGCCGCGTCGTGCTCGGCGAGCATCCGCTCAACAAATCGCATGTTGATCTCCACGCCCGCGTCGGCCAGGCCTGGGAACGGGTCCGCCGAACGGAGGTGGTCGTGCAGAAGCTGACGCATCCCGCCGGAGTCGGTGCGGAACCACTCGCCGACGGGGATGGCGAAGCCCTGTTTCGGGCGGTTGATGATGTGCTCAGGGAGGTACTTGCGGGCGACCTGTTTGAGGAGGCCCTTGCGCTCGCCGTTGGGCATCAGGCACTTGCGACGAACGGCTCGCATCCTGGTTACCAGCGTGCGATCAAGAAACGGAGCCCGGACTTCTAATGCGACCCGCATGCTGGCGGTGTCTGACTTGCGGAGCAGGTCGTTCGGCAGATAGAAATCGAAGTCATGGTCCAAGGGAGAAGATGTCAATCGGTAACGCGCGACATTTCCTTGGCCAAGCAGCTCGCGTGCATCATGTTCATCGAATATCGCCAAGAGGTCGAGATATCCGGCGTTTCGGATCGCTCGGGCGGCGCGAGCGAACTTGGCGGACGGGCTCTTGGGATTGGTTTCATCGGCTTGCCTTGATGTGAGCAGGCGTCCGAGGAAGGGGGCATAGCTGAGCAGGTCAATCAGTGTTCCATGGTGATGCCGCTCATACCCGGCAAAGAGCTCGTCCGCTCCGTCACCCGACAGGGCGACCTTGCTGGACGAGCGGGCAGCCCGAGCAACCCAAAGGGTGGGCAGCAGCGAACTGTCCCCAAACGGAAGTCCGAGCGTCTCAATCAGGTCAATGAGATCTCTTGCCGGATCGGCATCGCAATCGATTATCCGATGCCTCATGCCCAGGTATTCTGCGGTGTCCGCGGCTAGGTTGGATTCGTCGTACGCGGGTTCCGGCATGCGGACGGTGATGCACTCGATCTTCGGATCCATCGAACCCGAGATTCCTGCGACCAATGCGGAATCGATCCCTCCGGAAAGAAAAACTGAGATGGGTACATCTGCTTCTATGTGCGAGCGGACTGCGTCTTGCAGCAAGGAGTCAACTCCGGCAGGACTTGCCCCGCGGATCCTTCTCTGGCGACGCACGGGCCGCCGGTGCGGAGTTCGGTCTATTTGTGTTGGGCCACGATATACGAGTGTTTCACCGGGGCGAACACACTCGACAGGAATGAGTCCGTAGTTCTCAGGCTGCTCGTACCCAAAGCGGATCCACGACAAAATTTCCAGGTCCGAGCATCTATTGAATGCGCATGATTCCTTGGACGATTTCAGTCTCCAAAGCCCGCTTGCCGATGAACCGAACGCGATCGAGCCGTCTTGCAGATGGAGTGAGTAGAGCGGTTTTTGTCCGCACGCATCGCGTGCAAGACTCAGTGATGCTTCGCCGCGTGTCCAATGGGCCGTCGCTGACATCCCATTGAGTCGCTCAAACAAAGGTGGCCCCCACGCCCGCCACCCATGCACCAGCACCTCCGTGTCCGAATGATCCGTCTCGAACCGGTGCCCGCCCGCTTCCAGTTCCGCCCGCAGCTCGCGGTGGTTGTAGATGCACCCGTTGAACGCCACCGCCACCAGCGGCAGCCCGGGCGCAACCTCGTGGGCCAGCACGGGCGTCTCGCCGGGTGCGTAGGTCAGGTCGGGGCGCAGCCGTTCGCCGTCGTGGACCATCGGCTGGTGGCCCCCGGCGTGGTCGATGATGCTCAGACGCCGGTGGACCAGGGCGATATCGACCACGGTCCCGTCCGGGCGGACGGCCCGGTCACGGAACCGTGCGGCCCCGTCCGGGCCGCGGTGCCTGATGGAGTCGTCGAGGATGTCCAGCCACGCCTCGGGGATGGCCTCCAAGGGGTGGGGGGGGGTGGGGAGGGCGGACCCCTGCCCAGGGGCGTGCAGTCTCAGGATGCCCGCGATGCCGCACATGGAGGGCAGGATACCTCAGCGGGCCTTCCGGCGCGCCCGGCGGACGCGCCGGAGTTCGATCAGGCGGATACGCCGGTGGTGGCGCCGGTCGTCGAAGGTGCCGGTGCGGTAGCCGATGATGGTGTGCAGCACGCGGGTGATGAGGATGGCCGTCACATAGACGATCACGAACGCCCAGTTGGCCCTGATGTCGGTGTGCTCCTGGAGCTGCCACATCCCCACGATGGCCATGATGGCGAAGAGCGGCACCAGCACGATCCGTTCCGCCTGGACCACCAGGGCGTCCTGGGCGAAATGGACGAGCCTGGCCCGGTCGATCGGGGCGGGCTGGCCGGGCCTCCAGTGGTTGGCGATCCAGTGCAGCGAGAAGTACACCGAGAAATCAAAGATCATGTCGATGAAGTAGGTCGCCACCGCGATCCGGAATGTGTTGTCCTCGCCGATCCACCGGGCGGCCAGCAAGACCGGTCCCTTGGCCAGAAGGATGGCCATCAGGCCCGCGAGCGTCACATTCACATTGATGTTGACGACCCGCCTGGTCTGGTAGAGATGGAAGAGGCGTCGCCACATGCGCCGGATCGTACTCCCAGGGGTCGGGGCGGGTTCGTGCTACGCGGGGGTTTGACAGGGAGGACAGTGCAGGCCCAGCCTTTTCGCGGTGATCTCGACGGCCTGGGGGTTCCGATCCCCGCCGACGGCGCATCGGCCGAGCCGTTGCGCCGCCGCCAGCGTGGTGCCGGACCCGCAGCACGGGTCCACCACCAGCCCGCCGGGCGGGCAGCACGCCCCGACCAGCAACTCCAGCAGGGCCAGCGGCTTCTGCGTCGGGTAGCCCGTCCGCTCGGCGGCCATGTTGTTGATCGCCGGGATCTCGATCACATCGGTCGCCTTCTTGAGCCGCCCCGCCATCCGCCGGCTGGTCGCCGAGACCATCGGCGGCTCGAACCAGTAGCCGTCCGGGTCCAGGCAATACCACAGGATGTCGTCGTGCTTGCGGGCGAAACGCCGGGGGGAGGAGCCGCCCAGGCCGTAGGACCAGACCAGGTGGTTGACGAACCTGTCCGGGCCGAGAAGTTCGTCCAGGAGCAGGCGCGCGTGGTGGCTGGTCCGCCAGTCCAGGTGGAGCAGGATCGAGCCGGTGGGGGCGATCTTGGGCAGGATGGCGGCGAGCCGCTCCCACAACCAGCCGGCCCAGGCCGCGGTGTCCGGCCAGGCATCTTCATACGCGCCGGCCTTGCCGGTCTGGGTCTGACCGGTGTTGAAAGGGGGGTCGGCATAGAGCAGGTCCACGCTCGCGTTTTCGAGCGTGGCGGCCAGTTCGAGCCAGTCGGCCTGAACGACCGTGGCGGTCACACCGGGACGACCGGGGCACGGCCCACCGAGTAGTAGTGGAAGCCCAGCTCGCCGAGGTGCTGACGCCGGTAGAGATTCCGGCCGTCGAAAATGACCTTGGATTTCATGATCTGGCCGAGGCGGGCGAAGTCCGGGCTTTTGAACTCGGCCCAGTCCGTGGAGATGACCAGCGCGTCGGCCCCCTTGGCGCACTCGTACGGGTCGTCCACAAGCGTCAGGGTGTCGCCCATCTCCTTGCGGACATTCTCCATCGCGACCGGATCGAACCCGCGGCAGTGCGCACCGTAGCCGAGGGCCTTGCGGACGAGGGTCAGGGCGGGGGCTTTGCGGATGTCGTCGGTGCGGGGTTTGAAGGCCAGGCCCCAGAAGGCGATGGTCTTGCCTTGCAGGCCCTGCTCGCCCCCGAAGTGCTTGAGGATCTTGTTGAAGAAGATGTTGCGCTGGCGTTCGTTGGTGCCGTGGACGGCGTTGGAGACCTGCATGGTCACGCCGGCCTTGTCGCCCATCATGATGCAGGCGAGCGTGTCCTTGGGGAAGCACGAGCCGCCGTAGCCCAGCCCGGGGTGCAGGAAGGCGTGACCGATGCGGGAATCGGCGCACATGCCCTCCCGGACGCGGTTGATGTTCGCGCCGTAGGCCTCGCACAGGTTGGCCATCTCGTTGATGAACGAGATCTTGGTGGCCAGGAAGTTGTTCGAGGCGTACTTGACCATCTCCGCGCTGAGCACATCCATGATGAACACCGGGTGTCCGTTGCGGACGAAGGGGTCGTAGAGGTCGCGGAAGACCTCGCCGACCTTCTCCGACTCCACGCCCACGACCACGCGGTCGGGCTTGTTGAAGTCGCTGATCGCGTCGCCTTCCTTCAGGAACTCGGGGTTGTCGGCCACATGGAAGGGGATGTCGTCTCCGGCGATGGCCCGGACCCGCTCCTTCACCCGGAAGGTCGTGCCCACGGGCACGGTGGACTTGAGGACCACGATCTTGGGCTTCTGGTTCGGCCCGAGATCCTTGAGCACCCGCCCGATGTCGTCCGCGGCCGCGTCCACGAACGACAGGTCCGTGTGCCCCTTGTCGTCCGAGGGCGTGCCCACGCAGATGAAGATCATGTCCGCGTCGCGGTAGGCCTTGTCCTGGTCGAGCGTGTAGGTCAGCCGTCCGGCCTGGCGGTTCTTGGTGATGAGTTCGGTCAGCCCCGGCTCGTAGATCGGGCAGATGTCCCGCTCCAGCTTGGCGATCTTCTCCGGGTCCACATCCAGGCAGGTGACATCGTTGCCCGTGTTGGCCAGGCAGACGCCCGTCACCAGCCCGACATACCCGGTTCCAACCATCGTCAAACGCATCGCAAGGCCCTTTCCCTTCTGGAGTCGCCGATCGTAGCCGCCGGGTTCCCGGGGTGGGGGGGGGCGGGGGTCCGGGAATGGGTCTATCGACCGATCCGCGCCCGGGCATGACCCGGCGACCCGGGTCCGATACCATGCCCGCCCGATTCTCTTTGCGGAGCCAGAGCCAGATGCCCAAGACCGTCAAGAAACCCCGCGGGTCCACCCCGAAAAAGCCTGCTCCCAGAGGCTCCGGCCCGGCCCGGCCCGCCAAGAAGGGTTTGACCGCCGCCACCGCCGACCGCCACGAGCTGTATCAACTTTCCGTTCAGAATGTCGAAAGCGAGATCGACTTCATCGACGCGACCTTCAAGGCCCTGCGGGGCCGCCACGCCGTGCGGCTCCGCGAGGACTTCTGCGGCACCGGCAACACCTCGTGCGAGTGGGTCCGCAGGCGACCAACCAACCTGGCCTTCGGCCTGGACATCGACCAGCCCACCCTGGACTGGGGCCTCGAGCACAACCTCTCCAAACTCACCCCGGCCCAGCGCAAGCGGGTTCACCTGATGAACCGCAATGTCCTCACCCCCGGCGACGCCGTGGGCATGGACTGCGTGCTGGCGATGAACTTCTCGTACTGGCTGTTCAAGACCCGCGACCAGATGCGGGCCTACTTCAAGGCCGTGCGGGATTCCCTGGCCGACGACGGGGTCTTCTTCCTCGACCACTACGGCGGCTCCGAGACCATGACCGAGATGGTCGAGAAACGCGACATCGAGCCGGGCAAGGGCCGCAACTTTGTCTACGAGTGGGACCAGGCCAGCTACAACCCCATCACCGGGGAGATGACCTGCCGCATCCACTTCCGCTTCCCCGACCGCACCCGCATGAAGAACGCCTTCGAGTACCACTGGCGGCTCTGGACGCTCCCCGAGATCCGCGAACTGCTGGCCGAGGCGGGCTTCTCGAAGGTCACCGTCTACTGGGAGGGCGACGAGCTGGACAAGCACGGCGAGCCGACCGGCGAGGGCAGCGGCGAGTTCAGCCCCTCCGAGACCGGCTCGGCCGACCCGGCCTATATCAGTTACATCACGGCCGAGAAGTAGACCCCGGGTCTCCGCTTCGGCCGCGTACAATGCGCCCATGCGCGGCGTGCTCGATATCCCGGAACACCTCCTCACCCTTCAGGATCTCATCCTGGATGCCTTGGCCCGCGTGGAGGTCCGATTCGACGCCCAGCTCGCTTCCGACCTGCCGCCGGTCGATGACATGTGCGCCCATGTCGAGCGCTACCGCGGCAAGATGCTCCGCCCCACCCTGGTCGCGCTGTGCGGGGCCGCCGTGCGTCCCGATCTGGCGCAACGCCTCGCGGCCCGGGATTTTGCCGGGATCACCACCGACACCCATATCGCCGCCGGCGCGGTCTGCGAGATGGTCCACATGGCCACGCTGGTCCACGATGATGTCCTGGACGAGGCCGAGATCCGCCGCCGGGGCGCGACCGTCAACACGCTGCGGGGCAACGAGCTGGCGGTGATCCTGGGCGATTACCTGATCGCGTCCGCCTACGAGCTGTGCTCAACCTTTGAATCCACCGTCCCGGCCCGCATCGTCGGCCGCGCCAGCACCGTGATGTGTACGGGCGAACTGCTGCAACTGCACCACCGCGAGAACGCCTCTCTCGACGAGCGGACCTACTTCGAGATCCTCGAACGCAAGACCGCCGCCCTGATCGGGGCCGCGTGCGAACTGGGCGCTCTGGCCACCCTCGGCTTCGACCGATCCGATCACCCCTCCGTCGCGGCGGTAGGCCGCTTCGGACGCACCCTCGGCGTGGCCTTCCAGATCCAGGACGACCTGCTGGACCTGACCGGCGACGAGGCCGTCGTCGGCAAATCGGTTCGGAAGGATCTGGAGAAGGGCAAGCTGACCTACCCCCTCATCCACCATCTGGCCAACGCCGACGCGACGACCCGGGGCGGCACGCTCCGGCTGATCGGCTCGCCGTCCCGCACCGATGACACCCAGGCCCTGCGCGAGCTGCTCGAAATCACCGGCTCGCTCGACGCGACCCGCGAGATGGCCCGCACGCTGGTTGCGGACGCCAAGCGTTCCCTTGCTTCCCTGCCCGACGGACCCGGCCGGGACATGCTCGCGCTCATGGCCGATGCCGTGGTGGAACGGGCCTGGTAGGTCGGCACTCCGTGCCGACTCTTTTTCTTCCGGTGGCACAGGCGTCCCGCCTGTGTTCGCTCCGAAGGAGCGAACACATGATGGGAGGATCATCGGAGCACGCAAGCACAAAAAACCGGGCGATCCCGCCCGGCTTGTGAATGCTTTGCCAACCGTTCCGAGGCGTCCGATTCACGCACGCCGACGCCGGGCGGCCATCAGCCCGCCCATACCCAGCAGCGCCACCGCCCCCGGAGCGGGCACGATGGACACATTGTCCAGGTCGAAGTTGGTCGGCAGGGGGCCGGTCAGGTCCGCCGGGCGGTTGACCAGGATCTGCACATGGCCGATCTGGGGGGCCACGCCCTCGAAGGTCCCGCCGGCGGGGGTGTAGCCCGGCGCGTCGGGGCTGATGGCCAGGGTCACGGTGGTCCACGCGCCGGAGGAGACCGCCTGATCGCTGAAGATCACGAAGGCCGGGCTGTTGTTCACCGTGGAGAACCGCACGGCGAAGGTCAGATCGATCCCGGCGTCGTGGCGGATGTCGAACGAGATCGAGTCGATCCCGCTGCTGATGTAGTCGCCGATGAACGCGCCGCCGGAGGAGCCGTACTCGTCCTGGGCGCGGAAGATCAGCAGGCCGAACGCGCCCGCGGAGTTCACATCGCCGGTGCCGGAGATGTAGCCGCCGGGGTTCCATGCGGCCGGGGCCTGCGGGCCGTCGTGCCAGCCGGAGTTGCCGGTGTCGAAGGTCTCGGTGAAGGGCGAAACGATGCCGGCCGAGGCGAAGCCCGCGGCGGCGATCAGCACGATGGAAGCGGTACGGATCATGTTTTCTCTCCTGATGAAATCCGCGGCCATGCCGCGGGTGGGGGGGTGAGGGGGTGGGGGAGTGGGGAACGGGGAAACATCAAGGGGATGTGGGGATGGGCGTGAGGTTGGGGTCAGGGGTTCGCGTTGAACTCGCTCAGGAAGATCGAGATGTCGAAGAAGTTCAGGGTGCAATCCGTGTTCATGTCCGCGGCGGGGCTGCCCGCGTTGAAATCGTTCAGAAACTCCGAGATGTCGAAGAAGTTCCGCACCCCGTCGCCGTTGTAGTCGCCCGCGCTGCCCACGCGGACTTCCAGCTCCAGGTGCGCCGTGTACCCAAAGATCTGCGCGATCGGGTTCTCCTTGGTGTAGAAGATGGGGTAGGTCACATCGCCGGACCCGCCGCCCTTGCCGCCGCTGGCCGGGTGCAGGGACGCGATGGAGAACCGCAGCTCCCCCGCGCTGAGGCTCTCGGTCAGGAACACCCGCATCCCCGGATCGCACAGGTTGACCTGGAACGAGAACTCCGTGTCCGTCGGAACCAGATCGCCCGGACTGACGGCGTCCGTTTGGCCGATCGCCGCCGGGACGACATCGATCTCCGCCTTGAGGTGGTTGGACGCATCGGTCGGCACGCCCTCGGCGTCAAAGCTCGCCATGAACACCACCCGGGCTTCCTGAGCGGGGGGGATCAGGGGATTGAACCCGAAGGGGCTGGTCTCTCCCCAGTTGGCCAGGCTGTAACCGTCGCGGTAGCCGACCCCCCACAGGCTGACCGGGCGTCCGGGGTCGCTGTCCGGCACATAGCCGGGATACTCGCCCTCCTGGTTCTGATAGGTGTTCTGGTTGTCGTAGGTCGGGTCGTAGCGGAACTGCCTGTCGTTAGCCACCACCGCGTACACCGTCGCCGAGATCACCCGATAGGACGAGGCGGCCAGCCCGTCCGGGACATCCTCCTCCGTCCGGAAGCCGATGACGAACTGGGCGTCGTAGTCATCGAACCCCTCCAGACGGGGGGCTCCGAAGGTGGACGCGGTCAGCCGCGTGCCCGGCGAACCGTTGAACGGGTACATCCAGCGGTCCAGCGTGGCGTCGATGCCCAGATGGAACACCTGGGCGGCGGCGGACCCCGCCCCCCCGCACAAGGCGGCGAGCGAGGCGAGCATCAGCGGCGTGGGACGAACAGTCATGGTCTCTCTCCTGACAGCGGGGGTGGGGGGGTGGGCGGGGGGCAGGGGCAGAACTTGCGCGATTTCGTGAAAAGAAGTTCGATTCCGCAGGACTCCGGCTTGTCCGACCGGAGTTCTGGAGGCGTAGTATTGCGACTGAGTCTCAACCGCGTCAAGTGGACATTCAAGACTTTTGCGTCAAGAATGCCACAAACCAGAATTCTCCCCCGTCGACCCGACGAAAAAAGACAGTGGTATCCTGAATGCGCAGGCCCCTCTCCATCCCCGCCCGACCCGGCTTCACCCTGATCGAGCTGCTGGTCGTCATCGCCATCATCGCCACTCTGGTCGGCATCCTTTTGCCCGCCCTGGGCAGCGCGCGCACCACCGCCAGGGCGACCAAGGAACTGGCCGCAGCCCGACAGGTCATGCTGGCCTACACGATGTACGCGGATGACAACCGGGGCAGGCTGATGGTCGGGTTCATCCCGGATGCCATGTGGACCCAGTTCGTGGCCAGCGGCAGCCAGCCCCGCAACGCGGCGGGTGTGCGGATTCCCAAGCTGCCCGCCCAGCGGTATCCCTGGCGGCTGGCCCCGTACTTCGACTACAGCCTCGAGGGCCTGTACCAAGACAAGCGAGTGGTCGAAGCTCTGGCTGTCGCCCCGGGGGTCAACTCGCCTGAGGCCGCCACCGGGCATACCGCGATGGAGTATGTGGTCTCGCTGTACCCCAGTTTCGGGCTCAACGCCTACTTCATGGGCGGCGGCATGCCGGGCGACACCATTCCCTTCAGCCCAGCCGGTCGGCGCCTTTTCGGAGACTTCCACCTCGCTCGCATGGACCAGGCCCGCAACACCTCGGGCCTGACTGTGTTCGTCTCGGCCCGTTCGCTTGCGGAGCCTTCGCTCCTGCCCGGGTACGGAACGATCGAAGGATCCTTTGTGATCAAGCCGCCGTACCTGTATTCGACATCCGGCCGTCAGTGGGACGCTGCCTACGCCGAACAGACGGGCAGCCCGGACACCAACTCGGGTCGGATCTCACTGAGGTACGGCGGCAAGGGCATCTCAGCCATGCTCGACGGCCACGCCGAGATGCTCGGCTGGGACGACTTCGGCGACATGCGTCGTTGGGCTGATCAGGCCAATGCTCCGGACTGGCGGATTCCCGCCCGGCTGCCCTGAACCCGGCCGAGACCTGCTACGAGCGGGGCACGGGGGGGTAAGAGATGGGGCGCGGGAGTGATTGTGCCGGGCACCCCTCCTACCCTGAGCATCCATGTCCGCCCCAGCCCCTTCCAATCAACCCATTGATCTGATCGACGAACTCAAGTGGCGCGGCCTGCTGCACCAATGCACGGACGAGGCCGGCCTGCGCGAGCACCTGTCCGACCCGGCCAATCACCCCCGCAAGATCTACGCCGGCTTTGATCCCACCGCCCCCTCGCTGACCATCGGCAATCTGGTGCCGATCATGCTGCTGGGCCATGTCAAAAGGGCCGGGCACATCCCGGTGGTCCTCATGGGCGGCGGCACCGGCCTGATCGGCGACCCCTCCGGCAAATCCGCCGAGCGCACGCTGATGACCTGCGAGACCGTCGAGACCCACATCAACGCCCAGCGCCCGATCTTCGAGCGGGTGCTGGGTAGTGAGAAGGTGGTGGGGGTGGCCCGGCTCGCCGAGCCGGGCGAGAGTGCGTCAGACCCGGCTCAATCGGACCCGGCTCGGCGAGCCGGGCCACCGATCATCGTCAACAACGCGGACTGGCTCTGCTCGATCTCCTACCTTGACGCCCTGCGTGACATCGGGAAGTTCTTCTCGGTGAACATGATGATGCAGAAGGAATCCGTCAAAGCCCGCCTGGAGAACCGCGAGCAGGGGATCTCGTACACCGAGTTCTCGTACATGATCCTGCAGGCGTACGACTTCGCACACCTATACGAGAAGCAGGGCATCACCGTCCAGATGGGCGGGAGCGATCAGTTCGGAAACATCGTGGCGGGGACGGATTTGATTCGACGAAAGCGTTATGAGTTTCTTGCCCAGATTGGAAAGCGGTATGAGACAACGGCTCAGGATGCTGGAGCCAACATCACAGCACGAGTCGTAAAGGACGCGGCGTCGCTTGGACCGGATGATAAACCCAGCGAGTTCTCTGCTGCTCTACTTCCCACACTGAAGATCAATATTCATCGCTTTCCGCAGGTTCCACTCTCCCAATGGGAGCGTGAGCGAGTTCTGAGAGAAGTGGAGTTGGGCGATAAGTTTGCCTTCGGCCTCACCGCCCCCCTCGTCACCAAGGCCGACGGCGGCAAGTTCGGCAAGACCGAGTCCGGCGCGGTCTGGCTGACCGCCGACCGCACCAGCCCCTACGCCTACTACCAGTTCTGGCTCAACGCCTCCGACGCCGACGCGGCCGGCTGGATCAAGGTCTTCACCTTTCTCGACAAGCCCACCATCGACGCCCTGCTCGAACGCCACGCCGCCAACCCGAGCGGGCGTGAACTCCAGCGCACGCTGGCGCAGGAGGCCACCGCCATCCTGCACGGCTCGGACGCCATGCTCGGCGCCGAGGCCGCCGCGAAGGCCCTGTTCTCCGGCGACATCGCGCACCTCGACCGCCAGACCCTGCTGGACGCGCTGGCCGATGTCCCTTCGTCCAACGCCGACCGGGTGGATCTGACTGGTGAAGGGGCCGACGCGGTGGACCTGCTGGTCTCCACCAAACTCGCCCAGAGCAAGCGCGAGGCCCGCGAGTTCATCGCCAACGGCTCGGTCAGCGTCAACGGCCGCAAGCTCGGCGAGGGCGAACGCCTGACCGAGTCCCACCTCCTGCACGGCTCCCTGATGGCCATCCGCCGCGGCAAGAAGAACTGGCACCTGATCCGGTGGTCCTGACCCCGTGGGACCGACTTTCAGTCGGCCTCCCCGGTGGCCCGGCTCGGGGGGGCCGAGCCGGGTCTTCCTGATCTCGAAAATTTGCAAGTTCTTGCCAAATAAGGGCTTCCACTCGCCCGGCATTTCTGTCATACTACCCCTGTCCGAATCCCGCGGCCGTGTGCCGCCCCCCGTGGGGTAACTGGGGTTGGCGCACTCCGCAACATCGCAACGGAGGCGACGCCATGGGTACCGTCCAAGACATCCTGTCCCACAAGCCGCACACGATCCATCAGGTGGCGTCCACCGCCACGGTGCTCGACGCGGCCCGGGTCATGAACGACCACAAGATCGGCTCGGTCCTGGTGATGTACGAGGGCCGGATGGTGGGGATCCTCACGGAGCGGGATATCCTCACGCGGGTCGTTGCAAAGCAGGCCGACCCGGCCGCGACGCGCGTCACCGAGGTGATGACCCGCAAGGTCCTGACCTGCCGCCCGAACACCCGCCTCAACGAGGCCCGGCTGGTGATGCGCGAGCGGCGCATCCGCCACCTCCCGGTGCTCGAAGGCGAGCGTGTGGCGGGCATGGTCTCGATCGGCGACCTCAACCACGCCGAGCACGGCATCCTCGTGGAGACCATCCACCACATGGAGGCCTACATCGCCGGAGGCACCGCCGCCCTTGTGTGACACTGATCTTTGAATCCTGATCGACAAGCCGCGACTGCAAGGGAGCGGCCGCGGTTTCGTCAGCAGCGGAGGATGCCGATTGATTGGTCGTTGCCAATCCTCCGGCATCAGTGCGTCGGTTGGCGGCCTCGGCCGCTCCCTTGCAGTCGCGGCTTGTAGTCCGCTCCGGCGGTTGATACGGATCGCGCCCGAACACGCAGTGGAACCCATATCAGAAAGGGAAACCCGGCGCAGCCCGCATCAACAGCCCGCCGCGCAGCGGCCTCCTCCCCTCATGCCTAATCCCAAATCCCTGATCCCTTCTTCATCCCGCCATCAACCGCCTGATCGTGTCCGGCGATTCACCCTGCCCCGTGCGGCAGCTCAGCAGCGCGGCGTGCGCCATCGACAGCACCGCCGGGTAGTCGATCGGCGCGTGCTTCGGCCCCACGCCGGCGCACAGGTTGTTCAACTGCTCGATCAGCGCGGCCTCTCCGGAGTCCGGGGCTTGCTCGGGGACGGGTTCGGGCCGGATCATGGTCCGGTCGATGTCCCCGCCCGGCTGCCGCCACACCAGCCGCTCGGGTGTCAGCGAGATGATGCCCTCCGCCCCCAGCACGCGCAGGTCGAACGCGGTGGTGGGGGTCTGGTCCGAGAGGTGGGCCGTGGCGGCCCGGCCGTCGGAGAACCGCAGGTGGATCGTCAGATCCCCCTCCAGGTGCCGCAGCGATTCGCCGGGCAGTTGATGGACGCCGCGTCCCTTGGCGGGCGCGATGAAGCAGGCGTCGATCGTCTCCGGCACGCCCATCAGCGTGCGGACCAGGTCCATCGCGTCGAACAGCCGAGCGCCCAGCGGACCCAGCGTCCGCGGACCGAACATCCGCAGCGAGCAGCTCCGCGGCACCCCGAAGGTTTCCAACGCCGCGTGCAGCTCGTCCACGGTCCCGGTGCGCCGTGTCCGGGGCACGAAGCGCACCAGCTCGGCCAGCGTCCCGTTGTGCAACGCTTCCGCCCAGCGGGTGCCGCCCAGTTCCATGGCCGCCGCCGGGATCGGGTCGCTCGCGGCCACCGGCACCGCCCGCGATCTGGCCAGTTGCAACGCTGTCAGATCCTGGTCCACATCCTTGTGCCCGAACTCCCCCGCCGCGGCGATGAACACCAGATCCACGGGGGCCGTCGTCAACGCCGAGCGCAGGTCATCACAGGAATCACAGCCCAGCCCGCGGGCGACCTGGCCCGTGTGGGTCGATTCGGGCGACCCCGCCAGAATTGGCACGATGCCCGCCGCCGCCAGCACCCGTGACACCGTCTCCGCCTGTTCGGGCAGCAGCCAGCACGCGGCCTTGGGGATCGCATCGGACATCGGGCCAGATCCTACCAGATCCCGGGCGAACCGGGGGGAGGATTCACCGGTACAATCCCACGAGGCGCGGCCAGACGGTCGCTCGCCGGGGTTCACCCCGTCGGGAGGAAAGTCCGGGCACGACAGGACACGGTGGTGGGTCACGCCCACCCGCCCGCAAGGCTCCGAAAGGAGGCGGCTGAGGGCGAGGGAAAGTGCCGCAGAAAGCAAACCGCCGATGGCCGGGGCTTGCCCCGGATCAGGCAAGGGTGAAAGGGTGCGGTAAGAGCGCACCGCCCGTCTGGTGACAGACGGGGCAAGGTAAACCCCACCGCGTGCAAGCCCAAGCAGGCCCCCGAACCGAAAGGTTCGTCCCCGGTCCGGGGATCGTGGGGTCGGGTCGGGTGCTGGGGATGAAAGTCCCCCCGGCGTCGGCAACGGCGTCCGGCAGAGAAATGGCCGTCCGAGGCCCGAAGGTCCGCATGGAAACCACGGGACGAGACAGAACCCGGCTTACCGGCCGCGCCCAGCCGCAAGACGCACCCCCGCGGGACACCCCGCGGGGGTGCGGCCGTTATGGGTACAAAATGAACATCAATATGCGGAAGGCAACGAATCCTGCATACAAACCGGAGAACACGATGGCGCACCACGCCATGATGCGCCCCGACTTGGCGCCGCGTATCTCCGAAGCCAGAGTCCGGCCTTGCTCAACCTCAAGCACCGCAAGTTTCGCATTCCGGAAAGCGGCAAGTGCAAGGAAGATGGAAAACGGGCCGATCAAGCAGACGGAGAATATTGAGCCAAGCCCCCACCAGAATGCCATATCCGCGTGCTCATTGGGTTTGTACTCTGTCGGGCGAGTCCAGATGTTCGTGTCACACTCGGGGCATGACTCATCGACTCTGAGCCCCGTCAGGTCGTAGCCGCATTTCCAGCACCGTGGGGTTTCCGACATCGGGCCATGGTAACGGGGCGGCCCGAGTCAGGCCACCGCGGCATTCGGAGGCTCAATCCGCGGTGCTCACGCAGCGCACCTGGCAGAACTGCCGGTGCCCCATCGGCCCGCCGTGGTAGCCGATCCCCGACTGCCTGGCCCCGACCCACGGCGAGCCGGGCGCGCCGCCCATGCCCCGGTTCACCCCGATCATCCCCGCCGTCAGTCGCCGGGCCGTCGCCCGGGCGATGGATTCCTCCCCGAAGACCGCCGCCCCCAGCCCGTACTCCGAGTCGTTGGCCAGGCCGACGGCTTCATCCGGTGAATCCACCGCCATAACGCACGCCACCGGGCCGAAGGTCTCCACCGTCATGATGTCCATGGCGTGGCTGACGCCGTCGAGCACGGTGGGGGAGATGAAGTTGCCCTCGCGCGGTTCATGCCCGAAGACGACCCGCGCCCCCTTCGCCACCGCGTCCTTGATCTGCCCGGCGACATGGGCCTTCTGCTTCCCGTGGATCATCGGGCCGATCACCGCCGCCTCGTCGTCGCACGGGCCGACGGTGAACTTCGCCGCCTGTTCCACGAGTTTGGCCAGGAACTCCGCGTGCAGCCGCCGGTCCACATAGATCCGCTCGGTCGAGACGCACACCTGCCCGCAGTTGCGGAACGAGTTGCGTGCCGCGAACTCGGCGGCCTTGTCCAGGTCCGCTCCCTCCAGCACCAGCAGCGGGTCCTTCGAGCCCAGTTCCAGGATCAGCCGCTTCAGCCCGCCCGCCGCCGCCCGCATGATCGCCTGCCCCGTGGCCTTCGAGCCGGTGAACGCGATCAGATCGACATCCGCGTTCACGAGCGCCGGACCTTGCTCACGCCCATGCACCACCTGGAGCACGCCCTCCGGAAGAAACCCGTTGAGCACATCCGCATACGCCTGCGCGATCAGCGGCGTCTCCTCGCTCGGCTTGAGCACCACCGTGTTCCCTGTCACCAGCGCGGGCAGCACCATCCAGTGCGGCATCAGGATCGGGAAGTTCCACGGCGTGACGGCCGCGCACACGCCGTACGGATCGTGATGCAGCGTGGTCTCCACCCCCTCGCCCTTGAGCGTTTGCGGCCGCACCGCCTCGGCGATCTCGTCCACCTCGTCGGAGAGCCGATACCCGCACCCCTGCACCTCGCCGACGCCGTCCTTGAACGGCTTGCCCTGCTCCAGACTGAGCAACCGCCCGAGTTCCTCCGACCGGTCCATCAGGGCCTGCCCGGCGGGCCGGAGGATGTCGGCCCGCTCGGCCGCGGCCAGCGCGCCCCAGCCCGATGCCGCGCCCCTGGCCCGCGCGACGATCGCCGGGATCTCCGCCAGCGCCGTCAGCGGCACGGACCCTACGACCTCCCCGGTCGCGGGGTTGAGCGAATCGAGCGTTCCAGCGGCGATGGCAGTGGGGGGGGTCATGCGGAACGGTACGCAACACAAATGAGCCGCGGGCTTCAGCCCGCGGCGCCCACAACCCCTTCACGCCCCAAGATCCGCCTGCCGCTTCCCCGCCGCGACGGTCGCGTCTGCTACCACCAGTTCAACGCCCCCGGCCAGACCCATGAAACCACCATCAACAAGCAGAACTCCGCGAACGATCCCCACCACAGCCAGCGAGCAAGCCGGACCCGCTTCCTGACCCGACCGGGCAGGCGGTGCGTTCTCGCGGATCGCTCCAGCCCCCGTTGATTCATCCACGCGATAAACCACAAGATCAGGGACAGCAGCATCACGAACGGCATGACCACGATCGCAATCCACAGGCAGACCAGAACGGTCATCGCCCGCGTGGACGAGCCGGGCGCGGCCGGACGATTCTCAAAAGGTATTCCACACTCGGGGCATGGATCACCGAGAGCGTGCTGAGGCATGTCATAATCACAGGCGTGGCAGCACGGCGTCGCGTGATGGCGTGAGGCTCGGGGGATGAGGATGCGGCTGAGCATGTCTTTGGTGGCACAGGCGTCCCGCCTGTGCCACCGATTTGTCTACACCCGCCCCGCCACCATCACGATGAAACTCTCGTCCAGCTCGTCCTCCGCGTCCATCACCGGCTCGACATAGGCGTTGCCCTCGTCGTCCCAGGCGTCGGCGAGCTTGGCGTAGACCAGTGTCTTGGCGAACCCGGCCTCCTCCATCGCGTCGCGCAGTTCGGGGACGGACCACAGCCGCCACTCGTACACGAAAGCGTCGTACATCTCGTGCTCGATCACCCCGGCCTTCTCGATCCGGAAGTGGATGACATCCGTCACCATCCCGGTCAGCGGGTCCGCGTGGCGCTGCTCCCAGGTGTACCGGCACAGATACCCCCCCGGCATCGGGTGCGGCCGGTGGACCTCCCCGGTCAGGAAGGCCGACTCGCCCCCGTAGGTGTCGCACACGAACACGCCGCCCTCGGACAGCCGCCCCCGCGCGTGGCGCAGATACTCGACCAGTTCTCGGCGCGTGTGCATGTAGCCGATCGAGAAGTTGCCCACGAACAGCACATCGCACCCGTCCGGCACGGTGCGCACATCGGACACAACCTTGGACACGCGCGGGTGGTCCGCGTGCTTGCCCAGGGCGGCGGCATCCTGATCCACCGCCACGGCCCGCGCCCCCTCGCGCTTGACCCACTCGTACGACAGCGCGGCCGTGCCCGAAAAATCCTCGCCCAGCACCACGGGGTTCCCGCCATGCACCGCACGCAGCAACGGGGCCAGGTGCCTGGGCGACTGCACGCACAGCTCATACAGGTCGTGCTTGTCGAAGGCGGGCGGCGTCACGGCCCGAACCTGCCGCCGGCGTCTCCAGCGGCCTGGGGTGCTTGCTGGAGCGTCTGGGTCATCGGGGCCTCCTGCATCGGACCCGATCATAACACCACAAGCAGCAACCCGACGAACACAACCACTCCGGCGACCGCGGCCGTCGCCCCCAGCACACCCGCCGTCATGATCGTCAGACGCACCGCGCGGTCCGGGCGTTCTCGGCTCGCCGGATCCCGCCACCCCGTCCACGCCACCCAGCACGCGCCCAGCCCCAGCGGCGTCGCCAGAATCCCCAACCCCACCAGCCCCATCCAGGCCAGCACCGCCAACCCGAGAGCGATCCCGGCACGCGACATCGCGGGGTCATCCCCCCGCGCGCCAGTGGGATCGGGCGGGAGCGCCCCGCACTCCGGGCACACCGCGTCCCCGGGCAGGCCCGCCCGGTCGTACCGGCAGTTCGGGCACCGATCGGCGGGGAGGGTGGGGGGGGTCACGCCATCCGAACCCACTTGAGCAGCGTGCGGAAGTTCGGCGGCTTGCCGTACATCAGCAGGCCAACCCGGAACACCTTGGCCGCCAGCCACAACAGCACCACCACGCCGATCAGGTTCACCCCGATCGACGCGGCCACCTGCCACCCCGGCACCGGCTCGGGGCTGGCGATCCGCATGATCATGATGAACGGGCTGATCGGCGGCAGGAAGCTCAGCACCGTGCTCAACATGCTGTTCGGTGCCCGGATCACGGGAATGAACAGGAAGTACGGCACCATGCTGAACAGCATGACCGGTGTCATCAGGCTCTGGGCCTCGCGCAGGTCGTTCACCGCCGCCCCGATCGCCGCCATCATCGCCGCGAACATGAAGTAGGCCAGCGCGAAGAACACGAAGAACGACAGCAGCAACTGCCAGCTCACCAGCCCCGTCACCGAGAACGCCACCAGTGCGAAGATGCCGATCGAGTTGTAGATCACCAGCAGGCTCAGCCCCACCCCCATCTGGCCCATGATCTTGCCCGTCATCAGCTCCATCGGCGACACCGCGCTCAGCAGCACCTCCACCACCCGGCTGGACTTCTCCTCGATCGTGGTGGTCAGCAGATACTGCCCGCCCGTGAAGGTGGCCACCAGCATCAGGATCATCGCCGCCACCGGGATGCCCATGCTCGCCAGCCCGGAGGTATCCCGCTGCACGCCGGTCTGCGTCACCTGCTGTGCCGCCCGCTGCTCCACATGGTTGAGCCTGCGGATCGCCGCCGGGTCCACCCCCGCCTGCGCGTAGCGGTGCTCGCGGATCGACCAGGCGACCCCCTCGCGGATCTCCTGGGCCGCCTCGTTGTTGAGACGCGGCCGGAAGAACGGCTGCCATCCGCCGTATGTCTCGGCGCCCTCGGCCCGCGCGACGGCATCGGCGTCGATCTCCAGCACCGCCAGCACCCGGTCGGCGTCCCCGTCCGCTTTGTCGCTGCCGCGAAGCTGCCCGCGGATGCGATCCTTGGCTTGTTCGGGATCGGAATCAGCGGCCAGCCGCTCGAACCGGAAGCTGGGGATGGGCAGGTCTTCGGCGGCCTGCCCGGCCTTGCCCGCGATCCGCGATCCGAACACGCCCAGCGTGTTCCGAGCGAACTCCGCCGCCCGCCGGTTGTCCTCCTCGCGTCGCGCCCGGATCGCCTCCTCGCTCAGCCGCTCGCTCAGCGTGTCGAACACCGCGCCGCTCCGGTCGATCACCAGCACCGTGCCCGTCACGGCCGGCGGCTTGGCCGTCGCCGCCAGCACCCCGATCAGCGGGATGATCGCCACCAGCACCGCCGGCACCACCAACGCCCCGATGATGAACCCCTTGGTCAGCGCGGTGGACGCGAACTCCCGCCCCGCGATCCGCGCCACCTTCGAGAGCGAGAACCCCTGCCGCATCACGAGTCACCCCCGATATCGCGGAGCGCGGCCCGCAGTTGTTCCCGATCGTCCCCGCTCAGGTCGCCCCCGGCCCCCCCCGCCACGATATTGATGAAGATGTCCTCCAGCCCCGGCCTGTGCAGGTCCACGCTGGCCATCGGAGCCGCGAAAGCCACGAGGCGCACCGCCTCGTCCGGCCGCACGCCGGCGCTCAGCACCGCCTCCAGCTTCCCGTCCACCCGCCGGACCTCGGCGATCCCCGGCAGCGCCCGCACCGCCCCGACCGCGTCCGCCTCGGCCGCCGAGTCGTAGGCCTCGAACCACACCCCGGTCGGCTTGTGGCGCGAGCGGATGGCCTGCACCGGGTCGTCCATCACCTTCTTCCCGTTGTGGATCATCACGATGTGGTCGCACAACTGCTCGGCCTGGGACATCACATGCGTCGAGAAGATCACCGTCCGCCCGAGGTCGTTCTGCTCTCGGATCAGGTCGCGCAGCAGCCGCATGTTGACCGGGTCCAGCCCGCTGAACGGCTCGTCGAGGATGACCAGGTCCGGCTCGTGCAGCACGCAGGACACGAACTGCACCTTCTGCTGCATGCCCTTGGACAGCTCTTCGCACTTCTTCTTGGCCACATCCGGCAGGCCGATCTTCTCCAGCCAGTCGTGGACCGATTTCTTCAGCGCAGGCCCCGCGTCCATCCCCTTCAGCCGCCCCATGTGCGTCAGGAACGCCCCGACCTTCATCTTCTTGTACACGCCCCGCTCTTCCGGCAGGTAGCCGATCCGGTCCTTGCTCTCCACCGCCGACCGCCGCCCCAGCACGCTCAGCTCCCCCGCGTCCGGGAAGAGGATGGACATGATCATCCGGATGGTCGTGCTCTTGCCCGCCCCGTTCGGCCCGATGAACCCGTGCAGAGAGCCTGTGGGCACATCCAGGTCGATCCCCTCGACCGCCACCTTCGTCCCGAAGGTCTTCCGCACGCCCCGCATCGAGATCGCCGACTCCATCCGCACCTCCTGCGCTGTTCGCCGAGTATACGGGTCACTGGGAGACGGGTCGCGGTGTTTTCAGCCCTCGCCGCGCACCCTACCCTTCGCCGTGCCCGACCTGACCGCCATCCTCCCGGACACCGTCCGCGCCAAGCTCGACCGGATCGACGCCCAGCACCGCGAACTCACCGCGGCCCTGGCCGACCCGGAGGCCGTCGCCGACCACAAGCGGGCTTCCTCGATGGCCATCCGCCGCGCCGCCCTGGACGAACTCGCCACCGAGTACCGACGCCTCTGCAAGCTCCTCGCCGACGCCGACGAGATGCGGGCCGCGCTCACCGCCGGCGACCCCGACCTCGCCCTCCTGGCCCGGGAGGAACTCCCGAACCTGGAGGCCGCCGCCGTCGAAGCCGCCGACCGCATCAAGTCCCTCCTCGTCATGTCCGACGATCGCCAGATCGGCTCGGTCATCCTCGAGATCCGCGCCGGCACCGGCGGCGACGAGGCCGGCCTCTGGGCACGCGACCTGCTCAGCGCCTACACCCGCTACGCCGCCCGGCGCGGCTGGAAGGTCGAGGAAATGGACCTCGACGCCGACCCGTCGGTGGGGGGCATCCGCAGGGCGATCGTCAACATCGCCGGCGAGGGCGTCTGGCAGGAACTCGCATTCGAGGCCGGGGTCCACTCAGTCAAGCGCGTCCCCGCCACCGAGACCCAGGGCCGCATCCACACCTCCACCTGCACCGTGGCCGTCCTGCCCGAACCGCAGGCTGTCGAGGTGACGATCGACTGGGCCAACGATGTCACCGAGCATGTCACCACCTCCCAAGGCCCCGGCGGCCAGAATGTCAACAAGGTCGCCACCGCCGTCAACCTGGTCCACAAGCCCACCGGCGTCGAGGTCCGGATGCAGGAGACCAAGAGCCAGGCCCAGAACCGCGAACGCGCCCGCCGCCTTCTGACAGTCCGCGTCTACGAGATCGAGCGAAGGAAGATCGAGGCCGAGCGGGCCGGCCAACGGGCCGCCCAGATCGGCGCCGCCCAGCGCAGCGAGAAGATCCGCACCTACCGCTACCAGGACAACATCGTCTCCGACGAACGCCTGGACCACAAGTTCGCCAAGTCCAAGATCCTCGACGACGCCGACCTCAAGCCCCTCTTCGACGCCCTGATCGAGCAGGAAACCGCCCGCAGGCTGGCCGCCCTTTAATCTCCTGGAGCGGGGGGCATCCTGCCCCCCGATCGGGCAAAGCCCGATCCCAACCCCCCTTCCAACCGCGAAACCCCCCTCGCCCCTCCGGTTTGCCCGTCCTAGCATTGCGGCCGACCCCAACCCCCATCCCCGGCCCCGCAGGACCCGGCCCCGCCCGCCGAAGGAATCCCCGCTCTATGGAACGATCCGAAATCTTTGACAAGGTCCAGGAAGTGCTCGTCGATGCCCTCGCCGTGGACGACGACGAGGTGACCCCCGAGGCCACCCTGATCGGGGATCTGGGCGCCGAGTCCATCGACATCCTCGACATCTCCTTCAAGCTCGAGCAGGCCTTCGGCTTCAAGATCGCCCAGGGCGAGCTGTTCCCCGAGGGCGTCACCCAAGACCCGGAGTATGTCCAGGACGGCAAGGTCACTCCCAAGGGCCTGGACACGCTCCGCAAGCGCCTGCCGCACTTCGACTTCGCCGCCATCGAGGCCGACCCCTCCGTCGGCAACATCCGCAACATCTTCACCGTCGATGCCCTGGTTAACTTCTGCGAGCAGAAGCTCCAGACCGCCTGACTCCCGGTGGCCCGGCTCGGCGAGCCGGGTTTTTCCGCTTCTTCCTCCTCTGATCCACGAGACCCCCCATGCGCTGGATGTGGATCGACCGAATCGTCGAACTGGTCCCCCGCCAGCGCCTGGTCGCCATCAAGCATGTCTCGATGGCCGAGGACCACATCCACGATCACTTCCCGGCCCGTGGGGCCGACTTGCAGTCGGCCAAGTCCTCCCCCCGCCCCCCAACCCCCATCATGCCCGCCTCCCTCATCGTCGAGGGCATGGCCCAGTCCGCCGGCATCCTCGTCGGCCACGCCGAGGGCTTCAAGGAGAAGGTCGTCCTCGCCAAGGTCTCCCGGGCCGAACTCGACCTGGAAGCCCAGCCCGGCGACACCCTCCGCTATACCGCCGAGATCGAGCAGTTCTCCCCCGTCGGCGCCTCCACCCGCGGCACCATCGAACTCCTCTCCTGGACCGCCCAGGGCCTCGCCCAGCCGAAGGTTCTCGGACGCATCGACCTCATGTTCAGCCACCTCGATAACAACCTCGGCGGCGAAAAATACCCCGAGCACAACTTCGTCTTCTCCGAATCCTTCGCCACTCTTTTATCACTCAGCGGGATCGGCCCGATACAGCACCCGTAACCGGGCGGTGGGGGGGTGGGGGGTCGGGGGATGGGTCCACCCCCACCCTGGAGATGCTGGGTACGATCCCCCCGACCGTCCGCCGGAACCCGCCGACCCGATCGGAGCCATCCATGCCTTGCAACGCTCGCCCTGCTCGCACCGCCCTGATCCTCGCCCTCGCCGGCGTGACCCTGGCCCTGACCGCCTGCGGCACCCCCCCGACCCGCGAGGACCGCCTGAAGAAGCCCCAGACCGCCATGCGCGGTCCGGCCTACAAGCGACTCGTCGTCACCTTCAACGAGGCCCACAGCCTCGCCGTCAAGGCCGCCGACTTCTCCCGCCGCATCGAGTCCGAGGGTGCCGACCCCGACCGTGTTCTGGCCGCCCAGCAGCTCGCCGATGATTCCGCACACTTCGCCGACGAGATCGAATGGTTCCTCACCAACCGCCGGCGCATGCAGTGGCACCAGGTCCACATGAACAAGCTCTGGGAACGCTACGACGCCCTGAACGCCGAGCACCGCGAGACCGTCCTCACCTACACCGACAAGAAGACCCGCAAGCCCACCCTGCTCTACAGCCTCAAGCAGGACTACAAGAAGGAGCACGGCATCGAAACCCCCGACCCCCGCTGGGGCGACCTGTTCTACCCCGTCGGCGCCAAGCTCTACCCCGGCAACCCCTGGTCCGGCGACAACGACTGACCAAAGGCCCATCCCTCCGCTCCGTGACGCCCGCGATGAAATCGCGGGTTTCTTTTTTCGCGTATCCTGCCCCCCATGCAGACCCGAATCCTCCTCACCTTCGCCCTCGCCCTGGTCGCCCTCCTCCCCACCCCCGCCGCGGCCCAGGACAAGACCAAGGCCCCCGACCAGTCCACCTTCGTCCCCTTCCCGGAAGCCCCCTCCGTCACCTACCACTCCGTCGAGGTCAACGGCCGGACCATCCACTACCAGGCCACCGCCGGCACCCTCCCCCTCGCCGACGGCCGCAAGTACGACACCGCCGCCCGCATCTTCTACATCTCCTACCGCAAGATGAACGGCCCGATCGCTGAGGGGGCCGCCCCCGACTTCCCCGACCCCGCCACCCGTCCGCTCACCTTCTCCTTCAACGGCGGCCCCGGCTCCAGCTCTGTCTGGCTCCACCTCGGTGTCTTCGGCCCCCGCCGCGTGGATCACATCGACGACTTCGGCAACCCAGGCCCCCCGCCGCACCGGGTCGTTCACAACGAGTTCTCCCTGCTCGACAAGTCCGACTTCGTCTTCATCGACCCCGTCTCCACCGGCTACTCCCGCGCCGAGCCGGACAAGTCGGAACGGGCCTACCACGGCGTCGCCGAGGACATCCAGTCCGTCGCCGAGTTCATCCGCCTCTACCTCGGGCGTGAGAACCGCTGGGCCTCCCCGCGCTTCCTCGCCGGCGAGAGCTACGGGACCACTCGCGCCGCGGGTCTTTCCCGGGAGCTCCAGAACACCCACGGCATCGCCGTCAACGGCATCATCCTGATCTCCGCCGTGCTCAACTTCCAGACCATCCGCTTCGACATCGGCAACGACCTGCCCCACATCCTCTACCTGCCCTCGTTCGCCGCCGTCGCCCACTACCACGAGAAACTCAGCCCCGAGTTCCAGCGCCGCCCCCTCAGGGAGTTCCTCGCCGAGGTCGAGGCCTTCGCCATCAACGAGTACGCCCTCGCCCTCATGCAGGGCGCGGCCCTCCCGGAGAAACAGGCCGACGCCATCGCCGACCGCGTCGCCGCCTACACCGGCCTCACCCCCGACTATGTCCGCCGCGTCAACCTCCGCCCCGACATGCCCCGCTTCCCCAAGGAACTGCTCCGCGACCGCGGCCGCACCATCGGCCGCCTCGACGCCCGCTACACCGCCGCGGATCGAGACGACGCCGGCGCATCCTCCGAGTTCGACTCCTCCATGACCGCCATCAAGAGCATCTATACCGAGTCGCTCAACGACTACCTCCGCCGCGAACTCGGCTACAACAGCGACCTCCGCTACGAGATCCTCACCTCCGTCTGGCCCTGGTCTTTCGGCAGTTCCGGCAACAACCGCTACACCAATGTCGCCGAGGATCTGCGCAACACCATGCAGCAGCTCCCATTCATGCGCGTCTTCGTCGCCAGCGGCTACCACGACCTCGCCACGCCCTACTTCGCCACCGAATACACCATGAACCACCTCATGGTCCGCCCCGAACTCCGCTCCAACATCGAGATCCACGAGTACGAGGCCGGCCACATGATGTACACCCACCGCCCCAGCCTCGAAAAACTCAGACGCGACCTCGAAGCCTTCTACGACCGGACCCTGGCCGACTGATACCCCCCACCCCGGAGCGGGGGGCATCCTGCCCCCCGTTCGGGCGCAGCCCGAATGACAAGCCGCGACTGCAAGGGAGCGGCCGAGCGACGAACATGATCGTCGGATCTGGCAAGCGACAGGAAAGCAGAAGCCCGTCCCCTTGCGGCCTGACTGCCACCGGCTTGCCGATCGACGAATCCCGCCCGAAAATCAATCGGGATTCGCATCACCATCCGCTTCTGTTCACGGCGGCAGCGTCGGGTCCGGCTCCGTCCACGGATCCGGTTCCGTCGGGGGCGGCGGCGGCGGGGTCGTGCCCGGCGTGCCCTCCGGCGTCACGGGGGCCGGGATCATCGGATCTCCCACCCCGTCCGCCGTCCGCGGCCCGCCCCGGCCCAGCGCCAGCCAGCCCACCAGCAGAACCAGCCCGATCACCGCCAGCACGATCCAGATCATGGGCATCCCGGGGCGTCCCAGGGTTTCCATCCGTTCATTGCGTTGCTGTTGCGTATCCATGAACACACTCTGCCCGCCCGGTGTGCAGGCACCATGAACCCCCCGTGAAAACGCGCTGAGAGTGTTCCCCCCAGCCCAGCCCAGTTCAGCCGCGGGAATACCCTGGCAGCCCCGCCCCCAAAAAAAGTTATCCCCAAACAGACCACGCACATTGACACCCTGTTTGGGATCTGGTATCGTCCCCCCGCCGGGCACGCGCGCGACGCCGCCCCCGGCCGGACAACCCCCGGGATGGATCCCGGCCGGACCCGACCCGCGTCGCTCCCCGCTGCGCCCGCACGGCTGAAACACGCCCGAGGCCCCGCACGGCAAACAGAAAGGCTGCCCCTCATGGCCCGCAAGTCCGATTCCACCGAATCCAAGGTTCTCTCCGGCCCCCGCCTCGACCCCAACGAGAAGGAGAAGGCCCAGGCCCTCGACCGCGCCCTCGCCCAGATCGACAAGGCCTTCGGCAAAGGCTCGATCATGCGCCTCGACGAGGAGGCCTACCTCAACATCCCCGGCATCTCCACCGGCGCCCTCTCCCTCGACCTCGCACTCGGCGGCAAGGGCATCCCCCGCGGCCGCATCGTCGAGATCTTCGGCCCCGAGTCCTCCGGCAAGACCACCCTCGCCCTGACCGTCATCGCCAACGCCCAGCGCGCCGGCGGCGTCGCCGCCTTCATCGACGCCGAGCACGCCCTCGACCCCTCCTGGGCGCGCAAGATCGGCGTCAACATCGACGACATGCTCGTCTCTCAGCCCGACACCGGCGAGCAGGCCCTCGAGATCTGCGAACTCCTCGTCCGCTCCAACGCCATCGATGTCATCGTCATCGACTCCGTCGCCGCCCTCATCCCCCGCGCCGAGATCGAGGGCGAGATGGGCGACGCCCAGGTCGGCCTCCAGGCCCGCCTGATGTCCCAGGCCATGCGCAAGCTCACCGGCGTCATCGCCCGCTCCCAGTGCACCGTCATCTTCATCAACCAGATCCGCGAGAAGATCGGCGTCATGTTCGGCAGCCCCGAGACCACCCCCGGCGGCCGCGCCCTCAAGTTCTATTCTTCCGTCCGCATCGACATCCGACGCACCGGCTCGATCAAGGAGGGCGAGATCGCCACCGGCAACCGCGTCCGCGCCCGCGTCGTCAAGAACAAGGTCGCCCCCCCCTTCCGCCAGGCCGAGTTCGACATCATGTTCAACGAGGGCATCTCCTCCACCGGCGACCTCATCGACATGGCCGTCGAGGACAAGGTCGCCCAGAAGTCCGGCGCGTGGTACTCCTACGGCGAGGTCCGCCTCGGCCAGGGACGCGAACGCGCCAAGGAGTTCCTCGCCGAGAACCCCGAACTCTTCAAGGAGATCCGCGCCGCCATCCTCGCCAAGCGGATGCCCGCCAAGGGAGCCCCCAAGGCCGACCTCGTCCCCCGGGACGAGATCGAGGAAGACGCCGAGGAGTTCGAGGAAATCGCCGCGGATTGACCCCCTACTTCGGAGCGGGGGGCATCCTGCCCCCCGTTCGGGCAAAGCCCGAACCTGA
>CAZNZC010000018.1:52683-61763 GCA_964577425.1 uncultured Phycisphaeraceae bacterium
CCGGCGGGCCTGCCCCCGGCCCCCGAAGACCGCTCCGCCGCCCGCTTGCCAACCGCCCCCACCCCGCCAATGATTCCGACCCGCACGCGGATGTGGCGGAACTGGCAGACGCGCTAGGTTCAGGTCCTAGTGGGAGTAAAATCCCGTGGAGGTTCGACTCCTCTCATCCGCACTCCCCCGAAAGGGCCGGCCCACCGCCGGCCCTTTTCCATGTGTGGCCCCACCCGTGGGGCCGACTTGCAGTCGGCCATCCCCACCCCCAAAAGGGTCGATCAATGCCGACCCTTTTCTCCTGTCCCGTTCTTGCTCTCTTCATCTTCCCCCAATCCCGAATCCCTGATCCCCAATCCCTTCCGCGAAAAAACCGCCCGGGCTCTCACCCGGGCGGCTCGATCAACACTCTTGGTGGCCCGGCTCACCGAGCCGGGTCGAAGGGGGAGACTTACTCCCCGCCGGTCGGCACCACCACGAACTGCGGCACGGCCACATTCGTGCCGGTGTTCTCGAACAGCGTTTCAGTCCCGGCCGGGGTCGGCAGGGCGTTGGGCATGGCCAGGCGGCTGTCCCAGTTGCGCTGAGCGTTCAGGCGGAACGACTCGGCCGTCGCGTTCAGACGCTCGAGCGCGGCCACCGACAGCTCGGAGTAGCTGGCCGCCTCGGCCGCGGCCATCTCAGCACGCACGCGCTGGAACTGGTTGGCCTGGTACAGGTCGGCGTACGAGCGGTTCCGGGTCGCGATGGTCGAAGCCACCCGCTGATCGAACCGCGACCGCACCCCGGTCTCCTGGGCGTCGGCCACCGTGAACTCGCGGGTCACGCTGGCCAGGGCCACCTGCTGATTGGCCTCGATCTCGCCGCGCAGGGCGATGTCGCGGGCCTGGCCCAGCCCCAGGGCCTCGTCGGCCCTGGCGTAGATCCGGGTCACATCCGCATCGCGGATCAGCTCGTTCGAGCTGGCCAGCGCCGCCATGTACTCGATGTCCGCCTCCGCCTGCTTGCGGCTGGCCAGGTGGCGGGCCGTCAGCTCGCCGGTGTTCGCCACCGCGATCCGCTCGAAGGCGTCCGCCAGGGCGCGGGACTCGTTGTAGTTCGCCTCGGCCACCGCGATGTAGCTCGCGGCCCCGTGCTGCAGGCGGTTCAGCTCGGCCGCCAGGATCTGACGCGAGGCGTTGATGTCCTCGCGCATCTGGGCCACCACCGCGCGCTGCGAGGCCTCGAGGCTGGAGGCCTCGGCCAGCAGCTGGCGGCTCTTGGCGTCGCCGCGACGGGTGGTCGAATCACGCTGCACGGTCAGCGAGGCGATCTTGCTCTCGCCGGTCCGCCCCGTCGCGTCGGCCTGGGCCAGGAGCTGGCGCACCTGCGCGTCCTTCCGCTTGTCCAGGTTCTGCGAGTTGCCCCGCAGCGCGGTGATCCGGGCGTACACCTCGTTGCGGGTCGCCTCCGCCTCCACCAGGGCGCGGCTGCGCTCGGTCTCGGCCTGGGCGATCATCGACTCGGCGCGGGTCAGCATCCGGGCCGTCTCGGCGTCGCCCTTCTGGCGGAAGGCGTCGATCGAGGCCAGCGTCGAGCGGTGCTCGGCCTGCTTGTTGTTCCACCAGTCGTTGAACCGCGCCATCTCGGCGTCGCGCAGGGCGATCGCCTCCAGGCGGGCCGCCACGGACTGCTCACGCAGCTCGGTCGCCCGGGCCAGCGCCGCGCGGAACGACGCGATGTGCTCGGGGTGGATGTTCTCGGGCTTGGCGCTGGCGCGGGCGAACTCGGGGGTCGGGCTGTCGGCGCTCACGCCGGGCTTGCGCTCCTTGAGGTTGCTCGGCACCGCGAAGCTGCCCTTGCGGGCCTGCTCGGCGAACTCCCTGGCGAAACGCGCCTGCAGGCGACGGGCCTCGGCCAGCGCCTCGGCCTCCATCTTGTCCTGCTCGGCCTGGGCGATCGCCTTGGTGTGGGCCGCCGCCGCGTTCAGCGCGTTGGTGCGGGCCTCCACCTCGGCCTTCAGGAAGGCGCTGCGTCCGGTGGTCTCCACCCGCTCGGCCTCCGCCGAGATGTTCGACACATCCGCCATCAGCTTGGCGTAGTGCGACTGGATGCCCTTGAGCGACTCGTTGTACGAGGTCTGGGAGGCGCCGAACGAGGCGTTCGCCTCCGCGGTCATCTTCGCCACCTTCGAGGCGTTCCGCTGGGCAAGCTCCTCGGCGGAGATGCGGGTGTCCTCGGCCTCGCCCAGGGCCACCTCGTAGCTCACCTGCGCGGCGTTGACCTTCAGGGAGTAGTTCTGGTCGGCGTCGGCCGTCTCGAGCAGGACCGCCTCGGCGTTCATCTCGGCGACGCGGCTGGCCAGCTCGGCGTCCAGCGAGTGCGCCTTCTGGGTCAGCTCGGCCACCGTCGAGTCGGTCTGCACCCGCGTGGTCTGGATGAGCTGGTTGATCTTGTCCACCTCGGCGGAGGTCTGCTGAGCGACGGTCTGGGCCTCGGTGCGCAGGTTGCCCACCTTCTTGACGGCGCGCTCGTTGGTCAGGTCGGCGGCGCGCACCATGCGGTCGATCTCGGCCTGGCCGCGCTCATCGACGGCGGCGCGGGTCGCCATCATCCGGTCGTGCTCGGCCAGCGAGTCCTGCCAGCCGTTCTCCGCTTCGGAGCGGATGCGCTCCACCTCGGCCTGCCACTCCTTGACCGAGGCGGTCAGGAAGGTCTCCTGCCGGGTGAACTGGGTATCCTTGGCGACCTCCTTGGCCGCGATCTGACGCTGCATCTGGTACAGGCGCGCGTCGTGCGTGGCCCGGGTCAGCTCGGCGTCGGCGTAACCGGTGTCCCGCTCGATGAACGAGCCTTGCATCTTGTAGTCCGCGGCGGCGGCCGACTCGTCGAAGTTCGCCAGCGCCTTGACCTGGTAGGCCTGGGCCGAGGCGCGACGGGCCTCCAGCTCGGCCGCGCCGACCCGTGCCTCGCTGACCCACTGCTGCTCCAGGCTCATCGTGTGGCCTTCGGTGATGTACGACTCGGGCGTGAACTGGCCCTTGGCCTGCGCCGGCTCGATCGAGGCCGTCGCCATCGACGCGCGACCCGTCTCGGTGAAGTTCTTCGCGTTCGGGCTTGTCTGGGAGGCGCACCCGGTCAGCAGGCCGGCGGCCAGCACGATCGCCAGCGGGGACAGACGGAGGAGCGAACGCTCCGCGGTTCGGACGGTGGGGGTGTTCATCTGCACGGCGTTTACCTCGTGTGTTGATCGGTCGCGGCCCGGACAAAGGTGGACCGCCGCGTCCTGCATCGACGCCCCGGAACGCCGCGTGCAGGGGGTTCCGCCGGGCGGGATACCGTCAGACGGTCTGTGCCGTCCGTCCGGATTGCGACCCGTCCGCTAATGTTCACCCGCCCGTGCCCACGCCCCCCTGCCCGGATGATCCGGACCCCGCCCCGCCAGCCCGAAAGGAACCCGTTGGCCCTGATCTACGCCGGAATCGACGAGGCCGGATACGGACCCATGCTCGGCCCGCTGTGTGTCGGCCTGGCCGTGTTCCGGGTGCGGGACTGGTCCCCCGGCGACCCCGCGCCGGACCTGTGGGCAAGGCTGGCCCCGGCGGTGGTTCGCAGCCCCAGGGAGGCCGCCAGGGCGGGGGGAGGCGGCGTACCGGTGGGGGATTCCAAGAAACTCAAACTCGCCAACTCCTCGGTCAAACGCCACCCGCTGACGCACCTGGAGCGCGGCGTGCTCGCCCTGCTCGGCGCGCGCGATGGTGATCTGGCCTGCGATGACGCCGCGCTGTTCGGGGCGGTGGGGGCGGGGCTGGGCGACGGGCCGTGGTACCAGGGCGATCCACGCGGCCTTCCCTGCGGCACGACCGCCGACCTGCTCCGCATCGACGCCGCCGGAGTCCGCGCCGCGATGCACCGGGCCGGGGTGGAACTGCTTGACCTGCGGGTCATGACGGTGGATGAGCCCCGTTTCAACACGATGCTGGACGAGCATCGGTCCAAGGCGGCGGTGGTGGAGGCCGGGCTGGAGGCCCACCTGCGCCGTGCGGCGGGCGGGGTCGGCGCTGGTGAGTGCCTGCGGGTGGTGGCCGATCGGCAGAGCGGGCGGACGCACTACGGCGCGGTGCTGTCACGGGTGTTCGGAGCGGTGGAGGCCGAGGAAGAGTCCGCGCGGGCCAGCCGGTACCGGGTCGATGGGCGCCACGGGGTGATCCTGCACTCCGAGGCCGAGGACGCGCACCTGCCGGTCGCCCTGGCGTCGATGGCGGCCAAGCTGGTCCGGGAGCTGGCCATGGCGCGTTTCAACCGGTACTGGGCCGGGCGCGTGCCGGAACTGAAGCCGACGGCCGGGTATGTGCAGGACGCCCGGCGCTGGCTGGGCGATGTGCGCGGGGTGCTGACCCCGGCGGAGCGGGAGCGGATGGTGCGCAAGGCATGAATGATGAATGCCGGACAAAGCGGATGCTGGACCTGGCCGCCCGGGTCGCGTGGCGGGCGTGGGGCGACACGGACCCGAACCCGCTGGTGGGCTGCGTCATCGCCCGTGGAGATGAGGTGATCGGGATCGGGCACCACAGAAAGTTCGGCGGTCCCCACGCCGAGCGGGAAGCCCTGGCCGATTGCCTGCGTCGGGGGCATGATCCGCGCGGGGCCACGCTGTATTGCACGCTGGAGCCGTGCCGGCATTTCGGCAAGCAGCCGCCCTGCACGGCGGCGGTGATCGGGGCCGGGATCTCGAAGGTGGTGCATGCGCGACCGGACCCGGGGCATGAGTCCGGCGGTGGGGACGGGGTGCTTGCCACGGCGGGTGTGGAGTCGGTGTGCAGCGACGCCAGCGAGCTGGCCACGCGGCTGTCGGACCCGTTCGTGTGCCGCGTGCGGGAGAACCGTCCCTGGGTGATCGCCAAGTGGGCGCAGACGCTGGACGGAAAGATCGCCACGCGGACGGGCGAGAGCCGGTGGATCACCGGGCCGGCCATGCGCCGGCGGGTCCACCGGCTGCGGGCGCGGGTGGACGCGGTGCTGATCGGATCGGGGACGGCGGCGGCGGACGATCCGATGCTGACGGCCCGGGATGTGCGCCGGGTGCGTCGGGTGGCGACGCGGGTGGTGCTGGACACCGACGGGCGTTTGTCGTGCGGGTCGGCCCTCGTGCGCACGGCCGATGCCGTGCCGATGGTGGTGGTGACGGGTTCGGAGGCGGCGTTCCCCGAGCCTGTGCGGGTGCTGCGGGTCCGGCGGGCGGCGGGCGGAGGGGTGGATGTCAGAGAGGCGGTGGGGCGGCTGTGGACGGAGCTGGGGGTGGCGAGCGTGCTGGTGGAGGCGGGGCCGCGGGTGCTGGGGGCGATGATGGAGGCGGACCTGATCGACGAGGCGTTTGTCCACATCGCGCCGATGGTGCTGGGGGACGCGGGGGCGATGGGGGTCGCGGTCGGGCGGGATGCGCCGCGGCTGGCGGATGCGCGGCGGTTGGGGGTGGTTCGGTCCCGGGTGGTGGGCGGCGATGTCGAGATGTGGTGCCGGCGGGCGGGTCAGAGCTGAGCGCGCAGCAGGCCCGCGGCATGTTCCGCGAGGCGTTCAAGGAACGGCCGGTTGCGCCAGGCTTGCAGGGTGATGCGTTCGGATTTGGCCAGATCGGCTTCGAAGTCCGCGGTCAGGCGGCTGGCGAGTTCCGGATCGTGGGCGTTGAGGTTGGCCTCGTCGTTGAGGCGGAATGAGCGGTTGTCGAAGTTGGCCGAGCCGACGGAGACCCAGGCGTCGTCGATGACCATGAGCTTGCAGTGGTACATGGTGGGCTCGTACTCGTGGATCTCGACGCCGGCGTCGAGCAGGTCGCCCCATTGCGAGCGGGAGGCCCGGCGGACGATCCGCTTGTCGGCGTGGCGCCCGGGGACGAGGATGCGGACGCTCGCCCCGCGGCGGCGGGCGTCGATCAGGGTTTGCACGGTGAGGGAGTCCGGGACGAAGTACGCGGTTCCGATGTTGACGGATTCGGCGGCGCAGGCGATCGAGAGCAGGAACATGAGACGGGCGGACTCGCTGCCCTCGGAGGCGGAACTCATGAAGACCTGGGCGGCGGTGTCTCCGGCGGGTTCGAGCCTGGGGAAGTAGTCGGGGCCGTGGAGCACCTTGGCGTGGGTCTTGAGCCAGTTGTCCATGAAGGCGCGTTGCAGTTGCGCGACGGCGGGGCCTCGGAGGCGGAAGTGGCAGTCACGCCACTCTCCCGGGTGGCGGGCGTCGCCGAGCCACTCGTCGGCGATGCCGACGCCCCCGGTGAACCCGGTGTGCCCGTCGATGACGAGGATTTTGCGGTGGGTGCGGTGGTTGATTCTGCGCAGGTGGTACCAGCGGACGGGGCGGTAGCGTTCGACCTCGACGCCGGCGTTCTCAAGATCACGGAGGATGGCTGGGTCGATCTTGCTGGTCCCGAGCCAGTCGAGGATGACATGGACGCGGACGCCGGCCCGGGCGCGTTCGCAGAGGGCGTCGGCGAAACGGCGGCCGATGTCGCCGGACCAGTAGACGAAGGTCTCGAATGTGATGGTGCGTTTCGCCGAGGCGATGGCGTCGAGCATGGGCGGGAAGATCTCGTCGCCGTTGTTGTAGATGTCGATGCGGTTGGACGGGAGCAGGTTCGGCTCGAGCAGGGAGCCCATCGAGCGCAGGAACTGTTCGTCGCGGACGGGGTAGAGCGTGTCGATCTGGTGATCGATCTTCTTTTCACGCGGGGTGAGCAGGCGAACGACGGCGGTGAGCGCGAATGTCGCCAGGGCCGTGACGGCGATTGTGAGCCAGGTCGGCATGGGCGAGGATAGGGGGGAGGGGGGCTTAGAGGCCGGGCAGGGCGGGGGGCAGGTCGAGGAGGCGGACGATCTCGCGGTTCATGTCGGAGAGGTGGAGGAGGGGGGGGATGGTGTCGGCGCCGGGTCCGAAGGCGGTCTGTTCGACATGGTCGGCGGTGTGGTTGCCGCTGATGAAGGCGACGGAGTTGTGGTTGGCCAGGACGGAGCCGAGGGGGCCGTGGTCCTTGTTGAGGCCGCGGAAGGGGATGACGGGTTCGCCGGCGCGCCAGCGCATGACGGTGGCGAGTTCGTCGTCGTTGAGTTCGACGGTGGTGGCCTGGGCGATGATGCGGCGGTGGTCCTCGGGGGTCTTGTCCGTCTCGGCGAGGCGGCGGTTGATCCACTCGAAGGAGTGCTTCCACTGGGCGAGACGGAGGAAACCGTTGCGGCCGGTGCGGGTGTATTCGGTCAGGCCGGGGTTGGCGTTGGCGTGGTCGGTGGTGGTGATGACGAGGGTGTCGTCGCGGGCGGCGGCGAAGTCGAGGGCGACGCCGAGGGCCTTGTCGAAGGCCATCTGCTCGTGGACGAGCGATCCCGCGTCGTTGGAGTGGGCGGCGTGGTCGACGCGGCCGCCCTCGATCTGGAGGACGAAGCCGTGGGGGTGGCGTGCCAGGCGTTCGATGGCGGCGCGGGCCATCTCGGCGATGTGGGGTTCGTTGTCGGGGCGGTCGAGTTCGAAGCTCATGTGGGAGCCGTTGAAGACGCCGATCAGGCGGCCCGGGTGGTCGGCGGGCAGGGCGAGGAGTTCGTCGCGGGTGAAGACCTTGGCGTAGTCCGAGCCGAGGGCGATGGCCTCGTCGGTGTAGAAGCGTCGGCCGCCGCCGAGGAGGAGGTCGTAGTCGCGCTCCATCATCTGGCGGGCGATGTTGGTCTCGTCGCCGCGTCCGGTGGGGATGTTGCAGGACCAGCCGGCGGGGGTGGCGTGGGAGAGGGTGGCGGTGGTGACCAGGCCGGTGGCCTTGCCGGCGCGTTTGGCCTGGTGGAGGATGGGTTCGGGGGTGCGCCGGTCTGGGGTGAAGCCGATGGCGCCGTTGTTGACGCGCTCGCCGATGCCCCAGGCGGTGGAGGCGGATGCGGAATCGGTGACCATCGAGTTGGCGGAAGCGGTCTGGACGGCGGAGCGGCGCGCGCCGTCGCGGGCGAGCATGGCGTACCAGTGGGAGGGGCGGCCTTCGAGTTCCTGGGTCATGAGGTCGGCCAGGGCGAGGGTGCCGGTGCTCATGCCGTCGGAGATGAGGAAGATGAGGTTGCGGGGGGTCGGGGCGCGGGAGAGGCGGGAAGGGGCGCGGGCTTTGGCGGTGCGGGGCAGGGAGAGGGCGGCGGCGGAGGCGGCGCCGGCGGCGAGGAAGGAGCGGCGGGAGACGGGGGGGAGTTTCTGGGCCATGACCGAGTTTATCGCGGCGCGGTCGGGTGCGGATGAAGGTTGGGTGAAGGCGCGGGTGTTGGGGTGAGTTCCGCTGGCTCATACGGATCCAGCTTGATTTCCGGGCGTGATCGGTTGGCCGCCGAGCCAAATACCAGCCGCGACTGCAAGGGAGCGGGCCTTGCGGCGCGCCGTGGTTTGCCGGCCGCGACGGTGCATTGCGTCGCTCGGCCGCTCCCTTGCAGTCGCGGCTTGTCGATCGGGCCAGGCCCGATTTTCAAGCGGGATTCGGATCAGCAGGCACCGGCCCGTTGGAGCAGGCTCGCGGCGGGGGAGCGGGCGGTGGGCGCGGGGCGTTGCTTCTGGTACACGGCGGTGGGCGGGGGCACTGCGGGCGGGGTGGGGCGCGCGGGCGGTTGCTGCGTTGCGGTCGGTGGCGAGTTCGCCGCGGCGGGGCGGGGTTGGTCGGGCTGGGGGGCGGGTTTGTCGAGCAGGGTGAGGAGTTGCTTGACGGCCAGGCGGGATTCCTTGGCCTGGGTTGCGTTGTCGGGCGGGCGGCGCATCAGTTGGCAGAGTGCGGCGAGTGCGCCGTCGCGCGCGCTGGACTCGATGTGGGGGCGACGCATGGCGCGGATCTCGCGGAGGATCCGGACATCGTGGGCGAAGTCCGGGAGGCGCGCGACAGTGCGGAGCTGGTCGGGGGTGATGCGGTGGCGCTCGCAGAGGGCGGCCTCGGTCAGGGATGTGTCGTCCCAGTCGTGGAGGAGCGCGCGGCGGAGTTCGGGGAGACGCGGGGCGAGGTCGGTGGGGTGGTTGTGTGCCATGCCGCGAAGATAGTGCGGGGGGTGGGGTTTGCCAAGCGGGAAGTTCGGAGGTTGCGCAGATGGCGCACGGGGGCGGTTATTGGG
>CAZNZC010000019.1:0-33704 GCA_964577425.1 uncultured Phycisphaeraceae bacterium
CCCCCCCGGAATCTTCGCCCGCTTCGCATCCCATGTGAAACGCTATAACACATTGGCACGCACCCCGTAGCCCTCACTCCGGGAGCCGACTCTTTACCCACTGGTACACTGGTGCCGGTCGAAAACTCGGAAGAGGATTCTGCTTCGACATGGCGCGTGCCGCAGCCAGAAAATCTTCAACGGTTCCAGGATGGCCTAGATGCGCCAGGTATGAGTCGATCCCCAAACCGTCCAATAGTGAACTCACCTGCTGGAACTGCGCACTCGGCTCAGCCGTGGACTGCCATGTCGAGATGCTCAGATTCATACTGCCAGAGATGAATGGCTTGTTATGCATGCCAATATAATTATATCGATTCTCACCAATACTCAAACCCGAGTCGGCGGCATCGAACACCGTCACGAACGGTTTATTAAAATTATGATTTCCGGCGTTTGCGCCGAGATCTCGCCACACTCGGTTATCACGCAGATCCACCGTGGTCGGATGCCGGGCATTTCCCTGGCCTCCTATGTAGACCGGTCCGTTCCAGCCCACAATGTAGTTGCGAACAACCGAAACATTCTCGACACCGTACTCACGACCATCCGCGACCCGGATCGCCTCGCCATTGTAGCCGATCTCGGACATATAAAGAATGTTATCCGAGACGCGAGCCTCCCGGCTGTTGGTCACATCGACCCCCCAAGACCTGGGGGTTCCAGTATCGATTCCCCTCCCGTACATAATAAGATTCTTCTCGACGACACCAACGACCCCATCCTCCAGCGGATAAGTACCCGGCAAGTTCGAACCAAGCAGTATGGAGATCGGGTTGCTTAAAAACAGATTGCCGGAAACTATCCCGCCGGGACGCATCTGCAGGCCGTGCGAGGAAGCGTCCGCGATGATGTTGTTCTGTATGACAACATTTTTGTTCGAGCTTTGAATGTAGATATTGTGATTATAGATCGTTGGATTCGCTCCCCGGTTGCGATTGAAACCGTTGGAGGCGAAGACACTGTTCTTGATTGTCAGCCCGTCGATCCGATCGGCGAATAGCCCCTGAGAGTGGCCGTGTTTATTCCACGAATCCACAACCACGCATCCGTTGATCGTGATACCGGCAACAGGCGCGGAATCGCTGATTTTCTGCAAGTTGAAGTTGACTCCCCAACCTCCGACATACAGATCCTCGAATACAATATCCCGGCCGCGCCGATACCATTGAACGCCGACTCCCACTTGGTCATCGGCTCGCTCCACCGGCTCGATATGAAGGCCGACAAAGGCGATATGGTTCGTTTCGCCGTTCCCCTGAGAGCGAAGCGCCACATCCTCGGCATTCGGTCGAATCTGGGGGCGAGTGGAATCAGAGCCGTACGCGCCGATCACCATTTTTTCAGACTCTGACCGCCCCCCTTTACTCCAATACGGAAAACCGTGGGCCCAAACATCACCACGCTTCAGGAGAAGCCAATCCGGGTAGCCATGGCGGAGCAATGACTCCGCCCGAGCCAGCGTCTTCACCGGCGTCGCCGGCGTCAGCCCGTTGTTCGCGTCGTTGCCTTCGCTGCTGGACACGAAGATCAGCCGCGTGTCCGCGCTGGGGGTGAACTGGGTCCAGAAGGAATCGCCGTCCTGGCTCGACGCGGCCATCACCGGGTTCGTCCCGGCCAGGCTCATCAGGCCGACCACGCCGACCACCATCACCTTCACGGCCAGGCGGCGTCCGATGCCGTGCTTCCGCCCGCGATTGACTCGTCCAGTGGCCATGCGATTCCTCCCGGGATTATCGGCCGTCTCTCCCTCGCCGGCACAGCGGCAGGACAGGAACGGCCAAAATTGTGCCCGAATCCAGCAGAATCCTGACAATCCCTCCGTCCCCTGACCACGCCCATTCAGGGGAAGTCGGCTTTCCCAACCCGACCGAAACCGCACAGGCCGGGCAGCGGCCCCGATAATGCCGCAAATCCGACCACGGATCCCCCAAGCCGGGTGGCCCCCGGACCCGATATCCTCACCCGGAGATCCCAGCATGAAGGCCCCCCCCCACCCCGCCCCCCGCACCCCGGCCCGATTCGACGGCCCCATCGCCGATGCCCACGCCAGGGCGACGGCCGATCGGGTTCCGCTCTTCGTCCCCGCCCAGCACTTCGCCGACGACCGCGGCTGGTCGCTCATGAACCAGCTCCAGGGCGTGATGACCCCCCAGGGCCAGGTCAACTTCTCAGTCCAATACCCCGGGGTCGTCAAAGCCTGGCACCGGCACGCCCTCCAGACCGACTTCTGGATCTGCCTGCTCGGACACATCAAGGTGGGGGTTTACGATCAGGACTCGGGGTCCGCCTGGTCCATCGTCATCGGCGAGAAACGCCCCGGCGTCGTGGTGATCCCCCCCCCACTCTGGCACGGGGCGGCCACCGTCGGCGATACCCAGGCCGGGCTTCTTTACTATGTCACCCACGCCTATGACCCGGCCAAACCGGACGAGGAGCGGACTGCGCCGGACGCATTCCCCGGCTTCCCGTGGCAGGTCGAGCACAAATGACCACCCCCCCGCTCCCGGGGCCGGATGGCCCGCTCCAGCGGGTCGAGACGCCCCGCCCGATGCCGCGCCGAGCGCTGGTGCTCGGCGCGAGCGGCATGGTGGGCCGGGCATGGGCCGGCCTGCTCACGGCCCATGGGGTGCCGTTCCGAGCCTTGGCCCGCCCGGATTTCAACTTGCAGGACCCTGATTCCGTCGCCCGGGCCGTCCGGGATGGCGACGACCTGGTCATCAACGCGGCGGCCTGGACCGCCGTGGACGACGCCGAAGCCGACGAACCCGCGGCCACCCGGGCCAATGCAGACGCTCCCGCCGCGCTGGCCCACCGGTGCGCGGAATCGGGCGCGTGCCTGATCCACTACAGCACCGACTATGTGTTCAACGGGCGGGCGGCATCGCCGTACCCGATCGACGCCCCGATCGACCCCGTCAACGCCTACGGGCGTTCCAAAGCCGCGGGCGAGGCCGGCGTACGGAAAACCGCGGATGACCACCTCATCGTGCGGACGAGCTGGGTGTATGCGCCGTGGGGAAAGAACTTTGTCCGCACCATCGCCGCCATGGCCGCGGCCCGCGATCAGCTCAAGGTCGTGGACGACCAGCGCGGACGCCCGACCTCGGCCGAGCATCTCGCCCGGACGACGCTCGCGCTGTACCTGGCCGGGGCGGCCGGGACCTGGCACGCGACCGATGGCGGCGAATGCTCGTGGCACGGCTTGGCCGCGGAGATCGTGCGCGCCCTGGGACGGCCCTGCCGCGTGGACCCGTGCTCGACCGACGAGTTCCCGCGTCCGGCCCCGCGCCCCGCGATGAGCTCGCTGGACCTGAGCGCGACCGAACGGCTGCTCGGCCCGATGACCCCCTGGAATATCGCGCTTGCGGATGTGCTGCGCCGGATCACGCCGTAGGTCGGCACTCCGTGCCGACTCTTCTTCTTTGGTGCCCCGGCTCGGGGGGGGCGAGCCGGGTCTTCCGGCCACGCCCACGATGAGTCTTCGAATCGTGGGGTTCCTTTCTTCAGCCCCCAACCAAGGGGAGGGAGAAAGAATCCCGCGATTTCATCGCGGGCGTCACGAGACGCTCAGGCCTTGGCCGTCGCCGCGTGCTGGTGGGCGAACTTCTTCATGAAGTTGACCAGGGCCTCCGCCCCCGCCTTGGGGAAGGCGTTGTACATGCTCGCACGCATCCCGGCGGTGATGCGGTGGCCGGTCAGGCCGGATAGGCCGTGCTTCTCGGCCTCGGCCGTGAACAGGCTGTCCAGCTCGGGCGTGGGGCACTTGAAGGTGATGTTCATCAGCGAACGCGAGTCGGTCTGGGCGTGGGGCTTGTAGAAGTCCTGGCTGTCGATGAAGCCGTAAACGACCGCCGCCTTCTCCCTGTTCCGCTCGGCCATGCCCTTCAGCCCGCCCTCGGCCAGAATCCACTTGAAGACCTCGCCCATCAGGTACACGCCGAAGGTGTTGGGGGTGTTGAACCGTCCCTCGCCCTCGGCGTGGTTCTTGTACTTGACCATCTCGGGCAACGGGCGGGGGGACAGGTCCAGCACATCCTTTCGGGCGATGAGCAGCGTGATGCCGGAAGGGCCGAGGTTCTTCTGCGCCCCGGCGTAGATCAGCCCGTACTGCGTCACATCGATGGGGCGGGAGAAGATGTTGGAGGAGGCGTCGGAAACGAGGAACGCGCCGGCGGGGATGTTCTGAGGCTCGCCCTTCCACTCGGTGCCGACGATGGTGTTGTTGGATGTGAACTGCACATAGACCGGGCTGGCCGAATACTTGATGTCCGCCGGGGCCGGGATGCGGTCGTAGTTGGTCCCCTTGCTGGAACCGGCGATGTGGCACACGCCGTAGAGCGGGACTTCCTTGATCGAGTCGTTGGCCCACTTGCCGGTCTGGAAGTAGTCGGCGGTGCGGCCCTCGGGCAGGAAGTTGGCCGGGACCATGTAGCACTGGCTGGTTGCGCCGCCCTGCATCCAGAAGACGCTGTGCGAGTCCGGGATATTGCCGACCCGCCGGCACAGGGCCTCGGTCTCGTGGGTGATCCGGTCGAAGACCTTGCCGCGGTGGGAATGCTCGAGGATGCCGATGCCCGAGTCGGCGATGTTGTAGATGTCCTTCTGGGCCTGCCTGAGGACGGACTCGGGCAGGCAGGCGGGGCCGGCGGAGAAGTTGAAGATGCGGTCGGACATGGTGCTTCCTCGTTTCGGTCGCGGGTCGGGCTTGCGGAATCGGGCGGGGGGAGGGGGGGGAATCGGCACGGAGTGCCGATCTACCGAGAGGCGGCGTGGCCCGCCAGGCCGGTCAGGTACTGGCCGTTGACGATATGCAGGAGGCCGCCGGTCTCGTGGAGGGTGCGGACGATGCGGACGACCTCTTCGGCCACCGCCGCCTGGGCCTGGTCGGTCGAGGCCCCGCAGTGATGCGTCAGGGCCGCGCCGGGGATCTCGGTCAGGGGGGTGGTCCAGGCGGCCTTCTTCTCGGCGGGCTGGCTCTGGTACACATCGACCCCGACCCGGATGTCCTTCCCGTTGGCGGCCCGGATCAGGGCCTGCTCGTCCACGATGTCGCCGCGCGAGGTGTTGATGAAGAACGAGCCGGGCTTCATGGCGTCGAAGAAGCGGGCGTCGCACAGGCCGCGGGTGTCGGGGGTGGAGGCGACATGCACGGTGACGGCGTCGGCCTGGGCGAGGGCCTCGTACAGGGCGTCCCGTGTGTAGGGGATCAGCCGGATGCCCAGGGCGCGGGCGGTGTCCTCGCGCAGCGAGCGGGACTGGGCCATGACCTTCATCCCGAAAGCCTGGGCACGCTTGACGACCTCGATGCCGATGGCGCCCAGCCCCAGCACCAGCAGCGTGCGCCCCTTCAAGCCCTGGGCCGCCGCGAACTTGCCCTTGTTCCACTCGCCCGAGCGAAGAGCCACGGTCTGCTCGCCGATGCGCCGGTCCAGCGTGATGAGATGGCCCATCGTCAGCTCCGCCACCGCCACGGCGTTCATGCCCGGGGTGTTGCAGACGGGGATGCCCGCCGCGCCCGCGGCCTTCGAGTCGATGTTGTCATGCCCCGCGCCGGCCCGGATCACGCAGCGCAGGTTCGGGGAGGACTCGAACACCGCCGCGGGAACCTTGGTCGAACGGACGACAAGGACATCCGACTCGGTGGCCCTGACCGCGGCCGGGATGGTGTCCGGGCCGAGGTCGGGATCGACATGGACAGCGCAGCCGAGGTCTTTGAGCGCCTCGACACCTGACTCTTCAAAGGCGTCGGCGATGAGGACGCGGGGGGGGGTGGATGGGGTGGGCATGGGTTCTCCCTCGGCCCCGGTCGGCGGGCCTGAGAGAGTCTATGGGTGCGAACGCCGGGCCGACCCGCGATCAATCCCGCGGCTGCCCTGTGGAAATCTCTTTCCCGCCGAAATCGATGCCCTTGAGACCACCGCGGGTCCAACGGAACACGCCGGAGTAGTGCTGCGTGCCGGCACCGGCCGTGGTCTCGCGGATGAGGGTGGGACCGGGCGCGGCCGGGTTGCGGGGCTGGAAGCCGGGATTGGCGTCGTTGCTGTCCCGCATCGAGACGGAAGCATCGTGCAGCAGCACGGCGACGCGGGAGCCTGGTCTGTAGAAGAACGGGGCGCCCGAGCCGGAATGTCGGTCGAAAGACTCGAACATGTGGGCCTTGCTTGCGGGAAAAGCCACCTCGGAGGCGCGACGGTTGACGAGATACCTGGGTGAACGGGTGAAAGTCGAGGCGATCTCGTTGTGCTGGGTGATGGGGAGGATGTCGCCGACACGGGTATCAACGGAATAGGTGACGGACGATGTTTCGTAGGAACTCGCAAAGCGCGTGCGGCTGGCGAGGGCGCTGCCTATGTCGTCATTGTAAACGGTTTCTGACATCGCGGTCACAATCCGATTGAGCTGGCTTCGATCCTCCGGGCAGACGACGGCTCGCTCCTGCGGCTGGCCGCTGAGATGGTCCAGAAACACCAGATGGGTGTACCAGAGGTGCGAGTACCAAGTATAACCCTCCCTGGGAATGCCATCAAAGCCGGTGCGGGTACGCAGAATATGGATGGCTTGATAGGCAACGGCATCGGATTCGCTTCCAGGGTTGCGAAGGTCATCGTAGGGTGTGGGCATGTCCGCCCCACCACCCTTCCATGAGAAACCGGGGATGAAACCGCGCTCATCACCCGCATACATCGCGGCACCAAGGCCGAGCTGGCGGAGCTGAGACATGCAACGGGTGGCGCGAGCGGTTTTCCTGGCCGCGCCGATCGCCGGCAACAGAATCCCGACGAGAACCGCGATGATGGCGATGACCACCAGCAACTCGATGAGTGTGAAGGCGCGGCGGGGGAGACGGGCGGGTAGTCGGGGAACGGCAAGCACGGCGGGCACTCGGGTCAGTCGGTGACGGTCGGGGTGGAATCCGGCACGGGGGATCTATTTCTGGAAATGACAAGCCCAGTATACAGCAAACTCGTCACGACCACAAGAGCGGCAAGCAAAAGAGCGATCAGGCCGCGGGAGCGTTCGAGCTGATTGGACCGTCGCCAGTCCGCGGCGGCGGACTGGGCGCGTTTCGCCATCGCCAGCAGTTCGGTATCGGGGGCCGACGCCGAAAAAGGCACTGCCGGGGCGGAAAGCGGGGTCAACTGGGGGGATTTGCTTGGTTGAGGGGGACCGGCGTGCAGGGCCATCACCTCGGGCGCGCCCTGGCCGGGCAGCGGGCGGAAGGGGCCGATGCCCAGGTGCTGGCGGTCGCGGTCCACCCCGAACGGGGCATGGCAGGCCGGACACTGGAAGGCGTCTTTGGCGACCGGCTCGCGGCAGTTGTGGCAGAAACCCAGTCGGTGGGCCACGCCGGGCGTGTGGCGGGCGAGGGTCCAGAACTGCCGGGTGGTCGGGCCGCGGAGGACGGCATCCGGGCCGATTGCCCCAGAATCAATCAGCCGACACAGCGTGTCATAGGTGCAACCCGGCCGATGCGGATTCCGCTCGTCGCGGACGGACCAGGGGCCCATGTGGTTCTGGGTGGCCTGGCGGGAAAGGGGGTCGAAACGCCCGCCGCAGGCGGTGCAGCGGCCGGTCTGGGCGGTGGTCGAGCCGCAGTAGGGGCAGAGCACGGCACGGGGCTGCGGCTTCGGCAGATCCCCGGCGACGGCCATCGCACGGGCCATGATCCGGGCACGCCCCCCCCCATCCCCCCTACCGCCCCCCCCGTCCTGAGCGGGAATCTCGTCCGCGAGCGGGATGGATGGCGCGTCCATGTCATGGAATGTACGCGATGGGGCGGTGTGCGGTTGACCGGGGGCCGTGGGCGGCATGGGATCGGGGATGAAGCGATCCGAAGGCGTGGTGTTGGCGGGGTTGTTGGGCTTGCTGGTCATGGGGCTGGGGATGGGCGGGTGCTCGGGGGATACATCGGCCGCTCGGCCGGGGGAGCGGCAGCGGGAAACCCAGATGGGGGGTGTCGGCGGAGCCGGGATGGGCCAGGGACAGCCGACGACGCCGGCACGGGAGTCGGAGGCGGCGGTGGTGATCGACGGATCGACGATCCCGTGGTCGGCGTTGCGGGGGCCGCTGGCGGAGTTGGGCGGGGCGGTGGTGCTGGAAGAACTGACGCTGGACCGCGCGCTGGAGCGCGAGGCGGCCCGGCGGGGGATCGTCATCGGAGAGGATGCCATCGCGGCGGAAGAGCGGGCGCTGCTGGACGAGCTGGAGGTGAGCGCGGGCGCGAACCGGATGGAGGTGCTCGACGGCGTGCGCCGGTCGCGCGGGCTGGGGCCGGCGCGGTATGAATCGCTGCTGCGCCGGAACGCCCTGCTGCGGGCGATGGTGCGGGACTCGGCCGCGCCATCACCCGCGGAAATCGAGCTGGCGCGGCGCCTGGCGTTCGGTGAAACCATGCGGGTGCGGCTGTTTGTGGCGTCGTCGGAATCGGCGGCGAGCGCGGCGCGCGGGGCCGTGATGAACGCGCCGGCGGAGCAGCGGGTGTGGGTGTTCGCCGAGCGGGCGGGGGGGTCGGCGCACCCGTCGGCGGCGCGGGGCGGGCTGATCGAACGGTTCCATCCGGAGGACCCGGCGTACCCGGGGCTGCTGGGGAACGCCGCGCGGCAACTGTGGCCGGGCGAGGTGTCGCCCGTGCTGGCGACCGCGTCGGGGTTCGCGGTGGTGCTGGTCGAGGCGATCAACCCGGGGCGGGAGGCGACGGCGGAGGAGGCGGCCCGCGTCGAGCGGCGCGTGCGGCAGCGCAAGGAGCGGCTGGCGATGGAATCGCTGGCGCGGGAGCTGATCGGACGGTCGCGGGTCAGCCCGGTGGACCCGGACCTGGCGCGGGCGTGGCAGGGGCGGCGGTGAGGGCCGTGTCCGGCGCGGCACGGGCGGCGGGGCACGCGGCGGTGTGGCCTGGGTTGTACGCGGCGGGGTTGTACTGGATGCTTTCGCTCACGGTCGGCGCGGCAGCGGGGTGGCGGGCGAGGTTGTTTGTCTTCCTGGTTGCGCAGGCGTGCTACCTGCTGGATCGGGTGAAACTGAGCACGGGGAGGATGGACCCGGCGGACGCAGCGGCCCAACCGGAGCGCCAGCGGGCGCTTGGTGCGTGGCAAGGGGTCGCGCGTGGTTTCATCGTGGTGGAGTTGGCGGCGGCCTCGGTCGTCGGGCGCACGGTGAACGCCTGGCTGATCGGGGTGCCGGCGGTCGGCGCGGCGGCGGTGGTATGGTACGCTGGGCGTCCGGCGGGCGGGACGACGCGACCGAAGGATCGGTTGTGGGCCAAGGGCCTGCTGATCGCGACGGCGCACACCGCCCTCGCGGCGCTGGTCCTGCGGTGCGACACGGGGGCGGCGAGGTCGGGACCGGTATGGATCGCGGGCTGTGCGGCGGCGTGGTGGCTGGTGCTGGGCGATTCGGTGGCGTGCGATCTGGACGATCTGGAAGCCGATCGGGCCTTCGGCACGCGGACGGTTCCGGTCGCGGCGGGCCGGCGGGCGGCGTGGGGGTTGATCGCGGCGTGTTACGGCGTCTGTGTGCTGGCAGTGCTGGCGGCGACCGACGGAACAGGCTCGCGGCTGTTCGCCGCCGGGATCGTTCTGACCGGGCTGGCGGCCGGGGCGCTGCCGGAGCGGCGGGATTTCATCGACGCGCGGTTGATCGGGCTGGCGGCGGCGTGGTGGGTGGTCGGCTGATCAGCGGCCGGCGCTGAAGTCCTGGATGAAGCGGGCGATGTCGATGAAGTCGAGGGTGCCGGAGCCGTCGTAGTCGGCGGCGGGATCGGCGGTGAGAAAAACGCGGCCGCGATTCGCTCGCGGCCGCGCTCCCGGATGGGTCTGGAGGTGCGTTTACTGCTGGAGAACGCCCTGCATGACGAGGTAGAAGTCCTGGAAATCGACCTGGCCATCGCCGTTGGCGTCGGCGCGGGGGTCGCCGGCGGTGTACCAGTTGAGGAACTGGAAGAAGTCCTGCGGGTCGAGCACATCGTCCGGCCAGGCGTCGAAGACGCGGGTGCGGGGGAGCAGGTCGGCGAGGCCGCCCGGCTCGACATTGCCGACGGCGTCCACGCCGACCACGAGCAGGCGGTACTCGCTGAAGGCCTCGCCGGTGAATGTGAGTTCGGGGGTCTGGTCGGCCGGCCCGGCGTCCACCAGTTGGAAGGGGCCGCCGTCGCGCGAGGCGTAGAGATAGACGAACCGCAGCGGGGAGCCGATGTCATCACCGTCCTGTGTCCACGGGACGCGAACTGTCCGCGCCGAGGCGGCAGGGACATCCCCCACGATCGTGTGCGGCGGGTCGGCGTCGATGGTGTTGAAGATGTACGGCGTGTCGATCGGGTCGTTGAGGTCGAAGAAGATCCGCGCCTCCGCGCCGATCACCGTGCCGGTGGGCAGGCCGGGGCGGGGACGGACGCGGTAGGCGATCCAGCCCTCGCCCTCGGGGGGGTTGACATTGGGGGGGACCAGGCCGAGGCGCGGGTCGATGGGCAGGGCGTTGGTCAGGGGGTCGAGGGCCTCGAAGAGGAGGCTGATCCGCCCGGTCTGGGGGTCGGTGTCGAAGGAGATGTCGGCGTTGACGCCCAGGGAGGCGCGCAGGTCGAGCCGCTGCTGCCACGCGGCCGCGCCGGGCGGCAGCTCCCACACGGCCTCGCCGAGGCCGAAGGCGATGAACTCGACGGTGGACGGATCAAGATCCGGGTCGAGGAACTGGGTGACGAGCACCTCCTGGGCCGGCGCGGTGGCGTCGTCGAGGTTCTCGAAGCGGATGGTGTAGACCAGCTCGGTGTCCGCGGCGATCCAGCGCTCGGGGCCGTAGCCGGCGGGGCCGAGGATGTCGTTGGGGTCCATCGAGGTGACGGCGGTGGTGGTGGCGGAGGCCACGGGCATTTCTGTGATCGAAGGAAGATCATGAACCGGTCTGACAGGCGGCGAAATGCCTCCGTCAATCATCCGCAACGACGGGTATGAACGATCCGCCACCTCATAGTTAAACCCGCCAACCGGGCTTGCCACGCCAAAACCGATCGGCCAAGCATCGAGAGGATCAAGGAAAAAGGAAAGCGTATAAGCACGGTCGTCACTATTGTCCGATCCGAGCCACCCACCGAAGGCGTTGGTAAACGATGTATGTTCTCGCAGCTGGCATGACAAATTCCACAAAGCGCAACCAGAACCAATAGTGTGCATCAAGATTTCAATGTTGTTCGGTGCCGGCGCCGGAGTCTGGTTGTCATATGAAGTCTGATTGGATCGACCCGTGATGGTCTCCTGAGCAAACGGCCTGAACTTGAACCGATCATCACTCGTTCCCAAATCGTTAGCCGGGTTGAATGCGAGGTGCCTGTGAATGGTCCCAAGCCTATCCTGCTGATACAGGCGGTTAAGTTCGCTCAGCAGCGGATTCCCAAAGCTCTCGCCGACCGCCGTGATCCTGTTCGGATCATTGATACCCTGGGATATCAACTCCGCATAGAGAACCTCTGCCACAGCTGCGATTCGGCTGCTGACTGCCCGTGGATTGATTCCGCGCGAATCCCAAGCCAAGTTGAAAACTGCGACATCCCGCCCCGCAGCCGCGGCGACAAGCGGGTTGATAAGTCTCTGACGGTACTCATTCGATGACTGTATTGCCGGAGTCGATGATTGTCCTGTTAATTTCATCCCGTGGGCTCCGATGACGATCCGTGTGTTTGGTCCGATGGGATGGTTATTGATGTTCTGGACATGCGGAGTGAACGACCCGGGCATTCCGAACGCATATTCAGAATCCATCATGGACGCTGAAAAAACGGAAATGTAGTAAGACAGCGCTTCTCCAGGGTCCGCACCGGCGTTTCCTCCGACAACGCGGATGAACGACATGACCTCATCCCAGGTCGTTCCGATTTCTTGTTCGAGCAGGGGCACAATCTCCGCCCTCCAAACATGCGGATCGGTAACGAAGTCGGGAGTGTGCTGTTCCACGACCTGATTCCAGTCGAACGGTTGGCCAGCGTAATCAAGCACGCTAACGGTGTAGGTGGTCGAACCGACGGTGTCGCGTCGCTGCACGGCACCCATACCCGGCCCGGCCTCGCCGGGGAGCATGACATCGATGTTGCCGGATCGGCCGCGGGCGACGATCTCGCGCTCCAAGCCGTTGGTACCGCGCACGAAGATGACGGGGGCGGGCAGGTCGGCCTCGCCCGCGTTGGACCAGGAGACGGAGATCGGGTAGTCGCGCCGGACCATCACCAGTTCGGGCGCGGACAGGTTCATACGCACGCCGCCGGCAGCCTGCTGGGAGGGAGCGAGGACCTGGATCGTCCCTGGCAACATAGCAATGGCGGCGGAGGGCATGCGCACGCCGAGGGTGTAGGCCCCGGGCACTGCGTCGGCCAGGTCGAAACGCGGCGTGGCGCGGGTGGAGTGGGCGATGCCGTCGGCGACCGCAGGGATCTCGGCCCCTGGGTCATCCACGGGCGCAAGGAAGAACGCGCTGCCGAGCGGGACGCCGCTGGTGCGCATATCCAGCGAGACGGGGCTAACGGCGGCAACCTCCGTTCGGTCGGTCGAGAGCAGGGCGAGCGGGGCCGGGCGAAAGTCGAGCAAGCAGGCGGCGGTCTGGGGGTTCGTGGACCGGGCGCGGACAAGCAGTTGCCACAGGCCGGGACTGGACTCGGTGGGGACCGCCAGCGTGGGCGAGACTCCCGCGCCGGGCAATGAGCTCACCGCGTGGCTGGTGGTGGACACATGCCCTGTGCCCGCGAAGAGGTCGATGGAGCCGGAGGGCAGGTCGCTGACCAGTTCGGCCAGCACGCCAACATCGGACTCCAGCTCGATGGGGATCAGCACGGACTCGCCGGGGGCGAGGTGGAAGAACGCCCCGCCGGGGCCGACGGTGAGGGATTGCAATGTCACCTCGGCGATGGGCAGGGCGTTGTTAGACTCGTCTTCATCCTCGCCGATGCCGCGGGCGACGGCGAGCAGGCGGCGCTGCCCATTGGGCAGCGTGATGGACGCATTGCCCTCCAGTTCGACGACGACGGTCTGGCCGGGCGGGATGGTCAGGACGGGCGTGATGACAGTGAGGACGGAGATGTCGTCCGGCGAGGGATGGTCATCGACCGAGGCGAGCAGGCTAGTCTGGATGCGCCCCGTGTAGGGCAGCGCGGCGTGGTTGCGGACGGTGACGACCGCCTCCACCGGTTGGCCTGCCTCGATGAAATCGGACGATACGAGTTGGCCCGAGACGACGCTAAGGTCGATGGAAGTGGGCTGGACGCCGCCCACGCAGCCCCAGCGAGCGATACGGTTCGCGGGCTGCCCGCCGGCATTGGTGAACCAACCACCCGCGTACAGGGCTGGGCCCGTGCCGTCGTCGAACACGGTCGTCGCTTCGACGATGTCATTCACCAAACGATCAAGGAAATTATCCCCCACATACGACCAAGATGATCCGTCCCACTTGGCGATATTGCCTACAAGCAGGCTGCCAGCGGAACCAAACCAGCCGCTAACATAAAGAGCCGCACCCGCGCCATCGTCGAACGCGGTCAGGGTCTGGACCATCGCATCGGAGTTGTCAAACCACCCGACCCCCTGACCTAAGGGACTCCAAGAAGAGCCGTCCCATTTGGCGATATTGCGAGCGGGCTGCCCACCCGCAGCTGTAAACCACCCCCCCGCGTACAGGGCTGGACCCGTGCCATCATCGAACACGGTCAAAGCAATGACTTGCCCACTTATCCCGCTGCCTAGAGGCGACCAGGAAGAACCGTCCCACTTGGCAATGCTGGATGCGGGCTGCCCGCCAGCACTGCTGAACCAACCCCCAGCGTACAGGGCTGGGCCTGTACCGTCGTCGAACACGGTCAAGGCACGAACACTGCTAGCGGCGCCACTGACTCCGCTTCCCAGTGGAGACCAGGACGAACCGTTCCACTTGGCGATGCTGAGCGCCATCTGACCACCTGCCCTCGTGAACCCGCCACCAACATAGAGAGCGTGTCCAGTACCGTCATCAAACACCGTCAGGGCATAGACAGGGCCAGGAAGAAAACCATTCACACTCACACCACTGCCTAGAGGTGACCAGGACGAACCGTCCCACTTGGCGATGCCATCCGCGGTCTGGTCACCAGCCCTGGAGAAGTCACCACCCGCATAGAGAGCGGTGCTCGTGCCATCATCAAACACTGTCAAGGCAGCAATCGTATCGTTTACCCCCGTGCTGCCAAGACGCGACCAGGACGAACCGTCCCACCGAGCGATGCGGGGGGCAGGTCGCCCGCCGGCCGATGTGAAGCTGCCCGCTGCGTACAGGGCCGGGCCGTTGCCGTCGTCGAATTTCGTCAAGGCGTGTACAACGGGTGAAACACCGCCACCGCCACTGACCCCGATACCAAGCGGCGACCAAGCCAACTCGCACATACCCCGTGCGACGATGGTTTGCGGGCGAACGACATCGGCCGCGGGAACTTCCAGCACGCCGTAGAGCGTGGTCTGTTCTCCCTCGCCGCCCCCGTTCGCTTGGGCGGTCAGGACCACATCTTGGTCCGCACCCGGCAGGGCGAGACGGAAGCGACCGGAAGCGTCGGCGTTGGCCGATGAGCCACCTTCGCCCAGGAGCGTGACCGTCGCGCCCGCCAGCGGGCGGCCGGATTCGTCCACCACGCGGCCGGTGAGGAGCGGGAGGCGGGCGGGGGCGGCTTGCATCCCTTGCGCCGTCGCGCTTCCGGCTTGCTGGGCGTGGGCGGTGGGGATGCAGAGAGCGAGGGTCAGGGCGAGGGTGGAGAAGAAGCCGACATGATGTCGGCTCCACGAGGGGAGAGGCCGACTGGAAGTCGGTCCCACTGGGGAGGGAGAGGCCGGCAGAATGTCGGCCCCACGGGGGGAAGGGGCCGAGTGAAACTCGGCCCCACCACGGGAGCGGCGGCGGCGGGCGGTGAAGAGGGCGGCGAGTGCGCCGAGCGTGATCGGGGCGGGGGACGGGACGATGTGCAGGCGCAGCTCCGCCGAAGCGAAGGGCTGGAAGGGGAGGGTGCTGGTGCCGTCCGCGGAGGTGAAGTAGCCGCCGAGGCCGGTGACGGTGATCAGGACGGAGCGCTCGGTCAGGTCGAGGTCGGTGAACGAGAACGAGAAGAGGTCGAGGCGCGGGTCGATGGGGATGTGGGGCGGGAAGGCGGCCTGGCCGCCGGCCAGGCCGGCGATGGCCGGGCCGGACGAGCCGTCGCCGAAGGCCAGGGCGCGGAAGGGATCGAGGACCGTCGCGTGGAACAGACCGGTGTCGGGCGGGCCGTCCTGGGTGATCGAGACGCCGGTGAAGCCCGAGACCGCGCCGATGCCGCCGACGCCGGCCGCCGCGGCCGTGACGGTGACGGTGTGGGTCGCCGGATCGTGGATGTTGATGACCGTGTGGCTGGGGGTGAGGGTCAGGGTGAAGGGGGGCGGGGCGTCGCCGCGATGGAAGGGAGAAAAGCCGGCGTGGGCCGCGAGGGCAGGGGCGCAGGCCGCGGCGAAAGCGGCGACGGCGAGGCGGGCGGCGGGGTGCGTGGGCACGGGTGACTCCTCCGAGCGTGATCCGATATCTCTCTCAGGGGGAAAATCGCTTTTCCCTATCCCTTCGTGCGTCTGAGAGGCCCCAACCCCGCCACGATCTTGGAGAATTCTTTGTGTTTTTGCGAGTTTGAGGGGTGAAATACTCAGCGGCGGGCGCTGAAGTCCTGGATGAAGCGGGCGATGTCGATGAAGTCGAGGGTGCCGGAGCCGTCGTAGTCGGCGGCGGGGTCGGCGGTGAGGTAGTGGTTCAGGAAGAGGGCGACATCGGCGAAGGTGTGGGTGCAGTCGCGGTTGAGGTCGGCGCGGAAGGGGTAGGCATCGGCGACGAACTCGCCGAGGAGGAGGGTGGCGGGGAGGGTTTCCTCGGCGTTGGGGCGGATCTGATTGGCGGGGGGGTCGAAGCTGTTGCCGTAGAGTTCGTAGGAGAAGCTCCAGATGCCGCGGTCGCCGTGGAAGTAATCGACGGTGCCGCCGCGGACGGGGTAGATGGTGGTGTAGATGGGGCCGACGCGGTAGTTGCGGCCGCGGTAGGCCAGGATGCGGGCGCGCATTTCCTGAGCGAGTGCGTCGAAGGCGGCGTGGTCGGGGGAGAGGTCGGGCGTCCAGCCGAAGGGGTAGAGGACCATCTCGGAGTAGGAGTGCATGTCGTTGTGGGCGCGGAGCTGGGGGGTGGTCAGGGCGAGGTCGCGCATCGCGGCGGACTCCGGCTCGGAGAAGGCGGCGGGGCCGCGGTAGGTTTCGCTGTTCGGCTGGATGGTCGAGCCGAGTCCTGGCCCCCACATGAAGGAGAAGTTGCGGTTCAGATCGACGCCGACGATGTTGCTGGAGGGGGAGTCGGGGTTTCTGGGGCGACGGTTCTTGCGCCAGAAGCGGTAGGTGTCCCAGGTGTGCTGGTAGCCGTCGGGGTTGAGGATGGGGACGAAGATCCATTCGACGCGGTTGACGAGGTCGGTGAGGTACGGGTCGTCGTCGTGGCCGTTGATGAGGGTCTCGGCGACCCACAGGTTGACCATGACGGTGATCCACTCGCGGGCGTGGATCAGGGAGTTGAGCAGGACGGCGGGGCGGCACGGATCGCCCTCGGCGCGCGGGCCGGTGATGCGCATGGCGAGGATCGGTCGGTCCTCCCATGAGCGGCCGATCTCGAAGATCTCCACGAGGTCGGGGCGGCGGGCCTGCATCTCGAGCATTTTGTCGAGGACGGCGTGCGGGGGTTTGTAGTCGGCCCACCAGTCGGCGTCGCCGCGGGCGAGGGTGGCCAGGGCACGGTCGCGCGTGGCCTGGGACGCGGCGTGGGCGTCGGGGTGGACCACGACCGGGGCGAGGCCGGCGGCCTCGAGCACGGGCAAAGCATCGAGCGGGACGAGGGCCTGCTGGCGGCCGGGGCGGACCTCGCAGGCGAGGGACTCCCCACCGACGGCCGCGAGGCGGGCGAGGTCGGCGGCAGAGCGGATGTCGAGTTCGACGATGGCGGGCGGAGGTTCGGGCGGAGCGGCCTGGGCGGGGGTGAGGGAAGCGGTGAGCGCGGCGAGAAGGGGTGCGATCATGGCCAGACTCCCGAGAGAGGAATTCCTGGGGAGTATACCGGCGGGTGGCTGGAGAGGTTTCGAGCATGTGGAGGCTTGTTGTGGGTGGGAGTTTGAGGATGCACCGGGGGGAGACCTGCATCACCGGAGTTGGGGAGGGTGGGGGTGGGGGTTGAGGAATCCGCCGATTGCACCGGCGGCGTCGTGGGGTGGGAGGGAGGCAGTCATCAGGCGGGGAAGAGGAGAGGGGAGAGAAAAGGGGAGAAGGAAAAGGAGGGAAGCCGGGGAGAAGAAGGAGCCCTCACCCCGGCCCTCTCCCGCTGGAAGCGGGAGAGGGAGGGGGAGGGAATCCCGCGGTTGCATCGCGGGCGTCGTGGGAGGGAGGTGAGTCGGCTTCGGGTTTGGGCGGCTGGAAGTCGGTCGCACGGGGGAGTTGGGTAGGAGGGCAGGCTTCGGGCTGCGCCCGAACGGGGGGCAGGATGCCCTCCGCTCCGTCAAGGGGGGAAGGGTCGGGACGGAGTGCCGGGCCACCGGAGGAAGAGTCGGCACGGAGTGCCGACCTACCAAGAGCGTGGCCGTCGCCGTGCTCGGCCATGAACTCGGTGAGTTGTTTGCAGGCGAGGCGGACTTCCTTGGTGGCCGTGGTGTTCTCGCTGGTCTGGCTGACGAGGCGGAGCAGGCGGTCGAAGACGGCGGCGTTGGCCGCGGCCTGGCGCTCTTCCAGACGCTTGGCGCGGATGCGGCGGACCAGGGCCAGGGCGTGCTGGAAATCGGGGTCGTCGGTGATGGCGTCGAGTTCTTCCAGCGAGATGCTGTGGGCGCGGCACAGACCCATCTCGGAGAGGGTCGGGCTGTCCCAGTCTTCGAGGAGATTGTCCACGAGGAAGACGAACTGCTCGTCGGAGAAGCGTTCGATGGGTTCGGTCTCGGGGCGACGGGGGCGGATGTAGGGCGGGCGGTGTTCCGCGACCTGTCGGCCGTAGATGCTGGACTGGAGGCGGTCGGACTTGGCGATGCGCTGGGGTGATTGGATGCTCATGGCGGGGAGGATACCAGAGCGCGGGCGGGGTGGGAAGGGGTTTGTTTGGAGGTTGCGCAGGTGGCGCACGAGGATGGTTGTTGGTAGGCACTAGGGATTGGGGATTGGGCATTGGGGGGGGCGGAAGAGGGAAGAAGAAGGAGGAGAGAGGCCGGGGAGGTGGAGGAGCCCTCACCCCGGCCCTCTCCCGCTGGAAGCGGGAGAGGGAGGGGGACGGAATCCTGCGGGCGCATCGGGGGATGGGGAGGTCAAGAACCCCACGATTCGAGGACTCATCGTGGGCGTGACCAGCCTTCCCCCCGCTCCCCCAGATCGGGAATCCCGCGGCTTTGTCGCGGGCGTCACGAGGGGGAGGCGGACTGGAAGTCGGCCCCACAAGAAGAGGATCGCCCTTTGGGCGATCGGGGGGCAGGATGCCCCCCGCTCCGCGGACAGATCGTCAGGAGAGGGTGGCCATGTCGATGACGAAGCGGTATTTGACATCGCTCTTCAACATGCGGTCGTAGGCGGTGTTGATGTAGTCGATCGGGATGACCTCGACATCGCTGGTGATGTCGTGCTTGGCGCAGAAGTCGAGCATCTCCTGGGTTTCGGGGATGCCGCCGATGGCGGAGCCGGCGATGCTGCGGCGGCCCATGATGAGCGGCCAGACCTGGGGCGAGGGGTGCGGGTGCTCGGGCGCGCCGACCAGGCAGAGGGTGGCGTCGGTGCGGAGCAGGGTGGTGAAGGCATCGAGGTTGTGGCTGGCGGCGACGGTGTTGAGGATGAAGTCGAAACTGCTGGCGTGCTTCTGCATGGCTGCTTCGTCCTTGGAGATCACGACCTCGTCCGCGCCGAGGCGTTTGGCGTCCTCGGCCTTGCCGGGGGAGGTGGTGAAGAGGACGGTGTGGCAGCCGAAGGCGTGGGCGAACTTGAGGCCCATGTGGCCGAGGCCGCCGAGACCGACGATGCCGACCTTCTTGGCGCGGCCGTTGTCGGGCTGGTCGGCGGCCCAGTGCTTGAGGGGGGAGTAAGTGGTGATGCCGGCGCAGAGCAGCGGCGCCGCGCCGGCGAGATCGAGGTTCTTGGGGACGCGCAGGACGAAGTGCTCATCGACGGTGATGGACTTGGAGTAGCCGCCGTAGGTCATCTTGCCGGGGAAGTGCTTGTCGGGGCTGTTGAAGGTGAGCACCATGCCGTTGGCGCAGTACTGCTCAAGGCCCTTGGCGCAGGAGGGACAGGTGCGGCAGGAGTCGACCATGCACCCGGTGGCGGCGAGGTCGCCGGGCTTGAAGTTCTTGACCGAGGCCCCCACTTTCGTCACGCGGCCGACGATCTCGTGGCCGGGGACGACGGGGAAGGTGATGCCGGGCCATTCGCCGCGGGCGGTGTGGAGGTCGGAGTGGCAGACGCCGCAGAAGAGGATCTCGAACTGGACATCGGTGGGGCCTGGGTCGCGCCGGTCGATGTGGGCGTGGGCGAGGGGGCTGGTGGCGGTCTGGGCGGCGAAGGCGGCGGTTTGGGTGGGCATGGGGGGAGTGTAAGCGGTTTTCAGGGGTGGGGAAATGGGTTTCTTGTTGAGATTCGGTTGGCGTAGGGAAACGAAAACGCCCGGCGCGGGGGGCCGGGCGTTTGATCGGTGTTTGGGATCAGGCTTTGCCCGATCGGGGGGCTGGAAGCCCCCCGCTCCGAGGAGGGGTCAGGCCTTCATGCGGTTGTTGAACTCGTCGCCGCTGACTTCCTCGATCTCGGCGTCGGCGAGGATGGCGTCGAGGGTCTTGTGCTCGCGGACCTGCATGTAGAGGGTCTGGACCTGGCCGTTCTTGACGAGCGCGTCGCGGACGGCGTCAGGGCGCTGGCCCTGCTCCATGGCGATGCGGTAGATGGCGGCGCTGAGTTCCTGCTCGTCCACCCGGACCTCGAGCTGCTCGGCGGCCTTGTTGATGATGAAGAACTGCTTGAGCTCGCGGACGGCGGACTCGGCGGAGGCGGCGCGGAGTTCGGCGATGTGGGTCTCGATCTCGCGGGGATCGACGCCGCGGTAGGTCAGTTCCATGCGCCGGCGCTCGAGGTTGCGGGCGGCCTGCTGGCTGGTCATGCGGCTGGGCAGGTCGAACTTGGCGGCGTCGGCCAGGTGCTTGACAATCTGCTGGCGCATGACGGACTGCTGCTGGATCTCGGCACGCTGGTTCAGGCGGGCGGTGACCATCTCGCGGAGCTGGTCCTCGCCGGTCAGGCCGAACTTGGCGACGATGTCGGCCAGGGGGGCGGGGATGATCTTGTAGACATTGGCGACGGCGTAGGTGACGGTCAGGTCCTTGCCGCGGATGGCCTCGACCTCGTGGTTCTCCGGACCCTTGACCTTGACGGTGACGGTGTCGCCGGCGTTGGGCAGGCCGATCTGCCTGGCGAAGTCGGCGACGAGGACGCCGAGGATCATGCCGGAGCCGTCGGAGTCGGCGGCGGGGATCTGGACGACCGCGCCGTCGATGTTGTAGTGCTCGGCGCCGGAGGCGTCGGTCATGACGCCCTTGCCCATGAGGTAATCACCGGGTTCGGGGGTGTCGCGGTCTTCGAGAGTGCCCTCGTTGACACAGATCTTCTTGATCTCGGAATCGACCAGGCCCGCGGGGAGGGTGGAGTCGGGCTTGAGGATCTTGATGCCTTTGAGGGGGGGAAGCTCGAACTCGGGCATGACCTCAACTTCGAGGTCAACCTTGAGGGGTTTGCCGGGTTCGACTTCGACATTCTCGAAGGCGGAGGCGGGGGGCTGGGAGAGGACTTTGAGGTTATGGGACTCGACGGCGTCCTGGTAGGCCTGGGAGATGAGGCGGCCGCGGGCCTGCTCGCGGACATAGCCGCCGAAGCGCTTCTCGATCAGGCGCTTGGGAGCACGGCCCTTGCGGAAGCCGGGCAGGGCGGCCTCGTGGGCGACGGTGGAGTAGGATTCGTCGATCATGCCGTCGACGAGCGAGGAGGGGATCTCGATGGAGATCTTCTTGAGGCAAGGGCCGGCGTCTTGGACGGTGACTTGGGTGGAGGACATGGGTTTTTTCCCGGAATAATCGCGTGCGTTCGATTGCCGACCCGCCGGGGCACGCGGCCGTCCCGGGTCGGTTCCCGCGGGGGCGGGGGGAGAGTGTAGGAAGATCGGTTCGGAATGGGGGGGCGGTGGCACGAAAACGGATTTCGCTGCACCCTCTGTGGTGGGACGCCCGATGAACCGCTCCACAGAGCCTTTGCCGAATAGGATTCCGTTGTGATGGCAGCGACCATGGCCGACAGCCCGGATCTGGTGATCCCCGAGGTCGTGATCCGCCCCAAGAGCGGGTGGGTGGCCGTGGACTGGCGGGAGTTGCGCGATTACCGGGATTTGTTCTGGTTTCTGACCTGGCGGAATGTCAAAGTCCGTTACGCGCAGTCCGCCCTCGGGATCGCTTGGGCGGTGATCCAGCCGGTTTTCAGCATGATCGTGTTCACGGTCATCTTCGGGCGGCTGGTCCAGATCGAATCGGACGGTGCGCCGTACGCCGTCTTCGCGTTCGTGGCGCTGGTGCCGTGGACCTATTTTTCCAATGCGATGACGGATGCGACAAACAGCCTGGTCGGCAATGCCGAGATGGTGAAAAAGGTGTACTTTCCGCGGTTGATTCTTCCCGCGGCATCCATCGCGTCCAAGCTGGTGGATTTCGGGATTGCCTTCCTACTGATGATTGTGCTGCTGTTCTTCTACCGGCAAACACCCAATCTCAATGCGCTTGCGATTCCGCTGCTGGTGGTCATGATGGTGCTCTCCGCGGGCGGCATCGGGCTGTGGCTCGGCGCCCTGGCGGTGCAGTACCGCGATGTGAAGCACGCGATGACCTTCGCGACCCAGCTCCTGATGTACCTGGCGCCGGTGGTGTACCCGGCCAGCGTGATTCCCGACCGCTGGCAGCCGGTGTATGCTCTGAACCCGATGGTGGGCGTGATCGAGGGGTTCCGGGCGGGGCTGCTGGGGACGCGGGAAATGCCTTGGGATTTGATCGGGATCGGGTTCGCGTCGGCGTTGGTGATGGCGGTCGGGGGGGTTTACTACTTCCGGCGGATGGAACGGCTGTTCTCGGATGTGGCGTGATGAGGACGATCGAGCGAGCATGAACAACGATACCGCCATCACGGTTGACGGCCTGAGCAAGGCGTTCCGCATCGGACTCGAAGAGACCCGTGCGGAAACCTTGGCGGGATCAATCGCCAGCATGGTCAAGGCGCCGCTGCGGAACTTCAAGAACCTTCGCAGTCTGGATACTTGCAAGGGAGGAGAGGGCGCGGACACGCTGTGGGCGTTGCGGGACATCTCGTTCGAGGTCAAGAAGGGCGAGGTGCTGGGGATCATCGGACGCAACGGGGCCGGGAAGAGCACATTGCTGAAGATCCTTAGCCGCATCACGGAGCCGACGAAGGGCGAGATCCGGATGCGGGGGCGGGTGTCTTCGTTGCTGGAAGTCGGGACAGGGTTTCACCCTGAGCTGACCGGACGCGAGAACATCTACATGAACGGGACGATCCTGGGGATGCGCAAGGTCGAGATCGACCGGAAGTTCGACGAGATCGTGGAGTTCAGCGGAGTGGAGCGGTTTCTGGATACGCCGGTCAAGCGATACTCATCGGGGCAAAAGGTGCGATTGGCCTTCGCGGTGGCTGCGCACCTGGAGCCAGAGATTCTGATTGTGGACGAGGTGCTGGCGGTTGGGGATGCCGAGTTTCAGCGTAGATGCGTCGGGCGGATGAAAGAGGTAGCCAAGGGCGGTGAACGCACCGTTCTGTTCGTCAGCCACAACATGGCTGCCGTGATGAATCTTTGCAGTCGCGGCGTAGTTCTCAAGGACGGCCGCGCTGTGTGCTTTGGCGACGCCGATGAGTGCGTCTCGTATTACATGCTCACCGGCACGCAAGAGAACACATTCCGCCCGGACACCGCGAGACGCTCGGGCAGCGGGCTTGTGCAGCTACGCAACATCCGTATTACTCCTTCGCAACCAAAGACGGGCTCTCCTATTACATTCTTTCTAGACATCGCGTCCATGCACAACTCGCCGGATGCTGAGTTTGATGTGTCACTAACTTTTACTTCAACGCACGGCGAGAAGCTCGTCCAACTATTTTCCCGCCACATGAACAGATCCTTTAATACCCGCTTGTCCGCCATGCACATCACCGTGACCGTACCGACACTCCCGCTTGCCTCAGGCCAGTATCAGGTCAATGCCTGGGTGGGTTCAGGCACTCAGGTCTGGGATTTTCTTGAAGACTGCATGACCTTGACTGTTGCATCAGGCTCGATCACCGGTGGCTTTGCTGTAGAGAATCGGGGCTATCCCGTCGTGCTTCCCAGTGACTGGGCGACAGAGACCGTCAGCCCGCAAAGTCAGCCCGCCAAGGATGACTTCATGGCCGGGGGGTATAGCAGCCATGAGTTCGCCTGAGACAGCTCGCCTGACCGGGAAGATGCTGATTCCGCCGTTCCTTCGTCGCCGAATCAAGGCCGTTGTGGCCCCGACACCCGAATGGGCCAAGTTCGGCCAGACCTCGTACGCCCAAGAGGGGGAGGATCTACTTCTCCACAAAATCTTCCACTCGCAAAAGTCCGGCTTTTATGTTGATGTCGGTGCTCATCACCCGTGGCGATACTCGAACACATTCTTGTTCTACCAGATGGGCTGGCGAGGCGTGAATATTGATCCGCGGCCAGGGACGAAGAAACTATTCGACCGGCATCGCCCGAGGGACATCAATATCGAAATGGCAATTTCAGACTACGACACAGAGTACGACTATTATGAATATAACGCACCGGAGCTGAACGGTTTTTCACCGAACGCCCCGGCTATGCATCGGCACCCCGAACGATTCAAGGTCGTCACCTCGCACAAAGTACGGGCAAAGCCGCTCAGCCACATCCTCCGAGCCTGCGTTGACGCCGACCAAGCCATTGATTTCCTTAGCGTCGATGTCGAAGGACATGACCTTCAGGTTCTGCGTTCAAATGATTGGGCCAGATTCCGCCCGTCGGTGGTCGTCGCAGAATGCCGCGATCTGGACCTTGAATCCATTTCGGCCGATCCTGTCGTCGCCTTTTTGCACGATGCTGGGTATAGACTGATCGCTCGTCTACATAACTCGTGTTTTTTCTCTAATTGATTGCAGCGCGCATGCCCACAATCAGCATTGTCATCCCAACAAAAGACCGTATAGATCTACTTGCCTGCTGTCTCCAGTCACTTCTGGACCAGACATTCAAGGACTGGGAAGCGATCGTTTGCAATGACGGGTCACCTTCGCTCACCGCCAACCTAAGCACAGAGTTTCTTGCTGACAACCGGATCCGTATGCTTGACGGCGACCCCGCACGCCCCGGCGCCTCCGCTCGCCGGAATGACGGGCTTCGTTCTGCGATGTCCGACTTTGTCATCTTTCTCGATGATGATGACATGCTATCCGATACATGTCTTTCAGATCGGCTCGCGGCGATGGCGTCACGACAGGAACTCGACGCCGTCATCGCCCAAGCCCGCCTGTTCTCACAAACGCCCGGGGACATGGACACATATTGGAACTTGTTCACCCTCGAGGATGATCTCACGCGGTTTCTTCGGGGCGACGCCCCCTGGCAGACCTCCGGGCCGCTCTGGCGCCGGAGCTTTCTCAAAAAGCTCGGGGGATGGAACGAAGCCGCCAAACGGAGCCAGGACTTCGAGTTTCATGTCCGTGCGCTCTCGGCCGGCCTTCGCTATGAGAAGCTCTGTGTCGCCGATATCTGGTATCGATTCGCCTCGGATGGGACCGTCAGCAGCGGCGGGACCGAGCCCCCCGCGGCGTTCCATATGCTTGACGTGTGTAACGGACTGCGTTCCAACCTCACGGCCGCGGGAACCGCCCGACCCGATACGCTCAGGCGGATCACGGCCCTGATGCGGTTCCACTTGTTCCGGATCACGACCAAGCCTGACTTCGCCGAAGAGAGCAAGCGTCTTCTTGCGGAGGCGAGGCGGCGAAACTTTATCGGCGTGCTGGACCACCGGCTGGCCCTCGCCGGGCTCGCGCTCCGGGACTGGCCCCGCCCGTTTCGTTATCTTAGCTGGCGGCTGCTCTGCGTGGCGTTCCGATCGCGTCTGCGCCAGCTCGGAGGGCCATACCGGAAGAACTCGCCAGCGCCTTGCTCTGATGAATTTTTGCAAGCGAAGGCGTGCCGTGGGTAGCACATCCGTCGTCTATGTTGCGGCTGGATCGTCGGTCAGAGTGCTTCACGGCGCGTTGTTTTCCGCCTGGACCGCGAAGCGGCATATACCATCGGCCCGTTGCACTCTGCTCTGCGATCATGAGGCTGCCTGGCATTTGGATCAGTTATCCTCGGCGGGCTGCTTCGATCATGTTGTCGCCGTGGATTGCCCCGATGGGTTCTCCCCGAAGGAACGAAGTCGTTTCTTGAAGACGCGGATGCGGCATCTCGTCGATTCGCCCCGCTTTTGGTACCTCGACGGCGACACGACCCTGCGGGGTCCGCTCCCGCCGAGTCTGAACGGCGGGGCATGCTTGGCGGCGTGCGAGGACTGGACCCGCAACCTTTATTACTTCGCTAAGCCGACCTGCGCCCGGGCGGGCTGGGAACTGGATGTTCGTCACCCATACATTAATGGCGGGGTGATGTTCTGGAACGACGCGGCGGAAGCGTTTCGCCTCGCCGAGCGGTGGCACGAGTTGTGGAGGCACGGGCTGGAGGTTGCGGGCATTTCCTCTGATCAGCCCTCGCTCAATGTCGCCCTTCAGCAGACGAACGGGGCGGACCTCTTGCTCCTAAGCCGTGCATTCAACCGCCAGCTCTGGATCGAGCCCTGGGCGTTCCGTGACGCAGTGGTCTGGCACTTCGGCGGCGAAGCCATCTCCGTGTCGCGAACGGGTGAGAACCGGCCAAAGTCCCTCTACGAGGCCGCGCTCGACTCGGAGCAGACGCAGGCAATAAGGCGGGCGGCCGAGCAGTGTGCGGCGGCTCCATCGCCGTGGGTGGCAACACCGGAAGCCCAAAGGTCTGCGCGTCGGCTGGGACCGTTGGCCGCTCAGCATGCAGGTTCCTTTGTCGGTCAGGCTTACGGAGCCATCGACCATGGAGACTTCGGGCACGCGGGCCGATTGCTGGCGGACGCGATTGCGCTAGGTTGGCACTCTCCCTCGTTGCTGGTCAAGGTAGCGCGATGTGCGGCTGTTGGCGGCCTCCGTTTCACGACGAACTACAGGCGGCCAACAGCCGAGTGAGTGAATGATGCGAATCACCTTCCTCCTCCCTACGGCGAATCTCTCGGGCGGCGTGCGCATCGTGGCCGAACATGCGCGGATGCTGCATGAGCGGGGGCATGAGGTGACGGTGGCGACGAGCGTGCGGGCGCGGCAGGGGGCTTTGGATCGATTGAAGATGCGGCTGCGGGGCAGGCGACCGAAGCAGCGGGAAGATGGGTCACACCTGGAAGGGGCTCCGTACCGTGTGATTGTGACCGAGCGGGCACGCCCGGTCGTTGCGGAGGATCTGCCGGACGCTGACATCATCCTCGCGACATGGTGGGAAACAGCCGAGTGGGTGGCCGCGATGCCGGCGAGCAAGGGGACCAAGGTCAACTTTCTCCAGCACTACGAGGCTCACCCGGGGCAGCCGAAGGAGCGGGTGGATGCGGCCTGGCGGCTGCCGATGCGCAAGATCGTGGTGAGCGGGTGGCTCGATGGCATTTCGAGGGAACAGTTTCAGGACAGCTCCGCGATCCTCGTCCCCAACGGGCTGGATACCGCTCACTTCGCGTTCCGGGAGCGCGGTGTAAGCGGCGAGCGGATCATCGGTGGGATGGCTTCTCCCGCGGGTTTCAAGCGTTTTCGGCTCGCGGCGGAGGTTGTGACTCGACTCATGAAACGCGGGTTCGCATGCCGTTTCGTGGGGTTTGGATCGGATGTCGGTGGTGAGCCGTGGATGCCGCCGGGGTCGCGGTTCGAGGTCGCGCCGCCGCAGAAGCGGATTGCGGAGATCTATGCATCCTGCGATTGCTGGCTGTTCACCAGTGACAAGGAGGGGTACGGGCTGCCGCTCCTGGAGGCGATGGCGTGTGGGACACCGGTGGTGGCAACGCCGGCGGGGGCGGCTCCGGAGTTGTTGGCTTCGGGCGGGGGGAAGTTGGTCGACTCGGATGATCCGGAGGTGCTGGCGGATGCCGTTGAGGAGATTTTGAATCTGGATGAGGCTTCGTGGCGGGCGATGTCGCGGGCTGCTCGGGCGGAGGCGGAGAAGCACTCTTGGGATGTGATCGGGGGTCGGATGGAAGCCGCTTTGCAGCAGATCTTGGAGGAGTCGGGGGGGGTTTAGTCGGCTCTTGGCCGTTGATCGCGGTCTTGTCGCGCTAGGATGTCGGCCCCTCGCCGGAGTGGCGGAATGGCAGACGCGGCGGATTCAAAATCCGCTTCTAGAGATAGAGTGGGGGTTCAAGTCCCCCCTCCGGCATTCGGGTGGTCGGGCATGCGGGCTGGTGCTCGTAAGGGCTTGGCTGCTCTTGGTTTAGTGAGATCGACAGCGGGTGGTTCCTTCCCTTTGGGGGAGTGGGTTGCCCGGAAAAGGACGCAAAATGGCCGACAATCAGCCTTCGCAGCAGCAGATTCAGTTCCGCATCGACGAGAGCAAGATGCACTCGACCTATGCGAACACGATCCGTACTTCCAACACGCAGGACGAGGTGGTGATGGACTTCGGGCTGAATCTGCCCATGCAGATCCCGAACCAGCCGCCGATGATCGTGTTCAATGTGGGGTCACGGGTGATCATGAACTGGTCGGGGGCCAAGCGGCTGGTGATGTCGCTGGGCAACGCCGTGCGGCAGTATGAGGAGCAGTTCGGGGTGATCGAGCTGAACCCGAACCAGGGCAAGGGCAACGGCGGGCCGCAGGCCTAAATCGTTCGGTATCAATGGCTTTCACCCGGTGCGGGCCTGTTTGGGCGTGGCGGGTGTTATCTATTGGGGGAGGGATCGGAAGACCCGGCTCGGCGGGCCAGACCACCAAGAGACGAACCTGAGCGATTCCGGAGCCGTAGGCTGACGGGGCGGGGGGTGTGCGGTATCTTGGTGAGGGAGGAGAGAAGGTTCTTTTTCGGGTATCGTGCGTCCGCTCCCTGGCGGTCGCGGCTGGTTGTGGGCGTTGGAGGGCTTTCATGCAGACGGTGGCGGTGAATGAGGCGGAACTGGTCGAGATCGCGGCACCGGTGCGGGATCTGGCCCGGGAGGTCGGGCGGGTGGTGGTGGGCCAGGAGAAGATGGTCCGGGCCTTGCTGATCGGGGTGCTGACCGGCGGGCATGTGCTGCTGGAGGGCGTGCCGGGGCTGGCCAAGACGCTGACGGTGACGACGCTGGCGCGGGCGATGCACGCGAAGTTCTCGCGGATCCAGTTCACGCCGGACCTGCTGCCGGCGGACCTGATCGGCACGCTGATCTATGACCCGAAGAACGGGGTGTTCACGCCGCGGAAGGGGCCGATCTTCGCCAACCTGGTGCTGGCGGATGAGATCAACCGGGCTCCGGCGAAGGTGCAGTCCGCGCTGCTGGAGGCGATGCAGGAGCGGGCGGCGACGATCGGGGACACGACCTATCCGGTGGGCGATCCGTTCCTGGTGCTGGCGACGCAGAACCCGATCGAGCAGGAGGGGACCTACCGGCTGCCCGAGGCTCAGGTGGACCGGTTCATGCTGAAGTTGAAGATCGGGTACCCGACCAAGGCCGAGGAGCGAACGATCATCGACCGGATGGTGGTGGGCGATCCGGAGGATGTGCGGCCGGTGGTGACGCTGGAGCAGGTCAAGGCGGCGCGGGAGGCGGTGGGCCGGGTGCATCTGGACGAGCGAATCCGGGATTACATCGTGGAGATCGTCCACGCGACGCGGGACCCAGCGGGTTCGGGGGCGCGGTTCACGCTGGACCTGGCGAAGCTGATCGAGTTCGGGGCGTCGCCGCGGGCATCGATCGCGCTGGCCAGGGCGGGGCGGGCGCACGCGCTGCTGGAGGGACGCGGGTTCGTGACGCCTTCGGACATCAAGAGCGTGGGGATGGATGTGCTGCGGCACCGGGTGATCGTCGGCTACGAGGCGGAGGCCGAGGGCGTCACGCCGGAGGATGTGGTGCGGGAGGTCTTCAACCGCATCCCGATCCCGTGAGCGTGCGAGGGCTGATGCGATGCTGACCGAGGAACTCATGCGTGAGGTCAGGCGGCTGGAGATCCGCTCGCGGCGGCGGGTGGACCAGCTGCTGGGGGGGCAGTATCACTCGGTGTTCAAGGGCCAGGGGATCGAGTTCGCGGAGGTGCGCGAGTACCAGCCGGGTGATGAGGTGCGGTGGATCGACTGGAATGTGACGGCGCGGACGGGCACGCCGTTCGTCAAGCGGTTCGACGAGGAGCGGCAGCTCACCGTGATCCTGGCGGTGGACGCGGGGCTGACCAGCGCGTTCGGGACGAGCAGGAGCAAGCTGCGGCTGTCGGCGGAGGTGGGCGCGGTGCTGGCGATGGCGGCGGCGCGGAACAACGACCTGGTCGGGCTGCACCTGATCGGCGCGAAGGAGCGGCTGCACCTGCCGCCCTCCAAGGGGCGGACGCACACGCTGCGGATCATGCGGGAGCTGCTGGGGGCGCAGCCGGCGGAACGGCCTTCCGAGCTGGCGGAGGAGCTGGACGAACTCGGGCGGAGCCTGAAGCGCCGGGCGGTGGTGTTCATCGTGTCGGATCTGCTGTCGGGGCTGAACGCGGAGGATGAGGAGGAGCCGTCGTGGGGGCGGCCGCTGCGGATGCTGGCCCGCAAGCACGAGGTGGTGGCGCTCACGGTGGAAGACCCGCGGGAGAACGCCCTGCCGGATGTCGGGATGCTGCGGATGGTGGACCCCGTGACGGGGCGAAGGGTGCTGGTGGACACCGGGTCGCGTTCGGTCCGGTCGCGGTACGCGGCGGCGGCGGCCCGGGACCATGCGGCGATCGATCGGGCGTTGGGGCGGGCGCGGGTCGATCGGGTGCGGCTGGCGACGGATCGCGGGTTCGGGGATGATCTGGCCAGGTATCTGCGAACGCGGGAGCGTCGGGCGTGAGTCGGGCATGGTTCGCCATCGCGGGGTTGGTGCTGGTCCTGGCCAGCCTGCCGCTCGGTTGTCGCGGCAAGGCGGAACCGGAGGTCAGCAGCGCCGAACTCCGGTCGGAGTCTGAGGACGACGCGAGCGGCGTGCGGGTGGCGGTGTCGGTGGATCGGGCCGAGATCGAGACGGTGGACCGGGTCGGCGTGACGCTGGAGGTCGTGCGTCCGGCCGGGATGGGGATCGGCTGGTCCGAGCCGGACTGGGGGGCGGCGGGGTGGGAACGGATCGGGCGGGTCGATGCGCCGCGGCGGGTGCTGGCGGACGGGTCGATCGAGGAACGGGCGGTGGTGACGCTCGAGCCGTTCCTCGACGGGGCGTATCAGGTGCCCGCGCTCAGCGTCGCGGTCGGCGAACGGCTGGTTTCGACCACCCCGCTCGATGTGCGCGTGGTTTCGGTGCTGGGGGCGGATGACACCGGCGAACTGGCGGAGGCCGCGCCCGCGGCGATGGCGAACACGGAGATCGCACGGGGAACAGGCCTGATCGTGGCGGCGGTGGCGGTGGCGCTGGGGGCGTTGCTGGTCGTCTGGCGGCTGACCGGGACACGCCGGGGAGAACCGATGGACGAAGCACCGGAGCCGGTGGAAGCGTTGCGGATGGCCGCGGACGGGCGGCTGGCGGGGCCGGATGCGCTCGCGCATGTCCATCGGGCGATCGATCGTCTGGACGGCGAGCGGGCGGGACTGCTGCGTCCGCTGGCAGCGCGGTGCGAGCGGGCGCGGTTCTCACCGGCCGGGGGGGAGGACGCGGGGAGCATCGCGCGGGATGCGCTGGGATTGCTGGGCGCTGGGGGGCGGTTATGACCTTCCGCTTCGCCGAGCCATGGGTGTTCTGGCTGCTGGCGGCGATCCCGCTGTGGGCTGTGTGGTCGTGGCTGCGGAGACGCGGCGCGCCGGGGGTGATGGTGTCGGTGTTCGGGCGGGCTGCGGCGGCGGGGGGATCGTGGCGCGGGGCGTTGCAGTGGTTCGGCCCGCTGGCGCGGGCGGGGGCGCTGGCGATGCTGGTCGTGGCGTTGGCCCGGCCGCAGCGGTTGATCCCGCATTCCGAGTCGTCGCGCGACGCCGTCGCGTTGCAGCTGGTGGTGGACCGCTCGGGGTCGATGGTCGAGCCGGCGGTGTTCGAGGGTGAACAGATGACGCGGCTGGAGGCGGTCAAGCGCGTGGTGCGTCGGTTCGTGTCCGGCGACGGGGAGATGCACAAGGGACGCGGGGGCGACCTGATCGGGCTGGTGACCTTCGGGACTTATGCGGACACGCTGTCGCCGCTGACGGCCTCGCACGGCGCGCTGGTCGATGCGTTGGACCGGCTGGAGGTCTCGCCGGATCGACGCGAGCGTGCGACCGCGATCGGCGACGGCCTGGTGCTGGGCGTGGCCCGGATGCGGGCCGGCGAGGACGCGATGCGGGCGGACCTGAAAGATCCGGACTTCACATTCCGCTCCAAGGCGATCGTACTGCTGACGGACGGGGAGAACAACGCCGGGGTGTATTCTCCGGAGGACGGGGCGTCGCTGGCGGCCGAGTGGGGCGTGCGCGTCTACATCGTGGGGCTGCGCGAGCCTTCGGACGGCGGCCTGTTCTCGAACATGCGCCGCGGGGCGGTGCAGCAGCACGAGCGGGCCATGCGGGCGGTGGCCGAATCCACCGGCGGGCAGTTCTGGGCGGTGGACAGCGTCTCACAACTCGGTGATGTGTACGCGCGGATCGACGAGCTGGAGCGGACGGAGATCCGCGTGACCGAGACCACCGAGGTCGTGGACCTGTACCACGCCTACGCGGTCCTCGCGTTCGTCCTGCTGGGCGCGGAGGTGCTGCTACGCGGCCTGGCCGGGGGGAGGCTGCCATGAGCCCCATCGAACTGGGCGGGACCTGGCGGCTGGCAGAACCGCTGTGGCTGCACGCGGCGTGGGGGGCGGCGCTGCTGCCCGTGCTGATCGTCTGGCTGGCGCGTCGGCGTGAGCGCCGGCTGAGCGCTTTCGCCAGCGGGGAGCGGCTGGACGAGCTGGTCGGGCGGTCGCGTCGGTGGCCGGTGTGGGCGCGGGCGGCGGCGGCGGGGCTGGCGTGCGTGCTGCTGGCGGTCGGGCTGGCGCGGCCGCAGTCGGACCCGGAGGAGATCGAGACGGAACGGACGGGGCGGAGCGTGATCTTCCTGCTGGATGTGTCGCGCTCGATGCTGGCGAACGATGTGGCCCCGAACCGGCTGGAACGGGCCAAGATGTGGATCGATGATCTGGCAGGCGAGCTGCGCGGGGACCAGTTCGCGCTGGTGGCGTTCGCCGGGAGTTCGACGGTGGTCTCGCCGCTGACATCGGATCGGGCGTTTTTCCGGATGGCGCTGGAGGAGGTCGGCCCGGACAGCGTGACGCGCGGGGGGACGAACATCGGGGACGCGATCCGCAAGACGACGGAACTGCTGGTGCCGCCGGGGAAGGGGGGGAACGACGGGCGGGTGCTGCACGACATCATCCTGATTACGGACGGGGAGGACCAGGAATCGCTGCCGGTGGAGGCGGCCCGGGCCGCGGCCCAGCGGGGGGTGCGGGTTATCGGGATCGGGATCGGGTCGGCCGATGGGGCCGTGATCGAGCCTTCCCGGGGAGGGCAGGGGCGGGGACAGGGGGCGGATTCGGTGCGGACGCGGCTGGAATCCGGGACATTGCGGGATATCGCCGACGCCACGCCGGGCGGGGTGTATCTGGAGGTGGGGACGGGGACGGTCGATCTGGCCCGGTTGTATCGGGACCTGATCGCGTCGGCGGACCAGGAATCTCTGGAACGGGCGTCCATCGTTCGATATACAGAGAGGTTCGGCTGGTTCCTCTGGCCGGTCCTGGCCCTGCTGCTGATCGAGCGGGTCGGGATTCCGATGGGTGCGAGGAGGTCGGTATGGTGAAGGTCGCCTGGGTGGCTTTGGCGTTGGGATGCGGCGTGTGCGTGGGGCAGGACGCGCCCGAGCGGGGCACGATGTCGGCGGAGACGGCTCGCCTGCGGATCGCGGCCTCCCTGGAGACCAAGCCGGAGAATCTGGAAACCCTGGCGGAAGTGGCCGACCGGGCCGAGGACGATTCGCTGGTCGCGCTGGCCGCGTACAACGCGGGGACGATGGCGGTGGCGCTGAAGGACCGGCGGCGGGCCGAAGTGTTGCTGTCCGAGGCGGATCGGCGGGCCGAGGACGCATCGCTGCGTGCGTCGGCCCGGTACAACCTGGGCCACGCCGCGCTGCCGGCGGACACCATGCCCGAGGACAGCCCGGCGGCGATCGACGCCAAGATCGAGGCGTACCGTGAGGCCGCCCGGCGGTTCCGGTCGGTGCTGGATGTCGATCGGAAGCATCTGCACGCGGCGCGGAACACCGAGCTGGCGCGGCGGAAGGTGCGTGAGTTGCAGGAGCGCAAGGAGCAGGCCCGGCAGAAGCAGAAGCAGGCGGA
>CAZNZC010000019.1:33804-55585 GCA_964577425.1 uncultured Phycisphaeraceae bacterium
CAGAAGCAGGCGGATCGGGGGCGCAGGCCGGAGGCGGGCGACCGCGAGAAGCAGCAGTCGGTGTCCCAGCAGACCGAGCAGGCCGCACAGGCGGCGGAGCAGGCGGGGGCGGGCGAGGGGACGCGGGAATCCCTGGAACAGGCCCGGGCGGCGCAGCAGCAGGCCGAGGAGGCGCTGGAGAAGGGGGATCTGAAGGGGGCGGCCGAGCGGCAGCGCGAGGCCGCGGAAGCATTGAAGGAAGCGGCCGAGCGGGCCAGGTCGGGCAAAGGCTCCGAAGGCGAAGCTCAGACGGGCGAGGAGAAGGCCTCGGGCGAAGATTCGCAACCCAAGCCCGCGGAACAGGCCTCGAAAGCGGAGGCCGATTCGGGGGGGGACGGGCCGAAGGGCGACCCGCTGGCCGAGGCGTTGCTGGACAAGGAACGGCGTGAGCGGGCGCAGCGCGTGCAGTACCTGCAGCGCGGCGGCCGACAACAAGTGGAGCGTGACTGGTGATGACGCGGGCGTGGTTGGTGTGGGTATGGGCGTTTCTGGGGCTGTTCGCGGGCGACGCGCCGGGGCAGAATGAGGCGAGCGTGCGGGCCGACCTGTCCCATACGAGCGCGTATGTCGGCGACGATGTCGTGTACAAGGTCATCATCCGCGGCGACCGGCCGACGATGCCGCCGGAGGTCCGTTTTCCCGCGGGCGTGCGGGCGGTGGACATGGGCTCCACGGATAGCTCGTTCCAATCGGTTCGGACCGTCAACGGGCAGCGCGTCACCGTCAGCGAGTCCAACCTGATCTATCAGTACCGCCTGACCGCGCTCCAGCCGGGCATGATCGAGATCCCGCCGGCCACGGTGACGCTGCCGGGGGGGCGGCGGGTGCAGACCGAGGCGAAACGGTTCGACGCGCTGCTCCCCCAGCTCGCCCACGGCTTTGAGATGTGGGTGGAGATGGACCGCCGGACGCTGTATGTCGGCGAGAGCGTCCGGGCGCGGGTGGTGTGGATGATCCCGGAGTCCATCGACGCGAACTTCAGCTTTGACACGAGCATCTTCGACCCGTCGCTCGATGTGTCGCCGCTGGCTCCCGCGGGTGTGTCGAGACCGCTCAACGAGTTCTCATTCTTCGGACGCCGGGCGTTCGGCGCTGGGGAACGCATCTTTGACGCGAACGGCCGGCAGCGCATCCGGTTCATATTTGATCTTGAGATCACGCCGCGCCGGGCGGGGATCGTGGACATCGGCCCGGTGCGAGCGGTCTTTGAGCTGGGGGGCAACGCCCGGGCCAGGGCGTACACGGAGTCCGACCCGATCACGATCGAGGTGCGGGATCTGCCGGCCGAGGGACGCCCCGCGGGATTCACGGGGCTGATCGGACGGTACGAGCTGCGCACGCTCGCCTCCCCCACCACCGTCAATGTCGGGGATCCGATCACCCTGCGGGCGGAGCTGCGCGGCGAGGAGCCGATGGTCGGGGCGGACACCATGCCCGACCTGACCGGGCAGCCCGGGTTCGAGCGGTTCCGGCTGTCCGCCGAGGGCTGGCGTGAAGAGCAGCCGCGGGAACGCGGACGCCGGGTGTTCGCCACCACGGTGCGGGCTCTCTCCGATGAAGTGACCGCCCTGCCCGCGGTGACGGTGTGGGCCTTCGACCCCGAGCTGGAGCGGTATGTGGCGACGGCGTCGCAGCCGATCGAGCTGGATGTGCGGTCGGTGCGGGAAGCGACGCTGGCCGACGCGGTGGTCTCGCCGGGCGGAGCCGGGGGCAGACCCGCCATGCCGGGGCCGTTGTCCCGGATCGGGCCGGGGGACGCGGCGTTCTGGGCCGCGCCCGGCGCGGCGGAGATCCGGTCGGGGCGCGTGTTCCGCGCGGATGAGCAACTGACCCGGCCCGGGGTGCTGGCGGCCGTCGCGTCCGGACCGGCGGCGGTGCTCGGTGCGGGGGTGTTCGTGCTGGTGAGGCGGCGGCGCGCCCGCCCCGAGAGCGTGCGGGATCGCGCGTTGCGTCGGGCCGAGTACCTGGTGCTGCGCGCCGGACCCGCGGCGGGCGTGCGGGCGGCGGGCGCGGCGGCGCTCGGATGCGACGCGGACGCGGTGGCCGCGGCGGACATCGAGCGGCTGCCGGGACATCCGGGGATCATCCGGACCCTGCGCGAGGTGATCGAAGCGGCGGAATCCGGGGATGCCGCCCCCCCCACCCCACCCGCTCCCACACCGGACGACACGCGGCTGGCGATCCGGACGCTCCGACGCGCGGTGCGTCATACACCGGTCACGATCGGGGAGGGCACGCGATGAGGCTTTCTCATGTGCTGATTCTGATGATCCTCGGGTGCCTGGGCCGGGGAGCGTTCGCCGATGATCGGCTGGCGTCGGGGCTGGTGCTGCTGGAGGAGGCCGTGCGCGTGCGCCAGGCCGAACCCGGGCACGCGGCCCGGCTCGGGGCGGACGCGGCGGCGTTGATCGCGGCGGGGATCGAGGATGGTGTGGACAACCCGGCGGCGCAGCGCGCGCTGGGCAACGCCTGGCTGCTGGCCGGAGAGAACGGGCGGGCGGTGCTGGCCTTCCGACGGGCGGAACTGGGCGCGCCCAACGACCCGCTGGTGCGGTCGTCGCTGGTACACGCCCGATCGCTGGTCGGGGCGGAGGTCGGCGTCGGCTCGGCCGGCCCGGCGGGCTGGCGCGGGGTGGTGCTCTCGTGGCGGCATCATGTGCCGCGGGCGTGGGCGTTCTGGGGGAGCCTGGGCGTCTTCGTGGGATGCTGCTGGATCATCGCCCTGCGGGTGCTTGGAAAGGCCCCGGTGCGGATCACCGGGCCGGCGGTCGCGTGCGGCGCGCTCGGGGCGGCGGGGCTTGGCGTGCTGGCGGTTGAGCCGCGCATCGAAGGAACGGACGCGGGCGTGGTCGTCGTGGAGGCGATGGGCCGGACGGGGCCGCACGCGGAGGTGTATCCGGCCGCGCTGAACGGCGCGGTGCCGGCGGGGGCCGAGGTGCGGCTGATCGAGTCGCGGGACGGCTGGGTGCGCTGCGCCATCGGCGGGCTGGAGGCGTGGCTGCCCGCGGACAAGGTCGAGCGGGTCCGATCGCCCGCCTCGCCGAGGTCATCATGAATCATCCCGGGGCCGGGTACAGCGTGGGCGCGCCCGGGCCGACGGGCAGGCCGAGCAGGAAGACCCAGAGGTAGAAGAAGGCCACCCATCCCACGGTGAACACCAGGCAGTACGGCAGCATGGTGCTCATGAGGGTGCCGATGCCCAGGCGCTTGTCGTACTTGGCCGCGAACGCGAGGATCAGGCCGAAGTAGCTCATCATCGGGGTGATGATGTTGGTGGTGCTGTCGCCGATGCGGTAGGCGGCCTGGATCACCTCCGGGCTGTAGCCGACGCTCATCAGCATCGGGACGAAGATGGGCGCGGTGATGGCCCACTGGGCGCTCGCGCTGCCGATGAGGAGGTTGACCAGGCAGCACATCAGGATGAACGGGAGGAAGACCAGGGGGTTGTCCAGGCCGATGGCGCGCAGCGCGTCGGCTCCCAGGACGGCGATGATCATGCCCAGGTTGGACTTGCCGAAGAAGGCGACGAACTGGGCGGCGAAGAAGACCAGCACGATGTAGAGGCCCATCGTGCTCATGGTCGAGGCCATGGCGTCGATGACATCGCGGTCGGTGCGCATGGCGCCGGTGACGCGCCCGTAGAGATAGCCGGGAACGAGGAAGAAGACGAAGATCATGACGACCACGCCGCGGAGCAGCGGCGAGGGCAGCAGGCCGCCGGTGGCGGGGTTGCGCAGGACGCCCCAGCCGGTCCAGTCGGCCACCGCGGTGTCCCGCAGCAGGCCGGGGAACGGGCCGGCGATCCAGACGATCCCGAGCAGGACGGCGAGCGCGCCCAGGCCGGCGGCGCGCAGGCCCTTGCGTTCGAGGGGGGTCAGGCGGGACATGGAGGGGTTGGCCTCGATGTCCTTGTCCGCGCGGGCGGGGTCGTACCTGCCCAGACGCGGCTCGACGATGCGGGTGGTGACCCAGGTTCCCAGCCCGGTGATGAGGAAGGTGCTGGCGAACATGAAGTACCAGTTGACGGCCGGGTGGACCTCGTACTCCGGATCGAGGAAGCGGGCGGCCTCCTGGGTGATGCCGGCGAGGAGCGGATCGACGGTGCCGATCAGGATGTTGGCGCTGTACCCGCCCGAGACGCCCGCGAACGCGGCGGCAAGCCCCGCGATGGGGTGCCGGCCCATCGCGTGGAAGATGGTCGCGGCGAGCGGGATGAGGACCACATAGCCCATCTCGGAGGCGGCGTTGCTCAGCACGCCGGCGAACACGATCATCATGGTGACGAACTGCCTGGGGGCGGCCAGGACCATGCCGCGGATGGCCGCGGAGAGCAGGCCGGAGCGTTCGGCCACGCCCACGCCGAGCAGGGCGACCAGGACGGTGCCGAGCGGGATGAAGCCGGTGAAGTTGGTGACGAGCGTCTCGACGATCCAGCGGAAACCATCGGCCGACATGAGGCTGTAGACCTCGATGCGGCCGGAATCGGCCCGGCCCGATGCGCCCTCGGGGCGGGGGTCGGCGACGGAAACCCCCAGGAGGCTGCACAGGCCGCTGAGCAGGACGATCCCGGTGGCAAAGAGGGCGAAGAGGGTGACGGGGTGGGGAAGCAGGTTGCCGAGCCACTCGACGACCGACAGGAAGCGGGCGAACAGGCCGCCGGTCGGGCGGTCGATCTCGGGGGTGGGAGGCGTGTCCTGTCCTTGGGGGGCGGGGGCGGGCGGCTGCTCGGTCATGGGGACAGGATACAGGACAAGGCGCTGGCGGGGGAGGGGTTGGGGTGGATCGGGGGAGCGAAATCAGAAGAAACCGCGTTGCAGTATCGGGGCGTGCCTCCGCGTGTTCTGCTCTCCTGCGGTTCTGCGGGCGCTGTGGGACTGTCCGGGGGAGAGGTGGGTGACTGGTTGTCGGCGATTGGTCGGCCTGCGCTCGTCGTGTGGTGCTCGCGGCCGCTTCCTTACGGGCGCGGCTGGTCGGGGGGGGCGGGGGCGTCGAATGTCTCGAAGGGGATGTCACGACGCACGGTGGAGGTGCCGGGCACATCCGGGGCGATGGCCTCGGATCGCCACGCACCGGGATCGCGTCCGAGGCGGTAGCCGAGCTGGTGGAGTTCGGCCATCAGGCCCTGATCGAAGAGACGGCTGTCGGATTCGGGGAGCTCGACATCGGACGGGACGGCGATGTAGCGGAACTCCACGGGTCGGCCGAGATCCTCCCCGATCAGCTCGCAGGCGTTCTGCATGTGGCGGAGGATGGCACGGAGCGAATAGCGGGAGATCACCTGCGCGCTGCGGAGGGCGACGGACGCCCATCCCTGGCCGGCGAGCTGCGCGGCGGGGTTGATGTGGCCGTTGACGATCATCCACATGCGCAGACGCGGGGTTTGCGCCCCGGGGTTGCGCCGCTTGAACGCATCGATGACCTGGCGGATCGAGCTGCGGTCGAGGCCGAGGAAAGTGGGCAGGGCGACCGCGCCGTCGGTGTAAAGCACCTGTCCGATCTCGATCGGGGGGAACGCGCCCGGGATGGAGGAGGATGAGATCAGGGCGTCGTGGAAGGCGGACAGATCGCCCGACTCCCGGGCACGGACGGCGAGGGTGCCCATGTCCCAGATGTGGAAACGGCCGAGGTCCAGGTTCACCGCGCCGACAAGGAGCTGCCTGTGCTCATCGTGGGCGGCGGCGACGCCCTCGAGGACACCGCGGTCGATCTCGGACTGGACGCGGTCCCGCAGCACCCTGGTGTCGAAGATCGAGCTTCGCCAGGGGAGGAAGAAGAGGATGCCGCGGAGGCGCGCGAAGGAATCGTCGGCCTGCTGGAAGAGGTCGCCGACGCGCCGGATGGAGTCGTCCTCCCCCGAGATGGCGAAGGGCGCGATCAGCGCGCCGGTGCTGACGCCGGTGACGAGGTCAAAGGTGGGACGGCGGAACTCCGCGGAATCGGATTCGCTCCAGCCGTGCAGCACGCCGGTGCCGAAGGCTCCGTACTGGCCCCCGCTGGACAGAAGGAGGACATTGACCTCCGGGGGGATGTCAAGCCCCCGCTCCAGGTTGGCGTGGTGGATGGCCTCGATGCGGCGGAGGAAGGTCCACGCGATGCGCTCGCTCTGCTCGAAGGATCGCTCCTGCTCCTCAACGAGCCGCGCTTGCAACTCATTCTCACTGAGCGAACGCCGAGGCGGGGAGCAGGCGGCCGTGGACCAGATCAGGACGAAGGCCGCGAGCAGGGGGACGACCCGCGCAAGTCGTCGGCCGGTTCCATCATCGCCGAAGAACATGGGTGCTCCTAGGAACCATCTTACGCTGGTCGCCGTCGCGGTGCTCCGCCCGTGTTCATTGGAAGGAGCGGGCTTATGGGATGGGCTTGGAGGCGAAGAGGTTCAGGCCGAGCCGGTCGGAGAGGAACTTGCTGACCAGCTGGCCGCGGACGCTGTTCCCCGCGCCGTCGAGGCGGGGAGAGAAGACGCCCAGGCCGCCCTTGCCGGGAGAGACGGTGAAGATGCCGCCGCTGACGCCGGACTTGCCGGGCAGGCCGATCTCGAAGAGCCAGTCGCCGGAGAGTTCGTAGAGGCCGGCGGTGGCGAGGGCGGCGAGCACGCGCTTGCAGTTGATGGGGTCGATGACGCGCTCGCCGGTGACGGGGTTGACGCCGCCGTCGGCCAGGGTCGCGCCCATCACGGCGAGATCGCGGGCGTTGACATTCAGGGAGCACTGTTTGGTGTAGACATCGGTGGCTTCGAGGGCGTCGAAGTACATGCGGCCGTAGCCTTCGAGGAGCTTGGCGATGCCGCGGTTGCGCAGGTTGGTGGCGGCCTCGGACTCGTAGACCTCGGTGTTCAGGGTCAGATCCCGGCCCGCGAAGCGGGAGAGGCCGGTTCGGATGAAGTCCCATTTCGCGTCGGCGGTGTCGCCGGGAACGAGGCTGGTGGCGGCGATCGCGCCGGCGTTGACCATCGGGTTCATCGTCCGGTCGGCGTTGAGTTCCACGGCCATCACGGAGTTGAAGGGCAGGCCGGTGCTGTTGACGCCGATCTTCTCCCGCGCGGCCTCGGCCCCGATGGTCTGGCAGACCAGGGCGAAGACGAAGGGCTTGGAGACGCTCTGGATGGAGAACTCGTACTCCGCATCACCCGCGGTGTGGACCGCGCCGCTGACCCCGACGACGCAGATGCCGAACAGGTCGGCAGGAACCTTGGCCAGGGCGGGGATGTAGTCCGCGACGACACCCTCCTTGTTGGCCTTGAAGACCCGGTGGGCCTCGGCCACGAGATCCCGGATGGTGTCGGCGGCCGGAAGGTGGCCGGTGGACACGGCCGCGGTGGCGGCGGCGGGATCGACCGGGACGGGATCGAGCATGGCCATCTGTTCGGACATGGTGGAGACCTTTCCTGGAGCGAGCGCTACTGGTATGGGGCGAACGCACGGCGGACGGACGAAGCATCGCCGCCGGAACTCAGGCAGAGAGCGAGCAGGAGTCGGGATTTGAGGCCGGAGAGTTCACCGGAGGGGATGAGACCGCGGGCGATGAGGTCGATCTCGCCGCCGGGGTAGCCGTAGGTGTTGGTGAACACCGGGCCGGTCATGGCGCGGGAGGCGAGTACGACGGGCATGTGCGCGGCGACCTCGCCGAGCATGGGCGCGACATCGGCCGGGACATGGCCCGCGCCCATGGACTCGATCACGAGGCCCGCGTAGCCGAGACCGTGCAGGGCTTTCAGCAGACGACCATCGAACCCCATGGGAACTTTCAGCAGCGCGACGGGAGGCGGAGGGACCTCCCCCCCCGGCACGGGCAGGCACGGGCGGCGGTCCACCCGCGCGAAGAACCGGGGGCGGCCCTCGGCCACGAGGCCGATCGGCCCGATCATGGGCGATTCGAACGCGGAGGGCAGGGCGGTGTGGGATTTCTGAACGAATCGCGCGGCGTGGATGTCGTAGTTGAGCACGACGAGCACGCCCATGCCCCGGGCCTCCGGCGAGGCCGCGAGGCACACGGCGGAGAGCAGGTTGGCCGGGCCGTCCGCGCCCGGGGCCTCGGCCCCGCGCATCGCGCCGGTGACGACGACGGGCTTGTCGCCGGGGACGAGCAGGTCCAGAAAGAAGGCGGACTCCTCGATGGTGTCGGTGCCCTGGATGACGACGGCCCCGTCGAAGGCGTCGGCGGGATCGGAGCTTTCGAAGGCCTGGTTCAGGACGCGGGCCACCTCGAGCATATCGGCGAGCGTGATCGAGGGGCTTGGCAGCCGGAACGGGGAGCGGGCCTCGATCCGCGCGACCTCGGCCAGGGCGGGCACGGAAGCGACCAGCTCCGCCGCCCCGAGCTTGGGGGCGATGCCGCCGGAGGCGTCCAGGACCATCGTGATCGTGCCGCCGAGCGAGAGCACGAGGATGCGGGGGAGGGCCATCGGCTCAGCCCTCCTGCCCCGCGAGTTCGCGCAGGTGGTCCGGGCTTTCGTCGGGGTGCGGATCCTTGGGGATCTGGCCGGGGCGGTAGTTGGGCAGCCAGCCGGAGGGGATCATGGCGATGAGCGAAAGACCAGCCATGGCCAGGAAGCCGATCTTGAGCGCGCGGAGGCGGGCGTTGGTGTTGATCCGCACGGCCTCATCGACCTGCTCGGGCGTGGCGGTGGTCCTGGAGAGCACTTCCTTGAGATGGTCGTTGCGGACGAAGTTGATGCTGTCCAGGTTCACCTGGCTGCGGAGTTCCTCGGTGATGACGAGATTCGAGGAGACTTTGCTGAGAACGGCGGTGCTGAGCACGCCGACGAGCAGGGCGCCCGCCATGGCGGTGCCGACGGCGGCCGCGAGGTTCTGGGTGACGCCTCGGAGGGAGCCGACATCGCCGGCGGCTTCCTTCGGCGCCGCGGTGACGAGGACATTGAAGAGCAGGGTGACGAGCGCGCCCTGGCCCAGGCCGACCAGGAAAAGGCCGATGATGACCGGGAAGGTGCTCCAGTCGTTGGTGACGACGAAGGCGAGCCAGGTGGTGCCCACGAAAACCAGGACAAAGCCGATACGGGCGATCTGGCGGGGCGTGAAGACGCGGTAAAGACGCACGATCAGGATGGCGGTGAAGAAGACCGTGACGAGGAACGGCATCATGGCGATGGAGGTCTGCCAGGCGGTGCGGCCCTGGACGATCTGGATGTAGAGGGGGACGGAGAAGTTGATGGCCCCCTCCATCGAGACGATCAGGAAGAGGGCGATGACGGCGGCCCATTCGCGGTGGGAATCGACGACCTCCAGGGCGAGCAGCGGCGGCTTGCCCGCACCGGCGCGCCGGTGCGACCACTTGAAGAAGATCGAGACCACGATCGCGCCCGCGATGATCATGATCGGGGCGGGAGACACGCCCACGAAGTCGAACGGCGCGGAGGGGCTGGCCATGAACAGGCCCCAGCCCCGCACATTGTTGAAGCCGAAGGTGATGAGGATGATGCCCACCGCGGCGAGGACGACGCCGACCATGTCGATCTTGAGATCCTTCCGCGGCTCGGAGGGCTTGAGCTTGACGCTCAGGGCGAGGATGGCGATGCAGTGGATCACGAGCAGGCCGAAGGCGAGGCGCCAGCTCACGAAGGTGGCGATCGAACCGACGATCAGGAAGGCGAGCACGCCGGCGATGGCGCGGGCCGAGCCGAGCCAGCCGACGGCCTGGGCCTGCTGGTCGCCGTTGTAGTGATTGGCGATGAGCGCGACCAGCGAGGGGACGAGGGCGGCGGCGGCCAGGCCGCAGGCGGCCTGGGCGGCGACCATCACCACGGCCGAGGGGCTGAGGGCGACGATCGAGACGCCGACACCGAAGATGGCGACGACGATCTGGAAGATGCGCTTAGCGCCGAACCGCTGGCCGAGCTTGGCCCCGAGCATGACGAAGCCGGAGACGCCCAGCGAGTACATCACGATCGCGGTGCCCACGGTGGTGGGCGGGGTGTTGAAATCACGGACCATGCCGGCCATCGAGACCGGGATGGCCGCGACATTGAAGGACATGAGCGCCTGGGCCATGCCGATCACGATCATGGGCAGCCACGGGGCACGGGCGGATGCGGCCTCGGTCTGCGTGACGGACTGAGAAGCGGCCATGAGTGAATCCTTGCTTCGGGTGTGCGGCTCGCCGGGCGGAGACCGCCGCGGCGGATGGAAAGGACGCCGGAGGACGGGTCAGAACGCGACGCGGAAACGGGTGGTGAACACGGCGACGGAATCGGTGTCCGGGTCGTTGCTGGGATCGAAGATGCCCTGGACACCGACGGAGAACTGGGTGTGGCGGGTGAGCTGCCAGCGGTGGAAGCACTCGAGGATCTTCTCGTCCTTCGCTCCCGAGGCCCGGGCCTCGGAATAGGCGAAGGCCAGGCCGGTCATGTTCTCTTCCGAGCCGAGCAGGCCGCGGAGGCCCATGCCGATCTCGCCGGACTGGCGGATGCCGGTGACGCGGCCGTCGTCGGCGTACCCGTAGCGGGCGAAGACCTGGAACCGCTCGCCGAACCGCTGGTCGGCGATGATGGAGAAGCCGTGGTCGCTGGGGGACACGGCGCGCTCCTCGCGGGCGTCGATGTGCCAGAGGACGACGCGGTAGCCGCCCTGTCCGAGGCCCTTGATCTCGGGCGTGTAGCCGAACTCGCCGAAGGTGAAGAAGCTGCCCTCGTCGAGGTAGGACATGTCGTTGATGTTGGTGCTGCCGTAGGAGTTGGCGGTTCCGATGGTGGCGTAGAACTCATCGACGGGCCGGACGGAGAAGCCCGCGAACAGGCCGTGGCCCGGCGAGGGGATGACGGTGTTGGCGGCCAGGGAGCGGTTGCTGAACGAGTTGTTCAGGCTCTGCATCCTGTGAGCGCCGAAGAAGTCGGAGGTGTCGCCGCGGCCGAGGGCGAAGCCCAGCTTGCCGTCGAGCAGACGCTGAATCCAGTACACATCCCGCACCACGGCCCCGCGATCGTTGAAGCCGTTGGTGGGCGGGTGGAGCGTGCCCAGCACGGGGCGGAGGTTGGAGGCAGGCTCGGGCCCGAACTTGTGGCGGTCCTCGAACGAGAAGATGAGCTGGCCGGTGTTGGGCGTGCCGCGCCCGATCAGGGTCCAGGCGCCCATGATGTCCAGGTCGCCGGACGCGCCGCGGCGACGACCCTCCCCGCCGCTGGCCTGCTGGAAGATCGTGGTGTAGGCGAAGCCGAGACGCAGCCCCGTGGACTCTTCGAGCGAGGCGGTCGCGGCAATGAAGCGGTCGATCGGGCCGTCGATGAAGGGGAGGTTGAATGTGGGGGTCTTGGCGCGGTAGATGTCGTCGAGCTCTTCGGGCGTGCTGGCTGGCGACTCGCCACCGGTCCACTCGTCGTAGGGGGTGTAGGTGAAGGCCAGGCCGGATCCGGCCTCCTTGGAGGGCTTGGTTTCGGGTTCGGTCGCTTGCGGGGGTTCAGGATCATCGTTCTGGGCGATCGCGGGGGACGCGGCCGCAACGGCCACGAGCGCCAACGGGATACGCCGAACCGCCCGGATCAATGCCGGACCGAGTTCCGAATGACCGGCGGTGCGAGCGGTTGGAATCCGGAGCTGCGTTTTCATCCATTTCCTCCGATTGGCTTGCTGGAGTTCATCGAGCATAACGGAAGTCGGTGTTCCGTGTTGAGATCCGGGCGGGACCGTGAATGGCGCGCTGGTCTGGCCCGGGATGCCGGTTCCCGCGGCCGCGCGCCCCGGGGCTTGTTCAGCCGGGGAGGGGGGGCAGGTCGGCGATGGACTCGACCTCGATCCGCTCAAGCTTGCGGTACAGGCGGTATTCGCGGCCCATCGGCCGCCAGTCGTGGATGAGCATCTCGAAGGGTCGCCACAGCACGACCCAGACCGCGATGGAGAGCACGCCCGCGATCTTCCTCATCAGGGTCGTGTCCGAGATCTCCGCGATGGCCCGGGAGAGCGTCACCAGGACAATGGCGGCGGCCAACGCCGTGAAAAAAATCCGCCACGAAGCCTTGAGGTGCTCGCGGATCATGGATTTGCGGGCTTTGGCCGCCGTGGCGAAGTGCGTGCGGAAGGCGCGCTGGACGGCGTCGCAGCAGCCGTTCTCGCCGGCGGGAACCCGGATCGTCAGTCGCACAGGAAAGACATCCGACATTTCGGCCGCCCGCTCGCTGATGTAGGCGTCGGCCTCGGCCGAGATCCGGCGTCTTTCCATCGGCGCGGGATCGAACGATTGGAACAAGTCGTCCACACGCCGCACCTGGATCTCGATCCGATCGGAACGATCGGCACCGGGCGAACCCTCAACACGGGGGGAGTTTTCCTGCATGTTCGCTCCTGGGCGTGGACGGAAGGACCGGAGGATGGGAAACTCGGGCGGCGATGGGTGCGGCCGGATCACCCTCGCGCTAAATCCCTTGCGGGAACCGAGTTATCCACAAAGACGAGTCGGAGACACGGGAAACCGGGATGAGAATACCACCATTCCCCACAAAAATCTCTCGGGAGGTGCAAATCCGCATTCGAGACGATAGCATCCCGATGTCGCCTGAAAAGGGGCTTCCCCCTGCCGCACCGGGGTTGGACGAAATACTCGCACAGAGAACCGAATGAACTCCGAACTTGCTCTTGTCTTGGGCTTCCTGGTGTGCGCGATCGTCATGTTCGCGTTGAACAAGCCGCGGATGGATGTGGTCGCGCTCATCATGCTGACGACGCTGCCGTTCACGGGCGTGATCAGCATGGGCGAGGCCCTGGCGGGGTTCAGCGACTCCAACATCGTGCTGATCGCGGCGTTGTTCGTGATCGGGGAGGGCCTGGTGCGGACGGGCGTGGCCCGCAACCTGGGCGACCTGCTCATCCGGAAGACCGGCAAGAGCGAGACCCGGCTGCTGATCCTGCTGATGCTCAGCGTCTGCGGGCTGGGTTCCCTGATGAGTTCCACCGCGGTGACGGCGATCTTCATCCCCGTGGCCCTGCGCGTGGCGGCGAGCACGGGTTCTTCCCCCGGCCGGTTGATGATGCCGCTGAGCTTCGCCGCCCTGATCAGCGGGATGATGACGCTGGTGGCGACCGCGCCGAACCTGGTGGTCAGCAGCGAGCTGGCCCGGCACGAGGGCTACGAGGACGGTTTCAGTTTCTTTGCGATCACGCCGTTCGGCGTGCCGATCCTGGTGCTTGGCATCCTCTACATCCTGTTCGTCCGGCGGTGGCTGCCGGGTTCCAAGGACGCGGGCGGCGGGAACGCGGGCGTGGCGAGCCTGGCGGGGTGGGTGAAGGAGTACGACCTGGCCGAACGGGAGCACCGCGTCCGCGTGCCGGTGGGATCGTCGCTGGTGGGCAAGACGCTGGCCGAGCTGAACCTGCGCAGCTCCGCGGGAGTGAACATCATCGCCGTGGAGCGGGCGGCGCGCCGGTTCGGCCGGTCGCTGCTCCAGCCCTCGCCGCAGATGGTGCTGGAGGCCGGTGACATCCTGATGATCGACCTGCTGACCAAGTGCCCCAGCGTCCAGGCGGTGCGCGAACGGTTCGGGCTTGAAGCGCTGCCGATGGCGGGCGCGTACTTCAGCGACCTCTCCCAGGAGCTGGGCATGGCCGAGGTCATCGTCCACGCGGAATCCCGGCTGATCGGCAAGACGGTCGTTGAATCCGGGTTCCGGTCCAGGACGGGGCTGACGGCGATCGGCTTCCGGCGCGGGGGCGAGGCGCTGGGCAAGGAGCTGACCGAGGAGCCGCTGCGGGTGGGCGACACGCTGCTCGTGGTCGGCCCCTGGAAGCAGATCGAGCGGGTGCGGGTGGACGACGCGGGCGTGATGCTGATGCGCCTGCCCGTCGACATGCAGGAAGTGCTGCCCGCGCCGGGCAAGGCGCCGCACGCGCTGTTCGCGCTGGGCGTGGTGATCGTGCTGATGGTGACGGGCCTGGTGCCGAATGTGCAGGCCGCGCTGATCGGCTGCCTCATCATGGGCGCGACCGGCTGCATCACCGGCGACGGCGCGTACAAGTCGATCAACTGGAAGACCATCGTGCTGATCGTGGGCATGCTGCCGTTCTCCATGGCGCTCGAGCGAACGGGGGGGGTGGACCTGGCCGCCCATGCCATCACGACGCTGACGGAGGGGGCCGGCTACCGGGCCGTCCTGGCGTTGCTGTTCGTGATGACCGCCGTCCTGGGCATGTTCATGTCGAACACCGCGACGGCCGTGCTGATGGCCCCCGTGGCGATCGCCGTCGCCAAGGCGATGGAGGCCTCCGCGTACCCGTTCGCGATGATCGTGGCCCTGGCGGCTTCCACCGCCTTCGTCACGCCCGTCTCCTCACCCGTCAACACCCTGGTCGTCACGCCGGGCAACTACAAGTTCGGCGACTTCGTCCGGATCGGCGGCCCGTTCGCCGTCATCGTCATGATCCTGTGCGTCATCCTCGTGCCCGTCCTCCTCCCCGTGTTCCCAACCCCCTCGTGAGAACCCCGCCATGAGCCAGCCAGCCGATGCCCCGATGGGCGCCATGCAGAAGTTCCTCAGCATCGTGGAGCGCGTGGGCAACAAGGTGCCACACCCCGCGGTGATCTTCCTCCTGCTTCTGGCGGCCGTCGTGGCGCTGTCCCAGGTCCTCTACATGACCGGGACGAGCGTGACCTACGAGGTCATCGTGCCCGACGCCGCGCCCGCGACCGTTGAGGTCAACGACCCCATGTACTACGGCATGGGCAAGCCGCTGGGCTACGACGCGATCGACGAGCAGCATGTCACGATGGAGACCCGGACCACCTCGGCCCGCAGCCTGCTGACGACCGAGGGCCTCCGGTTCATGTACACCTCGCTGATCCCCAACTTCATGGCGTTCACGGCGGTCGGCCTGATCATCGTGGCCATGCTGGGGGTGGGCGTGGCGGAGGAGTCCGGCCTCATCAAGGCGCTCATCCGCAAGCTGGTGGTGGTCGCGCCGCCGAAGCTGCTGATCTACATCATGGTGTTCGTCGGCATCCTGTCGAGCGTCGCGGCGGACGCGGGCTACCTGGTGCTGATCCCGCTGGCCGGGGCGGCGTTCCTGAGCGTGGGCCGGCACCCGCTGGCCGGACTGGCCGCGGGCTTCGCGGCCGTCGCGGGCGCGTTCACGGTGAACATGCTCATCAAGCCGCTCGACGCCGTGCTGGTGGAGTTCACCAACGACGCGATCCGCCTTGTCGATGCGGAGAAAACCATCGGCCTGGCCTCGAACCTCTGGTTCTCCGTGGTCTCCGTGCTCTTCCTGACGGTGGTCATCGCGGTCCTGACCGAGCGGGTGATCGAGCCGCGCCTGGGCAAGTACGAGGGCGAACGGCCCGAGAGCGACGACGCCGTGCTCTCCACGGAGGAGAAGCGCGGGCTGAAGTTCGCGGCCCTGGGCCTGCTGGGCGTGCTGGCGTTCTTCGGCCTGCTCTCGCTCCCCCCCGGCGCGCCACTGCGCGACGCCGAGACCGGCGCGCTCATCGGCAACACGCCCTTCATGAACGGGCTGATCGCGTTCATCGCCTCGGTGTTCCTGGTCTCCGGCTTCGCCTACGGCATCGGCGCGGGGACCATGAAGAAGGGCACCGATGTGATCAAGGCCATGGAGAAGTCCGTGTCCACGCTCGGCAACCTGATCTTCCTTCTGTTCATCATCGCGCAGTTCATCGCGTTCTTCAACTACTCCAATATGGCCACGATCCTCGCCGTCTCGCTCTCCAACGCCCTGACCGGGGCGAATGTCGGCCCGCTGTGGCTGCTGCTGGGCTTCATCCTGGTCGTGGTGCTGCTCGACTTCCTCATCACCGGGGCGATCGCCAAGTGGGCCATCTTCGCCCCGATCTTCGTGCCGCTGCTGATGCGCCTGAATGTGGAGCCCGAGTCGGTGCTGGCGGCCTACCGCATCGCGGACTCGCCGATCAACATGATCACCCCGCTCAACGCCTACTTCGCCCTGGTGGTGGTGTTCTGCCAGAAGTACGACAAGAAGGCGGGCGTGGGCACCGTCGTCGCCCTGATGCTGCCGTATGTCGTGGTCCTGCTCGTGCTGTGGACGCTGCTGTTCGTGGCCTGGCAGGTCTTCGGGCTGCCCTGGGGTATTTGAGAGAGTTCAAGGAGAAGAATCCGCTTACTTCGTGCGCGGCTACAAGGTTGCGCGCGGCTCAATCAATAAGGGAGTCACCGTCATGTCAAGCACGACCATCAGCATCGACACCAAGTCCGCCGAGGACCGCCTGCTCCGCTATCTCGGGATCGAGGGCGTGAGCGGGCACGAGAAGGCCATCTCCGACGCGATCATCGCCGATCTCAAGGCGCTGGGCGTTGCGGCGTCGGACATCCATCAGGATTCCGCGCACGAGCGCATCCCGCTGCCGACCGAGGTCGGGAACCTCTACGCCTACCTGCCCGGCACGAAGCCCGGCCCGCGCATCATGTTCTCCACCCACCTCGACACCGTGCCCATCTGCGCCGGGGCCAAGCCGATGCGTCAGGACGGACGGATCGTCACCGACGGCAGCACCGGCCTCGGCGGCGACAACCGCACCGGCTGCGCCGTGCTCGTCACCATCGTCGAAACGCTCCTGAAGAACAACCTCCCCCACCCCCCCATCACCCTGCTCTTCACCGTGCGCGAGGAGAGCGGCCTGCAGGGCGCCCGCCACATCGACCCGGCGGACTTCAAGGATGCGGCCATGTGCTTCAATGTGGACGGGAAGGTTCCCGCTGAACTGATTACCGGCGCCGTGGGCGCGGAGGCGTGGGAGGCGACGATCAAGGGCAAGGCCGCGCACGCGGGCGTGGCCCCGGAGAAGGGCATCTCGTCCACGCTGGTCGGCTCGGTCGCCATCGCGGCAGTCCACCAGGACGGCTGGTTCGGCAAGGTCGTCAAGCCGGAGGGCGTGGGCACGAGCAATGTGGGCGTCTTCGGCGGGCGAGACAACCATGCCGCCGGCGACGCCACGAATGTCGTGACCGATTTCGTGTATCTCAAGGGCGAGACCCGCAGCCCGGACGCCGCGTTCGCCGCCCGGATCACCGCCGCCTATCACGACGCTCTGAAGGCCGCCGTGTCCGCCGTCAAGGACGCCGACGGCGGGACCGCCGAACTCGACTTCAAAGGCCAGCCCCAGTACCCGTCCTTCAATCTCCCCGACGACTCCCCCGCGGTCGCCCACGCCAAGCGGGCCGCCGAGTCGCTGGGCCTGCCCCCCACCACCGTCTTCTCGAACGGCGGGCTGGACGCCAACTGGCTGGTCAAGTACGGCGTGCCCACCGTCACCATCGGCGCGGGCCAGCACGAGATCCACACCGTGCATGAGTTCATCGATCTCGCCCAGTACGCCGACGGCTGCCGGCTCGCGGTGGCGCTGGCCGTGCTCGGCGCTTCATGACTCGGGGGTGAGGGAAGGGGAGGGGGGAGGAGGGGGGGAAGGCTCGGCCTTCTTCCCCTCTTTTTTCTTACGCACGGGCGACCGCCCGACCCGCCCGATCTGGATCTGCCACGAGCCGAACCGCTCGCTGAGGAACTTGTACAACGACGCGCCCAGCAGCGTCCCGATCGCCACCGAGGCGAAGACGAACACGGTCGCCACCAACCCCTCCAGGCCTTCCGTAGTGTCGCTCAACATGCGCTTGACGCTCAGCAAGCTCAGCGCTCCGGGCACCAGCAGCCAGAAGCTGGGAAGGAATGTCACCATCGGCGGCGGGCCCCTGAACCTCAGGTGGATCAGGTAGCCCAGGGGCGTCGCCACCAGCGTCCCGAAGAACCCGCTGAACTGGCTGCCGAACACCCCGGCGGACAGCCGCTGCGCCGTGAACGCCAGGATCAGCACCAGCAGCATCCAAGGCAGGGCGTTCCGCGGCGCGGAGAAGTGCAGAAAGACCCCCACGCCGAACACCAACGCCCCGAACCACGGCAGCCACGCGAACAGCGACATCGCGACGACATCCGGCGTGACGACGGGCGCGCCGTCCAGCCGGAACCCCACCAGCATCGCGCCCGCGGCCAGGCCGAAGGCGATCAGAAACAACTGCACGAAGCCCGTGATCAACCGGCTCGTCCCGCTGACCATGTCGCCGTAGGCCAGCTCGATCATGCCGAAGGTGAGCATCGCGCCCGGCAGGAATGTCACCAGCGGCGGGATGAGCACATGCAGCGGGTCCACCGGCAGCCCGTACCGCACCGCGATGAACACGATCGCCGAGACCAGCGAGGCCGCGATCACCGGGAGCGTGACGGTGAAGAGCGATTTCTCGGCCATCATCGCCATCTTGAGCACGCCCACGATCGCGCCGAGGATCGCGGAGAAGAGGACGCTCGCCGGCACGGGGTTGAGGATCATCGCCACGCCCGCCGCGAGCACGATGTGCCCCAGCAGCGTCCCGAACACGCCGAAACGCGCGGGCCTGCGCGTGATGGCGGAAAGCCGGGACGAGGCGTCGGCAATCGGCACCTTCCCGGCCTGCATCTCCGTGCCGAGGTTGTACACATCCGCCATCTGGTCCAGCCGCAGGGTCCGCAGCGGCCCCTCGGCCAGCGTCACCCGCTCGTCCTCGCCGTCGTGGAGGCTGATGAAGATGGCCGTGGGAAACGCGACGACCCTGGCCCGACGCGCCCCGTAGGCCGTGGCGATCCGCCGGATCTGGAGCTCGACATGGGCGGTCTGCTCCCCGCAGGCGAGATAGGCTTGGCCGAGCCGGTACAGGAAATCCAGCAGATCCCCGGTCGTATGCACGGGATGGCTCTTCTCGGTCATGAGTCGCTCTGCTTCTCGGTTCGGAAAGCCATCAGCCGCGGCTCGGATGATACCAATTCCCCTCCCTTCCCGCCCACCCGGTCCAACTCTCCCCCCCACGCCGGTTGGCAAGGGCAAGGGTCGCTTTTGCCGGTTCGGGCCGGGCTGTCAAAGCCCCCCGCCCCCAGCCTGGCCGACCCACGCGGCAGCGTGCTATACTGGCCCGCACGGGTGACAACGGGCGAGCGGCAATGATTCCAACCATGGCCGCCGACCGCAGTCCCTCGTGCAAGCCCGGCGTTGTGTCCGACTTGCGGGTGTAGTTCAGTGGTAGAACGTCAGCTTCCCAAGCTGAATGTCGTCGGTTCGATCCCGATCACCCGCTTTCCAGCATGACTGCGAGAAACCCCGCCTCTGAGCGGGGTTTCTGCTTGCGGGACTTTGAGCATTCGGTGTGGATGGCCCGACAGACAGCGGTGGACGGTTCCGCTTGGCGGCCGCTACGCCTTCGCCACCCGTTCCATCTCCGCGGCTGACCTGGGCACCGCCGCCGAGAGGTTGCGGTTGCCCTCCTTCGTCACCAGGATGTCGTCCTCGATCCGCACGCCGATGCCCTTGTGTGGCAGGTAGACGCCCGGCTCGATGGTCACCACCATGCCGGGCTTGAGTTCCTCGTGAGACAGGCCGGGGTCGTGGGTTTCCAGGCCGAGGTGGTGGCCGATGCCGTGGGGCATGTAGTCGCCGTAGCCGGCCTTCTCCAGCACCGCGCGGGCGGCCTTGTCGGCGTCGGACATCGTCGCGCCGGGCTTGACAGCCTTGACCGCGGCCTCGTGCGCCTTGAGGACGGCGGTGTAGACGCTCCGCTGCTCCTCGGTGAACTTGCCGTTGACCGGGAAAGTCCGGGTGATGTCCGCCGCGTAGCCGTTGATCGACGCGCCGCAGTCGAGCGTCAGGAGTTCTCCGTCCTTGGCGACCTGGTCGTTCTGCTTGTAGTGCAGCACCACGCCGTTGGCGCCGGAGCCGACGATGGGGTCGAAGGCCACGCGCTTGGAGCCGGCGTCCTCGAAGCCGCGGACGAGTTCCTGGTGCAGCGTGCGCTCGGAGACGCCGGGCTTGACGCTCTTCCACAGGCGTTCGATGCCGGACTTGGTCGCGGCGACGGCCGCCTCGATCTGCCGGATCTCCGCCTGGCTCTTGACCATCCTCATGCCGACGATCAGGTCCGAACGGTCCTCGATCCCGCAGCCGGGGATGCGGGCCGCGGCCTTCTGGAACAGCTCGTAGTCCGGCCCGACCGGCTGGTTGTACGACGCGATCGGGTGCAGCAGGGAGAGTTTTTTGGCCCGGCGGGCCGCCTCGGTCAGCAGTCGGGGCAGCATCGTGGTCCGCACGACGGTCTTGAAGCCGGTCTGCTCCCGCAACGCCTTGCCGAGCGGCTCGCGGAAACCGTCCCAGATGTCGTGTTCGGGGTTGGTCGGGCGGAGCATCAGCGTCACCCGCTTGTCCGGGTCCGGCGCGGCCGGGTCGAAGAAGACCATCGCCCCCACCTCGTCCGTGATGCCGGTCAGGTACAGGAAGTGGAAGTTGGGATCCCAATCCCCCCGCAGCGGCGGCCCGTGCTCGCCGGCCATCACGATCCCGACCGATCCCTTGAGCGACTTGAGCACCGCCTCGCGCCGCTTGGCGTACTCCGACAACGCGATCCCTTCCAGCATCCGCATGTGCATCCCTCTCGTTCGGCCCGCCCCGGCGGGGCACGGAGCCGTGCTCAGTCCAGTCCCAACGCCGCGCGGATCGCCCGCGCGGCCTTCTCCGAACGCGCCTCGGCCTTACCGAACCCCGGCCTGCCACCGGCGGCGACCGCCGCCGCCTGCGCGTCCGCGTAGTTGCTTATCAGCATCGCGTGTACGCCCCGCGACGCGGCCTCGGCGATCAGCCGCAGGCCCGACTCGTCCGTATACCAGCCGTCCAGTGCCCGGTTGACCAACAAAAGATCAGCAGAGGAATCCCAGAGCCGCGATTCTTCCGTGTTCATCCCCACCGACGCCTCCGGCACGGCCTCGCGCACGGCGCGGGTCAGCATCGACGCATCCGGCCCGCAGTGGCCCACCAGCAACACCCTGACCTCAGCCATCCGACTCCTCGCCCCCCACCACCGAAACCCGGACCTCGTGCGCCCGAACCTCCACCACGATAGACCCCAGCCGGAACGACCTAGGCTCCATCCGGTGATCCCCCACCGCTTGAGCGGCCGGCTCCACCACCCGCCACCCGGCCCGGTCCATGCCCACGCCGCCCGCGTCGCGCAGCACCAGACGCAACGCCTCGCAGCGCACGGCCAGGGGCACGGCGACCAGCTCCTTGCGTCCGAGCACCACGCCCCGGCCGCCCTCGGCCCGGCGGGTCGCCGCGTTGAGCGTCAGGCGGGCCTCGCGCTCGATGGCCTCGGCCGCCAGCGTGCAGACGGCGGCCGTCACCGACGCCCGCTCGGCGGCGTCGGGCCGGATGGCCTTGATCTCGGGAATCACCCGCGCCCGGATGGCGTTGCGCAGGAACGATTCGTCCCGGTTGGACGCATCCTCTTTCCAGGCCCACCCCGTATCCCGGCAGATCCGCACCGCCTCGTCCCGCGACATGCCCAGCATCGGTCGCACCACCTTGACGCCGTGCCCGGCCTCCCCCAGCGACCGCACGGCCCGGATCCCCCCCATCCCCCGCGGCCCGGCCCCCCGGATCAGGCGCATCAGCACCGTCTCCAACTGGTCGTCCGCGTGGTGGGCCGTCACGATGTACCGGCACCCGTGCGCATGGGCCATCTCGGCCAGGGCCGCGTAGCGGGCGCGCCGGGCGAGGGCCTCCAGATTGCCCTTCTGACCCCGAACCGGCGCTTCGGCCTCGACAAACACAAGCCCCAGACGCTCGGCGAGCGCGCGGGCCGCGTCCCGATCGGCCAGCGCGTCCGCGCGGTCGCGCAGGTCGTGGACCACATGCCCGATCACCGGCTCGGGTTTGGCGACCGACAACGCGATGCCCAGCGCGCTCGAATCCACCCCGGCCGAGCACGCCA
>CAZNZC010000020.1:0-45026 GCA_964577425.1 uncultured Phycisphaeraceae bacterium
GGGGGGGGGGGGGGGGGGGGGGGGGGGGGGGGGGGGGGGGGGGGGGGGGGGGGCGACCGGAGCCGGCGGGCCACGCCGCTGTCGGACCTGGACCCGGCGGTGACGGAGGTTTCCCGCAAGGTGATCGGCGCGGCGATCGAGGTCCACAAGGCGCTGGGGCCGGGCTTCCCGCTGGCGGTGTACCGCAACGCGCTGGGCAAGGCCGTGCAGGCCGAGGGCGTGGAGCCGAACTTCGACGAGGTCTTCGAGGTCGAGTACAACGACGAGGTGGTCGGGGAGATCACCGCGGACATGTTCGCCGGGGAGGCCTTCCTGGTGAAGCTGATGGCCGAGCACCGCGAGATCGGCGTGCAGGAGCGGGCCGAACTCCGCGCCCAGCTCCGCGCGGCGGACCTGGAACTGGGACTCATCATCAACTTCGGCGAGCGCCGCCTCAAGGACGGGCTGGTCCGCGTGCTCAACCCGGACAAGCTGAACGCCCGTCACGACGATGACGAGGAGTACGAGGACGACGACGAGGACTGACCGTTGCCCAGCGGCCGCGTGGTCATCACGGGCGTCGGCTGGGTCACGCCCCTGGGGTGGGATCTGGACGGCGTGTGGAACCGGCTCGTCCGCGGCGAGACCGCGATGGGTCCGCTGCGCCGCTATGACGCCTCGACCTGGGCGACGAACTTCGCCGCGGAGGTGCCCGCCTCGTTCGACCTGCGCGAACGCCTCGGCCCCGCCCGGGCCGAGCGGCACCGGCACGCCTCGCTGAGCACGGGCTTCGCGCTGTCCGCCTGCGACGACGCCTGGCGGATGGCCGGGCTGGACCGCGCCCCGTCCCCTCCGGACCCCGAATCCGTCGGGGTGTACCTGGGCGCGGGCGAGGGGCCGGTGGACTACGGGCCGTACATCGGGGCGCACGCCGCCGGGACGAACGCGGCGCCGCCGGGCGGTTTTGATGTCGCGGCCTTCGCCGGCGTCGCCCGGCCCGGCATGAGCGCGGCCCTGGAGGTGGAGCAGGAGCCGCAGCTCACCTCGACCCACCTGGCCGCGGAGTTCGGCGCGGCCGGACCCTGCCTGAACTGCATGACCGCGTGCGCGGCCAGCACGCAGGCGGTGGGCGAGGCGTTCGAGATCATCCGGCGGGGCGACGCCTCGGTGATGATCGCGGGCGGCGCGCACACCATGCTGCACCCCCTGGGCATGACCGGCTTCATCCGCCTGACCGCGATGAGCACGCGCCGGGACGACCCCGCGCACGCCTCCCGCCCGTTCGACGCCACGCGCGACGGGTTCGTGATGGGCGAGGGCGCTGGCATCGTGATCCTCGAAGACCTGGACCACGCCCTGGCCCGCGGCGCGACGATCCTGGCCGAGCTGGCCGGCTACGGCTCCACCGCCGACGCCTACCGCATCACCGACATCCACCCGGAGGGCAAGGGCGGGGCGGACGCGATGTCCGCGGCCCTGCGCCAGGCGGGCATCGACCCCCGCACGACCGACGACGCGGGCCGCCCGCTGGTCCACTGGATCAACGCCCACGGCACGGGGACGAAGGAGAATGACAAGATCGAGTCCGCCGCGGTGCGCCGCGTGTTCGGCGACCTTGCGCCCAGGGTTCCGTTCACCAGCGTCAAGTCGATGCTGGGCCATCTGATCCAGGCGGCCGGCGCGGTGGAACTCATCACCTGCGTCCAGGCCATCCGCACCGGCGTCATCCCCCCCACCGTCAACCTGCACCAGATCGATCCGGCCTGCGGGCTGGACCATGTGCCGCTGACGGCCCGCGACACGAGCGCCGCGGGCGGCGTGTCGGTGTGCCTGTCCAACAGCTTCGGCTTCGGCGGTCAGAACGATTCGGTGTGCGTGCGCCGGTTCGGGTAGGTCGGCACTCCGTGCCGACTCCGGGTAGGTCGGTTCTCCGAGCCGACTTCTTTGGACGGTGGCTGCCGTGACGCCGCCGATGAAATCGGCGGATTCCGGCTCGCCCCCCGAGCTGAGCTACCTGAGTCGCCGGCACGGAGTGCCCGTTCACCCAAGAATCGGCACGGAGTGCCGATCTACCCGGGAGTCGGCACGGAGTGCCGACCTACAGCGAAAACGCCCGTCGGGCCGATGATTCGGGCATGGCCGGCAAACTCACCGCGGTGTCCGGGATCCTGATCGGCGCGTCCATGCTGGGCGCGGTCGGTCTGGTCGGCATCGCCGGGATGCGCCTGGCCCGGGCCGACGCGGCCGAGCAGGTCTACCGCGCCCGCCTGGAATCGCTGGCGGCGGACTACGAGGGCCTTCGGTCGTCGTACAACCGGGCCGTGCGGCGCACCGCCGTCACCGAGCTGGTCGTCAAGGACGGGCGGGTCACGGCCCTGGTCCGCACCCCCCACGGGCCGATCGCCGAGATCCCCACCGGGGCGGACCCTTCCAAAGAGGTGTATGTGGACTTCGCCCTGCTCGACGGGCGGGTGTGGATCCGGCGGGTGTTCGACGCCTCGACCCGCCCGGAGGACGCGACCGTCATCGACCCGCGCCTGGCCGAGATCGACTGGCTGGGCAAGGAGCCGCTGGAGACCAAGCCAGGCTCGGGGGGAGCGGGGGGGGCGAGCCGGGCCATGGCGGTCGGGCAGGCCGTGTACCGCACGCTGGGCGAGGGACGCTGGGTGGTCCGCGTCTCCGGCGACGGCGCGCTGGGTCTGGAACTGGTCAGCCCCGAAACCCGGGTCACGCTCGAAGAAGCCCCGGCGGTGTGGAGCTTCGACGAGGTGGAGTCCGAGGTCCAGGACCGGATCAAGCGGGTCGGCTGGCGCGAGGCGCTGGGCGCGATGCTCGGCGCGAACTGATCGACAAGCCGCGACTGCAAGGGAGCGGCCGCGGTTGCGTCAGCAGGAAAGTGTGCCGATTGATCGGTCGTTGCCGCTCGCCCGGCATCAGGGCGCCGGGCGTTTCCAGCAGCACCAGTAGTGGGCCGCCGCGGCGTGCCACACGATGTGGCGGAGCATCACGCCCAGCATGTCCGAGACGGACTGGTCCCGGCCGTAGGAGACCACCGCGTCCGGGTGAAGCCCATCGGCGGCCCAGGCTTCCAGGCGGGTCAGGTCGGCCCGGAGGGTTTCGATCGCCGCGAGGGGATCGGCGGGGACGGGCGGCCAGGCCTCTGTGACGGGGCCGATCAGGTGGCGGGCGTGGCGTCGGAAGATCTCAGCCGTGTGGTGCAGGTGCCAGGCCGCCGTGCCGGGCTGGGCGGGGTCGCCCCAGGTGTCGGCCGGGTGCTCGGCCAGGGTCATGGCGATGGACTCCCACGGCGCATCAACGCAGGCCCGGATCTGGGCGAGGGTGTCGGCGAAGGGGTGGGCGGGCATGGGGGCATGGTACTGGTAGGTCGGCACTCCGTGCCGACTCCTGGTGGTCCGGCTCGCCGAGCCGGGTCTTCCAGTGAGCCCCGAACGCGAGTGAGCGGGATGGTCTCCTCCCGCCCCAGTGGCACAGGTGGGGTGCTTGTGCCACCAGAGAAGAAGATGGGGAGGCAGAAGAGGACCCGCTCGGCGAGCCGGGCCACCGGGGAGAAGGGTCGGCACGGAGTGCCGACCTACCAGGACACCGGCCACCCCCCCTTCCCTTCCCTACACTCAGGCCCGATCTATCCCCACTCCCTGTCCCACCGGAAGTTGCGATGTCCGCCCCCCCACCCACCCCCCCCAAGTCGATGGACGAGATCATGTCCCTGTGCAAGCGTCGGGGGTTCGTCTACCCGGCCAGCGAGATCTACGGGGGCATCAACGGCTTCTGGGACTACGGGCCGCTGGGGGCGCAGCTCAAGAAGAACCTGCGCGACGCCTGGTGGCAGGATGTGGTGATGAACCCGTGCTGGGGGCGGAGCGGGCCGGACGGGAACCCGGTGGAGATCGTGCCGGTGGATACCTGCATCATCCAGAACCCGAAGGTGTGGGAGGCATCCGGGCACCTGGCGGGGTTCGCGGACCCGATGCGCAAGTGCCCGGGATGCGGGCACTTTGTGCGGGCCGATCACCTTTGGGAAATCCTTGCCACAAGCTCGGAATGGCTCAACTCGCTCATTCAGGAGTTTGAGCCGGTGACAGGTGGGATTGATGCTCCCCGACTGATGCGTTGGGCCAAGGGGAAGGGGAAGAAGCTCGCGCCAAACCTGGCCCTGGTGCGCAACCCCGAGGTCACGCTCTCGTTTCTGGCCACCCGCGTGAACGGGCAGCCGGACGCGCCGCCGGAACTGATGGAAATCGTTCGGTACATCGCGACGGAACAGTTGCACGCGACCGGATTGCAAGAACCGTGCCCCCGCTGCGGCGGCGCGCTCGGTGAACCAACCGCCTTCAAGCTGATGTTCGAGTCATGGGCCGGACTCCAGCAAACGGACGACAATAAGGTCTACCTCCGCCCCGAAACCGCCCAGGGCATCTTCGTCCAGTTCAAGAATGTGGTGGACACCACCCGCGTCGGGATGCCCTTCGGCATCGCGCAGACGGGCAAGGCCTTCCGCAACGAGGTGACGCCGCGCAACTTCACCTTTCGCAGCCGCGAGTTCGAGCAGATGGAGATCGAGTTCTTCTGCCACCCGAGCGAGGCGAAGGACTGGTACGCCTTCTGGCGCGACTGGCGCATGGAGTGGTGGAAGAGCCTGGGCCTGGCCGGCGACAACCTGATCCTGCGCGAGCACGACCGCGATGAACTCGCCCACTACGCCAAGGAGGGGGCGGGCACGAGCGATGTCGAGTACCGCTTCCCGTTCACGGCCCCCGGCTTCGGCGAACTCGAGGGCATCGCCCACCGCACCGACTTCGACCTGCGCCAGCACGCCCAGCACTCCGGCCTGGGCGACAAACTCAAGTACTTCGACCCCACGCGCGGGGAACTCGCCCCCAACGGCCAGCCGAAGGGCGAGCGGTACTTCCCCCATGTGATCGAACCCTCCGCCGGGCTGGACCGCGGCGTGCTGGCCGCCCTGTGCGAGGCCTTCACCCCGGACCCCGACCGCCCCAGCGGGGTCTACATGAAGTTCCACCCCCGGCTCAGCCCCATCAAGGCGGGCGTGTTCCCGCTGGTGAAGAAGGACGGCATGCCGGAGAAGGCCGCGTCGCTGACGCAGGCCCTGCGCAAGAAGTTCGGGCACCTGGGCGCGATCGACATGGACGAGAAGCAGTCCATCGGCAAGCGCTACGCCCGCATGGACGAGGCGGGCTGCCCGTTCTGCTTCACCATCGACTCGGACACGCTGACGGACGACACCGTCACGGTCCGCCACCGCGACACGCTCCAGCAGGAGCGGATCGCGATGGACGCGGTTCCCGCCTTCCTGGGCGAGAAGCTCGGGGTCTGATCGACAAGCCGCGACTGCAAGGGAGCGGCCGCGGCCGCCCCTGAAACGAGGCCCTGAAACCAGACCGGGGCTGATCCATATAACCCAGACCCCGCCAACACGCGGCCGGGTCACACACGGGAACCCCTCGCCTCCCCGCCCCCACTCCGCACGCGGGCGGCGGGTGGGGCGGCAAGAGCAAGGAGCGGGCATGGGCGCGGCACGGGTGGTGGTGGTCCTCGGGGTCGTCGTGGCCGCGCTGGCGGGGACGGGGTTCGCGCTGTACAAGTCGCCGGCCGGCGACAAGTTCCGCTCCGGGCGCGTCAAGCAGGGGCTGGGCGAGCTGGTGGTGATCGAGCCGGCGGCCCTGGGCGATGTGGTGCGGACGGTCAGCGCGCCCGGCTCGATCGAGCCGCGGACGAATGTGCAGATCTCCAGCCAGGTCTCGGCGCGGGTGCTGGCGTTGCCGTTCCGCGAGGGCGAGCAGGTGAAGGCGGGGGACATCGTCATCCGGCTGGACCCCCAGAACCTGGTGGCGGTGCTGGACTCGGCCCGCGCCGGCATGCGCGGGCAGGAGGCCCGGCTGGGCGGGGCGGAGGCCCGGCTCATCACCGCGCGCCTGGAGTTCGAGCGCATCCGCTCGCTGTTCGAGACGGGCGATGTGACGCGGGCCGAGCTGGAGACCGCCGAGGCGAACTACCTCCAGGCCCAGTCGGACAAGCAGTCGCTGGAGTTCGGCATCGAGCAGGCCCGCGCCCAGATCACCCAGGCCGAGAAGGACCTGGAGAACACCACCATCGCCAGCCCCATCGACGGCGTGATCACCGCCCTGAACGCCGAGGTGGGCGAGACCGTTATCGTCGGCACCACCAACAACCCCGGCAGCGTCATCATGGAGATCGCCGACCTGTCCAACATGCTGCTCCGCGCGGCGGTGGACGAGGCGAACATCGCCCCCGTCCGCGTCGGGCAGGAGGCCACGGTCTATGTCAACGCCTACCCCGACCGCGAGTACCGCGGCGCGGTCCGCCAGATCGGGCTCAAGCGCCGGGTGGCCGCGGACGGCACGGGCACCTTCGAGGTGGAGATCGCGCTGGAGCTGGGCGAGGGCGAGACGCTGTACTCCGGCCTGACGGCCTCGACCGACATCGCGGTGGAGCGGTTCTTCGACGCCGTGCGCGTCCCCAGCCAGGCCGTGCTGGACCGGCGCGTGGACGACCTGCCCGCGGGGGTCCGCACCGGCAACGCCCTGGTGGACCTGAACAAGACCTTCGCCCGCGTGGTGTACCGCGTGGTGGACGGCAAGACGGTGGTGACACCCGTCAGGGCGGGCGCGAGCGACCTGACCAGCACGCAGATCATCGAGGGCCTCGGCGTCGGCGACGAGATCGTCACCGGGCCGTTCCGCGTGCTGGTCAACCTGCGCCACGACCAGGCGGTGCGCGACGAGCGAAAGGTGAAGGCCGAGGAGGAGGCCAAGGCCGCCGCGAAGAAGCCCGACGCCGCCGGCGCGCCGCCCGCCGCCGACGACGCGGAGACGGCTCCGGTCGAGCCGGAAGGCGAGCCTCAGCCGTGAACCCATCGGCGCCCAGCCCGGCCACCATCGAGATCCGCGGGCTTCGCAAGATCTACCGCGTGGGCGAGGAGACCGTCCGCGCCCTCGACGGCGTGGACCTGGCCATCCGGCGCAACGAGTTCGTGGCCATCATGGGCGCGTCCGGCTCGGGCAAGTCCACGCTGATGAACATCCTCGGGTGCCTCGACAAGCCCACGACCGGCTCGTATGTGCTCAACGGGCGGCCGACCCACAGGATGGGCATGGGGCGGCTGGCGCAGGTGCGCAACGAGGAGATCGGCTTCATCTTCCAGAGCTTCGAGCTGCTCAACCGGGCCACCGCGCTCAAGAATGTCATGCTGCCGATGCTGTACTCCCGCAAGCACCTGTTCAGCGCCAAACGCCGCGCCAAGGACGCCCTCGGGCTTGTCGGCCTGGGGGACCGCATGACCCACCGGCCCAACCAGCTCTCCGGCGGCCAGCGCCAGCGCGTGGCCATCGCCCGCGCCCTGGTCAACGAGCCGAGCATCCTGCTGGCCGACGAGCCGACCGGGAATCTGGACAGCAAGACCACCGTGGAGATCATCGAACTCTTCAAGCGCCTGCACGCCGACGGGCAGACCATCGTGATCGTCACGCACGAGGAGGATGTCGCGGGGCACGCCGAGCGGATCGTGCGCCTGCGCGACGGAAAGATCGTCTCCGACGCCCGGGCCGCGGAGGATCCGATCCACCGCGACTGGGTCCGGCGCATGAGCGACGGGCGCGGCGGGGAGGGCCAGGTCGCGGAGGTCTCCCCGGCCGAGCGGGCGATGGCGGAGGCCGCCCCGGAGCCTTCGCCCGAACCCAAGCCCATGCCCAAGCCCCGGCGCGGCCTGTTCGGCGGCGTAAAGCACGAAGGGGGGGCCGGCTGATGGGCGTGGTGATGGCCCCGGTGTGGGCGGTCGTGCGGCTGGTGTGGCAGACGGTCTTCCTGGCCCTGGGGCAGGTGTGGGCCAACAAGATCCGCGCGGTGCTGACCGCGCTGGGAATCATCATCGGCGTGGCCAGCGTCATCGCGGTGATGAGCTTCCTGGAGGCGGGCCGGAACTGGATGCTCAACCAGATCGACGCCGCCGTGGGATCGCGGACGATGTGGGTCTGGGGCCAGGTGCCGGATTCCCAGCGCGGCGTGCTGAGCTGGTCCGATGTGCGGGTCACGCCGTACGAGGCCCAGATGCTGCTCGACCGCGCGCCGTCCATCGAGAACATCACGCCCCTGAGCGACCGCCGCTGGAGCGTCCAGTACGGGCGCGAGACCAAGGCGGGCGTGTCCGTCACGGGCGTCTGGCCGAGCTGGCACGAGGTCGCCGCCCGCCAGGTGCGCCTGGGCCGCCCGATCTCCCGGATCGACAACGAGGAACGCCGGCAGGTCTGCCTCATCAACGAGGTGGCCATCGAGGAGTTCAAGCTCGACGCCGACCCGACTGGCGACTACATCCAGATCCGCGGGCGCCGCTTCCTCATCACGGGGGTCCTGGAGACCAAGGAGATGGGGCTGAACTTCGGGGGCGGGCAGGCCCGCTCCGAGGTCTACATCCCCTACGAGACGCTCCGCATGATGGACCCCTACGCGGGCACCTGGTTCCAGGCCACGATGACCACCCCCGACGCGGCCGCCGACGCGCAGGCCGAGGTCCGCGCGCTGCTGCGGACCCACCGGGGCCTGTCCGGGGACGACGAAAACACCTTCGGCATGGAGGTGGTCCAGAACGCCATCGACATCTTCAACGGCTTCGCCAATGTGCTGACCATGACGGCCGCGGGGGTCGTCGGCATCTCGCTGCTCGTCGGCGGCATCGGGATCATGAACATCATGCTGGTCAGCGTGAGCGAACGCACGCGCGAGATCGGCCTGCGCAAGGCGCTGGGCGCCAAGCCCCCGGTGGTGCTGATGCAGTTCCTCGTCGAAGCCGTGGTGCTCTGCCTGGTGGGCGGGCTGGTCGGCCTGGCGATCGGGTTCGCGCTGACGCAAATCGTCACCTTCCTCCCGGATTTCCCGATCAAGGAGGCCCCGGTGCCGCTGTCGGCGGTCATCATCGGCCTGGGCTTCTCCGCCGGGGTGGGCGTGGTCTTCGGCATCCTCCCCGCGATCAAGGCCGCCCGGCTCAACCCCATCGACGCCCTCCGCCACGAGTAAAGAGGAACCGCCGACCATGCCCCCCCTCTCCGCACGGACCTCCATCCGAACCCTGGGAATCACCAGCGCAACGCTCGCGCTGCTGGCCGGCTGCACCAGCAACCCCCTCGCCCCGCACCCGCTGGACACCGACACCCGTGCCCCCGCCGAACGGCTGCGCCGCATCGGCAACCTGGAACTGACCCGCATCGACACCGGGCCAGACCGGCCCGAACCGACCCCCGCCGAGCAGGTCGAGCAAGCCCGCGCCCGCTACGCCGGGATGGACCGTGTGGACCTGTCATTGGACGACGCCCGCCTGCACGCCTTCGAGCGCAACCTCGGCCTGCGGGCCACGCTGGTCAACCCCGTCATCGCCGCCGAACGCCTCTCGCAGGAAGAGGGCCGTTTCAACGCCGTGTTCACCCTCCAGGCCGGCTGGGCGGAGATCGACGACGCCGTCGCCACCGAGCTGGCCGACGCGCAGTCCACCCGCCAGTATGTCACGCCGGGCGTGACCATCCCCCTGCGCACCGGCGGCGACTTCACCATCACCACGCCCGTCTCCCGCTTCGAGACCAACAACGCCTTCAGCACGCTCAACCCGGCCATCACCGCGGATCTGGAGCTGAGCCTGTCGCACAACCTGCTCCGCGGCGCGGGCCGGCGCGTGGCCGTCCACTCGATCCGCCTGGCCGAGTACGACCGGCAGATCTCCGAGGCCCAGACCAAGCTGGAGGTCATCCGCACGCTGGCGGAGGTCGATCGGGCCTACTGGCGCCTCTACGCCTCCATCCGCGCGCTGGAGGTGGTCGAGCAGCAGTACACCGTGGCCCGCGAGCAGTTCGACCGGGCGGAACGCCGCCTGCGGGCCGGGTCCGGGGCGGAGATCGATGTGGTCCGCGCCGAGTCCGGCATCGCCGACCGGGTCGAGCAGATCATCCGCGCCCAGAACGATGTCCGCCTGCGCGAGCGCGAACTCAAGGCCCTCATCAACGCCCCCGGGCTGGAGGTCGGATCGGCCATCGCCCTGGAGCCTGTGACCGCGCCCGAGCCGGTCCGCTACGCCTTCGACGCGGGCATCCTGGTCAGCGCGGGCGTGGCCAACCGCATGGAGCTGCTCGAACTCGAACTCCAGCTCGCCCGCGACGCGGCCCAGGTCGCCTTCGACCAGAACCAGACCCTGCCCCTGCTGGCCATGCAGTACACCTACCGCATCAACGGCCTGGGCGGCTCGTTCAGCGACGCCGTGGATGTCACCCGGCGCAACGACTACGAGGACTGGACCGTGGGCGTGCGGGCCGAGGTGCCCATCGGCAACGAGCAGCGCCGCGCCACGCTGGCCCAGTCGATCCTGGCCCGGCTCCAACGCCTGTCCACCCGCGAGGCCCGTCGCCAGCAGATCGAGAAGGAGGTCCGCGACGCGGTGGACCAGTTGTCCAGCACCTGGCAGCGGATCATGGCCAGCCGCCAGGCGGTGCTGCTCAACGCCCGCGCGCTGGAGGCCGAACGCCGCCAGTTCGAGGTGGGCCGATCGACCAGCACCGATGTGCTCAACGCCGACACCAGCCTGGCCGACGCCCGCCTGGCCGAGATCCGCGCCATCGTGGAGTACCAGATCGCCCAGATCGACCTGGGCGTGGCCACCGGCACCCTGCTCGGCCAGGCCCGCGTGGACTGGGCCCCCCGCGACCCGCGCCAGGAAACCACGAAGGACGAGCAGATCCCCGTCCGCTACCGCCCTGCGTCGGGCGTGTTCACCTCACCCTGAACTGGTGGCACAGGCGTCCCGCCTGTGCGGATACCTCAAAGAGACACAGGCGGGATGCCTGTGCCACCAATTCAGACAACGCGGCTCAAGTCCCGCCCGCTCCCGGCCGATCCGCCATCATGCGCCCCGACGCCGCCCTTGAGCGCGAACCCGCCGACCTTCCCCAGCCGACCGCAACCGAGCAGCGCCGCGCCGACCCGGAACCCAAGCCGGATTCCCTCGCGTCCCTGGCCATCGACGCCAACGCCCTGGCCCGCGCCATCTGGTCCGGCCAGGGCGACGATGTGAGCCGCCTGGTCGCCGACCTGCTCAAGGGCCGCGACGCGGCGTAGCACGGACCAGCCGCGCCCGCAAGGAAGCGACCGGGAACGCCGAACAACCCGCGCTCGCCGAACGACAGGCAAAGACCAATCACGCCCACGATGAGTCCTCGAATCGTGGGGTTTTCCTCCCGCGCGCTCACGCTTGGTGCTTGTCAAAAAGCTCTATCGCTGACGCTCAGGGGCGTCGTCAGCTCGGCCGCCGGTCAGGCCCCTCCGCCGCTTGGCACGATCATCGAGCAGCCTCCCCACGCCGAAGCTGAAGAGGCACACGCCCACGACGATGCTCAGATAGAGCAGCAAGCCCGAGAGAACCATGAAGTTCTGATTCGGTGCATCGGATCGTGACACAACAACGCCATCGGCGATGTCCAGGGCGATGTAGAAAACCACCGGCACGCAAACGCCCGCCGCGCACAGGATGACCGGGTCCGGTTTCATACGCAACTCTATCCTGCTCACCCCGCCATGTGCCCCGCCGGCGGCACGCCAAGCTCCGCCTTGGCCTCATGCACATCCGCGATGGCCCGGCCCGAGATGTCCCCGGCGTGCCTGAGCCACGACGGGTCCCACGCCAGCGCCTCCGGCGTGGAGCACGCCACCGACGGGCCGAATCCCACCGTCGCCAGCGGCGAGCGCCCGGCGGTGCGCCCGGTCACGAACCGCGCCTCGAACAGCTCGCGCATCCAGTACATCTCGGCGTTGGTGGGCGTGGCCTCGGGGAACCGCTCGGCCGCGTGCTCGAGCGCGCCCGCGGGCAGGCGTCGCTCGGCGATGGCGCGGATGGTGTCCACCCAGGCGTAGCCCACGCCGTCGGAGAACTGCTCCTTCTGCCGCCACAGGGCCGAGTCGGGCAGCCAGGGATCGCCCGGCTCGTCGAAGGCGGTGCGCAGCAGCCACTTCTCCACGGCACGCCCCCGGGGGAAACGCGCCTTGGGCATCCGATCCGCCGGGTCCACCGACATCGCGTAATCAATGAACGCCCGGTCCAGCAGCGGGAAGCGCAGCTCCAGCCCGTGCGCCATCGGCGCTTTGTCGGCCCGCATCACATCGTACAGGTGCAGGCGTTGGGTCTTGCGGACGGTCTCGGCGTGCAGCTCTTCCGGGCTGGGGGCCTTGTGGAAGTACAGATAGCCCGCCAGGATCTCGTCCGCTCCCTCGCCCGAAAGCACCATCTTGAAGCCCGCCCGCTTGACCTGCCGCGCCAGCAGGTAGGTCGGCACGCCCGTGCGGATCTGCTGGTCGCTCTCCAGGTGCTCGACCACCAGCGGCAGGGCCTCGACCGCCTCCTCCACCGTGAAGCGGAACTCGTGGTGATGGCTGCCGATGAACTTCGCCACCGTGCGGGCGTGCTCCAGGTCCGGCGCGCCGTCCAGCCCGATCGAGAAAGTGTGGATCGGTCCGTGCCCGTCGCGGGTGCTGGCCCGCTGCGCGATCGACGCCACCAGCGACGAGTCCAGCCCGCCCGACAACAGCACGCCCCACGGCACATCGCCCATGATCCGCTTCTCGACCGCCGCGATCACGATGTCCCGCAACGCACGCGGCTCCGCGGGCGTGGTCGGCGCCGCGTGCATCCACGCCCGGTCGTACCACCGCACCAGACGCACGCCCGCGTCGTCGCGCACCCACGCCGTGCCCGGTTCGACGATCTCCACGCGCTCGCAGTCGTCGATCAGGCACTTCATCTCGCTGGCGAACCACATGGTCCCGTCCGCGTGGAAGCCGACGAACAGCGGGCAGATGCCGATATGGTCCCTGGCCGCGATCCAGTCCGCCGAGTCCTCGTGCACCACCACCAGCGAGAACTGCCCGTCGAACATGCCGATCGAATCCAGACCGAACCTGCGGCAGATCGGCCCGATCACCGCCGAGTCGGACTGCGACTCCGGCAGCCCGTCGCACAGCGGGCGCAGGTCCAGGTGGTTGAAAATCTCCGAGTTGGTTACCCAGGCCGTGCGGGAGCCAAGCGGCCCGGACACGCACGGCTGCTCGCCGGTCTCCGGGCTGACGATCGCCAGCCGCCGGTGCCCCAGCCAGGCGTGCGGGAAACTGAGCGTGCCGCGCTGGTCCGGGCCGCGGTGGCGCACCAGATCGATCAGGTGTTCGCCGCGGTGGGCATGGGTGACGGCCTTGCGGCCGGAGGCGGGGGTATCGACGATGGCAAGCAGGCCGCACATGGTGATCTCCTTTCGGCCCGTTCCAGCCCCGTCCGGAGTCCCGTTGTGCCCGTTTGCGTCGGCCACGAACAAGACCCCGTCCGGTGGACGGGGCCTTGGTGGGGTCTTGACGCTTGTGAGAGCCGTCAGCCCGACCGCGACGCCCCGCCACGCGGCGGATTGGCATTCGCATTCGGGTTGGTATTCAGAAACCGGCTCACGGGGGATACCTTACCGGCAAAGCCGCCGGTTGCAAGGGTCTTTTCGCCGATTGGGAGACAAAGGTTGCGTTCAGATGCCGGATGAGCGTTATCGGCATCTTCCACACAGCCTCCCCCCCCGCGCGTGCGCGCACGCGCGCGAATGGCTGAGTAAAGAGACCCGGCTCGCCCCCCGCGAGCCGGGCCACCAAGAGACTGGGCCGGGCGCACCGTTTTCCCAGGTCCGCATACGCGAAATCGGGCCGGATCGGGCCGGAAATCGCCCGAATCCCGCTCTTCCTGCCGATCCAGAGCCGTGAACCGTGAGAATGGTGGGAAGAGGCACCCGCATGGACCGCTCGGCCAAGGACATCGCGACACGCGCCGGACGGATGCGGGACACCGCCGACCGCACCCGGTATGTGGAGGACGCCTGCTCCGGTGATCCAGCCCTCCGCCGGGCCGTGGAACAGATGCTCCGCCTGAGCGACTCGGCCACCATCGACGAATCCTCCGCGCCCGGTTCAGGCTCCGGAGGACTCAAGTTCGAAGCCTTCCGCACCGCCCGCGGCGAGGGCATCCCCGACCGCGTCGGGGCCTACCGGATCATGTCTGAACTCGGAGCCGGCGCGATGGGCGTGGTCTACCTCGCCGAGCAACGCCAGCCGAAGCGGCGCGTGGCCCTCAAGGTCGTCCGCCCGGAGATGATGACCCCGGAGCGCGAACGACGCTTCGACCTCGAAGCCCAGGCGCTCGCCCGCCTGCGCCACCCCGGCATCGCCACCATCTACGAGGCGGGACGCGCCGACCTCCACGGGCAACCCCACCCCTTCTTCGCGATGGAGCTGGTGCAGGGCCTGCCCCTGGACACCCACGCCGGACGCCTGAGCACGCGCGAACGCATCGCCCTCATGGCCACCGTCTGCGACGCGGTGGACCACGCCCACACCCGCGGCATCCTCCACCGTGACCTCAAGCCCGCCAACATCCTCGTGGACGAGGAAGGGCACGCCCGCGTGCTCGACTTCGGCGTGGCCCGCTCGTTCACCACCGATGCGCACGCCACCCCCCCCGCCACCCCCGAATCCGGCATCAAGCGCAGCGAACTCGTCGGCACCGTGCCCTACATGTCCCCCGAGCAGCTCGCCGCCGACCCGGATGTGGACGGACGCACCGATGTCTACGCGCTCGGCGTCATGCTCTGCGAGGTGCTGACCGGCAAGCGCCCGCACGATGTCGGGAACATGACGGTGGACGACGCGCTGGCCGTCGTCCGCACGCCGCCCGAGATCGACACCGAACGGCTCGGCCCCGAACTGACGGCCATCGTCACCAGGGCGGTGGCCCCCGACCGTGACGATCGGTACGAATCGCCCGGCGACCTGGCGCTGGAGCTGCGCCGCTTCCTGGCCCACGAGCCTGTGCTGGCGGTGGGGGGCGGGCGCGCCTACCGCCTGCGCAAACTGATCCATCGCCATCCCGTGGCGTCGGGCCTGGCGGGCCTTGCCGTGGCCGCCCTGCTCGTCGGCAGCGCGGGCGTGTCATGGCAAGCGGCCCGCGCCACACGCGGCTGGACCCAGGCCCGCGCCGAGACCCAACGCGCCGAGACCGCCCTCGCGGGCGAGGCCGAAGAGCGCGCCCGGGCCGAGGCCGCGCTGGAACGCGCCGAGGCCGAGCGCCGGCGCGTCTTCGCCGTCAATGTGTTCATGACCAACATGCTCACCAGCGCGGACCCCGCGGTGGCGATGGGCAACGAGCTGACCGTCCGCGAGCTGCTCGACAGCACCGCGAGCACCCTGTCCACCCAGCTCCGCGACGAGCCGGAGATCGAGGCCACCGTCCGCATGGCGCTGGCCAGCACCTACATCGCCCTGGGCGAGTACGACTCGGCCGAGCGCCACGCCGAGGCCATGCTGGACCTCTGCCGCGAACGCCTCGGAGAGAACCACCCCCTCACCCCCGACGCGGCCCGCACGCTGGCCATGGTCTACAACGAGACCGACCGCTTCCCCCAGGCCGAGGAGCTGATCCGCGCCGCCATGCCGCTGGTCGATGGGACCGGCGACCGCGTCGAGTCCGCCCGCGTCCGCGGCGAACTCGCCCGCGTGATGCTGGGCAGCGCGCGCATGGACGAGGCGATCGCCCTCTGGTCCGCCAGCCGCGACGAACTCATCGAGGCCATCGGGGCGGACGCCGAGCACACGCTGGTCATGCAGCACAACCTCTGCCTGGGCCTGAAGAACGCCGGGCGCATCGCCGAGGCCGAGGCCCTGGCCGCGGACCTGCTCGAACGGCGCCGGCGCGTGCTCGGCCCGGACAACCCGCAGACGCTGGGGGCCATCGACCTGCTCGGCGGCATGATTATGACGCAGGGACGCGAGCGCGAGGCCCTGCCCTACCTGCGCGAGGCCGTGGACGGACGCGCCCGCATCCTCGGCGACCAGCACATCTCCACCCTGCTGACGATGGGCAACCTGGGCGCGGTCCTCATCCGGCTCGGCGAACTCGACGAGGCCGAGGAGCTCACGCAGCGGTCCCTGGCCGCCCACACCGAGAAGTTCGGACGCGAGCACAACAAGACCCTGGTGCTCATGGCCAACCTCGCCTATCTCTTCGAGGAACGCGGCAAGCGCGCCGAGGCCGTCGATCTCTACCGCGAGATCATCGTCCTCCGCCGGAAAACCAGCGGCGGGCTGGAGCCCGAGTCCTGGCCGTCCATGAACAACCTGGCCATGATCCTCACCGAGCTGGAACGCTACGAGGAGGCCGACGAGATCTACACCGAGCTGCTCGCCCTGTGCGCCGCGGTGGTGCCGGACACGCACTATGTCGTGGGCATCTTCCGCAACAACCACGGTGCGTGCCTGACCGCGATGGGGCGCTACGACGACGCGCGGGCCGCCCTCGCCGCCTCCCACCCCGTCATCGAGCGCTTCTTCGGGCCGGACCACGAGCGGACCGTCCGCAGCCGCGAGCGCATGGACGCCCTCGACGCCGCCGCCACCGCGAACCGTTGACAGGGATCACCGCTCACTCTCAGATATCACGCTCGATACGCCCCGAAGGGGCGCGCGTGTGTAGCCACGGGTGGAGCGCAGCGCAACCCGTGGACAAGTCCATTTGGTGACGGCTTGACCCCGGAGGGGTCATGGAAATTTGAGGATATTCCTTAACCTCTCGACCGTTCGGAACTGTTATCCCGGCAGATAAAAATGCTCGAAACTCAATGGAGATCCGCATGATTCGCGCGCGGTCAGTCCCCCCCCCGAATGGCGGAGAGATATCCTCATGCTTCCATGACCCCTCCGGGGTCAAGTCAGGGACTCTGCCGACCTTTCCACGGGTTGCGCTGCGCTCCACCCGTGGCTACTGACCAACGCCCCTGCGGGGCTTCTGGATACGAATCATGCGCGAGGTTCAAGCGCGATCCGTATCACAACGGATCGAACCCAACCGAGGCCACCGTCGCGTCATCGTCGAGCGACCGGCTTGCCGCGTGACGCAGCAGCGCGTCGAACACGCGGGCCACATCCGTCTCGCAGTCCCCCGACGACCGCACCGCCGCGTTCAACCGCTCGAAGCCGAAGGTCTCGCCGTCCGGCCCGACCTGATCGGGAATCCCGTCCGTGAAACACACCAGCCGGTCCCCCGGACGCAGCGCGGCCCGCGCCGACCCGAACGCCGACCCCGCGTCCACCCCCAGCGGCGGGGCGTTCGCACGCGCCGGATGCTCCGGCTCCGCGTCGCGCCGCGCGATCATCCAGTGCCCGTGCCCCGCGTCGATCATCTCCACCGAGCCGTCCGGCCCCAACCGCGCCGCCACCAGCGACACGAACCGCCCTCCCGTCGGGCGCGTGGCGATGAACCGGTTGGTCTGCGTCACCGCCTCACCCAGCCCCGCCCCCGCCGCCAGCGCGCTGACCAGGTGGCTCTGCACCAGCGCCGCCAGCATCGCCGCCCCCACCCCGTGACCCGACGCATCCCCGAACAGCACCGTGGCCGACCCGTCCGGGTGCGCGATCGCGTCGAAGAGATCCGCCGAGACGAACAGCCCGGCGATGGTCCGCGAGGCGTGGCGGTAGGCCCCCGCCCGCGCCAAGGGCGCGGGCGCGAGCATCGCCCGCAGCTCCCTGGCCCGCTCCAGCTCGATCCGCAGCGACTCCTGCCGGCGTTTCAGGTCGGCCTGCGCGTCCCGCGTCAGCGCGAAGGCGTACAGACGCGCGATGTCCTCGCAGTACCCCGCCGCGTCGCGCACCGGGGACTCCCCCGACCGCGCGTCCAGGTAGATCAGCGCCGCCACCCGCCCGTCCGGGCGCACCGGCACGCACACCGCCGAGTGGATCGCCAGCTCCGCGATCGAGTGCGCACCCGGCGCCAGGTCCCGACCCGGCCGATCCGTATGCACCGCCGTGTGCCCGGCCCGCGCCCGCTCGATCAGCGAGTTCGACGGGGCGAAGCCGTCCGCCTCCAGCGGCAGTACCCCCCCACCACCGCCCCGCGTCCGCAGCAGCCCCGCCAGCAGCACCGGAGACTCACCCTGTCCTCCCCCCGACCCCGGCAGCAGCACCGCCGCCCGCCCGAAGCCCGTCCCGTCCATCGAGGCGCGCAGCACGGCGTGGGCCAGCTCCGTGGGATTGCTCGCCCGTTCCATCTCGTCCAGGCACAGGCTCAGCGCGTCCAGCCGGCGGCTGGATAGCGGGACCATCGCCATCCCCGGCTCGTCGATGGTCAGCGCGACCGTCCGTGTGGCGGTCCCCTCCCCCCCCTCCCCCGCCACCCGGAACAGCCACGGCCCGATGGCGATCCGGTCGCCCGGCTCCAACGGCGCGGGCGTGCCCGGCTCCAGGCGACGGGCGTTCAGCGTCGTGCCGGAGGTCGATCCCTCGTCCGTCAGAAACCAGGCCCGACCCGTCCGGCGGAACACCGCGTGCCGGCGCGACACGCTGGGGTCCGGCAGGCACAGGTCGTTCTCCACGGAACGCCCCACCGCCGTATCGCCGTCCAGGGCCAACCGCGCTGCCGAGACATCCTCGCCGGGGCCTTCGATGCGAAAAAGGATCAACTGGTCGGCCATCGCGCCCGGTACGCTATCCGATCCCCGGCCCGGCCGCGAATTGGGCTTTTTTGCTTGCCGCCTGGAGCGTCCCCCTGCTCGACCGCACGAGGGCACGGTCCTAGGGTCGCTGGCCTTTATGCAACATGTTGAAATAGAACCAGGCTTCCTACGCTTCTCTTCCGCCTGCGGACCCGGTGCCCGGAGCCATGCCGAGTGTGCATAGGGATAACGCCCCGTTTATTTCGACACACAGGCCACCATTTCAGCGGAGATTGGATCCATGACGGACGAACAGGCGCCACCACGGCAGACCCCCACGACGAGCGCCGCAAAGGGAATCGGCGGGCATCTCACGCGGATCTTCGTGGTCCTGATCCTGCTCATCGGCGTGGTGGGCACGGTGATCTTCTGGCAGCGTCACCGCGCCGCGCCGGAGCCGGAGGCCGCGGCGAGTCCCCCTCCTGCCCAATCGGTCCGCATCCTCACCGTCACGCCGGAGCGCGTGCCGCTGGTCCCGCGCTATCTCGGGCAGACGGAGGCCTCGCAATCGGTGGAGATCCGCGCCCGGGTGGACGGCTTCCTGGAATCACGCAACTTTGAGGAGGGCGGAGCCGTCACGGCCGGTCAACTGCTCTTCGAGATCGACCGACGCCAGTACCAGGCGGAACTCGATGTCGCCCGGGCCGAGCTGGCCAGCGCGGAGGCCCGCGCCGACCGGGCCGCGCGCCAGGTGGCCCGCTACGAGGAACTCATCGCCCAGCGCGCCGCCACGCCCAGCGAGCTGGACGAGTGGCAGACCGAACTCCGTCTGGCCCAGGCCCAGATCCAGCTGGCCGTGGCCCACATCGCGCAGGCCGAGCTGGACCTGGGGTACACCCGGGTTGAATCGCCGATCGAGGGCGTGATCGGCGAGGCCGAGCGCGATGTGGGCAGCTTCGTCGGCCCGCAACAGAACGGCGGCCTGCTGGCCGTGGTCGATCAGGTCGATCCGATCCGCGTGCGTTTCTCCGTCAGCGAGGCGGACATCCTCCGCTGGCAGCGGCAGGTCGCCTCGGGCGAGGTGGAAAGCCCCGGCGTCGAGCAGATGCAGGTCCGGGTCGAGCTGGGGGACGGGAGCGTGTTCCCCCATATGGGGCGCATCAGCTTCATGGGCGTGCGCATCGACCCCAGCACCGGTTCCTCCGTCATCCTGGCGGAGATTCCCAACCCGGACGGGCGCCTGGTGCCGGGCCAGTTCTGCCATGTGTCCATCCAGGGGATCACGCAGAACAACCAGATCCTGGTGCCGCACCGCGCGGTCATCCAGAACCCGACCGGCGCGTTCGTGTATGTCGTGGACGACGCGGGCGCGGCGCAGTTCCGCGCCGTCGAGCTGGGCGACTGGGTGGGCGATCGGGTCGTGGTCCGCTCCGGCCTCAGAGCCGGCGAACGGGTGATCCTCGACCGCCTCCTGACCCTGCGCCCCGGCGCGCCCGTGACCGAAGCGCCGGCCGACGCCGCGCGTCCCGGAAAGGACGACTGACCCATGCTGGCCAAGTTCTTCATCGACCGGCCCGTCTTCGCGACGGTGCTCTCGCTGCTGATCACCATCGCCGGCGCGGTGGCGATCTTCGTGCTGCCCATCGACCGCTACCCGGAGATCGTCCCCCCGACGATCCAGATCGCCGCGAGCTACCCGGGCGCGGACGCGCAGACCGTCGCCGAGTCCGTCGCCGCGCCCATCGAGCAGCAGCTCAGCGGCATCGACGGGCTGATCTACTTCAGCTCGACCAGCGCCAACAACGGCTCGACCACCATCACCGCCACCTTCGAGATCGGCACCGACCAGGACCTGGCCGCGGTGGAGGTGCAGAACCGGCTCTCCCTCGCCGAACCGCGCCTGCCCGAGGAGGTGGTGCGACAGGGCCTGACGGTGACGAAGGCCTCGAACAACATCCTCGGCGTGGTCTCGCTCGAATCCAGCGACGAGCGGTACGACGATGTGTACCTGTCCAACTTCGCGACCATCAACCTCGTGGACACGCTGCGGCGCATCGAGGGCGTGGGCGACGCCCAGGTCTTCGGCGCCAAGGACTACGCCATGCGGATCTGGATCGACCCGGACCGGCTGGCCCTCCGCGGGCTGACCGTGCCCGATGTCGCCGCCGCCGTCCGCGAGCAGAACGCCGTGTTCCCCGCCGGCACCATCGGCCAGCGCCCCTCCGACAACCCGCTCGAGCTGACCGTGCCCGTCATGACGCACGGGCGGCTGAGCGAACCGTCCGAATACGCGGCCATCATCCTCCGCGCCAACGCCGACGGGTCCATGGTCCGCCTGGGCGATGTGGCCCGCATCGAACTCGGCCCGCAGAGCTACGACCAGTTCGCCCGCGTCAACGGCCGCCCCACCACCACCATCCTCATCTTCCTCCAGACCGGCGCCAACGCCCTGGGCACCATCGAGCGGGTGCGTGCCGCCATGGACGAGGCGTCCGTCACCTTCCCCGAGGGCATCAGCTACCGCATCCCCTACGACACCACCGTGTTCATCAGCAAATCGATCAACGAGGTGGTCCACACGCTGCTCGAGGCGGTGGTGCTGGTGCTGATCGTGGTGTTCGTCTTCCTCCAGTCCTGGCGGGCCACGCTGATCCCGCTGCTCGCGGTGCCGGTCTCGATCATCGGCACCTTCGCCGGGATGCTCGCCCTGGGCTTCTCGATCAACACCCTGACCATGTTCGGCCTGGTGCTGGCCATCGGCATCGTGGTCGACGACGCCATCGTCGTCGTCGAGAATGTCGAACGCATCATGCACGACGAAAAACTCGGCCCCTACGACGCCACCGTCAAGGCCATGCGGCAGGTGACGGGGCCGGTCATCGCCATCGTGCTGGTGCTCTCGGCCGTGTTCATCCCCGTGGCCTTCCTCGGCGGGCTGACCGGGCAGCTCTACAAGCAGTTCGCCGTCACCATCGCGCTCTCCGTGGGCATCTCCGGCTTCGTCGCGCTCACGCTGACCCCGGCGATGTGCAGGCTGATCCTCAAGCCGCCGTCCCATCACGCCCGCAAGTGGGCGCCGTTCCGCTGGTTCGACGCCGTGTTCGGGCGTCTGACCGCGGGCTACACCGGCGGCGTCAGGGCCATGATCCGCGTCGCGCCGGTCTCGCTGGCCGTGTTCGGCGTGCTGTGCTTCGCCGCCTGGCGGCTCTCCGAGCGCATCCCAACCGGCTTCCTCCCCGACGAGGACCAGGGCTACATCATCGCCGCGATCATGCTGCCGGACGGGGCGTCCCTCGACCGCACCGACGCCCTGGTCCGCCAGGCGGAGGAGTTCTTCACCGGCCACCCCGCCGTCGAGAATGTCGTCATGCTGGGCGGGTTCGACATCTTCAGCGGCGGCAGCAACAGCACCAACGCCGCCGTGATCTTCGTCCCGCTCAGGCCGTTCGACGAACGCAAGGGGCCGGAACTGAGCGCGCAGACCCTCGTCGGCGAGGCCTTCGGCGCGCTCAACGCGCAGGGCGAGGGACTCATCATCCCCTTCAACCCGCCCGCCATCCAGGGGCTGGGCCAGCGGGCCGGCTTCCAGCTCGAGCTGCAGGACCGCGCCGGCCGCGACATCGCCGATCTGGCCGACACCGGCATGGCCTTCATGGAGGCGGCCGAGGCGCACCCGGACCTGGAGGGCCTGCAGGGCACCCTGCGCGTCACGCTGCCGCGACTGTTCATCGAACTCAACCGCGACAAGACCAAGATGATGGGCGTGTCCGTCTCCGGCGTGTTCGAGACGCTCCAGGCCTATCTCGGCTCGCTGTATGTCAACGACTTCAACCGCTTCGGGCGCATCTGGCGCGTCCAGCTCCAGGCCGAGTCGGAGTTCCGCGACAGCCCGGCCGACATCGCCCGCGTCTATGTCCGCAACGATCAGGGCGGGATGGTCCCGCTCTCCGGCGTGGTGACCACCTCGATGCGGGCCGGGCCGAATGTGGTGTCCCGGTTCAACGGATTCCCCGCCGTCCAGATCACGGGCGCGCCCACGGAAGGCGTCAGCAGCGGGGCGGCGATGGAGTCCATCCGCGCCGTCGCCGCAGAAACCCTCCCGCCCGGCTACGCCTTCGAGTGGAGCGGCGCGTCCTACCAGGAGATCAAGGCGGGCAACCAGACGCCGGTCGTGCTGGCCTTCGGCCTGCTGGCGGTGTTCCTGGTGCTGGCCGCGCAGTACGAGCGATGGACCATGCCGCTGGCGGTGCTGCTGGGCCTGCCCATCGCCGTGCTGGGCGCGCTGCTGGCCGTCTGGTGGCGCGGGCTTGTGCAGGACATCTACTTCCAGGTCGGCCTGCTCACGCTCGTCGGCCTCTCGTCCAAGAACGCCATCCTCATCATCGAGTTCTGCATGGCGGCCTACCGGGATGGCGTGCCCCTGCGCCAGGCCGCGGCCCAGGCCGCCGCGCTGCGCTTCCGGCCCATCGTGATGACCTCGCTGGCCTTCATCCTCGGCGTGGTCCCGCTGGCGATCTCCACCGGCGCGGGTTCCGCCGCCCGCCACTCCATCGGCACCGGCGTCATCGGCGGGATGCTCGCCTCGACCTTCATCGCGGTGTTCTTCGTTCCGCTGTTCTTCGTGGTGATCCAGGGCGCTACGAACCGAACGGCATCGCTCCTGCGTTTCCCCACCACGCGCGAAAAACCCGCACGCGCCATCGAGTGACGCGGCGGGTTGGAGAGACATGCTCACCGTCCGAAGGCCGATCAGCGGCGCCGGCGCAGCCCGGCCAGCGCGCCCAGGCCCAGCAGCCCGGCCGCGCCCGGCGCGGGGATCGTCACCACCCAGCCGGTGGAGAGCGCGCCGTCCGAACGCCCCAGGCCCCAGAAGGTGTTGCCGTCCGAGGACATCCCCAGCGGCAGCGAGAACACGAAGCCCGGATCGGCCACCACGCCGAAGGAGGCGAAGTAGTCAGTCAGGTTGGTCATGCCGCCCGACTCGGTCCAGATCCAGCCCTCGCCGCCCGTCGGGAAGCCGAAGCCGCGGTCAAAGCCGAGGATGGTGGAGCCGTCGTGGCTGACATCGACCGCGGACCCGCGCCCGTTGAAGACCACCCCGAGGCTGCCCAGCGCCTGGTAGCCCGAGTCCGCGCTCCATCGCCAGGCATCGCTCCCGGCCGCGCCGCTGCCGACGACCCACCGGCCGTCGCCCGACACGCCGCCGGCCTCGCTGACCTCGAAGCCGTCGGCGTCGAAGATGAGCGTCTGCACGCCGTCGATCCACACCGCGCCCTGGCGGAAGCCGGTCTGCCCGTCCTGCCAGCCGGCGATGACCCGGCCGTCGTCGCTCACCGCGTTGGCGCGCGACGAACGGTTCGCCACGGTCGAACCCATGTCCATCAGGCCCGTGCCCTGCGACCAGCGCACGGCGTTCGCGTTGCCGGCGTTCACCCAGCCCAGGCCCACCACATGCTGGCCGTCGCGCGACATGCCCCAGGTGGAGGAGATGCTCGCGTCCGACTGCCCGCCGATGCCGCCCAGGTAGGTCCACAGACCGCTCGCGCGGTCGTACAGCCCCATCTCAGTCCCGTTCGAGGCGGCGTTGAACACGGTGCCCGCGATCCGCAGGCCGTCGTCGGTGATGCGGAAGTTGCCGGTGATCGGGTCGCCGCCGATCCCCACCGCGCCCGTGCCGGCCGTCCAGACGAAGCCCTGCCCGATGGTCTGGCTCTGCCCCACGATCACCGAGCCGTCGAAGGTGCCGTCGGTCGGCGTGAACCCGGCGCCCAGATTCCAGAACTGCTGAGCGCCCGCGGCCGAGGCCACGGCCCCCACCGTCAGGGCGATCCATGCGGTCTTGCTCATCTCTCATGCTCCTTTCAGGTCAATGGTCGCGCGCCGGCTCCGGCGGGTTCACCGAACCCCCGCCCTGGAACACACCGCTCGACGGGATCATACAACCCCGGACACCCCCGTACTTTTACCCGAAGAAAACCCCAGACAAATTTTCCCATTTTTCTCCCTCCGCCTTCGATCCTGGGAAAGAATGTGCCGGCTCGCTTATAGTAAGGCTTGTGTAAGGTTTTTGCATCCGAAGTTGAGGACGCCCGGTGAGCAACGCCACGATCGCGGAGCCGAAGTTTGACGAGCACTGCCGTCGGTCGGTTCACGCGCTGCGCGGGTCGCTGCTGGACCTGTACCGCGCCGTGGGGGCCGACCCCGCCAAGCCGCAGGAAGTCTCGAGGCGCTACCGGCTCAACAAGAACCTGACCTGGAAGGTCGCCCGGATCATCGGGACGGAGAACGCCTTCGAGGCCGTGCCGCTGATCCCCGGTCCGGGGGGTCTGGACATCCTGCTGGACGCGATGGCCCAGGCCGGCGCGCCGGAGAACGCCCTGACCCGCGTGCGTGAGGCCATCGAAGAGTTCGACCGGATGATCGAGATCCACACCGGCGACCGCAACCAGCTTGAGCTGGTGCTGGACAGCATGGGCGTGGGCCGGCCGATGGAGATGAGCCGCAAGCTCGCCTTCCGCGGCAACAGCGGGATCTGGGGCATCCAGGCAGGCGTGCGCGTCACCGCGCACTTCCTGGCCCCCTGCCGCACGAACCCGGGCCTGCTCGACCTGGCCATGCTCGGCGGGCTGACGCGGGTGCGCCGCCTGCGCGCGGTGGAACGCTGGCCCGTCTTCCAGATCCGCCAATACAACGACGACGGCTCGCCGGACGGACGCCCGCTCCGGCGCGAGGCGATCGAGGCCCCGCCCGGCGACGCCCCCCCCCCCGACAAGCCGGGCGATCCGTGGCTGATGCGCTCGTTCTGCTCGGGCGCGATGCCCACCATGCACCTCAGCCGGCGCGGCGATGTCACCATGTACGAGATCGGCGACGGCCCGGTGGGGCGCACCGGCGAGTTCTCGTGCTTCTTCGGCTTCGCGGACTTTGCCAGCGTCTCCCGCTACCGAGACCCGTCGAACAGCATCGGCGAGCTGATCTCGTCGGTCTCCGTGCCGGCGGAGGCCCTGCTCTTTGACCTGTTCGTCCACGAATCCCTGACCGAGGCGATGGCGCCCCGCGCCGAGATGCTCGGCACGCTGGGCGGCGCCGTGGACGGGGTGGGCTCGATGCGCCTGCACATGCCCGAGCGTTTCAAGAACCTCGGCCCGGGCGCGATGGTCGATACGCCGCTGGTTGATCGCTACGGCGAGGCGGTCGAGACCGTGGTGGCCAAGATCGGCCGCAACCCCTCCGAGTTCCGCTGCCTGCGCCTGCTTGTCGAATACCCGCCCATGTCCTCGCGCGTGGTGGTGCGCTACGACCTGCCCGAAGCGCCGCAGGCCTGACGAGCCTCCGGCGCGAATACAAGCCGCGACCGCAAGGGAGCGGCCGGGGCCGCCAACCGACGATCGGATGCCGGATGATCGGCGGCGACCGATCAATCGGCACACTCCGCCGCGGACGCAACCGCGGCCGCTCCCTTGCGGTCGCGGCTTGTCGATCGGGCATCGCCCGAGATTCAAGGGGAATCCGTATCACGCCCCGACCGGCTCGCCGAGATCACGGCGCTCCTCCCCCGCCGAATACTCGCCCCGCGGCTCGCCCCCGTCGTCCTCGATCACCGCCCGCGCCGCCGTCACGCCGGACATGAGCACCATCGGCACGCCCGGCCCGGGGTTCACGCTGCCGCCCGCCAGGTACAGGTTCTTGAGCACCCCGGAGCGGTTCCGCGGCTTGAAGCCGCCGGCCAGCCTCCCGTGGCTGGCCAGGCCGTAGATCGCCCCTCCCTCGGCGTTGTACATGCCCTCGATGCCGTCGGGCGTCAGGGCGCGGTCCACCACGATGCGCCGGTCGATGTCCCCCATGCCGAAGCGGCGCAGCTTGTCGAGGATCACCGGCCGGTACTGCTCCAGCAACCCGCCCGGCCCCTCCCACCGCTGGCCCTTCCGCTTGTACGCCGTGTGGACCAGCACATACAACGCCTCACACCCTTCCGGGGCCTGCGTCGGGTCCGTGCGGGCGGGCGCGGCCACATACAGCGTCGGGTCCCGCGCCGGGATGCCCTCGCCATAGATATCGTCGAACTCCCGCTCCGAATCGCCGCTGAAGATGAAGTTGTGGTGCGCCAGGTGCTCGTATTGCCGGTCCAGCCCGAGGTACAGCACCACGCCGGAGCAAGCAGGCTCGTACTTGCCGGCGATCGCCTCGGCCCGGCTTGCCGCCCCCGGCAGCCCGGCCAGAAGGTCGCGGTGCGTGCGCTGCACATCGCAGTTGGACACCACGATGTCGGCCTCGATCACGGTCCCGTCGTCGAGCCGCACGCCCGTGGCTCGCCCGCCGTCGTGCAGGATCTCCGCCACGCGCCGGCCCAGCACCGGGGTCACGCCCTGCTCCTGCGCGATGCGGGCCACCGCGCGGGCCACCATCCGCGTGCCGCCGTCGGACCCGTCCGGCGACATGGCGTACCAGCAGCCGTGGTCGGCCTGGGCCGCCGCGATCAGGCTCAGAATCGCCGGGGCCAGGAACGGGGACGACCCCACATACTGCAAAAAATGCTCGCACAACTGGCGTACATGCGGCTCGGCGATGTGCTTATGCACCGTCGCGCCCACCGTCGAATGCATCCGCATGTTCAGCACATCGCCCAGCAGCGCGGGGTCCGGCGGCGAGGACCGCATCATGTCACCCACCCCGCCGAGGTCGTGGTAGAAAAACACCTTCTCCGACAGCCGGAACATCCGCCGGGCGTACTCCAGGAACTTGAGATACCCCTGCCCCGGAAGGTGCTCGGGGAACCGCGCGTCGATGTCCCGCGCGAACCGGTCCGGGTCGCGGCGCAGGTCCAGCACCGTGCCGTCCTCGTAGTGGCAGCGCCACTGCGGGTCCAGGTCGATCAGGTCGATCCAGTCCTCCACCCGCCGCCCCGAACGCCTGATGATCCCGCGCAGCACCTCCGGCAGCGTGATGATCGTCGGACCCATGTCGAAGGTGAACCCCCGCTCCGACAGCAGGTTCATCTTCCCGCCCAGGTGCCGGTTCTGGTCCACGATGGTCACACGGTAGCCGTGCGTGGACAGTTCCGCGGCCGCCGCCAGCCCGGCCAGGCCCGCCCCCACCACCACGACATGCCTGCGGTCACTCATCGAACAACCCTTCGCCGCTTCGCCCCCGCCCCCCCCAGACGCAGCAAAGACGAAGCCTGCTTCTCCTGCTTGCCCGCCTCGGGCGCATCCAGCGGCGGGCGGACCCTGGGCGAAGTCACCGACACGAACACCGGGCGCGTCAACGCCTCCAGCCCCATCCGCCCCTGCGTCACCCCCCAGCCAGACGCCCCCACCCCCCCGATCGAGGTCCACGGGTGCCCGGACGGGATGATGTCGTCGTTGACCATCACCGCGCCCGACCCCAGGCGGGGGGCAAGATCCCTGGCCGCGCGGGTGTTCCGGATGAACACGCTCGTCACCAGCCGCTGGTCGCACGCATCATGGATGGCCAGCATCCCGTCCAGCGACCCGCACCGAACCACCGCGATGGCCGGGCCGAAGTGCCGCCCCTCGACCAGCGGCGCGTCCGCCGGGCAATCGACCACCGCCACCGGGCGGAACCGATCGCCCGACGCCGGCTCGAACACGCCGGAGAGCGAGCGCCCGCCCCGCGCGATCGCGTCCGCCGCCTGCCCGGACACCTTCGCCGCCGCCGCCTCGTCGATCAGCCGACGCGGCTCGGCGCGCGCGGCCAGGGGAGCCAACGCCCGCAGAAAATCGTCATACACCCGCGCGTGAACCAACGCCCGGCGCGGAGCCATGCAGGTCTGGCCCCCGTTGGTGGTAGCCGCCCACCACAGCGTGCGCGCCGCCAACGCCGGGTCGGCATCCTCCAGCACCAGCGCGGAATCCCGCCCCGAGAGTTCCAGCGTGCTGCCGATCAGACGCCGCCCCAGTTCCGCGCCGATGGTCCGGCCCACCTCGGTCGAACCCGTGAACACCAGGTGGTCGATCGGCCCGTGATCCCCTCGCACCAAGGCCGCGCCTACCTCCCGCTCCGACCCGATGACCTCCAGAAACGCCGCCGGGCACCCGGCTTCCACGGCCAGTTCCGCCAGCCGCCGCTGCGTGCGCGGACTGTTCTCCGACGGCTTCAACACCACCCGATTCCCCGCGACCAGCGCCTGCACCATCTGCTGTCCCGCCAGCAGGATCGGGTAGTTCCAGGTGGCGATGATCCCCACCCGCCCCAGCGGCGCGCGCACCACCCGATGCCGCTGCCCCATCGTCAGCAGCCCGCCCCACGGCACGCGCCGCGCCGACAGAACCCCACCCGCGTGCCGGGCGTGCCAGCGGCACGCATTCACCAGCGGCACGATCTCCGCCGTCAGACACTCCCACCGTGTCTTGTGGACCTCGTCGCACGCCAGGCGGACCAGCTCGGCCTCCGCCCCGGCCACCACACGCCCGAACCGGCCCGCCCACGCGAGCCGTTCGGCAAGCGACCACCCGGCCTGGCTGCTGTCGGAAAGCACGACCGATGGTACGGGCGTCCTCGGCGCGACGCCCCACCGGATCGAAATCCATCGCCGGGGGTGGCCGCGTCCGTTCTTACGCGGCTTTACTCCGCGGGCGCGCCCAACCGCACGCCACGCGGGAGATTCCTTGACCGGTCAGTCCACACCCAGCGTCGCCATCGTCGGAGCCGGCCCCGGCGGTCTGGCGGCCGCCGTGCTGCTCAGCGCCCGCGGCTGCCGCGTGACCGTCTACGAGGCCGCCGACGAGATCGGCGGACGCACCGGCCAGGAACGCCTGCGCTCCCCGCTGGGGGACGGCGGCGTCTACCGCTTCGACCGCGGGCCGACCTTCTTCCTGATGCCCTATGTGCTCGACGAAATCTTCGCCGCCGCGGGGAAGAAAGCGTCCGACTACCTCACGATGACCCGTCTGGACCCCATGTACCGCCTGATGATCGGGCGCAAGGGGCGCGGCCCGCTGGTGCTGGACGCCACGCAGGACATCGCGAGGATGGCCGAGCAGATCCGCCCGCACGCACCGGAGGACGCCGCCCGCTTCGAGGCGTTCATCCACAAAAACCGGACGAAACTGGACCTGTTCGAGCCGATCCTCCGCCGTGCGATCCTGTCACCCGCCGACCTGCTCCACCCGACCATGTTCAGGGCCTTGCCCAGGCTCGGCCCGCACAAGAGCGTCCACGACGACATCGCCCGCCACATCAAGGACGAGCATGTGCGCCTGGCCGTGTGCTTCCAGAGCAAGTACCTGGGCATGTCGCCCCTCGACTGCCCCAGCCTGTTCACCATCCTGCCGTACATCGAGTACGCCTACGGCGTGTGGCACCCGGAGGGCGGCTGCCACGCCGTCATGCGGGCGCTGGCGGCCTGCGCGACCGACCTTGGCACGAAAATCCGGACAGGCACGCCCGTCGAGCGCATCTCGTTCACCGGCAAGAAAGCCATCGGTGTGGTCGTGAACGGCGAGGAGATTCGCCACGACGCCGTGGTCGTCAACGCCGACGCCACCTGGTCCTTGCGGAATCTGGTTCCGGCCTCAATCCGTCCCAAACGCTTCAGCAACGACGCGCTCAACAGCAAGAAGTACTCCTGCTCCACCGCCATGCTCTACCTGGGACTGGACGGCCCGGTCGATCTGCCCCACCACACCATCTACACCTCCACGAACTACGCCGAGAACCTGGCCAACATCTCGGATAACCACGCCCTGACGGACGACCCATCGATCTATGTCTGCAACCCTTCGCGCACCGACCCCACGCTGGCCCCGCCCGGCAAGAGCGCGCTCTACATCCTGGTCCCCACACCCTCCACGAAGAACGGGGACAGGCCCGCGATCGACTGGCACGCCGAGCGTCCCCGCCTCCGCCGCGAGATCTTCGAGCAACTGGAAACCGTCTTCGGCATCCCCGACGCCGAACGCCGCTCCGAGACCGAGAAACTCGTCACCCCCGCCGAATGGCAGGCCATGAACATCTCCTTCGGCGCGACCTTCAACCTGGCTCACAACCTCGGCCAGATGCTCCACCGCCGCCCCGGCAACCGCGTGCAAGGCTTGGGCCGCCTCTATCTGGTCGGCGGCGGGACGCACCCCGGCTCGGGCCTGCCCACCATCTTTCTGAGCGCCCAGATCTCCGCCGGCTTGCTTGCGGACGACCTCGGCCTGCCCGCGGTCTCAACCGTCGTGACTGAGGGAAGATGAAGAAGAACGCAGAGTGCGCAAAGATCACGCAGAGGGCGCGGAGGGTGGGAGGTGTGTTCCATACGGGAACTCCGAGTTGCACAGGTTGCGCCCGTATCGTGCGCGTCATGCGGATCGCCGTTGAATCCCGGGCATCATGCTCCGAAACGCCCCGGAGGGGCGCACGGTTGTTGCCACGGGTGAAGCGCAGCGCAACCCGTGGAAAACCGCCGACTTTGATGCCTTGACCCCGGATGGGGTCATGGAAGTTTGCGGATCACCCTCACCGCCCTTCCCCTCCCCCCGATCCCCCACACCCCGCGCGTACCATCCTGCCCCAGAGGAGCCGTGCCATGCCCACCCAAACCGCCCCCGCCCGCCACTTCGACCTCCGCGCCGACGAGATCCTCAAGACCCTCGCCGACAGCGGCCAGTACAAGCACCTCCACCAACTCGACTCCCCGATGGACGCCGTCGTCCGCATGGTCGGCGACGACGGCCAGGCACGCGACACCCTGTGCTTCTGCTCCAACAACTACCTCGGCCTGGCCAACCACCCCAAGGTCGTCGAGGCGGGCATCGAGGGCCTGAAGAAGTACGGCGCGGGCACCGCCTCCGTCCGCTTCATCTGCGGCTCGTTCACCCCCCACAACACGCTCGAAGCCACCATCGCCCGTTACATGGGCACGGAATCCGCCTACACCTTCGTCTCCTGCTGGACCGCCACCGAGGCCCTGTTCCCCACGCTGTGCGAGGCCGGCGACATCATCATCTCCGACGAACTCAACCACGCCTGCATCATCGACGCCATCCGCCTGACCCCCGTCATCAAGAAGGGCGTGCACAAAACGGTCTACAAGCACGCCGACCTCGGCTCGCTGCGTGACAAGCTCACCGCCGCCCGCGACAACCCCGAGGTCACCGGCCAGGTCTGGGTCATCACCGACGGCGTGTTCTCGATGGAAGGCGCCGTCGCCGACCTGCCCGCCATCCGCCGTCTCTGCGACGAGTTCAACGCCGTCCTCGTCGTGGACGATTCCCACGGCCACGGCGTGATGGGCCAGACCGGCCGCGGCACGCACGAGCACTTCGGCATGTGCCCCGGCGCGCCCAACTTCAACCCCGCCAACGGCGTGGTGGATATCTTCACCGGCACGCTGGGCAAGGCCCTGGGCGGCGGCGCGGGCGGCTTCGTCGCCGGCTCGAAGCGCGTCACCGAGCTGCTCATCCAGCGCGGCCGCCCCACCCTGTTCTCCAACGCCCTGCCCGTCACCGTCGCGTGCAGCGCCAACGCCGCCATCGAGACCCTCATGGCCGAGCCGCAGCGCGTCACCAAACTCAAGGATAATGTGGCCTACGCCCGCAAGAGCCTCAAGGCCGCGGGCTTCGAGGTGATGGACTCCCCCACCGCCATCTGCCCGATCATCGTCGGCGACACCGCCAAGGCCATCGCCATGTCCAAGAAGCTGCTGACCAAGGGCGTCTTCGTCATCGGCTTCGGCTTCCCCGTGGTGCCCGAAGGAACCGCCCGCCTGCGCATCCAGATGTCCGCCGCCCACACCCGCGAGCACATCGCCACGCTGGTCGGAGCGCTCAAAGCGCTGTAATTTTTAGCAAGCCACTCGAGCGATGAGGCGACCAACCTTCGACTTGGACTGACGCTGCGAGGTTGACTGGTAGGCCTCCCGAAGCTTTGCAGCGTCAGAACGGAGGGCCCGCCGGATGCCCGCGAGCTTCTCAGACTGCGTGTTCACCGAGGGGCGCTCACGCTTAATCCGGTTGTGGACAAGGCTCGTCATGGTTCGTCTCCGCAGCTCTACCAACCGTTGGAGCTTCAAGAGTATTCGGCAGAAGCCAGCAGGAATATGCACACTGACGCCAAGATCAGCAAAAAAGCGACTCCCAAAAATACCACTCCGATCCGTATTCGGGCATTTACCCGAGTATTCGCCCACCTCAACCGTTCATAAGCAAACACTAACCTGTCGCGCCGCATCAGCCACACTTCATGTTCCGGAGCGTTCAGAAGCATCTCTACCGTGTCATCATCCAGCTGCAGTACATCGCTCGCCCGACCGGCTGCCCGAAATGCCTCTTTGAATGGGGGAAGCCCCCAGTCTTGGGCCTGCTGATCCGCTTTCTCAAGCAACCGTTTCGAGACATGGCTCAACACCGCCCGCACGACAGGCCGCTCGGTGTAAAGGTAGAGGGCGGAGGCAATCATCGAGACTAGCGAGCAAACGCCCAGTACACGGATGACCCAGTCAGCCCACGACGGCACCACGGGGACGAGATTCTCCGGTTGCCTCAGGGCAAGTCTGAAAAGTCCTACGCTACCGAAGACGACGAGGGCGGCCGTGTAGAGCTTTCGCTTTTCACGAAGCACTTGGGCGTAGTCTACCTGCTCGCGCCACATCGCCCATTGATGATCGAAAAGTAGCTGAGATGATCGCAGCAACGAGTCGGCCTTGTTCTCCATATGGCGACGAGTGTACGCAATTCTCGTGGTTCATGCAACCGATACCCTTGGCCAGGGTGCCTCGCTTCGACCCGTACTTCAGTCGTTGAGCACAAAGGTCACCTTCATGTTCACCCGGTACGCCGAGATGTGCCCGTCCTGCACATCCAGCGTCATCTCCTGCACCCACGCGCCCGTCACATTGTCCAGCGTCTTGCAGGCTCGCTCGATCCCCTTCTGGATGGCGTGGTCGAACCCCTTGTCGCTCTGCGCCGTGATCTCCGTCACCCGTGCGATGCTCGATGCCATGCGACACCTCCTTTCCCCCAGCCTACCACAGGCTCCCCGGACCACCAAGTGAGTTTCCGATCATCATGCCCTCCGCGCCCCATACCTTGTAGCCGCGCACAAAGTAAGCGGATCTTCCCCCCACCCCCGATGCAACCCCCCCTGCCCGGCCGCGTAAAGAACCGAGTGGACAGGCCCCGAACACCACACCGACGCGGAAAGATCGCGGCCATCATCCTCGTCGGCGCTCTCCTGGTCGTCCTCGTCGCCGCCCTCCCGCGCATGATCGGGAAGGTCGTCCGCGGTCAACTGGACGCGGAGATCCGGCTCCACGCCGTGCTGGTGACGGCCCATGCCGTCCGCGCCTTCGCCGACACCCAAAGCCCGCCGCGTTGGCCGACCTCCTGGGACGAGCTGTCCTCGGTGGAACACGACGGAGGCTGGATCGCCTGGCCCCGCGACCGGACCCTGATCGAAAAGCATGTCGCCCTGGATTTCAACGCGGACCTGCAAGCCGTCCTCGCCGGACCCGCCAAGTCGCTCACCGCCATCCGGCCCGACGGCGACTGCTTCGAGGGCTGGCAACATGATGCGTGGCATGTGCTCCGAGACGCCCACCCGACAGCCCCCTGACCCCATACCCTTGCCCATATGCCCACCGCCCGCCCCAGCCCGACCCCTCAAGCGACGATGGCCCCGCCCATCACCACCGTGGCCCTCATCGGCCTGGGCGCGTTTGGCCGCCTGGCCGCCGACACGCTCCGCCACCACACCGAGGTCCTCGTCCACGACCCCAACACCGACGACGCCTCCGTCCGTAACCTCGGCGTCAGCCCCGTGGCCATCGAGGACGCGGCCCACGCCGAGGCCGTCATCCTCTGCGTGCCCGTGCAGGTCATCCCGGTCGTCTGCGTGACCATCGCCCCGCTGATGCGCGAGCGCTCCCTGGTCTGCGATGTCGGCTCGGTCAAGCTCCGCCCCATCGAGTGGATGCTCGACACCCTGCCCAGACACACCCAGGTTCTTGGGATGCACCCGCTCTTCGGACCCCAGACGGCCCAGGAACTCGGCGGCGTCGCCGGCGAGCCCATCGTCCTCTGCCGCGCCCGCGTGGAGGACGATGTCTACGCCCGCGTGCGCTCGTTCCTCGACGAGAAGCTCCGCCTCAAGCTCCTCGAGATGACCGCCGACGAGCACGACCAGCAGATGGCCTTCGTCCAGGGCCTGACCCACCTCATCGGCCGCGCCGCGTGCGCCATGCGCCTGCCCGACCTCCCCGCGGCCACCCTCGCCTACCGCCGCCTCCTGCAACTCAAGCACAACACCGAGTGCGACGCCCCCGAACTCTTCGAGGCCATCCAGAAGCTCAACCCCTACGCCCACAACGCCCGCCAGACCTTCCTCAACGCCGTCACCGAGGTCGCCGAGTCCATGAACAAGGCATGAATACAAGCCGCGACCGCAAGGGAGCGGCCGAGCGACGCACATGACCATCGCGGTCTGCAAACGACAATGAGCCGGAAGCCCGCTCCCTTGCGGTCGCGGCTTGTCGATCTGGCCACGCCCGAAACTCAAGGGAAATCCGTATCACAGCGGCAGCGTTCGCATCTCCGTCTCCGCCCGCGCCACCAGCCGCCCGACGGTCTCCGGCCCGAAGTCGAACGGCAGGTCTCCCGCACCCTCAACTCCCCAGATCGTCGACCAACTCACGGAACCTGGCCCGGTGATCAGGCACCCGCGCCCAGGATCGCACCACCTCATCGTAATGCAGCGCCGACCCGCACTCCGGGCAGACACGGTCCGGCTCCGGGTCGTCCACCGCGAACACCGGGTACGCGCAGGCCGGGCAAAGGATCTGGCCGTGCTCCTCCAGCGATCGTTTCACACGCACATGCCGCCAATAGCGCACCAACACGACGATCTGGACGCCGACCCCGACCGGCCCGACCAACCACATCCCCCGCTCACTGATCGAACGATCGATGGCGCCGCACCAGTAGGCGGCGGTGAGGCCCACCCAACCGATCAAGAGGAACAGCGCGCTCGCCCAGAGACTCCGTATGAATACGGCCCAAACCCTGGGACGACCAAAGAGATACGGCCCGGCGCCGGTCTGTTTCATCTTCTTCCCCACACAGGTCCACTGGCCCGCGCACGGCTCGCCGAACCGTGTCACGCCCACGATGAGCCCGCGAATCGTGGGGTTCTTTCTCTCCCCCCGGGGCCGATTCCTACCCGGCCTCTTCTCCCCAACAAAGAACACCAACCCGCTCACAGCGGCAGCTTCGCCATCTCCGTCTCCGCCCGCGCCACCAGCCGCCCGACCGTGTCCGGTCCAAAGTCGAACGGCGGTTCTCCCGCACGCTCAACTCCCCAGATCGCCGACCAACTCACGGAACCGAGCCCGGTGATCAGGCACCCGCGCCCAGGATCGCACCACCTCATCGTAATGCAGCGCCGACCCGCACTCCGGGCAGACACGGTCCGGCTCCGGGTCGTCCACCGCGAACACCGGGTACGCGCAGGCCGGGCAAAGGATCTGGCCGTGCTCCTCCAGCGATCGTTTCACACGCACATGCCGCCAATAGCGCACCAACACGACGATCTGGACGCCGACCCCGACCGGCCCGACCAACCACATCCCCCGCTCACTGATCGAACGATCGATGGCGCCGCACCAGTAGGCGGCAGTGAGGCCCGCCCAACCGATCAATAGGAACAGCGCGCCTATCCAGATATCCCGTATGAATACGACCCAAACCCTGGGACGACCAAAGAGATACGGTCCGGCGCCGGCCTGTTTCATCTTCTTCCCCACAGGTCCACTGGTCCGCGCACGGCTCGCCGAGCTGTGTCACGCCCACGATGAGTCCGCGAATCGTGGGGTTCTTTCTCTCCCCCCGGGGCCGAGTTCCACCCGGCCTCTTCTCCCCAACAAAGAATACCAACCCCCTCACAGCGGCAGCTTCGCCATCTCCGTCTCCGCCCGCTCGACCAGCCGCCCGACGGTGTCCGGCCCGAAGTCGAACGGCAGGTCCGCCGCCGCGAACAGCTCCGGCAGCGGCCTGCTGCCCCCCAGCGACATCGACCGCTTGTACGCCCTCAGCGCAGCCTCCGGCCCCTCCTCCAGGCCCTTGAGCCACAGGCCCAGCGCCCCCAACTGCGCGATGCCGTACTCGATGTAATAGAACGGGCTCCCGAACAGGTGCCCCTGGCGCTGCCAGATCAGCGGCCGGTGCGCCCCGATCCCGCCCCAGTCCACCCGGTGGCCCTGATGCCCGAAGCGCTCCTCGATCTTCAGCCACGCCGCCGCCCGCTCGTCGCGCGTGTGCGTCGGATGGTTGTAGATCCAGTGCTGAAAAGCGTCGATCGTCGCGATCCACGGCAGCAGGCCCAGCGAGCCTTCCAACTGCCGACGCCGCGCCCGATCCGCGTCCTCCCGGTCCGGGTAGTACTCGTCCCAGAACGGCATGGTCAGCAGCTCCATGCTCATGCTGGCGACCTCGCAGAACTCGATCGGCGCGTGCCGGTAGTGCGCCAGCGGCTCGTCCACGCAGTACATCGAGTGGAAGGCGTGCCCCGCCTCATGGACCATCGTCTCCACATCGCGGTGCAGGCCCGCCGCGTTCATGAAGATGAACGCCCGGCGGCTGCGGTCGCGCATGTACTGGTACCCGCCCGGGGCCTTGCCCTTGCGCGAGTCCAGGTCCAGGCTCGCCCCGCCCTCGGCCCCCTTGGTGTTCGTCCCGTCGCCCATGCCGGCGAACATCTCGGCCAGCTCGGGGCTGAGCCGCTCGAACACCCGCCGCGTCTTGGCCACCAGGTCCGCCCCGCCCTCGAACGGCTTGAGCGCAGCGCGTCCCTTGGGGTCGACCGACAGGTCCCAGGGCCGCAGGCTCGAAACCCCCAGCGCCGCCTTCCGCTCCGCGTCCAGCTTGGCCACGAACGGCATCAGGTGCTTCTCGATCCCCTCGTGGAACGCGAAGCAGTGCTCGGGCGTGTAGTCGAACCGGCGCTTGGCCTTGAACGAGTACTCCACGAAGTTCCCAAAGCCCGCGTTCAGCGACATCTCGTGCCGCCTGGCCACCATCGTGTCGAAGATCCCGCTGATCGCGTCCGCGTCCTTCGCCCGCCGATCCGCCACCGCGCGCCACGCCGCCTCGCGCACCGAGCGATCCGTCGATTCCTGGTACCGCCCCATCTGCGGCAGCGTCTTCTCCCCGCCGTCGAACTCCACCGTCATCGCGCCGCAGATCGTGTCGTACTCGGTGTCCAGCCGCGTCAGCTCCGTCTGGATCGGCACATTCTTCTCGCGGAAGATCTCCACCGACGCGATCGTGTCCCGGTTGATGACGGCGTACCGCTCGCCCAGGTCAAACTTCTTCGCCAGCCCCGCCTGCTTCTTGTCAAGATCGAAGCTCGCCTGCTTGATCCGCGGCACCACCCCCTCCACGAAGTCCATGTAGGCCTTCTTCTTGGACTCCGACGCCGTGTCGCAGGTCATGTCGATGTACCGGATCGCACCCGCCTCCGACAGCGCCGCGTCCAGCTCCGACCGGTCCAGCAGCCACGCCTCGAACTCGCCCGCCGACCCCACCTCCCGCCGCTGCAACTCCTCGAACAGCGGCTCCACATTGGCCCACTTCGAAGCATCAAGATCCGCGGGCACAAAGTCACTGGTCGCGAGGCTGGTCATGGGGAAAACTCCGTTGTTTGCTGGGTGTTTGTGATGGTAGGCAGGGGGGGAAGAAGGGATTAGGGATAGGGGATTAGGCATGAGGGGAGGAGCGCCCTGCGGGCGTTCTATCTATACCTTCTGATGGCAAATGGCTGACGGCTGTTCCCTCATTTCTTCCCAATGCCCAATCCCTCATCCCCAATCCCTAACTCCACTGCCATCGCCCGCGCCCCCGCCGCGTCCAGCACCCGCCCTTCCAACTGCGCGTCGTACACCGCCCGCAGGATCTCCGCGAACCGCGGCCCCGGCGTCATTCCCATCTCGATCAACGCCTCCCCGTCCACGAACGCCGCCGGAGCCAACCCCCCGAACCGCCCGCGCAGCCGCTCCACCTCCGCGTACACCGCCGCCGCCCGCGCCCGATCCGTCGCCAACAGCACCGCCAGCGCATCGCCGAACCCAGGGCCGGACGCCAGCCGCTTTCGCCCCGCTTCTCCCAGCCCGTCCCACCCGCCGCGCAGCACGGCCAGCGCGTGCAGCCCATCGCGCAGCGCGTCGCGCTCGTCGTTCGACAGCAGCAACGCCGCCCGCACGGCGCTCACCGCCCCCGCGTCCGGCGCGTCCGCCCGCCACTGCCCCCACCCCTTTGCAGCCGCGCACGAAGGAAGCGGACCCTTCTCTTCTCCCTCTCCCCCTCTCCCCCCTTCCATCGCTCCGTCGCTCCGTCGCTCCGTCGCTTCCCTCCCCCCCACTCCCCGCCCGATCAGCCACGCCATCAACGCCGCCGCGTACGAAGCCTCCGGCGCCAGCCCGTCCATCGCCGACCCGTCGTACCCCCGCTCCGTCCCCCCCAGCACCGCCGCCGCCAGCCCGAGTTCCTCCAGCAGCCGCGCCGCCCGCCCGCGGCTGTCGTGCGTGAACATCCGCCGGACCTCCTCCCCGATCCGCTCCCGAGACACCCCCTCCAGCCGCGCCGCGTGCCGCCTCATGGCCGCCGCCGTGCCAGCCTCGATCGCCAGCCCGTACCGCGCCGCGAACCGCACCCCCCGCAACGCCCGCAGATGATCCTCCGCCAGCCGCTTGTCCGGATCACCCACCGCCCGCAGCGTGCGCTCCGTCAGGTCCCGCCGCCCGTCCACATGGTCGATCACCCGCGCATCGCCCTCGGCCAGCGGATCGATGAACAGCGCGTTGACCGTGAAATCCCGCCGCTGCGCGTCCGCCCGCGCATCGCTGAACCGCACCGAGTCCGGCCGCCGCTTGTCCGTGTACGGCCCGTCGGCCCGGAAGGTCGCCACCTCGATCGTCGGCCCGAACTCACGCACCAGCATCACGCCGAACGCCGCCCCCACCTCCGCCGTCCGCCTGAACATGACCCGGATGTGGTCCGGCACGGCGTCCGTGGCGACATCGAAGTCCTTGGGAACCTGCCCGAGCAGCTCGTCCCGCACGCACCCCCCCGCCAGGTACGCCGTGAACCCGTGCTCCCGCAGCCGGCGCACGACCGCCACCGCCGCCTCCCTCGGTGCCGACCTGTCGGATGGCTCGCCCATCCGCAAAGCGTATTCCCCCCGCCCCCGCCCCCCCGCCGCGTATGCTGGCCCATGACCGCCGCCTCCGACCGCAAGCTCGCCGCCGACCTCTTCAACCACGCCCGGACCCTGCTCGACGCCCCGTCCCCCCGCACCCCCGAGCAGGAGGACGAACTCGTCCACGCCGCCCACGCCTCCGCCCACTTCTGGCTCCGCGTCGGCGGCCCGCAACAGCACTTCCGCTCCCACTGGCAGCTCACCCGCGTCTACGCCGCCCTCCAGCGCCCGGAGCCATCGCTCCACCACGCCGAACGCTGCCGCCATCTCTGCACCGACCGCGCCCTGACCCCCTTCGACCACGCCTGCCTCTTCGAAGCCACCGCCCGCGCCTACCACGCCGCCGGGCGGTTCACGGAAGCCCGCATCAGCCTCCAACGCGCCCGCTTCGTCGCCATGCAGCTCACCGACCCCGACGAGATCACCGCCATGAACACCGACTTCGACGACACCGAACGCCTCCTCGCCCAACCCTTGTAGCCGCGCACATGGATTTGTAGCCGCACACCCTGATTTGTAGCCGCGCACGAAGGAAGCGGACTCTTCTCTCTTGTCTTCCCTGCCCCCCTCCGTCGCTCCGTCGCTTCGTCCCTCCGTCGCTCCCCCCCCCCCCGCAACTTCCGCCCCAATCACCCCAACAACCTGTCAGCACCCCACCCCGCCACGCGGTCCAAACACAAACACCCCCCGCACACAGGAGCCTCCAATGTTCCCCCACCGCCTCGCCGCCGCCCTCGCCGCCATCACCCTCACAACCCTCCCCGGCTGCCTCGTCACCTCGGACAGTTCCTCCTCCTTCAGCGGCAACCGCGTCGATCCTGGCGCCGAGTCCCGCGTGGTCCTCTTCGAGACCACCCCCGACCAGGCCGTGACCATCCTCGGCGAGCCGACCACCCGAGCCGTCAACGACACCGGCGAGGAAGTCCTCACCTGGCGCTGGACCCGCCAGTCCTCCAGCAGCGGCAGCGTCTTCCTCATCTTCAGCGGCTCATCCGACACCACCCAGCAACACGCCCTGAACATCGCCTTCCGCGACGGCGTCGCCGTCCGCCGCTGGCGCCAGTAGCACGGATTCCGCTTGAATCTCGGGCGTGGTCTGACGACAAGCCGCGACTGCAAGGGAGCGGCCGCGGTTGCGTCCGTAGCGGAGTATGCCGATTTGATTGGTCGTTGCCGATCGCCCGGCATCGGATCGTCGGTTGGCGGTCCCGGCCGCTCCCTTGCAGTCGCGGCTTGTACTGGCTCCGGCGGTTGATACGGATCCCGCCCGAGATTCAACTGTGACCCGTCTCAGCGCATTCCCAAAATCAACGGTCAGCGCCGCCAGAGAAACGACGGTCCCCCCCAGGACCGCCGCTCAAGCAAGGAGCCGACCATGCGCACCCACCATCCGATCTCCACGCCCGCCGCCCTCACGCTGACAGTGTTGCTCACCCTCCAACTCACCGGCTGCCACCGTGCCGCCCGCCACACAACCCACCACACCCGCGTGGTCCACCATCGTCCGGCGCCGGTGCATGCCGAACACACTTCCTACCACGACCATCACAGCCACGGCCACCACGGCCACCATCCCACCCAGGTCGTCGTCCTCCCCATCACCTGCGACCTCGGCCACGACGGCTGCGCCAACCAATACCACTTCCTGAACTACCACGAGTCCTACCACTTCACGGAGTACCACACCCACAAGCACACGCATCACCACAAGCACATCGTCCACCACAAACCCCCCAAGCCCCCACCGCCCCCCCAAGTCCAACCCCACCCGCGCCCGACCCCGATCACGCGCCCCCAGCCCCAACCCAACCCCCGCCCCATCGTCATCCGCCCCGTCACCCCACCGGCAACGCCATCGCCAGATCGTCCACAAGGGACCCGTCCGCCTGACGGAAGCGGCCCGCAAACCGCCCCTCCTCCACAAACCCGACCGACCGATACAGCGCGGCCGCGCCCGGGTTCGACGCCAGCACGCCCAGCTCGACCCGCCGCACCGAAGGCGACGCCCGCGCCCACTCCAACGCCGTCGTCAGCATCGCCCGCCCCAGCCCCACGCCCCGCCACCCCTGGTCGCACATCATCCCCAGCACCAGAACCCCCGCCAGCTTCCGCACCTCAAACCCCGACAACCCGCAATCCCCCACAATCACCCCCGACCCCTCCGACCCCGGCCGCCCGCCCACCCGCTCCCCAACCGGCTCGGCAAACAACCCCAGCCCGCCCCACTCCGGCGAAAACTTCGCCAGCCGCTCCCGGTAAAACTCAACCGACCGCACCTCGTCCACAAACAGCCCAACCCCCTCCGCCGAAGGCACCGCCCGCAACAAGTAATCGCGATACGCCCCCGCGTCGTCCGGCCCCCCCGCCCGCAACCAGACCCGCCGCCCGTCCCTGAGCGTCACCTCCCGCGCCTCGAACCCGAGCACCTCCGCCATCGCGCCCTCCTCTCCAAACAAGCCGCGCCCGCCAGGAAGCGGCCTCCCAATCGCCCTTCAAACACAACACCGCCCTTGTGTTCCGCTGCCGACCACGGTAGTCTCCCACAATGGCCGAACCCGGACAAGCCGCCACCCCCGACGAACTCGCCGCCGTCTTCCTCCGCGCCCGCGATGTCCCCTGCCCCAAGTGCGGCTACAACCGCCGCGACGGCACCACCGCCGCCTGTCCGGAATGCCACACCTCCCTCTCACTCAACCCGACACCCCGCGGAATCCCGCGCACCGCGGCCCTGCTCATCGTGGTCGCCTTCCTGGTCCTCGGGGCCGATCTCGCGTGGTCACTCATGTACACGGCGATCGGGTTCCGGCATGATCTGGAAGTGTCATCTCATCCGGCACTCCTGATCTTGCGCGTGGCCGGCGCCATCCTGCTGCCCACGGCGGCGGCGGTCCTCGGGATACGGGCACTGCTCGCCAGCGATCACAAACGCCGAACGCGGTTCTGGATCCTCGCGGCCATGATCTTCCTCACCCACAAACTTATCGAGCACGCCTGGGCCATCCCGGGTCGCATCCAATACATCCAGGACCGACTGGACCCCGCGATCATCTGGGACTGAAAATGCAACACCCAACCCCCGCCACCCCCGACGAACTCGCAACCGTCTTCCTCCGCGCCCGCGATATCCCCTGCCCAAACTGCAACTACAACCGTCGCGACAGCACCACCGCCGCCTGTCCGGAATGCGGAACCGACATCATCACGGCTGAGAATCTCCCATTCGCGGCCGTCCTCGGCCCGAAACGCCTGCGAATCATCGCGTTCTCGATCGCATCCGCCGCTCTGGTCGTCGCCCTGTTCAACCTGGGCGAACTCTGGCAACTGAGCAACGCCGTGGTGTACCTGCCCAACGGCCCGCCGCAGGCCTCCACATGGAGGACATTCGGGAGCATGATGGTCACGCTCGGGCTTGGCACGCTCGGCGCGTTCGTCTCGCTCTGCTACGCCGCCCGCATCCTGACCGAATCTCGCGGCTCATCGCGCCTTCCGCACCAGGTGGTCCGCCAGGGGCACCGCCTCAACTCCGCCATTCTCTGGCTCGCCGTGGCGGTCCTCCTCCCGGGAATCCGCCACCTACTCATGCTCGCGCAGCTCATCATCCCCTGACCACCAGAACACCCGCGAGCGCAAAAACCCACCACTCCCCCTCTTCTCCCCTCCGTCGCTTCGTCTCTCCGTCTCTTCCCCCCTCAAAGCCGATCAAACAACGGCAGCTCCCCCACCAGCGGCCGGCAGTAATCCAGAAACGCCCGCGACACATTGCTGTGCCCCTCGATGAACTCCGTCGGCATGTGCCGCGTCTTCGCCGCGATCGCCTCCAGGTCCACCCGCTCGTACCGCGCGGCGTACGGCTGCCCGCTCCCGATCGGATGCACCCGCTTGATCGTCACCGAGCCGTCCAGATCCCCCTGCGCCGCCAGCATGGCCGCGAACCGCCCCGTGCCCCGCGCCTCCCGCTGGTCCACCTCCGACTGATCCGGGAAGCACCGCTGCACATACCCGAAGGTGTCCGCCCGCACCCGCGGCGGCTTGCCGCCCGCCGCCGTCAGCGCGCTCTTGAGATGGTTCGACAGCGCGTCCCCCAGCGCGCCCGAGCCGGACAACTGCACATTCCCGTGCGCGTCCGTCTGCGCGTTCTCGATCAGTTTCGCCGCAATCGGGTTGCCCTGCGCGTCGCACACCCCCTCGCTCACCGCGATGTGCACCCGTCCCTTGCTCTCGTAGATCGCCGCCACATCCTGCGTGAACCGCTCGATGTCGAACGCCACCTCGGGCAGATAGATCAGCTGCGGCCCGTCCGTCGTCGGCCCCTCGTGCTTCATCCGGTCGTCACGCCGCGCCAGCGCGCTCGCCGCCGTCAGGAAGCCCGCGTGCCGCCCCATGATCACATTGATCTTGATCCCCGGCAGCGAGATGTTGTCCAGAAAGTCCGCCATGCACGCCTTGGCCACGAACCGCGCGGCCGAAGCGAACCCCGGCGTGTGGTCGTTCTCCACCAGGTCGTTGTCCACCGTCTTGGGCACATGGAAGCACCGCAGCTCGTACCCGCCCCGGTTGCTCAGCTCGTTCACGATCCGGCAGGTGTCCGACGAGTCGTTGCCCCCGATGTAGAAGAAGTACCGGATGTCGTGCTTCTTGCACGCCTCGAAGATCCGCTCGCAGTACGCCGAGTCCGGCTTGTCCCGCGTCGATCCCAGCGCGGCCGACGGCGTCCTGGCCAGCAACTGCAACCGGTCATGGTTGATGTCCGTCAGATCATGAAACTCGCCGTTGGTCAGCCCCTTCACCCCGTGCCGCATCCCCAGCACCTTCCTGATCGGCGACCCCGCCACCCCCGCGTTGGCGTGCAGCCGCAGGCCCTCGACCACCCCCACCAGCGACTCGTTGATGACCGCCGTCGGCCCGCCCGACTGCCCGATGACCGCGTTGCCCGGGATCAGTTCCGCCATGCCCAACCTCCTTCCAAAGTCAGCCGGGAGGGTATCCATCCTTCTCACCCGGAGCGGGGGGCTTCCATCCCCCCGTCGGCCCAGAGGGCCGAACCATTCCCCCCCGTGGGGCCGACTTCCAGTCGGCCTCTTCCGTGACGCCGCCGATGCAATCGGCGGATTCCCACGCCGGCCCGACGAGGGAGAACACACCGCGTCTTTCACAAACCCCAAGCCTGAGCCTGAAGGAAGAATCCGCCGATTGCATCGGCGGCGTCACGAGACGACCCCGGCTCCCCCCCCCGTGCCCCCCACTTCCCCACTTCCCCCCTTCCCCCCCTCCGTCTCTCCGTCTCTCCGTCTCTCCGTCTCTCCGTCTCTCCGTCTCTTCCTC
>CAZNZC010000021.1:0-31938 GCA_964577425.1 uncultured Phycisphaeraceae bacterium
GGGGGAGAGGGGGAGAGGGGGAGAGGGGGAGAGGGGGAGAAGAAGAAGAATGAAGAAGAAGAAGATGGAGGGAAGCCGGGTAGGGGAAGGAGCCCTCACCCCGGCCCTCTCCCGCCGGAGGCGGGAGAGGGAGGGGGGAGGGAGGCACCTGTGCGAGCTTTGTTCTCTATCGTGGGGCGGTGGAGACGCGCGGTGAAGTCATCACGACGGCGGATCGGGCGGAGGATGTGCGGATGCTGCTCTACGGCCTGCGCATCCGGGGCATCGGGGCCGAGGCGGTGGAGACCAGGGCGCGGCGGGGGGACCGGTGGGCAATCGTGGTCGAACCGCTGGACGCGGAGCGGGCCAGGGCCGCGATCGGATCGGTGTGGGACGCGCTCTTTGAGACGGAGGCCGCCAAGGGTCCGGACGGGCGGTGCGGGTTCTGCGGGTATGACATGCGGGGGGTGCCGGCGGATGCGGACGGCCGGCTGTGGTGTCCGGAGTGCGGGGTAGACCTGCGCTCGCTGGCGGCGCGCCGGGCGTTCCGGGACGGGGGGCGCGCGCCGAGGGCGTGAAGGGCGGGTCAGACCGGGGCGGGGGCGTCGGGGATCAGGAAGCGGCCGTCCTTGTGGAAGGGCCGGCCGTCGGCCTCGATGACGCCGCCGTTGCGGAGGTCGCAGACCATGTCCCAGTGCAGGGCGGATTCGTTGGTGTTGCCGGACTCGGGGTATCCCGCGCCCACGGCCGCGTGGAAGGTGCCGCCGATCTTCTCGTCGAAGAGGGTGTTGCGCGAGAAGTTCTTGATGGCGTAGTTGGTGCCGACGGCGATCTCGCCCATGTTGCGCGCGCCGGCGTCCTGGTCGAGCATGGCGAAGAGGAAGTCCTCGTTCTTCTTCGCGCTGGCGTCCACGACGCGGCCGGCCTTGAAGACGAGGCGGACGCCCTCGACCTCGCGCCCGTTGTAGACGGCGGGGAAGGTGTAGTTGACATGGCCGTCCACGCCCTGCGGGCCGGTGAAGACCTCGCCGTCGGGGAAGTTCTCGGTGCCGGCGCAGTTGACCCAGATGGACCTGGACGGATCGACATCGACGGTCAGGTCGGTGCCGTCGTGGGCGTCGGTGGCGGGCGCGGTGAAGCGGAGCGTGCTCTTGGTCTGGAGAAAGTCCCGGACGCGCTCCTGCGACTCGTGGACCTTTCTCCACGCGGCGGCGGGATCGGGCAGGTGGAGCAGGCCGGCCTCGAAGACGAAGCGCTCGTACTGGGCCAGCGACATCTCGGCATCCTGGGCGGCGGCGTGGGTGGGGAACAGGGTGCCGCACCAGCGGAGTTCGCCGCTCGCGCAGCGCTCGAAGAAGCGTTTGCTGATCTCCTGGCGGGCGACACGGGACGCGGCGATCCTCTTGGGGTCGATGGCGGAGAAGTGCCTGGTGTTCCGCTCCGCCCAGAGGACGATGCTGGCGTCGATGGTCTCGACGGCGTGGCGGTCGAGGGGGGAGCAGTGGTCGAGCTGGGCCTGGTCGGCGGTCTGCATGAAGATGTCGGCGAGCGATTCGCTGGACGCCTTCCAGAACGGGTGGGCGCCGGCGCGGAGGGCGCGTTCGTAGATCGCTTCGACCAGGGGCAGGGCGACGGGGTCGGACTGGATCATGACCAGGTCGCCTCGTTTGAGGCGGGTGGAGTAGGCGACGAGGACATCGGCGAGGCGGTCGAGTCGGGGGTCTCGCATGGGGTATTTCTCGGAAGCCGGAGGCGGCAAAGGGGTGAGATGGGATGTGGCGGCGCGGGGATGACCCGGGCGGGGGCGTGAACCGTAGAGTACGGGGTCGGGTCGGACGGGTCTTGCCGTCCGGGCCGTTCAGTTGTTGCATTCACGCGGGTCCGATCCGCCATCAGCAAGGAGCATCCATGTCCCGAACGATCCAGACTTTGACCCTCGGCGTCGCGCTCGGCGCGGGCGTGCTGGCCGCCGGAGCCTTCGTGGGAGGGGCGGAGGCGGAGCGCCGCGCGCCGGCAACCGACCGGGGCATCGCGTTCGTGGATGTGTTCGGGCTGATCGACCAGATCGTGATGGGCGCGGAACCGACGGCGGCGCGGGTGGCGTTCGAGGCGCAGGCCCAGCAGCAGGTCGAGGCGCTGCAGAAGCGGAACCAGGAGATCCAGGAGATCGCCCAGGCGAACCCCGAGGACCCGAATCTTCAGGATCTCGGCGCGGAGTTCCAGCAGAACAACCAGCTGATGCAGAACATCTTCCAGAACTACCAGGAAGACCTGCAAACCCTGATCGCCGGGCAGATCGCGGCGGGGTACAAGAAGGTGTACGCGGCGGCGGAGGCGGTGGCGGCCGAGTCGGGTATCGACTTCGTCTTCGCCACGCGCCCGGGTTCGGACCTCTTGCAGACCGATTCGATCAGCGGGGTGGCGCAGGAGATCCTGGCCAGGCCGCTGATCGCGCCGGCGGCGTCCGTGGACCTGACGGCGAAGGTGCGGGAGAAGCTGGGCCTGCCGGAGCCGACGGCCGATGAGGCGTCGATTCTGGAGAGCCAGGCCCCGGGCGAGACGGGCAGCGCGGGCGAGGAGTGACCTCAGCCCGCGCGTTCCCCGAGCAGGGCGCGTGACAACTCACCCACCAGCACCTCGGCGACGCGGTCCATTGACGGGCAGGCGTCGCCCTTGATCTGGCGGAGCGAGGTGACGGGGCGCCCGGCCAGGCCGCAGGGGACGATCAGGTTGAAGTGGTCCATGTCGGGGTCGATGTTGAGGGCCAGGCCGTGCAGGGCGACCCAGCGGCGGACGCGGACGCCCATCGCGCAGACCTTGGCGTCCCTCCCACCCTCCCCCGGGCGGGGCACCCAGACGCCGGTGGCGTCGGGATCGCGCCGGGCCTCGATGTCGAAGGCGGCGAGGGTGGCGATGACGGCCTCCTCAAGGGCGCGCATGTAGTCGTGGATGCGCAGGCCCAGGCGGTTGAGATCGACGATGGGGTAGCAGACGAGCTGGCCGGGGCCGTGGTAGGTGACATCGCCGCCGCGGTCGGTCTCGTGGAGGGCGATGCCCCGCGCGGCGAGGGCCTGGGCGGAGAGCAGGACATGGGCCGCCGCCCCGGGACGCCGGGTGACGGTGATGACGGGTTCGTGCTCGGTGAGGATGATGCGCCCGGGTTCAGGGGGGGAGGGGGTTTCCCGGGAAGCCAGGACGGCGGCGTGGTGGTGCTGCTGGAGTTCGCAGGCGTCGGGGTAGGCGGTGCGGCCGGCCCGGATGACGGCGAACGGTGCGGCTGACGGGGGGGGCGGGGGACGCTCAAGCACGCGGAATCCTATGGACGCGGACCTAGAGTTGCGTCATGCCCAGCATCCATCCCACCGCCACGGTCGACGAGCGCGTCCAGTTGGGCGAGGGCGTCGAGATCGGTCCTTACTGCATCGTGTCCGGGGAGGTGACGCTGGGGCCGGGCGTGCGCCTGCTGGCGCGGGTGAGCCTGCAGGGGCCTTTGACGATCGGGGCTGGGACGGTGGTGTACCCGAACGCGTGCATCGGGTTCGAGCCGCAGGACTACAAGTTCGGACCGGGGATGCCGACGGCGGGGGTGACGATCGGGGAGAACTGCCTGATCCGCGAGCATGTGACGGTCCACGCCGCGAGCAAGCTGGACAGGCCGACGCGGGTGGGGAACCGGGTGTTCCTGATGGTCAACTCGCATGTGGGGCACGACTCGGAGGTGCGCGACCATGCGATCATGGTCAACAACACCGCGATGGCCGGGCACACGGAGCTGCACGAGCGGGCGATCATGTCGGGCGGGGTGGTGCTGCACCAGTTCGGGCGGATCGGGCGGCTGGCGATGTGCTCGGGCGGGTCGGTGCTGACGAACGATGTGCCGCCGTTCTGCATGACGGCGCAGCGGAACATGCTGGTGGGACTGAACCTGGTGGGGATGCGCCGGTCGGGGATGACGCGGGACGAGATCGACGCGGTGCGCCGGGCGTACCGGGAGGTGTTCCGGATGAACCCGCCGCGGGCGGAGTTGCTGGCGCAGCTCAAGGAGCGGGGCGAGCAGAGCCGGGCGGTGCGCCACATGTACGAGTTCGTGCTGGGGACGAAGCGGTCGATCACGCCGGTGGGCGGGCGGCGGTACCGGCTGGCGTCGAACGCGCCGGTCGAGGAGTTCGCCGAGTGAGCGCCGCGCCGGCGGTCAGCCCCCCCTCCCTCCCGCCCCCCCTCCCTGCGGCGCTCGGGCTGTCCCTGTGCGTGCTGGCCAGCGGGTCCGCGGGCAACTGCTCGGCGCTGGTGTGGCGGGCGGGGCCGGGTTCGCCGCGCCGGGTGGTGCTGCTGGACGCGGGGCTGTCGCCGCGGCGGACGGCGGTGTTGCTGGCCGAGCGGGGCATCCGCGTGGACGAGGTGGACGACATCGTCTTCACGCACCTGGACACGGACCACTGCCACGCGGGCTGGGGGCGCGCGATCCGGCCCGGCGGGTGGCGGGCGCGCCTGCGGGTACACAGGCGGCACATGGGGCGGGCCGGGCGGATGGGGCTGCTGTTCCGGCACACGGAGCCGTTCGGGGATGACCTGCCGATCGACGATTCGCTGTCGGCCCGGGTGTGCGTGATGTCGCACGACAGCCTGGGGGTGGCGGCGTTCCGGTTCGAGGCGGAGAGCGCCGGGCAACGCACGCACCTGGGCTACGCGACGGACCTGGGGCATGTGACGAACGAGCTGACGGCCATGCTCGCCGGGGTGGATGTGCTGGCGATCGAGTCGAACTACTGCCCGAGGATGCAGGTCGAGTCCGACCGGCCGGAGTTTCTCAAGCGCCGGATCATGGGCGGGGGCGGGCACCTGAGCAACGCGGAATCGGCGGATGCGGCGGCGGAGATCGGGCCGGCGGGGACGCTGGTGCTGCTGCACCTGTCGCGCCAGTGCAACACGCCGGAGAAGGCGATGGCCGCCCACGCCCGCGTCGGTCGTCCGGTGGTGATCAGCGCGCAGACCGAGGCCACGGGGTGGATCACGGCCCGCGCGTGCGCCGAGGACGGGACGGCGGGCGCGGTTGTCAGGACGGCGCGGTTCGCGCGTTCGCTGTTCGAGGCCCCGACGGGCGGGCGCGGGTGATGGGGCGCGCGGCAGCCGCGGGCGCGCCGGTGGCGAACGGCGGGCGGGGCCGCGGGAGCCTGCTGTCGCGCCTGATCGACCGGCTGCTGGCGGTCGGGCCGGGACGGGTGGTCACGGTGGACGGCGTGCAGTACCGCGAGCGCCGGGGGGGCCGGGGAGGCGGCGGGGAGGCGGGGGGGCCGGGCGGGGGCTTGCGGTCGGCGTTCAGCGTGCAGGAGCCGGGGGTGCGCGAGTACGAGGTGCGATTCCCGGATTCGGACGGGCGCAAGCGCCCGTTCCGCATCCGGGCGACGCCCACGCGGATCTACGACGACCTGACGCCGGACCCACGGGCGGAACTGGCGCGGGCGCTGGACGGAGTGGTGCGCCCGGGGGATCGCGCGCTGGAGCTGGGGTGCGGGACCGGGGCGGGGGCGGTGTACCTGGCGTACCTCGTCGGGCCTTCGGGCGGGGTGGTCGCGCTGGACCGGGACGGGGAGTCGGTGCGGTTCGCGCGGCAGCGGTACACGCCCGCGCAGCTCGGGTTCGAGCTGGGGTGGGTCGAAACATTGTCGGGCGAACTGGACGGCGCGTTCGACGCGGTGGTGGTGACGGACCCGTTCCGCGACGACGCGACGCCGGCGGACCGGATGCGGACGCTGGACGAGGTCGTGCGGGTGCTGCGCCCGGGCGGGCACCTGCTGTGCATCGGCTCGTCGGACGAGTCGGCCGAGTCGGCGCGGCGGGCGTTGTCCGAGCACACGCTGGACCCGTGCGGCCCGGCCCGGCACGCGGGCTCCTGGCGTGCGAGCCTGTGGACCACACCCACCCCCCCGCCCCCCCTTCCGCCCATGCACCCGCCGCTTCCGGAAGACGGACGCCCCTAAGATTCAGGCATGACCGAGCGTTCGCACCCGTCCAGTTCCCGTCCCAGCCCCAAGCCGCGCGCCGGCGCTTCGGCGTCGGACCAGCCGGGGGTGCTGGACCGGGAGGGCGCCCGGGCCTTCGCGGCGGCGGTCGCCCGGTCGCTGATGGACGACAAGTGCGAGCATGTCGAGGTGCTCGACATCGCGGCCCTGACGACGGTGACGGGCTGCCTGGTGATCGGGTCGGGCACCTCGGAGCGGCAGATGCGCTCGGCCCTGAAGAACCTGGACGCGACGGCGGCCCGGTTCGGCACGCGGGCGTTGCATGTGTCGGCGGACGACAACGCGACCTGGCTGCTGGCGGACTTCGTGGATGTGGTGGTGCACCTGTTCGAGCCGAACGCGCGGGCGTACTACGACCTGGAATCCATGTGGCCGGACGCGGCGCGGATCGAGCCGGAAGCGCCCGGCGCGGACAAGCAGGGCGTGCCGAGATGAACGCCCGCACCGTCCGAGTCGATCTGGGCGAGCGGTCGTACACCGTCCACATCGGCCCGGGCGCGGTGCTGAGCGTTCCGATGGAGATCCGGGCCGCGCTCGGGGACCGGGCGATGCGAGCCTTCGTCGTGGCGGACGCCGGCGTGCCGGAGGTCTTCGCCGACGAGCTGGCCGAATCGCTGCGGACGGCGGGGCTGCGCCCCACCCTCGCCCGGGTCACGCCCACCGAAGCGGACAAGTCCATCGCAACGCTGGAGCGGCTGCTGGCGGAGATGGGCGCGAGCGGGCATTCCCGCGTGGACCCCGTGGTGGCGCTGGGCGGCGGGATCGTGGGCGATCTGGCCGGGTTCGCGGCGGCGAGCTACCAGCGGGGCGTGCCGGTCGTGCAGTGCCCGTCCACCCTGCTGTCGATGGTGGACGCCTCCGTCGGCGGGAAGACCGGCGTGAACCTGCTGGTGCGCACCGGCGCGGGCGAGCGCCTGCTCAAGAACATGGTCGGCGCGTTCCACCAGCCCCTGAGCGTGGCGGCCGACACGCGTCTGCTGGATTCGCTGCCCGACCGGCAGCGCCGGGCGGGGCTGGCCGAGTGCGTCAAGCACGCGATGATCGCCGAGGGGATCACCGGCGCGGACCTGATGGCCGAGACGCTCACGCTGCTGCCCGGCGTGCTGGCGGGCGAGCACGGGGCGGCGGATCGGTTGATCGAGCGGTCGGTGGCGCTCAAGGGCGAGGTGGTGCGCCGGGACGAGCGGGAGTCGTTCGAGGCGTCCGGGGTGCGCATGCTGCTGAACCTGGGGCACACCTTCGGCCACGCGGTCGAGACGCTCGCCCATCTCACGCCGGACGCGGCCCGCCCGGACCTGACCCCCTTGCACCACGGGGAGGCGGTGGCGTTGGGGCTGGTCGCCGCGTGCCGGTGCGCGGAGACCCTGGGCCTGTGCGATGCGGCGGTCGGGGACGAGGTGGTCTCCGTGCTGGACACCATCGGGCTGCCGACCGGGGTGGCGAACCTGCCGGACGATGCCGAGATCCTGGCGCGGATGGGGGCGGACAAGAAGGCCACCGGGGGCAGCCTGCGCCTGGTTCTGCCCGTCGGACGGGGAAAGTGCGCGGTGGTATGTGATCCGGACGCCGCCGGTGTGCGGGCGGGGATCGCGGCGATCCGTCGGTAAGCACGGGCGGTGCGGGGGAACCGCTAAGGAGTTCTCCGTCCCCCCGTTCGGGCGGTCCCAAGTCCCGCTGGCATCGAAACTTGGAGCATCCGGGTTATCGGAGCCGAAATGGGTTCGGGCGTCGTTCGACGCCCGCTTGGGGCACCCGCTTGATGCGCACGATCGCGATCATCAATCAAAAGGGGGGTTGCGGCAAGACCACGAGCGCGATCAATATCGCGGCGGGTCTGGCCCGGCGCGGGTTCCGGACGCTGCTGGTGGACCTGGACCCCCAGGCCCACTGCGCCGCGGGTCTGGGCGTGCCGGAAGACCGCGTGGACCTGGATGTGTCGGACGCGCTGCGCGCGCCGGAGGGCGCGGCGCTGGATCGGGATCGGCTGCTGTGGCATGTGGGGCGCGGGTTTGATCTGCTGCCCAGCCGCATGAAGCTGGCGGGTCTCGAAGCGGCGCGGGGCGGGCTGGCGGACATGGAGAACCCGCAGAACAAGCTGGCGAGCGTGATCGACCGGCTGACGATGGAGGCGAAGCGGGCACGCGAGCCGGACGGGCCGACGCCGCGGCGGTACGACGCGGTGGTGATCGACTGCCCGCCCTCGATCGGGCTGCTCAGCTACAACGCGCTGGCGGCCTCGACGGAGGTCATCATCCCGGTGGAGACCAGTTTCTTCTCCCTGCGGGGCGCGGGCAAGCAGATCCAGACGGCGCGGTCGGTCACGCGGCATGTGGGCGTGGAGCCGCGCATCCGGCTGCTGGCGACGATGTACGACCCGTGTCTGCCGCTGGCCCGCGACCTGCTGGACGACCTGCGCGACCGCTTCGGGGCGGCTGTGATCCCCGCCGTGATCCGGCTGGACCCGGAGGTGAAGGAAGCCGCCTCGTTCGGACGCCCGGTGGAGGACCACGCCCCGCAGTCCACGGGCGCGGAGGACTACGGGTCGCTGTGCGAGTGGATCATCGAGCACGCGGAGATCGAACGCCCCGAGCCGGGCACGGAGGAGGGCACGCAACCCCCCCCTCCTCCGGCGCGCGACCCCGCCCTGACCGGGCCGGGCGTTCGCTCCGCGGAGGGAGGGTCGGGGACGGCGGGAGGGGAGGCGACGGAGGCCCCGCTGTCGCGGGCGCAGGAGATGGCGATGAAGGCGGCGACGCTGACCGCCCAGCGCCCGGCACCACCGATCCGGCGGTCGCTGATGCCGCAGAAGGCGGTGGTCATCGAGCTGGTCGAGGATGCCGCTGCGGATTTTTTTGCTGGGGGCAATCCCGAGAGTGTTCGACACCTGTGGGGGTGCCGGGCGGTGTCCGGGGGCCTGCTGTTTGTTCAACCTTGCGCGGGGGTTCGGTCTGTAGCGGTCGCGGGATCGTTCAACGGGTGGAATCCCTCCGAGGGGGAGATGACGCGGCGGCCCGAACTGGGTATCTTCGAGCGGCGGATCGAAACCCCGCCCGGACGGTACGAATATCGTCTGGTGATCGACGGGGTCTGGCAGTGCGACCCGTACAACCCCGCCCGGCTGACGAACGGCATGGGCGGTGAGAACAACCTCGCGGTGGCCACCTGACCACCACGCCCGGCCCGGACGGCCGGGGCATCCGAGCGGAGGCTCGCCACGATGGACCGGAACGACACCCCTCCACCCACACCCTGCTCTCATCGCCCGTCGATCCGGCTGACCGGGACGGAGCAGTCCGAGCATGACGCGCTGGCGGAGTTGTTCCTGGGCGATGCGCCGTTCGCGCCGGCCCCGATGGACCCGCGCGGGCCGGGGAGCGGATCGACGCCGGCCGCCTCCACGCGGCATCCCGCGGAAACGGAGCGCGGGCGGTTCGAGGGCACGGCGGTACGAGCGGCGACCCACACACCGGCGGACGAGGCCGAGGAGGGACGCCCGCTGGTCGAACTCGTCATCCTGGGGCACCTGCCGGTGCGGGCCTCGCTGTGGGTGCGGCAGTATGCGTGCCTGTCGGCGCGGAAGCGCAACGAGACGGTGGCGCTGGTGCGGGCCGCGGGGGGATCGGTGGCCATCGATGTCATCACGGGGCGGGACACGGCGCAGATCGAGCCGGTGGACGATGTGGAGACCGGGGTGACCATCGCCCGGCACGCGGCGGCCCGGGTGGTGCTGCGCGTGGACGAGACGGCCGAGCCGGAACTGCTCGAACGGGCGGGCCTGGACGAGGTGACGATCCTGACCGCGTCGGACGAAGCGGCGGTGGTCGCGTCGTACCGGCTGATCAAGACGCTGGCCGCCGCGCTGGACGATCGGCTGGACCCCGAGGCCGGCCCGCGTCTGCGGGTGGCGGTGATGGGCAACCCCGGCCCGGAGATCGAGGCGGCGCGCCAGAAGATCGCCAAGGCGTGCAAGGCGTTCCTGGACCGGCCGATCGAGATCCTCGACGCCTCCGGTCGCATCGACGCGACAGGGACGGTGACGGTGTGCCGGTCGGACGAAACACACGCGGCGGAGTACGCGCTGGGTGTGCTGCTGGGCAGTCGGGGGGGGGCGACGCCCGCGCAGGCCGTGCCCGCGTCGGTGCTGCGTCTGACCGAGGACACGCCGGCGGAAGAGGCGATCGCGCCGGAGCCTCAGACGGAGGTTGTCGTGACGGCGCAGCGCGCGCCGGCGGGAACGCCCGCGGACGATCGGATCGTGGAGCCGCGGATCACCCGCCTGCGCGAGCCGCTGGCGTGCCTGATCGAAGGGCTGCGTCCGATCGAGGCCCGGTGCCCGGCCGCGCCCGGCGTGGAGCTGGCCTGCGACGACGAGGGGCGTCTGCACGCGGTGGCGACGGACGACCAAGGGGCCGGGGAGGCGGTGGCCGCGCTGCTGACGGCCTCGGCCTGGGCGCGGGCGAACCTCGCGCTGCTCATCCGGGCGGAGGCCGGGGTGGCCATGCCGTCGAACGATCCGAGGGACGACCACGACACGCCGCTGCACCTGCTGGCGCGGCGTCCGAGCGCGGCGCGGTCGGTGCTGGACACGGATGTGGTCGTGTACGCGCTGGCGTCGGTGATCGCGGGGGGCGAGGAGATCATGGTGGCGACGGCGTTGAACGCCGAGCCGGAGTAGACCCGCCCGCGCCGGATCACCGGACCAACGAACAAGAAAAGCCCCGCCGATCGGCGGGGCTTTGTGTTTGCGGGGGGGATGGCTGACTGGGAGTCGGCCCCACGGGGGGGGTCGGAATCCGCCGATTGCATCGGCGGCGTCACGGGGAACCTCACGATTCGAGGACTCATCGTGGGCGTGAACGGGAGACCATCCACTCACTTGCGTTCGGGGCGAACTGGAAACCCGCACAGGCGGGGACGCCTGTACCACCGCTTGTTTACGCGGTGTGGGCCTTGGCCACGCGGATGTCCTTGAGGGTGCGGTGGCGTTCGACATGGTCGGCGTCGACGACATACTCGGCGTTGGTGTTGTCCATGTCGGGCAGGTCGTACATCAGGTCGGTCATGATCTCTTCCATGACCGCGCGGAGAGCGCGGGCGCCGGTGGAGCGCTTGGCGGCCTTGCGGGCGATGGCCAGCAGCGCGCCCTCGGTGAAGGTGAGCTTGGCGCCCTCGAGGCTGAACAGGTGCTGGTACTGACGGATGATGGCGTTCTTGGGCTCGGTCAGGATCTGGACCAGGGCCTCGTCGGTCAGCGGCATCAGGGGGGTGATGACGGGCAGACGCCCGACCAGCTCGGGGATCAGGCCGAAATCGACCACATCGGAGTTGGTGACCTGGCTGAGCAGCCATTCACGCTCGGCCTTCTCGTCGGCGATGGGGCGGTTGGGGTCGGACTCGTGGCTGGTGAAGCCGATCTTGGTCTTGCCGAGGCGGCGGCGGATGATGTCCTCCATGCCGACGAAGGTGCCGCCGACGATGAAGAGGACATTGCGGGTGTCGAACTGGATGTACTGCTGCTCGGGGTGCTTGCGTCCGCCCTGCGGAGGGACATTGGCGACGGTGCCCTCGAGCATCTTGAGCAGGGACTGCTGGACGCCCTCGCCGGACACATCGCGGGTGATCGAGACATTGCTGGAGGTCTTGCCGACCTTATCGACCTCGTCGATGTAGATGATGCCGCGCTGGGCGGCCTCGATGTCGAAGTCGGCGGCCTGGAGGAGTTTGAGCAGCAGGTTCTCGACATCCTCGCCCACATAGCCGGCTTCGGTCAGCGTGGTGGCGTCGCCGATGGCGAAGGGCACCTTGAGCAGGCGGGCCATCGTCTGGGCGAGCAGCGTCTTGCCCGAGCCGGTGGGGCCGATGAGCAGGATGTTGGACTTGTCCAGCTCGATGTCCTTGGCGTTGTCGCTCTCGGCGTGGAGCAGGCGCTTGTAGTGGTTGTGGACGGCGACGGACAGCGAACGCTTGGCGTTGCGCTGGCCGATGACATACTGGTTCATGAACTCGACGATCTCCCGCGGGGTGGGGATCTCGCTGAGCTGGGCGGAGACGGAGGAGACGCGCCGGCGCTCCTGGCGGAAGATGTTCTGGCACAGATCGACGCAGTTGGAGCAGATGTAGACCTCGCCCGGTCCTTCGACCATCGGGCCGACATCGCGGCTGGTCTTGCCGCAGAAGGAGCAGGTGGTGACCTTGCGCCCGCGGAACCCCCCGCCGCCGCCCCCCCCCCCGCCGGCTCCCGCCCCGCTTCCCCCGGCCCCCCCACCGCCGCCACCGGACCCCGAGCCGCCGGAGCCTGACCCCGAATCGGACCCGGCGCCGGGACGGGTCGCGCTGACGGGGGTGGGCGGAACGGAAGCGCCTTGGCGTGGGTTGGTCATCGCGGCCTCTTGGTGCGTGCGGTCGAAATGGATGCCGCCCTTGCGGGACGGACACGAGGGCTATCGGCCAACCGACAGGGCCGGCTCAACCCGAAAGCGGGCGAAAGAGGCCCGGCGAAAGGGCGGTTTCCCGTCGGGAAGCGTATCCACGCTCCGGTGTGTCAACCAGTCCGAGGGGTGCGGATTGAGCCGTACAAAATCCGTGCAGGACGGCGCAGACCGAACGGGGGCACCGGTTTAGGGTGTCCGTGGGTTCTCGCGGGCGGTCTTGGCTTTCTCGACCATGGCGTGTCTGGCCTGGTCGTACTCGGCCTGGGTCATTTCGCCGCGTTCGACCATGGCACGCATTTGCTCCAACAGCCCAGCGTTGTCGGCGTGGCTGGAAAGGTCCGAGAACATGGAGCGACGCAGGGCGAAGATACCGATCGCCCCGACCAGCACGACGGCGATCAGGACGACGACCCAGAGCAGGATCGAACCGACAGCGGTGTTGGCCAGGGTCGCCATGCGGGCAGTTTATCAGCCTGAGCGTGCCGGGGATCGAGCCGGCGATTCCCGTGGTTTGCGGGCGGTGACGGTCGCGTGCGCCGCTCCCTTGCAGTCGCGGCTTGTTGATCGGGTCGCGGTTTGTCGATCAGAGGCTGCCCGATGCGATCTCGTCGCGCAGGGGGATGAGCAGGTTGGGGATGGCCAGGGCGTCCACCAGCGTGCGGCCGCGCTCGCCGAGTTCGTCCACGCGATCGACCATGGTCTTCAGGTCGGTGATCGGGGCGGTGGAGCGGACGGTGACATAGAGGGAGATCGGCTCGCCGGAGGCGTGGCCCGCGCCGCGTTCGCCGGGCTGGTCGCCCTTGCCGGAGCGGGTCTTGACCTCGATGGCGGCGTGGATGCGTCCGTCGTCGAGGGTCAGGCCGAGGACGGGCTGGCAGTCGTGGACGCGGGCGTCGGCCGCGTCGAGCAGGGCGGCCAGGGGGGAGCCGGTGAGCAGGGCGGCGGCGACGATCTCGTCGTGGTTGCCGGGGGCGGCCAGGTCGAAGCCGTAGAGCAGCTCGATGGACTCGATGTCGAGGGGGGAGATGGAGAGGTAGTAGGGGCAGACCTCGGCCGCGGTGCGGTGGAGGGCGTGCATATCCTGGTCGTTGTCGGGGTTGACCACGCCGGTGCGGACGGAGTTGGCACGGATGGCCATCCAGCGGTGCGGGGCGTCGTCCGGGGCGGACTCGAGGGCGAGTTCGTCCTTGTAGCGGCGGAAGGAGGCCATCCTGGGGTACTCGCGGCGGATGCGCTCGAAGAGTTCGAGCACCGGCTCGCGCGAGCGGGGCAGCTCCATGCGGACGCCCAGCTTCATGTTCACATAGAAATCCGAACACAACGCCCTGTAGCTCATCGTCATGCCGGCGGGCCTCCTTACCCCGCCCGGAGTGTACCGGGCCGGGGCGGCGGTGTGCATCTCCCGCCCGTTCTGCACAAGAACTCAACCGAAAAGTGGTTGGATCACCCGACGCGGGGAGGGGGGGCGGGCTGTCGGTTGTCGGGATGGGCGGGGCGTGGTACAAACATGGGGATGGTCCGGCGACGCATTCACTTCCAGGGACGGGTGCAGGGCGTGGGCTTCCGCGCCCGTGCCCGCGACACGGCCCGCTCGCACCCCGTGACGGGGTGGGTCCGCAACGAGCCGGACGGGACGGTGTGCCTGGAGGTCCAGGGCGGGGAAGAGGCGGTTCGGGCGTACCTGACCGATCTTCGCCGGCGGGTGTCGGGGCTGGTGGAGCGGGAGTTCAGCGTGGAGATCGGGGTGCGGGCCGGGGAGGGGGGGTTCGAGATCGTGGTGTAAGGGGGAGGGAGCATCCGCCGATTTCATCGGCGGCGTCACGGGGGGCTTCGGTCGGCCCCACAAGCGAGAGGATCGCCTGATACCCTGTGGGGGTATGCCACACACATCCACGCCGGGGGCCGGCGACGAGCAGAGTTTCCAGAGCGAGGTCCGGGCGGTGGTCGGCGAGCTGCGCCGGACCATCCGGGCCGCGCTGGGCGAGCAGGACGCGGACGCGGCCCGGGCGCCGGCCGAGCTGTCCCGCGATCTCGGGCTGGACACCAAGCTGGGGTGGAAGCTGCACTGGCTGCTGTCGAACGCGGACCCGTTCTCGGGCGCGCTGTTCGTGCCCGGGCGGGCGGGCATCGGGATCATCGCCGAGGGGCTGAGGCGGGACGGGGCGGACGAGGGGCAGATCAAGGCGGTGCTGCGGGCGGGCGAGTCGTTCCACCGGTGCGTGACACGCCACGCCGAGAACCGGGCGGGGTTCGACACCCTGCTGGCCGCCCACACCAGCGACGAGCGGTCGGCCCTGGAGCACCGGCGGCTGGCCTACCAGGGATCGCGGTACATCTGGGGCATCGAGTGCCGGGCGAACCTGCTGGCGTACATCGTGCATCCGGCCAACGGGGGCGAGATGATGGATGTGGCGACCATGCGCGGCATCATCGCGTGCCAGCGCCTGCGCGAGCATGTGCCGTGGCGGGTGGGGCGGACGACGCTGCGCCGGCCGGAGGGCGTCCACTCGGACTTCAAGCGCGAGCCGATCGACCCCGCGCTGGAGGGGATGACGATCGGGGACGGGCTGCCGGTGATGCGGTCGTACTGCACGGACCCGCTGCCGCCGATCGACCGGGTGCCGGGGCCGCACGGGGCGGTGGAGTTCCAGCTGGGGCCCGGGCCGGTGGGCAAGCGGGGGCGGTTCGACCTGATCACGGGCGAGGTGGTGCGGTCGATCCAGCCGCGGTACGCCGAGCCGGGTGATCCGCCGCTGCGGACGCGGTTCGGGGTGCGGGTGCCGACGCAGATGGCGGTGTTCGATGTGCTGATGCACCGGGACATGTTCCACCGGGCCGCGCCGCGGGTGTCGATGCTGTCGGACCTGTTCGCGTCGGACCTCGGCAGCCAGCACCAGCCCGCGGACGAGCTGCCCAACCCGCCGGACCTGGAGGTGCTGCGGGCGACGCCCGACCACCTGGGCCTGGACGAGGCGCCCGGCTACGCCGACGCGGTGGACGAGACGCTGGGCGTGCTGGGCTGGGCGCCCGAAGCCTTCGATGTGTTCCGCGTGCGGGTGGAGTACCCGGCGGTGCCGACGACGATCGTGATGGAGTTTGACTCCGAGTCGGCGCGGCGGGGGTGAGGGGGGAGAAGAGACGGAGAGACAAAGCGGAGGGAGGGGTTGGAAGAAGTGGTAGAAGGAAGGAGCCCTCACCCCGGCCCTCTCCCGCCGGGGGGGCGGGAGAGGGAGGGGGGAGAAGAGTCGGCACGGAGTGCCGACCTACCTATTCGGTCTGCTCTTCGTTCTGGACGAAGCCGCGGAGTTTGCGGGCGCGGACGGGGTGTTGGAGCTTGCGGATGGCCTTGGCCTCGACCTGGCGGACGCGCTCGCGCGTCACCTTGAAGATGCGCCCGACCTCCTCGAGGGTGTAGGTGTAGCCGTCGCCGATGCCGTAGCGGAGCTTGATGATCTCCCGTTCGCGGTAGGTGAGGGTCTTGAGGACCTGCTCGAGGCGGTGGCGGAGCATCTCCTGGGCGGCGGTGTCGGCGGGGCTGGACTGGTGGCTGTCCTCGATGAAGTCGCCGAAGTTGGAGTCCTCGCTCTCGCCGATCGGCCGGTCGAGCGAGACGGGGTGGCGCCCGATGCGGAGGATGCGCCGGACCTCGCGCTCGGGGATCTGGGCCTTCTCGGCCAGCTCGCCCATCGTCGGCTCGAGGCCGGTGGACTGCAGCATCTCCTTCTGGATGTTGCGCAGCCTGGTCATGGTCTCGATCATGTGGACGGGGATGCGGATGGTGCGGGCGTTGTCGGCGATGGCGCGGGTGATGGCCTGGCGGATCCACCAGGTGGCGTAGGTGGAGAACTTGTAGCCGCGTTTGTACTCGTATTTGTCCACGGCGCGCATCAGGCCGGTGTTGCCCTCCTGGATGACATCCAGGAAGCCCAGGCCGCGGTTGCGGTACTTCTTGGCGATGGAGACGACCAGACGGAGGTTGCCGCCGGAGAGGTCGCGCTTGGACTGCTCGTACTCCCAGAAGACGGTGGAGATGTCCTTGACGCGGGCGGCCAGGTCCTCCGGCTCGGCCAGGGCGAGGGCGCGGAGGCCGTCGAGCTCCTCGCGCATGACCTCCAGGTCCTCGGCGTCGTGGCTCTTGGGGAAGCGGGCGGCCTGGAGCATGTCGGCCTGGAGGCGCTGCATCTTCTCGGAGATGGAGCGGAGCTTGCGCATCAGGGGCACGATGCGCCCCGTGCGCAGACAGAGCTCCTCCATGAGGGCGGCCAGGCGGCGACGCCGGGTCTCGATGCGCTGGCGGAGGTGGGCGGCCTCCTTCCTGTTGGTGAAGCGGCCGTCGTCGCCGCGGAGCGACTCGATGGCCTCCCAATCCTGCTTGTTGAGCTCAAGGAGCTTCTCGATGGTGGGCAGGTTGGCGGGGATGCGCTGGGCGAGCCTGTCCTTGGCGTGCTCGTCCAGGGTGGAGATGCGCAGGGTGCGGTCGAATGGCAGCTCCCCGGAGCAGACGCTGCGCAGGGTCGAAACAGCGAGCGTCACGATGTAGTCGCTCTGCAGGCAGCGGCGCCGGAAGATGATGCGGGTGGTCTCGATCTTCTTGGCCAGGCGGATCTCCTCCTCGCGCGTCAGCAGCGGGATGGAGCCCATCTGGGAGAGGTACATGCGGACGGGGTCGTCGATGCGCCGCGCGCCCGGCTCGGTCTCGGCCTCGTCCAGATCGCGGGAGATCGAGTCGGCGTCGAGGGCGGAGGCCTCCGCCACATCGCGCTCGGCCTCCTGGTTGTCGAACGACTCGGTGGCGTCCCCGGCGAGGCGGCGGAGTTCGGCGGGCTTGATGGTCGCGCCGTTCTCGTAGTGGACGGCGTTGACCCGGACGCGGAGGCGTTCGCCCTCGCCCAGGTTCTCTCCCCCGGCGACCGACATGGCGCGGAAGGGGCCGGACAGAGGCGGGGCGATGGTGATCGGCTCGCCGGAGCGGGCGGCGCGGAAGGCGCGGGCGCGGAACTCCATCTCGTCGATCAGCTCGATGCCGGCCGCGTCGATGCGGGTCATCAGGTCGTGGAGGGTGCGCGTCTCGACCATCGCGTCGGGGAGGATGTTGTTGAGTTCCTCGTAGCTCATCCACCCGCGGCGCGCCCCGAGGGTGAGCATCTCTTCCACGGCCGGGTGCAGCATTCCGATCACTTCACGCTCCTGCTGGCTTGACGCGGGACGCCGGGCCTCCTGCCCGTCCGTGCGTCCCCAAGGCCCGCGCGCCCGGGTCCGCCGGGCGTTGTGCTCACTCGCTCAGGCGGGGGGTGCCCGCCCGGCCGTACTTCTGGTGCAACGCCCGCTGGCGTTCGACGAACCGCGCGAACGAATCGGCGTCCGCCGGTCCTGATTGTTGGCCGTCCGGCTTGGGCTCGGCGATGATTCCCCGCTCATCCTCAAGACCGGCGGCCTGGAGGCACTCGTCGAAGATCCGTCGCAGGCGTTCGGGGTGCTGACCGGCCCGGCTCTCGGCGGTTCGGAACAGCACGACGGCCCACGACGCGGCCGGCTCGGCCAGCTCGTGCTCGGGGTCGAGTTCGGCCAGCACCGCGTCGAGCGCGGGGGGCGTGCCGTGCTCGCCGGCGAGCAGGACCGCGTCGGCGACAAGCTGAGCCACCGGGGAGGCGAAGGCGTCGGTGCGGATGCGGTCGCGCTGATCGGAGGTCATGGTGCGCCACAGGTCGCCGTCGCAGAGCAGGCAGCCGAGGACGAGTTCGCGCGCGGAGGCGTTCGCCCCATCGTTCCGCCCGCGGCCGGGGTCCGGATCGCTCACCCCACCCCCCCCCACCGCCCCCCCTCGCCCGGGACGCCCGGTCTGGACCTGGGCCTGGATGGTGCGTTCGTCGATGCCGGAGGCCTGCGCGATCAGGCGGATGATCTGGTGGCGGCGCACGGGGGTGAGCCGCTCCATGCCCAGGCGGTTGAAGCGGTCGAGTTCTTCTTCCACCGCGCGGGCGACGGCCGCCGGGCCGGACGAGGCGAGCGCCGCCCGCAGGCGGTCGAACCGCCAGGCGAGCAGGTCGCGGGCCTGGGCCACGGCCTTGTGGAAAATCTCCGCGCCGCCCGGGCGCTTGAGCAGCTCGTCCGGGTCCTTGGCGTCGGTCACGCCGGCGAGGGTGGCCACGCGGATGTCGATGGACTCGTTGAAGAGAACCTCGACCGCGCGGTCGGCGGCCCGCTGGCCCGCCTCGTCGCCGTCGAAGAGCAGGACCACGGTGTCGCAGATGCGGCGCAGGATGGTCGCGTGGCCCGTGGTCAACGCCGTGCCCAGCGTGCCGACCACATGCTCGACGCCGGCCTGGTGGCAGGCGACGACATCGGTGTAGCCCTCGACGATCACGGCGGTGCGCTGCTGCTGGATGGCGCGGGCGGCCTGGGCCAGACCATACAGCGTGGTGTTCTTGCGGAAGGCGGGGGTCTCGGGGCTGTTGAGGTACTTGGGGTCGTCCTCATCGCGGATGCGTCGGCCGCCGAAGCCGACCACGCGCCCGAGCTGGTCCTGGATCGGGAAGATCAGGCGGTGGCGGAGCGCGTCGTAGCGCCCGCCGGAGTCGCGGTTCTTGAGCAGGCCGGCGGCCTCGAAGCTCCCGGCGTTCAGGCCCTTCCTGTCGATGGTGGCCACGAGGCCGTCCCAGCGGTCGGGGGACGCGCCGATGCCGAAGCGTTCGACCATCTCCGGGCTGATGCCGCGGCGTTCGATCAGCTCGCGGGCGGCCCGGCCGTGCTCCGGGTGCGTGAGGATGGCGCGGAAGAAGGCCTGGGCCGCGTCGTTGGCCCGGAGGATGTCGTCCTTGGTGACGCCCTTGGGCGCGCCGGGCGCGGCGTCCGGGGGCGGGCGGCGCTTGGTCAGCTCGATCCCGGCCCGCTGGGCGAGGCGTTCCAGGGCCTCGCGGAACTCAAGCCCGTGGAACTTCTGCATAAAGGTGAAGACATCGCCGCCGGTGCCGCAGACGAAGCAGTGGAAGATCTGCTTGGCCGGGACCACGCACATGGAGGGGTTGCGGTCGTCGTGGAAGGGGCAGAGGCAGACGAACTCCCGCCCCTTGGGCTTGAGGGCGACGAACTCCCCCACCACGCGGACGATGTCCGACGCGTCCTTGACGCGCTGGCGGTCGTCGTCCTGCGGGTGGTAGAGACTCACTTGGAACCCCGGGTCAAACGGAACGGTAGCACCTCGCCCGCGTGGTCCACGGGCGATTCCCCGGAATCGGCGGTTTGGGTGGGCGTTTTCGCCCCGGGTTGGATTCCGCGTGGTGATGGCGGGGTTCCCGGACGCGGAACGGGGTGATCCGCCGAACGATTCCCGGTCAGGCCGGGGGCGCCTCCCGTGTGCTGAAGCCGAGGTAGGTCGCCTGACGCCAGAGCCATTCCATCGGGCCGTAGGCGAAGAACCGCAGCCAGAGGGCGCTGAAGGCCAGGTTGGCGATCCACAGGGCGACGACCAGCCCGAACAGGGCCGGGTATCCGACCGAGGCGAAGAGGCCGAACCCGTAGCCGTACATCAGGGTGGTGCAGACCAGCGTGTGCAGGAGGTAGTTGGTCAGGGCCATGCGTCCGACATTGGCCAGGGCGCGGGTCGGGCCGACGAAGGCGGGCAGGCGGGCGAGGGCGACGACGATCTGCGCGTAGCCGAGTGCGAGCGGCACGCCGACCAGTTGGGCGATGCCCTGCCAGAGGACGGCGTGGTGCTCGGTGAGCGCGCGGACGCCCGCGTAGACGCCGAAGGTCATCACGCCGCCCACCGCCGTCAGGACCATGCCCAGCACGGCGTGGAACCGCAGCGAACGCTCGCCGGTCAGGATGCCGAGCCTCGTCAGGCCCATGCCCATCGCCATGATCCCGTAGACCGCGGGCATGAACAGGACGCCGGCGAACGCCTGGAGCATCAGCGTCTGGAAGAAGCGGAACCGGAAGGCGTCCCACCACGATCCGAGGTACGCCTTGATCTCCGCCTGGGGGGACGCGCCCATCAACTGGTCCGCCTGGGCATCGCCCTCGGACGCCATCGCCACGCCCAGCGCGGTCAGGCCCAGAAGCAGCAACGCGCCGATGAGGTACAGGCCCAGCCCGCCCCAGAGCAGCGCGTGGGCGGGCAGCTTGCGGATCCACCACAGCAGGGTGAGGCCCGCGAGGGCGTAGAAGGTCAGGATGTCGCCGTACCAGAAGAAGTAGGCGTGGACCATGCCGAACACGAGCAGCACGAAGCAGCGGCGGTGCCAGAGCCAGGCGCCGTCCGTCAGCCTCGGCCTGCGGCCGTCGGAGGGCGCGGTCTTGCGGTCGAACAGCACCACGCCCGCCCCGAACATCAGGGCGAAGAGGAACATGAACTTGCCCAGGAACACCGTGGCCGTCAGGTCGTGGCCGAAGCGGTTCCACCACCCCGGGCCGATCACCGACGGATCGGCCCGCGCGGCCATCGGCCATGTGAAGGCGACGATGTTGGGCACGAGGATGCCCAGCACCGCGACGCCGCGCAGCGCGTCGAGCGTGGTCAGGCGTTGCTTGGCAGGCCGGTGGCCCGGCTGGTGGTCCGGTCGGTGCGTGTGATCCATGCCGTGATCCCCCGTGTGTCGCTCAGATCGTCCACGACGCGGTGCGCGCCCGCCCGGGTCAGGGTGTCGGCCGAGTCGTGGCCCGTCGCCACGCCCAGCACGCGGCAGCCGTGGGCCAGGGCGCAGGCGACATCGTGGACGGTGTCGCCGATGATGACCACATCGTCCGTTTCGGGGCGGACGCCCCTCACGGCGGCGTAGCGGTCGATGCCCACCGGCGGGAGGTGCTCGCGGGCGGGCGGGTCGAAGGGCGAATCATCGCCCCAGACTCGGATCGGAAAACCATCGGCGTCGAAGCCGGCCGCGGCCAGTTTGAGCCGCCCGGTCTCCTCGAAGTTGCCGGTGAGCAGGCCGATCGAGAGTTCGCCGATCGCGCCGAGCGTTTCCACGAGTTCGGTCGTGCCGGGCAGGGCGCGGGCGGAGCCGGGGCGGGCCATGACGCGGGTCATGCGCTCGTGGTAGCCGCGGCGCATGGCGAGGGCGCGCTCGGGCGTGTGCTCGATGCCGGAGGCGGCGAGGATGTCGCGGATGATGAGCGGGTCGAGCCGCCCGCCGAAGGGCACGCCGTCGATCGTGAAGCTCGATCCGAAGAGCGACCGCCCCGCATCAAGCAGGCATGCCATGCCCACGGAGTCGGTTTCGAGCAGCGTGCGGTCGATATCAAAGAGGATCAACATGGCCCACAGGATATCGCCCGCGCACGCACCATGAAAAAAGCCGGGCGGACCCCACCACAGGCCCGCCCGGCTGGGGGGTTAGGCATTGGGGATCAGGGATTGGGGATTAGGAATCCGAATCTTCTTCCCCAATGCCCAATCCCTGATCCCCAATGCCTAACTCCCTCACGACGCGCGGCGGCGGGTCATGATGGCGGGGGCGTCGCCCGGGCGGTCCCAGCGGGCGTGTCGGCCGCGGGGTTCCTGGGCGTTGAGCAGGTGGTCGAGGTACTTGTTGAGCTGCGGCTCGGCGAACTGGGCCAGGTAGTCGGCGGTGGCGGAGTGGTTGATGGTCAGGATCTGGTCCACCACCTGCTCGCGGCTGAGCGGCAGGCTGGGGGCCGGGGTGGTCGGCGTTGATGATTCGCGGCGCGCGGGGGTGCGTGCGACGGAAAACAGGTCGGTCATGGCGAGCGTCCTTTCTCGGCAACTCATCGCCCGGCGTCCTTGCCGAGCGGGCACTGACATCGGAGCCTCGCCCCCGAAACGCGGAGCGTGTAATACGCGCGGACCTTGCAATCTTGGCCAAGAAGCGCACGGTCTGCGCCCCCGCTGCGGGCGCGACATACCGTCCCTTCCTTATGCGCCGCGTGACCATCCCCGATCCGTCCACAGTCCATCCACATACTGGTGTTTTCATGTGCGAGGGGCGGGTGTGGGCCAGGCTCCACCCGGGCACGCTCGAAACCCTCGAACGCTTCGACGCTGTGACCGAGGAAACACCGCGCCTGGTGGTCCGCTCGCAGCGGGCGACGGACGACGCGGAGGGCGCGTTCGCGTCGTGGTCCGGCGCGGGGTGGCGGGACTTCGACGACGCGATCGCCCGGCTGCGCGACATCCGCGGCACGATCCCCGTGGTCTGGCCCGGGCCGGGTTCGGTCCTGTCGGATGCGGTCTCGACCCTGGGATTCCTCCGCAAGCGGATCGGGGTCCGCCTGCTGGCCGACCCGGTGGCGTGGATCACGGGGACGATGGCGAAGGATGCGCCGGATCACCTCCGGCGTTTTTCCCAGGCCCTGGCGATGGCCGAGGACGGGGGGATCGAGGGCGTCGTGGTGCGGGCGTGCCCGGTGGCCGGGCTGACCGGCGGTGGGGTGGGGGGGGTGGGGCAAATCCTGCGCCCGCTGATCGAACGGGTGGGCACCGTGGTGGGTGCCGAACATGATCTAAGCGGGTTCTGACCGCGGGATCTTCGTTTTTCTCCCTTATCCGGACTCAAGCCCCCCTCCCCCGGTGTCCGATAAGCCCGGGGAACGCGGGGTCGGCGGCGGAGTCCGGCAACACCCCCAATGGGCGGCACACGGGCGGAGCCGGTCGTCGCGGACGCACTCACAGACACGCGCCCCCTCCCCGGCCCCTGCCCGGGCGGGCGCGTGGCGCGGACCGACACTGACGGAGCACCCCTGATGGCTCGCCTGACCCAACGACACGCCCTGAACACCCTCGCCCTGACCCTGCTCGCCGGGACGGTGGCGGCCGGTTCCGCCTGCGGCCCGCGCCGCGCGGGGCAGTGGAACAAGACCAACCAGCCGCAGAACGCGACGGCTTCGACGGCCCCGAGCAAGGCCGACGAGACGACGCGGAACAGCGCGTACTACTCGACCACGCCCGGACGCGGCGGGCTGGCCAGCAACACCTCGGCCTCGATCGAGCAGACGATCGCCGCGGAGCGGTCGTTCACCTACAACGGGACCGGCGCGAGCGAGCCGGTGACGGCGCGACCGGTGCCGCTGGATACCGTGGCCACGGCGACGAACACCTCGTTCTCCAACAACCCGAACAACCGCGCCGGCACGACCGGCGAGACGCCGAACTACAACGGGCTTCAGCCCGAGGCCGCCCCCCCCACCCCGCGCGTCACCACCACGCCGGTGCCCAACCGGTCGGAGGACCTGTCCGCGATCATCTACGCCAGCGCGATGGGGGCGGAGCTGCCGACCGAGTTCGCCCACGGCGACCAGATGACCCGCGCGACGCTGAATGTCCGCCAGATCACCGCCTCGTTCGCCGGCGCGGACTTCGACCCGACGCCGACGCCGGACGGCAAGAGCATCGTGTTCGCCTCCACGCAGCACCGCCCCACCGCCGACATCTACATCAAGCCGATCCACAGCGCGGTCGTCACCCGGCTGACCGACGACCCCGGCCAGGATGTGATGCCCGCCGTGTCGCCGGACGGACGGTTCATCGCGTTCTGCTCGGATCGGAACGGCTCGTGGGACATCTTCGTGATGCCGGTCGAGGGCGGCAAGGCCGTGCAGCTGACCAACGACGGCGCGCACGACCTGCACCCCTCCTGGTCGCCCGACGGTAGCCGACTGGTGTTCTGCCGGCTGGGCCAGCAGACCGGTCGCTGGGAGATGTGGGTGGCGGATGTGACGGCTGTCAACAACGCCCAGTTCATCGGCTTCGGGCTGTTCCCCCAGTGGGCGCCCGCGGCCGGCACGGGGGCGAACGGCGCGGACCAGATCATGTTCCAGCGTTCACGCGAGCGCGGCGACCGGGCCTTCTCGGTGTGGACGCTGGACTACCAGTCCAACCCCGGCACGGCGGGGCGCGAGACCGAGATCGCCACCGCGCCCGGCTCGGCCCTCATCAACCCCTCGTGGTCGCCGGACGCCCGGTTCGTGACCTTCGCCCAGGTGCCGTACTCCGAGGCCTGGGCCAGCGGGGCGTCGGCCAGGCCCGAGGCCTCCGTCCTGTGGATGATGTCCGTGGACGGCTCGGGCAAGGTCAAGCTGACCGACGGCAGGTCGATCGACCTGATGCCGACCTGGTCGCGGAACAACGAGATCTTCTTCGTCTCGAATATGGGCGGCCAGGAGCACCTCTGGTCGATGGAACTGACGCCGGCCCTGCGGGCGGCCTCGGTCCAGATCCCCGACCTGCACTCGGCCTTCGTCACCGCCCCGACGGGCGCGGGCAACTGAGCCAGTCTCCACGGCGCGCGGGCCGACCGCCCGCACGCCGCTTCTCCGGCCCGGCGGACACGCGCCCCGGGCCATACGAACACCCGGGCCGGCAGGACGCCGGCCTCAGACACGGCACGGACGCCATGACAAGTGTACAGACCATGCTCGCACGCGCGCTGACCGGCCTTGTGGCGATCTGCGCGCTGACCGCCTGCGCAACCAGACAGGATGCTCGGGACCGGCTCGACGCGCCGACCGCCATCGTGGCCCCCTACGACACTTCCGCCGGCGAGGTCGTGTGGGCCGTGCTGCCGCCCCGCAACGAATCGGGCACCAGTTACGCCCGGGCCGACCTGATCGGCGATGAGCTGGTGGCCGCGGTCCAGCAGGTGCGCGGGGTCCGCTGCCTGCCGCTGAACCGGGCCATCGAGGTGTGCCGGGAACTCGGGATGCCCGACGGCCCGCGCGACTCGGCCGACGCGGCGCTTCTCGCCGAAGCGCTCGGGGTGGACGCGGTGGTGGCCTCCTCCATCACGGCCTACGACCCGTACGACCCGCCGATCCTCGGCCTGGCACTCGCCCTCTACGCGCGACCCGGGGGGATGTCCCGCTCGGCCAACACCGAACTCGACCCCCGCGCCCTGACGGTGGCGTTCACCGATTTCGGGCGCTTCGACGGGGTCCGCTTCGGCGGGGAACCCGTGACCGTCGTGTCCGAACATATGGATGCAAGGAATCACGGGGTTCTGATGGCGCTGCGGCAGTACGCCGCCGGACGCGCCGACCCCAACAGTTCGCTGCGTTGGCGCGTCTACACCGCGAGCATGGAGTTGTACACACGCTTCGCGGCCCACCACACGGTGGGTCGCCTGATCGATGAAGAGTGGCTGCGGATGGCGCGTGAAGCCAACCCCGCGGCCCACAGACCCTGAACGCCGCGCGGCCCCCCCCGCCCGGCCCCGAGCCGGACGGAGGCGACCGCATGACGCTGCCGAAGCCCAACCCACGACGCACGCCCAAACCCGCCCCGGTGGAGGGTGTCGGGGGGACGGTGTGCGTGTCGATCAGGCGGGGCGAGCACTTCTGGCGGTTCGCGTGCGACGCGGAGGGGGTCCGAGAACTCTTTGAACGGCTGGCCGATCTCGCGGACGAGGGCTCGCCCCTCGCCTGGGAGGACGCCGAGCTGATCGCCGCCCACATCCTTTCGAGCCATTCACCCGATCGCGGTGAACCGGCCCCCACCCACGACCGATAGCGCATTACGACCCCCGGGGACGGAGCCTTGGGGTGATACTGGAGCCACGCGCATGAGCAGCCTTCCCATCACCGAATCCTTCGGCGCGTACCTGACGGACGAGCGCCACTTCTCGCCGTACACGGCCCGGTGCTACGGCGCGGACCTGCGCCAGTTCATCGAGTATCTGTGCGACGAGGCGGGCGTGCAGATCGACCGCGCCCAGGAGGAACTGGCGTTCAAGCAGCGCACGGCCCCCGCGGGCGCGGTCGCCGGCTCCACCGTCCGGAACACGCTGACCGAGACCATCTGCGAGGGCGACGCGGACCTGATCCGCGCGTACCTGTCGAGCCTGAGCGAGCAGAGCTACTCGCCGGCGACGATGGCCCGCAAGATCGCCACGCTGCGGTCCTTCTACAAGTGGGCGCACCGTCAGGGGTACACCAAGACCAACCCGATGACGCTGATCCGCACACCGCGCCAGTCCAAGCGGCTGCCCAAGGCCATCACCGTCGAGCAGATCGAGCAGCTGCTGGCCGCCCCGGGCGAGAAGGATGTGCTCGGCCGGCGCGACCGCGGCATGTTGGAGACGCTGTACTCGACCGGCATCCGCGTCTCCGAACTCGTCGGGCTGAACCACGACGACCTGGATATCGAGCACGAGGCTCTGCATGTGCGGGGCAAGGGGCGCAAGGAGCGCATCGTGCCGCTCGGCTCGCACGCGCTGGCCGCCATCCGGGTGTACACCGACCACCTGGAGAAGGACAGCCGCTTTGCCGCGATCTGGGGCGCCCGGCACCAGAACCCCAGCACGCCGCTGTTCCTGAACAAGCACGGCAAGCGGCTGAGTTCCCGCTCCGTCCGGCGCAAGCTGGACAAGTACCTGCGCGAGGTGGGCCTGGACCCGACCATCTCGCCGCATACCCTGCGCCACTCGTTCGCCACGCACCTCTTGGAGAACGGGGCGGACCTGCGCAGCGTGCAGGAGTTGCTCGGCCACCAGTCGCTCTCGACCACGCAGGTCTACACCCACCTGTCCACCAAGCGGGTGGAGGATGCCTACAACAACGCGCATCCGCGGGCCAAGAACGCTGGCTGACTGGGGGAATAGGGATCAGGGATCAGCCATCAGGGATCAGCCATCAGGGATCAGGGGAGGAGCGCCCTTCGGGCGTTCTTTTTCTATCATTCTGATGGCTGATGGCTGATGGCTGATTCCCAACTCCGGCGCGATCTCCCGGAGCGGGATCAGGACGAAGGGGCGTTCGGTCATCCGCGGGTGGGGCAGGATGAGTCCCGGCTCGTCGATGGTGACGCCCTCGTACCAGAGCAGGTCCAGGTCCAGCGTGCGAGGCCCCCACCGCTGGGTGCCGGAGCGGTCGCGGCCGTGGGCGCGTTCGATGGACAGCATGGCGTCGAGCAGGGCGCGGGGTTCGAGGGTGGTGGCCAGCTCGGCCGCGCCGTTGAGGTACGGGCCTTGGCCCGGGGGGCCGACGGGGTCGGTCTGGATCAGGGATGAGATCCTGACGACCCGGACGCCGGGCGTGCGGCCCAGGTCGCGCAGGCCGGCGTGGATGGTGGCGTGGCGCGGGCCGAGGTTGGAGCCGACGGCGATGAAGGCCTGGTGGGTCATGACGATGAGCTTCGGGCTGCGCCCGAACGGAGGGCAGGATGCCCTCCGCTCCAGGATGGGGGTCAGCGCATCGGCTCGAGTTCGCGCATGCGGTGCTGCATCTGGGCCTTGAGACGGGCGAGGATGGAGGAGTGCATCTGGCTGACGCGGGACTCGGAGAGGTCCAGGGTCAGGCCGATCTCCTTCATGGTCATGGACTCGTAGTAGTACAGCACGATGATGAGCCGCTCGGCGCGGGAGAGGCCCTTGGTCATCAGGTCCTTGAGGTCCTTGCGCTGGAGCAGGCGGACCGGGTTGGCCTGGGACTCGTCGCTGATGACATCGATTTCGCGCAGCTCGCGGGAGCCGTCGGAGGGGTAGGCCTTGCGGGTGATGCTGGTCATCGTGGTGGCGTGGGAGTCGCGTTTGAACTTGCTGAACTCCTCCTCGTCGAGGCTGAGCCTGCCGGCGATCTCGTCGTCGGTGGCCTTGCGCCCGAACTCCATCTCGATGCGCTGGCGGGCCTGCTCGACGCGGGCGGTGCGGTGGCGGACCAGGCGCGGCACCCAGTCCATGTTGCGCAGCTCGTCGAGGATCGCGCCGCGGATGCGCGGGGCGCAGTAGGTCTCGAACTTGACGCCCTTATCGAGGTCGAAGCCGTCGATGGCGTCCATCAGCCCGAACAGGCCGGCCTGGTGCAGGTCGTCCACATCCACCTCGTCGGGCAGGCGGTGGTGGATGCGCTCGGCGTTGTAGCGGACCAGGTGCAGGTAGCGCTCGATCAGGTGGTTGCGCAGCGCCTGCGTCGGGTCTTCCCGGTACATGGCCCAGAGGCGCTCCGGCTCCGTCTGGGAGAGCGGGAGCGGCGGCTCGGTGCGTGCGGCGGGTTTCTTCTTCGTTCCGCGTGTGGTGGTCGCGGCGGTTTTCGTGGCAGTCATGCGGTCGGCTCCTTGACCCTCTGACTCGCTGATCCCGGTTCCCTGAGAACCCCGCGTTCAACCGCGGGAGGGGCCGGTGCTTTGCTGTCCGCGGCGCGATCCGTGCGCCGGCGGGCACAGTATAAGAGAAAAGCCGCGCCGGTGGGCATCGCCCCGAGTTATTTTTCTTACGCGGCCTTTTTCATCTCCTCGACGATCCGCTTGTGCCGGTCGCGCCGGTCCCGCAGCTCGACCAGCTGGGTCGGCGGTTCGGGAATCGGTCGGTCGGCCTTGTGCTTGTCGATGTATTCCCCCACCGCCACCGAACCCATCGAGCCGAGCAGGCGGCCGATCCCGTAGCAGACGATCATGCAGAGCAGGCCGCGTCCGAGGGTGGTGACAGGCGGGTTCCCGGCGGCCATCCCCACGAACAAAGCGGTGGAAAAGCCGGTCATGCCGAGGATGCCCCCGACGACGCGGGGGATCGGCTCGCCCGAGATGGTGGCTGGTCTTGATGCTTGCAATGGTCTTCCCGGGGCGCGAGAACCGCGTGCGGAGTGCATCGGCACGCGCCGGGGGGCACATCACGCGCGGAAGCCACATCGCAAATCCCGCGCCATGCGCGGGGTCGGCAAAGATTGCGCGTGGGTGTGGATGGGTGGGGATGACCGGTGGATCAGCGCCGGCCGAAGAGGCCGCGCCTGCCCGCGCCGGAGTAGGCCGCCGCGCGCCCCTCGATCCCGGCCCAGTCGATGAGCGAGCGGGCCAGCTTCTGCATGTCCTTGCCCGCGCTCGACTTGGGCGACTCGATCATGTAGGGCACCCGGGCGCGGACGGCCTGGAGGACCTTCTTGTCCCTGCGGACATGGCCGATCATCGGCATCTGGTAGCCGAGGAAGCGGTCGCAGACGCCGGCGATGCGCTCGTGGACCTGCTCGGCCTCGCGCTCGTTGACCACCTGGTTGATAATCAGGGAGAGCACGGGCGGGTGGCGGATATCCGGGGCGGCGACCAGCACCTTGATGAGCGCGTAGGCGTCGGCGATGCTGGTCGGCTCGGGGGTGACGACGATCAGGCCGAGGTCGGCGGCCCGGACGAAGGCGGTGACGGACGGGCCGAGGCCCGCGCTCGTGTCGATCAGCACCACATCGTTGCGGGCGTGCAGACCCTGGAGGCTGGCCAGCAGCGCGTCGCGCTCGTGGTCGTCGAGTTCGCCGACGCGGCCGATGCCGACCGAGCCGGGGATGAGGCGGAAGCCGCCGGGCGCGTCGATGGCCAGGTCTTCGAGCGTGAGTCCGGCGTCGGGGTTGACGGCGGATTCGAGGCGGTTCTTGGGCATGAGGCCGCAGAGGACATCGGCGTTGGCCAGGCCGAGGTCGGCGTCCATCAGAACGGTGCGCCGGTTCTGGGCGGCCAGCGCGATGGCGAGGTTGACGGAGGTGGTGGTCTTGCCGACGCCGCCCTTGCCGGAGGCGACGGCGATGATGGGGATTTTGCGCTGGGGCGGGGTGTGGTGGTTGGGGTGGTGGCTGAGGGGATGACCTTCCCCCTTGTCGAGGGACCCGACGAGTTCACGGAGGCGGGATGCCTGGTCTCCCCCCAGCGGCTGCTCGGGGGTATCGGAATGCAGCACAAACGCGCGTGTCATCAACCTCTCCCGTCGGACCCTTTGCACAACACACCGGGACCATCGAGCGCGACGCGGGCCAGGCGGTCGGCCCTGGCCGGCTCGATGTCGTCGGGGACCTCCTGCCCCACCGTCACGAAGCTCAAGGGTAGCCCGATGCGGGCGGTCAGCCCGGCGATCTGGCCGGTGCAGACGGCTTCGTCCAGCTTTGTGAGGATGCAGCGGTCGGGGCCGAGGGGCTTGAAGCGGTCGGCGGTGCGCTGGAGGACCGTTTCCCCAACTGTTGACGCCAGAACGAGATGCGTCTCGTCGGGGTCGGCGGCGGCGATGAAGGCCTTGAGTTCGTCCAGACGCCGGGCATCGTGCTGGGAGCGCCCGGCCGTGTCAACGATGATGACATCCATCGCGCCCAGATCCTTGATGGCCTGGGCCATCTCCTCCGGGGTGTTGGCCACCTTGAGGGGCAGGCCGATGATCCCGGCGTAAGTCCGGAGCTGTTCGACGGCGGCGATGCGGTAGGTGTCGGAAGTAATCAGGCCGACGCGCCGGGCGTGGCGGAGCTTGCAGGTGGCGGCGAGCTTGGCGACCGTTGTGGTTTTGCCCACGCCGGTCGGGCCGACGAGGCAGATCACGCGGGGACGGCCGCCGGAGGGGGTGCCCGCCGAGATGGCCAGAAGCGAGTCCGAGCGGGTGTCGATGGTGGACTCGATCTCGCGCAGCACGGCCTGGCGGACGACGACCTCGTCCCGCAGTTCGGCGGCGTCGAGGCGGTCGCGGACGCGGGACACGATCGCATCGACCGCGTCCATCGGGGCGTCGTTGTCCACGAGCTGGGTGGTGTATTTCAGGAGCGGGCCGGCCTCGACCGCCTCGGCGGCGCGGGGATCGACCTTGCCCATGGCGACGGAGGTGCGCCGGGTGGACTCGAGCACCTGGCCCATCATCTTCTGGAGTTCGGCGATCTGGCCGCGGAGTTCGGCGGGGTTGTCGGCGGCGGGAGTGGGGTTGGGGACCGGAGTTTCCGCCGCTGGGGGCCTGGATGCCGCGCGGAACGCCGGGGTTTCATCCTCCCGGTCCTCGAAACGGGGAGCGCGGGAGGAAACGGGCGGATCGAGCGGGGGGGGGAACGCAGGGGGCGCTGGGGGGGTGGCGTCGGCGATGCGGACGGGGGGACGGGAGGGGTCTTCGCGCCGCGGCAGGCGGGTGGCGATGGGGGTGCGAGGCGGGAGCGATGCGGACCGTTCCCGATCGGCGGGGTCGGCCGGGCGGGGAGCGGGGGCGGTCTGGGCGTTGGACTGGGCGGCGGCCAGGGGGAGGGTGAAGGCCGGTTTCGGCTCGACCACGGCGTCGGCCCGCTGGACCACGAGTTCGGTCGGGTCGGCCGGGGGGGGGGTGGGCCTGGACCGGGCGGGGCGGGCGGAGGGCTGATCGCCGAGGACGGCGTTGCGGTCGTCGTCGAACTCGGGGAGGCGGTCGCGCCGGGGCGCGTGCGGCTTGCGGGATTTGGCGGCCGGTTCACCGGCGGAGGCGGTGATCTCGACCATGCTCTTGCCCCCGAGGCCGAACCAGGAGCCGACGCGGTACGAGCGGGTGTGCAGGATCATGGCGTCCGGCCCGAAGTCCTTGCGGACGGCGGCGAGGGCCTCGGCCATGGTGGGTGCGGTGAAGGTTTTGAGCTTCATGGGTGGCCGTCCTGGCAGCGGGTTGCGTGAGGCACACTGTACCCGGGATCGGCGGGGGCTACCAGTGGTGGTCCGTCGGCACTCCGTGCCGACTCTCTCTTGGTGGCCCGGCTCGCCGAGCCGGGTCTTGGTAGGTCGGCACTCCGTGCCGACTCTTCCGCTTCACCCGCTTCACGGGGAGCGGGGGGCTTCCAGCCCCCCGTCGGCCCGAAGGGCCGAGCCGGGATCTTGG
>CAZNZC010000022.1:0-22082 GCA_964577425.1 uncultured Phycisphaeraceae bacterium
GGCGGGGAGGGGCGGGGGGTGGGGGGTGGGGGGTGGGGGAGGATCGAAAGTGTACCGGGCATGGAGCGACGGGCATGGTGGGTCGGGTTTGCGCAGGATCTTTGTGAAGAAACGCCCGACCGGCGGAAAGTTCTTGCAATGCGGCGCGGTTTCTGGCAGACTGATGCGGGGCTTCTCGTCGGGGCCTGCCAACCCAACACCGTGACGCGGTCTCGTGGGCCGCGTGGCGGTGTTGGTGTGTCGTGGGATCGTGTGCATGACCAGTTCATCGGACCAGCGTTTCGACGCGGATGTTGTCGTTGTGGGCGGAGGGCCCGCGGGCACCACCGTGGCCTCCATGCTGCGCAAGTACCACCCGGAACTTTCCGTGCTGCTGCTGGAAAAGGAGAAGTTCCCGCGCGAGCACATCGGCGAGAGCCAGTTGCCCGGCATCAGCCCCATTCTGCACGAGATGGGCGTGTGGGACAAGGTGGAGGCGGCGGGCTTCCCGATCAAGCTGGGCGCGACCTTCACCTGGGGGCGCAACCAGGATGTCTGGGACTTCGATTTCTACCCGGCGGAAGAGTTCACGGACCAGCCCCGCCCGGGCCGGTTCGAGGGCCAGCGCCAGTTCACCGCCTTCCAGGTGGAGCGGGCGATCTACGACACCATCCTGCTCCGCCACGCCGAGGAGATGGGCGCGACCGTGCGGGAGCGGACGCAGGTCCGTGAGGTGCGGACCGACGGCGACCGCATCGCCGGCCTGACGCTGGACGACGGCTCGGAGGTGCGCGCCCGCTGGTATGTGGACGCCACCGGGCATGTCGGCCTGCTGCGCCGCGCCCTGGGCATCGAGTCGGACGCGCCGGAGGAACTCCGCAATGTCGCGTTCTGGGACTACTACGACGACGCCGAGTGGGCCATCCACATCGGCACCGGCGGCACGCGCATCCAGGTCCGTTCGCTCCCCTACGGCTGGATCTGGTTCATCCCCATCGGCGAGACGCGGGCCTCCGTGGGCATCGTGTGCCCCAGTTCCTACTACAAGGAGCAGGGCCTGACCCCCGCCGAGATGCACGCCCGCGCCATGGCCGAGCAGCCCGAGATCCGCCACCTGCTCCGCAACGCGACCAGCTCGACGGGCGGCAAGGTTCTCTCCACCAAGAACTGGTCGCACCTTTCGGCCCGGCTTGCCGGCGACAACTGGTTCATCTGCGGCGAGGCGGCGGGTTTCGCCGACCCCATCCTGTCCGCGGGCATGACCCTGGCCCACACCTCGGCGCGCGAGGTGGCGTACGCCATCAACGAGATCGAACGCGGCGGCGAGGATCCGGAGTGGATCAAGTCCTGGTACGACAGGAAGAACCGCCGCAACATCGACCAGCACATCCGCTTCGCCAAGTACTGGTACGCGGCCAACTCGTGCTTCACCGACCTCAAGGAGCACTGCCAGAAGATCGCGTCCGACTCGGGCATGAAACTCAACCCGGCGCAGGCCTGGCGGTGGCTCGCCCAGGGGGGCTTCGCCAACCAGAACCTCCAGACCGCCGGTATGGGATCATTCGATGTGATGTCGACCAAGACCCTGCTGGAACGGTTCAGCGGCTCGAAGGCCCGGTTCACCATCACCCAGTTCAACGAGTTTCATCTCAACCTGCGCCACGCCACGGAGCAGGACATCGCCATGCCCGCCAACGGCCGGATCCAGCGCATCCCCTGCTACGCGCGAGGGGAGGCCATGCTGCCGATGACCGGAGACTGGCGGACCATGACCGAGATCCTCCGTGCCGAGTCCGACATCGAAGCCATCTACAAGAAACTGCTCCACGGCGGGGCGAGGATCGACGCGGGCGGGCGCAACATCGTCGTCACACGCTACCTGCAGATCCTGGAGGTGATGCTGACCGACGGGTGGGTGATCGGCCAGGTCAGCAAGCGTCGTCCGATGATGACCGTCGAACCGGGCGGGCGCACCATCCGCGATTCGGCGGATTTCAAGGCGGCCGCGGAGAACGCCAAGTCCACCATCATCTTCAACCTGCCCGAGGCGCAGGAGGCCTGACCCCCTCCCCTCCTCTCACGGTCGGACATGGTTCGGGGTGCGTGGACTCAAAAGCCCAGGGATTGAATCCCTGGGCTTTGCGTGGTCATGCGATCGTCGCGTGCTTTCAGCCCTTCGGCCCGGCGGCGCGGACTGCATCCGGCATCTCGAACTTGGCGTCGTTCTCGCGGAACAGGCGGGCCAGCTTGCGCACCTGGGCGTCGTAGGCGTCCTTGTCCGCCCAGGTGTTGCGCGGGTCGAGCACATCGTCGGGCACCTGGGGGATGGTGGCGGGCATGTGCAGGCCGAGGACGGGGTGCTCGCGGGTGGGCACTTTGTCCAGCTGCCCGCCGAGGATGGCCGAGACCATCGCCCGGGTGTATTTCAGGCGGAAGCGGCTGCCCACGCCGTATGGCCCGCCGGTCCAGCCGGTGTTGAGCAGCCACACCTTGGCGCCATAGGTCTTGATGCGGTCGCTGAGCATGGCGGCGTACTCGCTCGCCCGGCGCGGCATGAACGGCCCGCCGAAGCACAGCGAGAAGTTCGGCTGCGGCTCGGTCACGCCGGCCTCGGTGCCCGCCAGCTTGCTGGTGTAGCCGTTGATGAAGTAGTACATCGCCTGCTCGGGTGTCAGGCGGCTGATGGGCGGCATCACGCCGAAGGCGTCGGCGGTCAGGAAGACCACATGCTTGGGGTGCCCGGCCACGCTGGGGATCCGCGCCCCCGGGATGAAGTCCACCGGGTAGGTCACGCGGGTGTTCTCGGTGACGGAGGTGTCCTCGTAGTCCGGCACGCGGGTGGCCGGGTCGATGTTGGTGTTCTCAAGGACCGAGCCGAAGCGGATGGCGTCCCAGATCTGGGGTTCCTTCTCGCGGGTCAGGCCGACGACCTTGGCGTAGCAGCCCCCCTCGAAGTTGAACACGCCCTCCGGCCCCCAGCCGTGCTCGTCGTCGCCGATCAGGGCGCGGTCCGGGTCGGCGGACAGCGTGGTCTTGCCGGTGCCGGACAGGCCGAAGAACAGGGCCACGCTGGAAGGGTCGTCGGCGGCCACATTGCACGAGCAGTGCATCGGGAACACGCCCTGCTCGGGCATGTCGAAGTTCATGGCGTAGAAGATGCCCTTCTTCATCTCGCCGGCGTACTCGGTGCCCAGGATCACCACGGTCCTGCGCTCGAGCGACTGCGCGATGTAGATCGGGCTGCTGACGCCCAGCTCCGCCTGTTCTTCCGGGGTCAGTTTGTGGGTGCCGGCGTTGATGACGGTCCAGTCGTGCTTCCACGAGCCGTCGCCCGCGTCGCTGGCCGAGCCGGGCTTGATGAACAGCGTCTCGGCGAAGAGCGCGTGCCAGGCCAGGTGGGTCACCACCCGCACGCCCAGGCGGTGGCGGATGTCCGCGCCGGCGAAGCCCTCGAACACGAAGACCTCGTCCTGGGCGTTGAGGTGGTCGGTGGCGATGCGCAGGGCGATGTCGAACTGCCCGGGCGTGATCGGCTGGTTGACCTTGCCCCAGTCGATCTTGCCGTGGATCGACGCGGTGTCCTCGAGGTACTTGTCCTTGGGGCTGCGCCCGGTCCGGTCGCCGGTGAACACGCACACCGCGCCGTTGGCGGCCAGCGTGCCCTCGCCGCGCGACAGCACGCGCTCGACCAGCTCGGCGGTGGGGCGGTTGCGGTGCGCGCGGCCCGCGCCCAGGTTCAGACCTTCCATACTCAACGCTCCCATGACAAGCACCTCGCACTCGGCCGACGCACGAGCGCGTCGGGCGGAAACAGCCCAAGCCCGCCGGGCCGGGGATCCCTCCTCCCCGGGCCGACGGACAATGGTTTGCAGGGAGTCATGCTAGCCCGTCGCCCCGGTTTTTCCGCTTTCAAACCCCCATCCCGGCCCGATTTCCCGGGATTCCGGCCCCGAGGCCCCCGCGAAAGAACTTGGCCGCCGGGGGGGTCCGGGCTACACTTCCCACCGCGTCGCGTACACGCGCGACGCCTCGGTGGCCATAGCTCAGTTGGTTAGAGCACCGGGTTGTGATCCCGGGGGTCGCGGGTTCAAGTCCCGTTGGTCACCCTTCCGCCGAACGCCCGAGCGTCCCGCTCGGGCGTTGTCACGCGCCGACCGGCCGCGCCCGCAAGGAAGCGGCCCCGGATTCCCGGAACCCGATCCGGATGGCAAGTGCTTTCACGCCGATGCTCCCCGCCCCTGCCTTCGCGCCCGGCTCAGGCCGCCGCCCTGCCCGCCGCGGCGCAGCCGAGGCGCACCTGCTCGACCAGCGTCTCCAGGGCCTTCGGGTCGTTGCCCTCGGCGGCCTGCTCGCCCAGGCGTTCGGCCATCGAGGCCACCCCGTTCATCCCGACCAGGGCCGCGGTCGTCCGCACCTTCTGGCAGGTGCCGAACAGGGCCACCCGGTCGGCGGCCCGCGTCTGCCCGTCCAGGGTCGCCCCCAGCTTGCCCAGCTCGGAGCACAGGGTCACGAGGGTCGTGCGGTCCACCCTGGAGCGGGCCTTGTCCAGGGAATCGGGATCCCAGGCGCAGAGCATGAACTCGCCGAGCACGCGGAGCAGCTCGCCCCCGGTCACCGGCGCGTGGAGCAGCGCATCGGCCCCGCACACGCGGACGAGCGACCGGGCCAGGCCCAGCCCGGGATCGCCGACCAGCGCGATGGGATGGTTGTACCCCTTGGTGCGCAGACGCTTGACCAGCTCCGGCCCCGACGCCTCGCCGAACTCGATGTCGATGACCATCATGTCCGGCGTTTCCTGGGCCGCGGCGAGCGCCTCGTCCGGGTTCTCCGCGAAGACGGTGCTCAGGCCGGTCTCCGCCAGACAGCCCGCCACCGCCTGGCGCACACCGTCCGACACGGTGGCGAACACCACCGATCCCTGGAGTTTGTCCGGCGACACCCGCTCGAAGCTGGGGACGGCCTCGGTGAAGTCCCCGGGCAGATAATCCCGCGGGTTGATGTCCTTGTCGAACTTGATGCCGATCTCGTGGACCACCCCGCCGCGGTGCTGCACCCGCACCACCGCGCCCCGCAAGCCCGGCTCCGTCCCATCGGTCCGGCGCGGGTGGACGACCACGCGGGTGCCGGGGTACATGAAGGTCGAGTGCAGCAGCCCGATCCCGCCGCGCGACAGGTTGCGGCAGGCGAGCAGCATCTCACGCCGGTTCGCGTGGTCGCCCTCGACCACCACACGCACGAACGGGTCCGAGAGCGGCACGCGGGTGTGGACCCGGCGCGGGTCGGGCGTTCCCTCATGGCTCGATTCCAGCCTGGAGAGCAGCTGGTCGTAGACCTGTCCGCCGACGCCCAGCGTGTTCCGCGCATCGTGGTCCGGCTTGTTGTTCAGATGGCTCACCGCCGCCCCCTTTCCTCGCCGTGTCCTCACGGCTCAATCCGGGCATCCCTCCCCCCGCGCGGCACACTTCGGCGTCCCGCCCGGAGGAAGAAGCCCGGTTCGGAATCTCGGAAAGGCTCCCCCGCGTCTTGAATCAGGCCCCGCCGAACCCGGCCACCCGGCCCGGCATGGGCCGGAAGATCCCGGCCAAGCCCCCGATCGGATCATTCTCGGACCCGCCGCGCATCCGAATCTTCCGGATGGGGCCGGGCAGGACCGGGATCAGACATCCAGGTTCTTGACCTCAAGCGCGTGGTCCTCGATGAACTTGCGGCGCGGCTCGACCTGCTCGCCCATCAGCAGGCTGAACAGCCCGTCGGCCTCGCCCGCCTGCTCCCAGCGCACCCGCATCAGCGTGCGGACATCCGGGTCCATCGTGGTCTCCCAGAGCTGGATGGCGTCCATCTCGCCCAGCCCCTTGAACCGCTTGACCTCCATCCCGCGCCGCCCGATCTCGTGCAGCGCGTCCAGGATGGCCGGCAGGTTGGCGGCCTCGACGACCCGGGCGGTCGCGGAAGGGGTGGGGGAGGCCCCCCCGACATCGCCGTCCTCATCGTCGGCGGTGCGCGCCGGCTCGGCCGCCTTGCCGACCTTCTCGGTCTCCCACGCGAACTTGGCGGGCAGCACCTCGCCGGTCACGCTCTCCTCGCGGATCAGCCCGTAGTCCTCGATCGCCAGCCCCAGCCCCGCCAGGTCGGCGAAGATGACCTCCAGCTCGCGGTTCTCGTGCAGTTCCCGCACGGTGGCCGGCTCGCCCGCCTCGTCGGCCTCGCCGTCCTCGACGAGCCTCCACCCGCGGGACTCGACGATCCCGTGGGCCTCGGGTTCGGACCAGGCGTACTCGCCCACCGACCGCGTGGTGACGCGGTGGGTGGGCAGGCGTCCGTCTCGCCGGGAGGCCAGCAGGTCGAGGAACCGCACCCCGCGCCGCTCGGCGATCTCGGCCAGTTCGGCCAGGCGGGTCAGCAGGCGGACGGCCCGGGCCGCGTCCGCGCCGGTGATGCGGCGCACGACCCCGGCATCCCGCCCCGGCTCGGCGTGCTCGATGTCGCGCACCAGCAGGGCCGAGCCGTCCAGGCCCAGCTCGGTCAGCACCTCGTCCAGACGGCGCTCGTTGACCACATAGCGCGACTTCTTCCCCTTCATGATCTGGTACAGCGGCGGCTGGGCGATGTACACATGCCCGCGCCGGATCAGCTCGGGCATCTGGCGGAAGAAGAAGGTCAGCAGCAGCGTGCGGATGTGGCTGCCGTCCACATCGGCGTCGGTCATGATGATGACCTTGCCGTAGCGCAGCCGGCTCGCGTCGAACTCCGCCCCGATGCCCGTCCGCAGCGCGCCGATCAGCGTGCGGATCTCCTCGAAGCCCAGCACCTTGTCGATCCGCGCCCGCTCCACATTGAGCAGCTTGCCCCGCAGCGGCAGGATCGCCTGGTTGTCCACATTGCGCCCCTGCGTGGCCGAGCCGCCCGCGGAATCGCCCTCGACGATGAACAGCTCGGCCTGGTCCACATCCTTGGTCTTGCAGTCCCGCAGCTTGTGGGGCATCGAGCCCGAGTCCAGCGCGGTCTTGCGCCGCGTCAGCTCGCGGGCCTTGCGGGCCGCCTCGCGGGCCTGCGCCGCCACGATCCCCTTCAGGCACAGGCGCTTGGCCTCCGCCGGGTGTTCCTCGAGCCAGTTGGTCAGCGCCTCGCCCACCGCCTGGGAGACGAAGCCCTCGATCTCCGGGTTGAGCAGTTTTTCCTTGGGCTGGTTGTTGAAGGTCGGGTCCGGCAGCTTGACGCTGACGATGGCGATCAGCCCCTCGCGCAGGTCCTCGCCGGTCGGCACCGGGTCCTTCTCCCGGATGATCCCCTCGCGCTTGGCGTAGCCGTTGATCGTGCGCGTCAGCGCGACCTTGAACCCCTGCGCGTGCGTGCCCCCGTCCACATTGTTGATGTTGTTGGCGAACGACATCACCGACTCGTTGTACCCGTCGTGGTACTGCAGCGCGATCTCGCACGCCAGGTTCTGGTCCGGCACCTCCTTGCGCAGGAACACCGGGCTGGACACCTCCTGCTTGCCGGTCATCAGGTGCTGGACATACTCCAGCAGCCCGTGCTCGGCCCGGAATGTCTCGTGCCTGGGCTTGCCGTCCGGGCCGACCCGCTCGTCGCTGAGCCGGATCGTCACGCCCGGGTTCAGGTACGCCAGCTCGCGCAGGCGCACCGACAGCGTCTGGAAGCTGAAGGTCGTGTCCGGGAAGATCGTCGCGTCCGGGCGGAAGGTCACCGTGGTGCCGTTCTTGCGCTCCGACGACGACGGGATCGGCCCGACCCGCACCAGCTCGTCGCGCACCACGCCCCGCGTGAACACGATCCGGTGGATCTCACCGTCGCGCCACACCTCGACCTCGGTGAACTCCGACAGCGCGTTCACGCAGCTCACGCCCACCCCGTGCAGCCCGCCGGACACCTTGTACGCCGAGCCTTCCTGCTGGAACTTGCCCCCCGCGTGCAGCTTGGTCAGCACGATCTCCACCGCCGGACGCCCGTTCAACGCCGGGTCGTCGTTCTTGACCGGGTCCACCGGGATGCCGCGCCCGTCGTCCACCACCCGCACCGAGCCGTCCGCCTGGATGCTCACCGACACGAAGGTGGCGTAGCCCGCCATCGCCTCGTCGATCGAGTTGTCCACCACCTCGTACACCAGGTGGTGCAGCGCGTTCAGCCCCGTGCCGCCGATGTACATGCCCGGGCGCTTCCGCACCGCCTCCAGGCCCTCCAGAACCTTGATCTGGTCGGAGGTATACCCGCCGTTGTTGGCCGTGGGGTTCGCGGGCTTGGGAGCACTCGTCTGCGGCATGTCTGTCATGGATCTCTCGTCGCCCGTCGGCGGGCTTTGGCCCGCGTCCAACCAGCGACAGCCCGCCGCTCAAACCCCGAAAATCACCGGGGCGAACCGCCCCCCACAAGGGGGCCGCGAACCGTCTGGTATTCTAGGCGCATCCCCCGTTGGGAACCCGATTTCCGCCATGCCCGACCCCATGCCCGCCGATCCGCGCCAGCCCGCTCCGTCCCCCCTCTCCCCGGACTTCGACCGCGGGCTTTTCATCGCCGCCGCGCCGGGGCCGGAGTTCGCCTCCGTCCGCCACGCCCGCATCGTCGCCCACGGCGTGGCCGGCCTGCTCGTCATGCCGATCGCCGGCCTGGTCTACCTGCTCCACCTCGTGCTGACCGGCACGCTGGGTGTGCCCAAGCCGGTCTCGCTGGGTGTGTGTGTCGTCCTCGGCGCGGCGGCATCGGTGTATGTCATGGCCCATCACTTCCGCTTCGGCGCTCGGCCCGGCTGGGATGCGTTCCACAAGCAGTCCAACACCGACACCCGCCACCGCGTCCGGGCCGTCATCCCGCCGAAGCGCCGCACGCCACGACTGCAACGCTGGGCCATGCTCGCCACCGGCCTGCACGAGGGCCGTGATCCTCCCACCGAGGCGGAACTCGCCCCGGTCCTCGGCGGGTTCGAGCCGATCATCGTGCGCCCCTGGCTCGGGGTCCGCCGGGATCGCGCCTATTGGCTCACCGTGCTGGGGACGGCCTTGGCGGTGGGGGCGGGCATCATCGGCGTGGGTCTGGCCCGCGGGTCGCTGCTCTTGATGCTGAGCAGCCTGCACATCTGGGGCTACGGCGGCATCATGCTGGCGGCCGCGTTCGGTCTGGCCGAGTTCCTGTTCCCCGTGTACCTCTGCCTGGCCCCCGGACGCTTGGACATCTTCCGCTACGGGCCGTTCGGTATCGGCCGTCCCCGCGTCACCAGCCTGGACCTGCGCCGGGCGGGCGTGTGCGTGAACTTCGCGGACGGGGTGGCCGCCGTCGAGCCGGCGCGCGAGCCGGGCGTGCCGGTCCCGGCGTTGGTTCTCTCCAAGAAGTGGCCGTACTTCCAGGAGCACCCGCCGGGGCACACGCCCGAGTATGTCTGCGTGGCCCTCTGCCCCGGGCGGACGGAGTTCTGTCTGCGCCTTGTCCAGGGTGCGCTCACCGGGGAACCCACGCCCCCGCTGCCCGATGACAGGCTGCTCGGGTAGCGGCATCCTGAGGGTCGGACGGGCGTCCGTGAAACTCCGCCCCCTCGCTTCGGTAGTATCCCGTCCCCGGGGATGGTCCCCGCCCGACCCGTCCCAAAGCACCCAATGACGGAATCACCCGCATGATGTCGCCCTGCTTCTTCGCGCCGGCCCTTCTGGCGGCCGCCGCGCTCACCGCCTGCGCCGGCGCTCCCCTGGCCGCCCAGCCCGCCGCCGACCAGCCGCACCCCGGCATGTTCCGCTTCCCCGATGTCTCAGCCACCGAGATCGTCTTCGTCTACGCCAACGACCTCTGGGTCGTCCCCCGCGCCGGCGGCACGGCCCGCCCGCTCGCCAGCCCCCCCGGGCAGGAACTCATGCCCAGGTTCAGCCCCGACGGCCTCTCCGTGGCCTTCATGGGCAACTACGACGGCAACCGCGACCTCTACACCGTCTCCACCGACCCCGGCGCGATCCCCGCCCGCGTCACCCATCACCCGGGCACCGAACGCCTGCACGACTGGACCGCCCAGGGCGATTTGCTGTTCTCGTACAACGCGATGTCCGGCAACGCCGCCCAGCAGCGCCTGTTCACCGTTTCTCCCGACGGCGGCCTGCCCGCCCAACTCCCCATCCCCTACGGCGCGGCCGGCGCGATCTCGCCCGACGGCAAGGTGCTCGCCTACACCCCCGACTCCGTCGATTTCCGCACATGGAAGCGTTACGCCGGCGGCCTGGCCACCGACATCTGGACCTACCACCTCGAAACCGGCCGCTCGGAGCGCGTCACCGACTGGGTCGGCACCGACACCGCGCCCATGTGGCACGGCTCGTCCATCTACTACCTCTCCGACGAGGGCGAGGGCAGCCGCCTGAACATCTGGCGGTACGACACCGCCACCGGCCGGCGCGAGCAGGTCACCCGCTTCACCGAGCACGATGTCAGGTTCCCCTCCATGGGGCCAGGCCCGGACGGCAACGGCGAGATCGTCTTCCAGCTCGGCAGCCGCATCCACCTGCTCGACCTGCGCACCAAGCGGACCAGCGCGGTCGATATCACCGTCCCCGGCGCGCGCGCCAGCGTGCGCCCGCGCACCGTGGACGCGGGCGCCAACCTCACCGGCGGCGGCATCTCGCCCACCGGCAAGCGCCTCGTCGTCGAGGCCCGCGGCGACATCTTCACCGTCCCCGCCGAGAAAGGCCCCGTCCGCCACCTCACCGACACCTCCGGCGCGTCCGAACGCTCCCCCGCCTGGAGCCCCGACGCCCGCTGGATCGCCTACTTCTCCGACGAATCCGGCGAGTACGAGCTGTACATCACCCAGTCCGACGGGCGCGAACCCGCCCGCCGAATCACCGACGGCCACACCACCTTCTGGACCGACATCGTCTGGTCGCCCGATTCCAAGTCCGTCCTGCTGTCCGACAAGGCGTACAACACCGTCCTCGTGGACATCGAGTCCGGCGACATCACCCACATCGACCAGGACCCCTGGGGATCCACCGGCTCGCCGTCGTGGTCCCACGACTCCCGCTGGATCGCCTACGCCCGCACCGAGGAGAACAGCCTGAACAGCGCGGTCTGGCTCTACGACACCACCACCGGCGAGAAGCACCGGGTCACTTCCGGCTTCTTCAGCGACGCCGAGCCGGTCTTCTCGAAGAAGGGCGATTATCTCTTCTACCGCTCCAACCGCCACTTCGCCAGCCCGCGCTACGAGGATGTGGGTTCCTCCTTCATCTACGCCGACACCGGCCGCCTGATGGCCGTTCCCCTCAACGCCGGGGTTAAGAACCCCCTGCTCATCGAGTCCGACGAGGAGACCTGGGAAGACAAGCCGGCCAAGGAGGACAAGGAGAAGACCGACGAAGCCGACAACGCCGACGAAGCCAAGGACACGCCCGCGCACCTCGAGAACTACGACACCGCCCACGCCCTCTTCGGCCAGTGGGAGGGCGCGGCCAAGGGCTTTGCCGCCCTGGGTATGCCGCAGGACGAGATCCCCTTCACCATGACCGTCCTCGTGGACAAGGACGGCAACATCACCGGCCGCTCCGAGGCGATGGGCGAGGAGGACGACCTGGGCGACACCGTCACTTGGGACGCCGGCGCCAACCGTTTCACCGTGGAATCCACGCGGGACGGCATGACCGTCATCCGCCGCGGCACCGTCAGCGGCGACGAGATGTCCGGCGACTGGGAGGTCAAACCCATCGGGGCCACCGGCTCATGGTCCGCCAAGCGCGTCTCACGCGACATCAGCAAGGAGGTCGTCGAGAAGATCGCGGGCGCGTCCACCAAGGCCGCCGAAACCGTCGAGATCGACCTGGACGGCTTCGAGGCCCGCGCTTTCCAGATCGATGTGCCCCCCGGCAACTTCTCCAACCTGGCCGGCAACGACGCGGGCCATCTGCTCTACATCCGCCGCGGCGACCAGGGCTCCTCCCTGCGCCTCTTCGATCCCACCGCCGACAAGCCCGAGGAGAAGACCGTCCTGCCGATTGCCTTCGGCTTCGACATCTCCGCCGACGGCAAGAAGGTCATGGCTGTCACCCCCGCGGGCTGGAGCATCAACGACGCCAAGCCCGGTCAGACCCCCAAGCCCGTGGCGATGGACCTGCGCAAGACCATCGACCCCCGCGAAGAATGGCGCCAGATCGTCACCGACGCCTGGCGCCGCCACCGCGACTACTTCTATGTCGAGAACATGCACGGCGTGGACTGGCCCGGCGTGCTCGACCGGTACCTGCCCCTCGTCGAGGACGCCGTCTCCCGCGAGGACATCAGCTACATCATCGGGGAGATGATCGGCGAACTCAATGTCGGCCACGCCTACTACTGGGGCGGCGACACCGAACGCGAGCCTGCCGCCAGTGTCGGCATGCTCGGCGTGGACTACTCCGTCGCCACCGCCCAGGCCGACGACGGCAGAACCCTCTCCGGCTTCCGCATCGACCGCATCCACGCCGGCGGGCCGTGGGATTCCGACGCCCGCAACCCCCTCCAGGCCCACGGCCTGAAGGTCGCCGAGGGCGACATCATCACCCATGTCAACGGCCGCCGCGTCGATACCGCCAAAGACCCCTGGGCCGCCTTCATCGGCGCCGCCGGCAAGGACACCAGCCTGACCATCGTGTCCGCCCTCACCGGCGACGAGGAGGCCGTCAACGAGCGCGCCGTCGTCATCCGCCCGCTCGGCTCCGAGACCGCCCTGCGCTACCGCGCCTGGGTCGAGGCCAACCGCAAGTATGTGGAAGAAGCCTCCGACGGCCGGGTCGGCTACATCCATGTCCCCAACACCGGCGTCGAGGGCCAGAACGAACTCTTCCGCCAGTTCTACGCCCAGCTCGGCAAGCCCGCCCTGCTCATCGACGAGCGTTGGAACGGCGGCGGCCAGATCCCCAACCGCTTCATCGAACTGCTCAACCGCCCCCGCACCAACTACTGGCGCCGGCGCGACGGCAAGGACTGGCCCTGGCCCTACGACTCCCACCAAGGCCCCAAGGCCATGCTCATCAACGGCAACGCCGGCTCCGGCGGCGACATGTTCCCCTGGCTCTTCCGCCACCACGACATCGGCAAGCTCATCGGCACCCGCACCTGGGGCGGCCTCGTCGGCATCTCCGGCGTCCCCGGCCTGATCGACGGCGGCTACACCGCCGTCCCCACCTTCGGCTTCTACGAGACCGACGGCACCTGGGGCATCGAGGGCCACGGCGTGGACCCCGACATCGAGGTCGTCGCCGACCCCGCCAAGTTCACCGACGGCCGAGACCCCCAGCTCGACGCCGGCATCGCCCACCTGCTCGAAGAACTCAAGACCAAGGCCTACCAGCCCGCCCCGCGCCCCGCCCCCCCCGTCCGCAGCGGCTTCGGCATCGACGAGAAGGACAGGTGAGGGTTCAGCCACTAGCCACTAGGGACTGGCCAAAAAACCAAGCCGAACAACAAGTCAAAAGGGACGGTCGAAAGGCCGTCTTCTTTCTTTCTTCCCTAATGGCTAGTCCCCAGTCCCTAGTTCCTTCCTCAAGGAACAATCTCCACCACGCTCACCCGCTCGGCCAGCAGCTCGTACACGACCGCGATGTCCTCGTCCCGCAGGCGCACGCAGCCCATCGACATCTCCCGCCCGACCGACGACGGGTCGATCGTGCCGTGGATGCCGTATCCCGTGATCGCCTGGCTCTCGCCCACGCCGTCCAGGCCCAGCCAGAACTCGCCGATGGGGTTCCTGGGGTCGTTCGGCTCGTACCGCTCGCGGGGGTTGCGCGGGTTCACCCAGCCGGGGTTCTCCAGCTTGTTCGCGCTGACCACGAACCTGCCGGTCGGCGTGCCGCCGCCCTCGCCCAGCCCCACATCGAAGCTGCGGATGTACACCCACCGGCTCGGGTCGCTCGGCGGCCCGTGCCAGATGTCCATCCGGAAGTCGCTCTTGTCCACCACCGCGTGGAACGGCCCGCGCACCAGCTTCAGCTTCTGGTCCAGCCGGATCTTCGTCGGGTCGCTCAGCCCATTGACCCGCTGGATCAGCTTCCAGTGCGTCGCCAGCTCGCGCCGGCTGGCGATCCGCGACAGCGAATCGCCGGCCGCCACCGTGTACTCTTCTGTGATCGGGTCCGCCCGGTCCACCACGCGCCCGAAGATCAGCTGCTCGTTGAGCGCGGTCAGCTCGTCCCGCAGCGTGTCCGCCTCGGCCGCCGTCAGCCCGGGGTCGCGCAGCACGCGCGACAGCAACGCCCGCGCCCCCACCCGGTCGTTCTCAGACGCCAGCCGGCGCGCCGTGTCGATCTGCACCCGCACCCGCGACGCGCTCTCAGCGGGCCGCGCCGCCCCCCCCGGCTGCGACGCGGGCTGCGATGACGGCTGCGCCGCCGGACGGGCCGGCTCCTCCAACGCCCGCGTCAGCACCCCCCCCGTCCCCCCGGGGTTCACGCCGGGCGACTGACTTTGCGTGGGTTGCGCGGCCCCACCCGCCAGCGCCCGGTCCACCTCGTCCCGCGCCGGTTCCTGTGCTCCGGGCAGCGACCGCGGGGGCGCGACCGTCTGCGGCGTCGTGTCCCGACGCCCGCCCTGTGTGATCTCCACCGGCCCCGGCACGCCCGCCGGCGCGGATTCCGACACCGCCGGCGGCACCACCGGCTCGTCCGTCCGCCCCCCCCCGCCCCCCGTCGGGCGCACCGTGAACCACACGATCACCACCAGCACCGCCACGATCAGGAACGGCACCGCCGACCGCACCGGGCTTTTCCGCCGCCGCCGTGTCGAAACCGAAGTGGCCCGCACACCCCCACGCGCCGATTGACTAGGCAGACTCATCCGCAACCTCCTTGCCCCGCCTCACCATCTCCAGGCCCGCTTCCGTGACGAGCCAGTCCACCCGCCGATCGTGCGCCCCGCTCGGGATCCGCCCCACGACCTGAGCCGCGAAGCACGCCCCGAGCACGACCACCGGCATCGACCCGTCGGCCGATCGCTCCGCAAGAAAGCGATCATAGAAACCCCCGCCCCGCCCCAACCGCGTCCCATCGCGGGCGAACCCGACGCCCGGCACGACCACCAACTCCACCGAATCCGGGTCCACCAACGCGCAACCCGTTGCCGGAACACGGATTCCGTGCCGGTCCGTCACCAGGTCCGCCGCCCCCCCCGAACCCACCGCCGCCGGAATCAGCCGTTTCCCCTCCCAATCCACCCGCGGCACGCACACCGTCTTCCCCGCCGCTGCCCCCGACCGGATCACCCCGTCCAGGTCCGGCTCGGACCCGTCCGCCGCGTACAGCATCACCACCTCCGCCCGCGCCCACACCGCCGAAGCCGTCAGGTGCCCCCGCACCGCGGCCGAGGCCGCCGCCCGCTCGGCCTCGGTCATGCCCGCCACCACGGCACGCAGTTCGGCCCGAAGCGTCCGCTTGGCTTCGACCGGGTTCATGGGCTTTGGTGGCCCGGCTGGGGGGCGGGGGGGGCGAGCCGGGTTTCTTTGGGCTTGCCATACCGCTCGCGCCGCTTGCCGCGGATGTCCTCCAGCCGCTGGCGCATCGCCGCCTCCGCCCCGATGTCCTTCGGCTCGTAGTACCGCTTCTCCACCCCCAGGTAGTCCTGCCCGCTGACCTGCCCCTCGACATCGTGCGAGTAGACATACCCCTCTCCCCCGACCTTCTTGACCCGCGTGCCCCGCCCGTCCCCGATGGAGACCGGCGAGCTGTTCGGATCGCGCAGGTACATCGGCACCGGCAGCACCCGCCCGTTCTTCACATCGTCCATGGCCGCATTGATGGCCGCGTACGCCGCGTTGCTCTTGGGCGCGAGCGCCAGGTAGCACGCGCACTGCGAGAGCGTGATCCGCGCCTCGGGCATCCCGATCCGCTCGACCAGATCCCAGCACGCCTGCGCCACCATGATCCCGCGCGGGTCCGCGTTGCCGATGTCCTCGCTGGCCAGGATCGCCAACCGCCGCGCGATGAACCGCGGGTCCTCCCCCGCGTCGAGCATCCGCGCGATCCAGTACACCGCCGCGTCGGGGTCCGACCCCCGCACCGACTTGATCATCGCGCTGACCGCGTCGTAATGCCCATCATCCCCGTACGCGGCCACCTTCTGCTGGATCGAGTCCTCGGCGACCCGTTCGTCGATGACGAGCGGGGAAGAGACGGAGAGACGAAGAGACGCAGAGACGGAGTGCTCCGAATCCTCACTTCGTCTCTGCGTCTCTTCGTCTCTCCGTCTCTCTCCCAACCCCGACTCCACAGCCACCTCCAACGCCCCCAGCGCCCGCCGCCCGTCTCCCTCGCTCTTGATCGCCCACACCCGCAGCGCGCCATCGGTGATCTCGATCGGCACCCCCGCGTACCCCTTCGGATGCCCGATCGCCCGGCGGACGAGTTCAACCGTCTCATCCTCGCTCAGCGGCTCCAGCCGGAACAGCGTCGAACGCGAGATCAGCGCGCTGTTCACGCTGAACAGCGGGTTCTCCGTCGTCGCCCCGATCAGCGTGATCAGCCCCCGCTCCACATCGCCCAGCAGCACATCCTGCTGCGCCTTGGTGAACCGGTGGATCTCGTCCAGGAACAGGATCGTCCGCTTGCCCTCGTCCCCCAGCACCCGCTCGGCCTCGTCGATGATCTCGCGGATCCGTTTCACACCGACGCTGGCCGCGTTCTCTCGCACGAACCGCCGCCTCGTCCGCCCCGCGATCACTCCCGCCAGCGTCGTCTTCCCCGTCCCCGGCGGCCCGTGCAGGATCAGGCTCGTGATCGCGTCGGCGTCGATCATCCGGCGCAGCAGCTTGCCCGGCCCCAGCAGGTGCGTCTGACCGATCACCTCGTCCAGATCGCGCGGGCGCACCCGCACCGCCAACGGCTCGGCCTTCCGAACCGCCGCCTCCCGACGACCTGACCAGAGATCATTCATGACAGGGTATTGTACGGGCCTCGGTCATCGTCTGCCCCACCCAGAACGCCCCAGTTCCGCCCTCGCGCCCACAAAATCTCACGAATCCCGGACCCGGAGTCTTTGTAATCGCTAACATAGTTCAAGGGATGCTCTTCTGGGTCGTGTCCATCCCGGTCGGGGTCACCCTGCTGCTCCTCGCGGCCGGGTGGATCGCCGCACGCCAACTCCACGACCCCGCCGACCCCGTCACCGGCCTGCTCTACCTCGCGGGCCGAGCCTACGCCCGCGTCGTGCACCGCCTGACCGTCGAGACCGAGCCGGGCGCCCTCTCCGACATCGACGGCCCGCTCATCGTCGTCTCCAACCACACCGCCGGCGTCGATCCCATCCTCGTCTCCTCCGGCTGTCCCCGGCGCATCGGCTGGATCATGGCCGAGGACATGCGCCTCCCGCTGCTCAACTGGTTCTGGCGCTGGCAGGGCGTGATCTTCGTGACCCGGGACAAGGAAGGGCGCAAGGGCCTGCGCGACGCCCGCGCCGCGCTGGCCGCCGGCGGCTGCATCGGCATCTTCCCCGAGGGCCGCCTCGAACGCCCGCACGCCCGCCTGCTCCCCTTCAACCCCGGCGTCGGCATGCTGGTCAAACGCTCCAACGCCCGCATCCTCCCCGTCATCGTCGAGGGCACGCCGGAGACCGTGACCGCCTGGCAGGCCCTCTGGACCCCCAGCCGCGCCAAGGTCCGCTTCATGCGTCCCATCTCCTACGCGGACTCGACCCTGACCCCGGCGGAGATCGCCGCCGACCTCCAGCACCGCTACGCCGCCTGGACCGGCTGGCCCGTGGCCACCCACGCCCCAGCCGCCCGCATCAAGTCCAAGGCCCCGCCCCCCGCCGACATCAAGACCGACCGCTCCATCGCGTGAGCCGATTTCCTTTCCATTCGATCAAGCAGCCCAGGCAGCAAAGCCGATGGCGGGTCTGTAGCAATCGATCGATGGAGAGGTCGTCATGATCATCAAGCATATTGCTGTCCGAAAGGATTTGAGCGACCCCCGGCGTATCGCGGGACATCATGCCGAATCGCAGATGGCCTTCCATCTCAATCGTGCGTTTGCCAATGATTCCGAACTCTTTGTCCTGCACGATCTGCGAATCATTGATGAAGAACAGTCAGAGCACGATGGTTCACCACGCATCGCCCAGATCGACCATCTTGTTCTCCACAGGTGGGGTGCCTTCATCATCGAGAGTAAATCAGCGTATGGTGAGGTCTTTGTAGAGCCCGATCAGCACGGGGGCCAGTCTTGGTACCGTAAGTCACGAAGTGGTACGCAGGGATTCCGTTGCCCTATCCAGCAGGCCCGCATGCAAGGCGAGCAACTTCGGACAGTACTGCAAAGAAACGCCACCGTGCTCAGGGGAAGAGTGCCCGTTGGATTTCGCACTGTTGTCAAGATGATCAACGGCACAGATCAGCGAGGGTTCAAGAGCCTGCCGATCCAGGTCATAGTCGCTTTTGCTGAAACCACCGTGATCCGCCGCCAGCACGGATGGAAGGAACCTACCAAGCCGTTTCGCTGCTTCATCCTCAAAGACGATCATGTTGTTGATCGGATTCGGAACGAGCACCAGATCCATAAATCGGCCTCAAGTTTGCTCGCAGCTCCAAAGGGTGAGTATGGCATCTGGATGCTCAGTGAGCAGGAAGTCAAAGAAACCGCTGAGTTTCTTGCTGAGCTGCACAATGGTGGAAGTATCAGCAAGCCAAGCAATAGCAATCCCGCTTCCGGAAATGTGAAGCAAGCATGTTCTGGCCGGCCTCTCTGCAAAGGGTGCGAAAAACCGGCACTCACAGCCAACTGGGGAAAATACGGCTACTACTGGCACTGTGCCGCTTGCAACACCAATACCGCCATGCCGACCACTTGCTCCGCTTGCGGTACCAAGGGCGAGCGAGGCCGCTCCGTTCGGATCAAGAAAACGGGTTCCCGCTATGACCGATGCTGCGAGGCCTGCGGCCACACCGAAACCGTCTGGACCGAGCCGCCAGCGCCCACGATATCTTCCTGAACTTCACCCATTTTAAGAGCAATCGCGTCGGTACGGCAGTGAGTGTCTGCGCCGGATTGCCCATCCGGAAGAAATCATTGTTCTTGGACGGAACCGCGATCTTGTTCCGCCGAGCGGTACCGCTCCGCCGCCCGCCGCAGAGCGTCGTTCGGATCGGCGTCCTCCGTGAGCAAACGAACCACCATCTCGGCATCGCGTTCGGACACCACCCGCTCGATGCGCGGTGTCTCGTCTTCCATCACTCCCGCCCCCCCGCCCCCCGCCACGCCGAGATCTGCACCTGCCACCCGCTCCCCGGCTCGGGCGCGGTCGTGTCGAACTGTGCCGCGCTCACCTCGCCGTTGATCTTCACCCCGAACAGCTCGGCGATCTGCAGGTCCCCCGTCCACGCGGTCTTGATGTACAGCACGGGCAGCAGCGTGTCCGGCGTGAACCACATGCGCACCGACTGCCAGTCGTCCTCGGCGGCCGATCCCTCGCGCGGCGTCAGCTTCAACTGCACGCACTCCCGCGGCCCCACCAGCCGCACCAGCGCCGCCAGTTCCTCCGATTCCGCGTTGACCGTCAGCCCGTCCTCGGTGGGCAGCACCACGGCGTCGTAGTCCCGCAGCACCCGATCCGCGTCGTCGCCGACGGACACCCAGAACGGCGCATCGCGCATCAGCTCCATCGGGTCCAGCACGCGCCCCGCCGGTACGATCTCCCGCTTGATGAACTGCTTCTCCGCCGGCAGCCGCTCGACCAGCCACCGGCCGTCGAAGATGTACTCCTCCTGGATCTCCTCCACGCGCCGGTCCAACTGCAAGCGGTCGAACGACACGGCGAACATCCGGGTGGCCCGGCTCGGGGGGGGCGAGCCGGGTTCTTCGGCTTCGGCCTTGACCGTCCGCATCGCCATCCGTCCGAAGCGTCGTTGCGTGTCGCCCTGCAAGGTCTGGATCGCCGTCAGCCGCACATCCCCGGTGAGTGTCTGGATCTCCCCGTCCCGCCGGCCGAGCGCGACCAGCAACGCCCGCCCATCCGGGTAGGTCGGCACTCCGTGCCGACTCTCCGAACTGGGTTCGTCTTCTGTGGCCCAGTTCGCCGAACCGGGTTCTTCAGAAACCTCCGAGACACTGCCCGCCTCCACGGCCGCTCCCGGCTCCACAGCACCCGCCGCCGCCCATCCCAACACCAAGATCGCCAGCCATCCGTGCAGCATCATGACTCCTTCCAACCCACCGTATACCGCCAACCCGCCCCATCAGTTCAACATGAACGCGGCCGTCATCCGGGGGGAGTGGGGGGCGGGGGGAGTGGGGGGACCGGCGCGTCGATGGTTCCCACGATCCCTTCTCCGTCCAGATACGCCCGCAGCACCGCCGCCGCCGCGATCGCGTCCCGGCGCATCTTCTTCTGCTTGTGGGTCAGCCCGGATCGCGCCATCCGCTCGTCGGCCTCGATCGTCGTCCGCCGCTCGTCCACCAGCACGATCCCCTGCCCCAGCGCCCCCGCGATCCGCGCGGCGAACCCCCGCACCGCCTTCGCCCGCGGCCCCTCCGTCCCATCCATGTTCAGCGGCATCCCCACAACCACCTCCCCCCCCTCACCGCCCCCCAACCCCCGCACCTGACCCACAATCCCCCGAAGCAGGGCTTCCCCCCCCGCGCGCTGGATCGGGATCTCCACCAGCCCCGCCGGCGACGCGATCCCCGTCACCCGGTCCCCGACCGCGATCCCCGTCCGCGCATCCCCAAGATCAATCGCCACGACCCGCATCACAAAAGGTAGGTCGGCACGGGGGGGCCGTGCCGACTCTTCCGTCTTGGTAGCACAAGCGTCCCCGCCTGTGATTCGCCCACAGGGCGAACACATTTCACTTTCCAATCCCCCCCGTGGGGCCGACTTCCAGTCGGCCTCCCCCCTCCCCCCTCCGTCGCTTCGTCCCTCCGTCGCTCCGTCGCTTCCCGCCCCCCCTGCACGCCCCCCCGAACCCCGTTATCATGCACCCCACCGCCCGGGGAACCCATGCCTGCCAGGAAGAAGCCCGCCACCCTTGAGTCCGCCGACGCACCGGCCCCCTCCCCGATGCCCGCGCGCTGGGGCCCGGACAACCCCCACCCGCTCAGCGTCATGCGCACCGAGCTGGTCTGGGAGGGCAAGTACGACGAGTGGGGCAACCGGCGGGAGGTGGACATCGCGGGACTGGCCATGCCCATGCAGAAGATCGAGACGATCGACCAGCCCCGCAGCGAGGCCGCCGCGGAGAGCGCGCAAAGCCTGATCGAGTTCGAGAAGACATCCACCCGCAAGGACGATTTCCGCAACCGCCTGATCTGGGGGGATAACAAGCTGGTCATGTGTTCGCTCATGAGCGAACTGTGCTCATTGAAGGCCGGGATTGATGTTGTGTATATCGATCCACCATTCGATGTGGGCACGGACTTTTCAATGAAGGTGGATCTCGGGGAAGACGACTCAGTCATGAAGGATCAGTCAGCCCTTGAAATGGTTGCGTATAGGGATATGTGGGGCCGGCAGATGAATTCATACTTAAGCATAATGTATGAGCGGATTACGCTCATACACCAGTTGCTGGCACATACGGGAAGCCTTTACCTTCACTGCGATTGGCATGTTTCCGGCTATTTGCGGTGCTTGCTCGACGATGTGTTCGGCAAAGAGAATTTGCTGAATGAAATTGTCTGGTCCTATGCCCTTGGCGGTTCGGCGAGCGACAGGTACCAGAGAAAGCACGACACTATCTTTTTTTACGCGAAGAAAGCAGGCGAGCACTATTTCAATCAACCGCAGGACGCGGCGACTTCGAGCCTGCTCGCCGGGCAGCCCAAAGGTGCACGAGATGTTTGGCGTACATCGGATAAAGATGGGCACCGGAAGTTGCTCGATGCGTGGAGCGATGATTTAGTGGACCACACTGTTTCTAACCGCGATCCTGAGCGTTTAGGATACCCGACGCAAAAGCCCGAGGCGGTTATTCGACGCATAATTGAAGCCAGTTGTCCGCCAAACGGCCTCGTCGCCGACTTCTTCTGCGGCTCCGGCACCACCGGGGCCGTCGCGGAGAAACTGGGTCGCCGCTGGATCATGGCCGACCTCGGGCGCTTCGCCATCCACACCGCGCGCAAGCGCATGATCGAGGTCCAGCGCACCCTAAACAGGGGGGT
>CAZNZC010000022.1:22092-28277 GCA_964577425.1 uncultured Phycisphaeraceae bacterium
GGGGGGGGGGGGGGGGGGGGGGGGGGGGGGGGACACCCCATCCGCAAGGCTACCGCGCCTTCGATGTCTACAACCTCGGCCGGTACGAGCGCCAGTGGTGGCAGCGGGACGCGCTCAAGGGGGCGGACGCGGAGCACCGGCGCGTGGTGCTGGAGTTCTTCCGGGCCGAGCCGCTCGACCCGGCCACATCGTCCAGCCCGCTGATCCACGGGCGCAAGGGCCGCGCGCTCTGCCATGTGGACGGCATCGACGGCATCTTCACCGCCGCTGAGGCGCGGGCGGTGGCCCAGGCCGCGGCCGGCATGGGGGCCAAGGAAGCCTACTGCCTGGCGTGGGACTTCGAGATGGACATCCGCCAGCGCACGGCGGCGATCGAGGCCGAGACCGGCGTCCGGCTCCACCCCCTGCCGATCCCCAAGGAGATCATGGAGCGCAACCGCAAGGACCCGCCCCCGTGGCTGGAGGTCGCGGTGCTGGAGGCCGAGCCGGTGATCCGCAAGAACACGGGCGGGACGCCCGTGCCGCCGGTGGACATCAAGCTCACCCGGTTCCTGCCCTCGCTGGCCCAGATCGACACCAGGGAGCTGGAGGCCATCCGCGAGCGGGCCGTCAGGAGCGGGTTCGACTTCATCGACTTCTGGGCCGTCGATTTCGACTGGAACCCCGACAAGCCGTTCAACCACCACTGGCAGGACTACCGCACCCGCAAGGACCGCTCGCTGAAGACCGTGAGCGAGGCGGGCCATGTCTATCCCCGGCCGGGCAGGTACACCGCCTGCGTCAAGGTGGTGGATGTGTTCGGCTGCGACACCAGCATCACCGTCCCGGTGAAGGTCTGACCCATGACCAGGCCGCACGCCGCCGAAACGCCCGATGTTCCGCTCAACCTCGACTCGGTCTCCCCCCTGTACGCGCCGTGGGAGGAGCCGGTGGCCCATCGCGCGCGGGCGGACCAGCCGGGCAAGCCCGCGCTGGTCGTGGCCCGCCGGCGTCCGAGCAAGCTGCCGGTCGTCAACACCCTGCGCGACCTGGTCCGCGATTGGCGCGAGAACGAGTACCCGGGCGTCAGCAAGACCAGCCGCACGCTCCTGCACTTCTGGTTCGAGCGCTCGCACCGCGTGCCCGGCCCGGGCGGCGACTTCGACTTCCGCTACTACTTCTGCCAGCGCGAGGCGATCGAGACGCTGATCTATCTCAAGGAGGTCCGCCACACCGACCGGGTCAGCCAGATCCTGGCCACATACGGCGGGCCGCTCCTCGAGACCGCCGCCCTCGGCGTGCCCGACACGGAGGACGCCTGGGCGCGGGCGGCGTTCAAGATGGCCACGGGCAGCGGCAAGACCAAAGCGATGGCCCTGGCCGTCGCGTGGTCGTACTTCCACGCGCTCTTCGAGAGCGATTCGCCGATGGCCCGGCACTTCGTGCTGATCGCCCCGGGCCTGACGGTCTACGAACGCCTGAAGGACGACTTCGCGGGCGGCAGGATCTTCGACGCCCCGCCGCGCGGCGACCCGATCATCCCGCCCGAGTGGCGCGGCGACTGGAACATCACCGTGGTCGAGCAGGACGCCGCGGGCGGCGCGGCCACCGGCGGGGCGATCTACCTGACCAACATCCACCGGCTGTACGACCCGTCCAAGCGGCGGGGCAGGCGGGAGGCGGAATACCACCCCTTCATGGGTCCGAGCGTAAGCAAGGCCAACGCGCTCGATGTCGGGGAAGCCCTCCGCGAACGCATCGCGGCCCACAAGTCCATCATGGTGCTCAACGACGAGGCCCACCATGTCTGGGACCCGGATTCGGCCTGGAACGAGGCCATCGACGCGCTCCACGACGGGTGCGTGCGCAAGGGGGGCGCGGGCGTCGTGCACCAGCTGGACTTCTCCGCCACGCCCAAGGACGACCAGGGCAACCTGTTCCGGCACTGCGTGTGCGACACGCCGCTGGGCGAGGCGGTGGACGCCGGCATCGTCAAGTACCCGATCATCGGGAAGGCCAGCAGGCTCGCCGAGGGCGTTTCGGACAACGCCGCCTGGAAGTACGACGCCCACCTCCGACTCGGGTACAACCGCTGGAAATCCTCGCGTGAGGAATGGGAGAAAATCGGCAAGAAGGCGCTGCTGTTCATCATGTGCGCCGGCACGCGGGAGGCCGACGAGATCACCGCGCGGCTGAACGACGACCCCGATGTGTTCCCGCTCCTCAAGGATCGAACGATCAACCTGCACACCAACCTCAAGGGCAGGGTCGTGATGAAGGGCGCGGGCGAGAACCGCGTGCCCGTCTTCGTCGAGAAAGAGAGAGAGATCAGCGACGAGGACCTCAAGGCCCTCCGCAAGCTGAGCCGGGAACTCGACTCGGGCGACTCGCCCTACCTCTGCATCGTCTCCGTCCTGATGCTCCGCGAAGGCTGGGATGTTCAGAATGTCACCACCATCGTGCCGCTCCGCAAGTACAGCGCGGAATCGAAGATCCTGGCCGAGCAGACCCTCGGCCGCGGCCTCCGCCGCATGACCGGCCCCGGAACCCCCGGCGGCGTGATCGAGACCGTCACGGTCATCGACCACCCCGCCTTCGCCGAGCTGTACCGGGAGGAACTGGAGCAGGAGGGCGTGATCCCCGAGACCACCGACGCGGACAAGCCGCAGAAGACGACGGTGGACATCTTCGTCGATGGCAAAAAGGACGCCGGGAAGCTCGACATCGTGCTGCCGCGACTGTCCGCGGGCATCAAGCGCAAGCCGATGATCGAGCCGCCGACCCTGGCGGACGCCAGGGCGCGCTTCGCGGGTCTTCAGAAGCTGCCGCTGGAATCGAAGTCCGACCGGGTGATCGACTTTGAAGGACGGTCGCTCACCACGGGCGAGATCCTCAGCCGGATGCGGATCGACCTGCCCCAGATGGCCACCCAGGCACAGGCGATCACCTACTATGTTGCGCTGATCGAGGCCGAATGCAAGGTGCAGGGCCTGTTTCCCAGAATCGGGGGGCTGATCCAGTCGTTCATCGAGGAAGCCCTCTTCGATCGGGCGGTCAGCCTCTACGACGAGCGGCTCGCCGGCCGGCTGGGCGACCCGGATGTCGCCACCCACATCCTGCATGTGTTCGTCCCGCTGGTCCGTGACCGCACCACCGCCGCGGAGGTCCGATCGCCCGAGCTGCCGCCGGTTTCCCTGAAAGACTGGAAGCCCTTCAAGGCCTCCCACAGCGAGCGCAACCCCTGCAAACCCGCCGACAAAACGCTCTTCAACCTCGTCCCGTGCCGCGGAGGGCTGGAAGCGGCGCTGGTGCCGATGCTGGACCTCAAGGAGAACGGCGTCGCGGCCTTCGCCAAGAACGCCGGGCCGCAGTCGCTGCGGATCGACTATGCCCGGGCCAACGGCCAGCTGAGCACCTACGCGCCCGACTTCTTCGTTCGGACGGATGAAGGAACCATGTTCCTGGTGGAGACCAAGGGCCGCGAGGACACCGATGTCCCCCGCAAGGCCAGGGCGGCCGTGGCGTGGTGCGAAGCCGCCTCCAAATCCGGCGCGAAATGGCAATACCTGTATGTGACGGCGGCGGGCACCCACGCGATGAGCGGCGGCGACTTCTCCCACCTCGCCCGCGCCTGCGCCCCCGCGCTGCACGACCTTCTCCACGAAAAGGAGAATCAGGACGCGGCCCCCTTGTTCGCCGAAGCGATCTCAAAGGACGCCAAGGCGGCACTCCCGGCCTTCATCGATCAGGCCACGCTCGACGCCCTGCCGGAGACCGCGCGCAAGGCCGCCGATGAGGCGATCCTGATGTTCGACTTCTTGACCAAACGGGGCGGCGTGAATCTCGCTCCGGCATTCACCTCACTGCTCGGCCCGCTGGACAACGCGGCCAAAGCGTTGATCGACCAGAGGCTCGGGCCGCTGATCCCGGGAATGCCGGAAGATCAACGCCGCTGGTTCGACCCCCATGTAAGCACGCAACAGGTCAAGCACCCCGAGCATTACAGACGCACGGCGCAGAACCTCCGCAAGACGCTCCTCGACCGCGGCGGCCTGATGCCCCTGGGCCTCCTCCGGGACTGCCTCGATTTCGCCCTCAACGACAAGGGCAAAATCGGCGGGGTGTTCGATGCCGTCCAGAAAGCCTTCGCCTACACCGGCAGCCGGAAGGTTCTGGAGGAGCTGACCGCGGTCTACGACTACCGGAACACCCACATCGCCCACCAGAAAAGCCCGATCGTCGAGCACGCTCCCGCCGCGAAAAACCTTGGCCGGTGGATCCGAACCCTGGCGCTGCTTCATTCCACAGGGAAGCCCTAGAACCCCCCCGTCCCCTCCCCCATACCCTTCCCCATGACCACTACCCCCAGCACCCTCATCGAACCCAAGCCCGCACCCGCCGCTCAGCCCACCGTCCTCATCAAACGCCTGGACCCCAACGCCGTGCCGCCCCAGGCCCAGACCCACGGTTCGGCCGGGCTTGACCTGGCCGCGTGCCTGCCCCGCCACGAACTCGGTCCCGAGGCCGTCATCCTCCCCGGCGACATCGTCAAGATCCCCCTCGGCTTCGCCGTGGCCATCCCCGAGGGCTACGAGGGCCAGGTCCGCCCCCGCTCCGGCCTGGCGACGAAGTTCGGCGTCACCGTGCCCAACGCCCCCGGCACCGTCGATGCCGACTACCGCGGCGAGATGTTCGTCGCTCTCATCAACCTCGGGCGCGAGCCGTACACCGTCCGCCACGCCGACCGCATCGCCCAGCTCGTCATCGCCCCCGTTGCCCGCCCTGTGCTGGTGGAGGTTGAGGAACTCGACCAGACCGCCCGGGCCGCGGGGGGGTTCGGATCGACGGGGCGGTGACACGGATCCCACTTGATTTCCTGGCGTGATCCGTTGGCCCCCGAGCCGACACCAGCCGCGACTGCAAGGGAGCGGGCTTCCGGCCCGCCGTGGTTTGCCGGGCGCGGAGGGTGTGTGCCTGGCTCGGCCGCTCCCTTGCAGTCGCGGCTTGTCGATCGGGCCACGCCCGAAACTCAAGCGGCATGAGCCGGTGCGTGATCCCGCCCAACGGCGGCCCCTACCCTCCGGCATGATGACGCTCACCCCCTGGACCGACGGCGCGCCCATCGACCACGCCAACGCGGACCTTGTGACCCTGGCCGATGTCCGGGCCGCCGCCGGGCGGCTCCGGGGCGTGGCCCATCGCACGCCCGTCGTCACCTCGCGCAGCGTGAACGCCATGACCGGGGCACGGGTGCTGTTCAAGTGCGAGAACCTCCAGCGCGTCGGGGCCTTCAAGTTTCGCGGGGCGTATCACGCGCTGTCCCGTTTGCCCGACGGTGCGGGGGTGCTGACTTATTCGTCGGGGAACCATGCCCAGGGCGTGGCGCTGGCCGCGGCGATTCTTGGTCGCCGGGCCGTCATCATCATGCCGAGCGATGCGCCCAGGACCAAGCGGGCCGCCGTCGGGGCGTACCTTGCGGACGCGCCCCGCGGCTCGCGCGTCGTCGAGTACGATCCCGGCGAGCAGCGACGGGAGGAGATCGGCGACCGGCTCGCCGACGAGGAGGGTCTGACCCTCATCCCGCCCTACGACCACCCGGATGTCATCGCCGGCCAGGGCACGCTGGCCTTGGAACTGATCGACCAGGCTGTCGAGATCGACCACGCGCCGATCGACCGCGTCTATGTCTGCGCCGGCGGCGGCGGCGTGCTCTCCGGCTGCGCCACCGTGTTCAAGGCGCTCGCGCCCGACTGCGAGGTCGTCGGCGTCGAGCCGGCCCTGGGTGACGATGTCACCCGCTCCTTCGCCGAGGGCGTGCTGCGCACCGTGGCGAACCCGAGGACCATCGCCGACGGCGCGCGGACCAGCTTCGGCGGGCGGATCACGCTGCCGATCATTTTTCAGCGGGTTGACCGGATGGAGACTGTTTCGGAATCCCGCATCGCCCGCGCTCTGTTCGTGTGCCTGGAGCGGATGCGTTTGGTGGTGGAACCGACGGGCGCGCTCGCGCTGGCCGGGCTCTTGCAGGACGCCGAGCGTGATCCGGGTTCCATTCGCGGCAAGAACATCGCGGTGGTCATCACGGGAGGGAATCTGGATCTGGACCAGATCTCTGTGTTGCGGGGGATCGCGGGGGGGTGAGAGAGGAAGAGAGGAAGAGACGGAGAGACGGAGAGACGGAGAGACGGAGAGACGGAGAGACGGAG
>CAZNZC010000023.1:0-25373 GCA_964577425.1 uncultured Phycisphaeraceae bacterium
TCAAGGTCCGAGAATGTATCTTCTGTAAAACAGAGATAAGTCTTTGGCGGATCAGGGCTTAGGCTTTTTTCGGGCCTTGAGGAAGGGCCTGGGCGACTTGGACGGGGCGGGGAGCGGGGTTGGCGGTAAAGGCTTGCGGGACTTGCGTTTATAGCGGTAATCGTCGCGGTCTAAAAATTCTTGGGAAAATCTTTTCTCAGGCCCCCAAATTCCAGGTCGGCCCCGATCGAGTGTGAATGGTCCGTCGATCAGGTCCAGCACCGGCACGAACTTATCCCTGTCGGTACCACCCGGCATGCCCTCAATGAGCCGGATACGGCCCTCCTCGACGAGAGAACGCAGCCGACGGCCCGAGACGCCGAGCATCCGCGCCGCCGTCGGAACGGGGACGATGCCCAGCGGGTACTGGTGCTGGACGCGGACCCACCAAGCGAGAGCCGCCCGGTGTTGCCGGACCTGACGGACGGCCGCGACAGGCGGAGTCAACGAGACCTCCCCGACGAACGGCCACGATCAAGGGGGAAAGAAGGGAGATCGGGCACTGTGCCCCGCGGTCGAGGGGCGGACATCCGCCTTTCAAGCTCGGCATTCCAGGCTTCAAGCTCCCTGCTGAGTTCGGCCATGCCCATCTTGAAACGGACATACTCGAAGACTGCAAAGCCCGCTGAAACCGCCACGAAACCCGCAAAAATCGCCGCTATCAGCGTGTTGCGTCGGATGCTGCGCAGGTGCTCGGTCTGTCTCCGGTGATCGGTCGCGTGGGCCCGGAGCTCGTCGAGCAGCTGGCGGTGCTGGTCGGGGTGCAGGCGGACGATGGAGACGGGCTGGGGTGGGGGTTCGGTGTGCATCCGGTGAGGATACATCAGCCGCGGCAGGAGGGGAAGAAGATCCTGCCGTGGCCCCGTCCAGGGTGCCCCTGGACGGGACCAAGGCGATGATTATAGGCCGCTTCGCGGCCAATTCCGGAAGGGGAAGCCGGACGCCACCGTCAGACGCAAGGGAAGCCCCAGGGTCGATCGAAGAGCAGGCGGAGCCACACCGCATGGGCGAGGTACCACGCGAGGGGGTGACGGCCGAAGTGCACGAAAAGGTAAGGGAGACGAGCAGCGGCCGCGTGGCAGGCCGTCAGATCGCTCGGAGAGCGGCGGAGCATCACACCGGCGGCGTAGAGGGCCACGAGGTGGCCGGGCTGGTAGCCGTGCCAGAGGCCCTTCCAGGTGTAGGCCTGGACAGAGCCGATAACGATGCAAAGAAGCGGCCAGCGGAGGAGCAGCGGCCAGAAACAGAGCGAGACCGCGACAACCACCAGCGGGTCCACGACATCGAGCGGGGGAGCGAGCGGGCGGAGGATGACCGTTGCCGTGAATCCGGCCAGAGCGACCTGGGCCACGCGGATGGCACGCGGCAACCGATCGGAGAGCAGGTAGCCGGTGCAGAGGCAGAAGATCGGCAGGCTCGCACGGGTCAGGGTCAGGCGCAGCCAGACGCCGAGATCGCCGCCGCCGATGGCGAGCAGGTGGCCGAGGATCATGAGGAGGATGGCCAGACCACGGGCACGGTCGATCAGATCACTCCGCATCGGTCGGCCCTCCGCTGGCGTACACGCGGTCGGCACGCACCAAATAGACAATGGAGCTATCCACCGCGGATGTCGTGGTCTTGCCAACGACGCGGAGGCCAGGCAGCCCCGAACCGCCGTGGTCGGCCTGCCGCGTGCTCAGACCGGAGATGACGACCCACTCACCCGAAGCGAGCACCACCTGCGCGGTGACACGGGACTGCGTGACGATCGGGGCGTCGACCACGAAGCCGGAGACCGAGGAGACCGAGGGCTCCAGGATCAGGCGGACGCCGCCGTCCGCACGCTTGGCCGAGGCCGAGAGCTCGAAGCCGGTGGAGACGAAGTCGTAGCCGACGACCGTCGTCGTGCCCTCCGGCGAGGTCTGGAAGCGAGGGATCGGCGTGCGCTCGCCCTGGTGCATCGTCGCCTTGCCGTCCTCCAGGAGGTAGAGCGTCGCCGAATGGAGGAGCGCAGCATCGCGTGCGGATTCCGTCGCCGAGGCGATGGCACGGACCACGACCGAGGCCGATGAGCCGGTCAGGACTCCGGCCAGATCGCCGCTCGACCCCCCCACCGCCAGCTCCACCTGCCCGCCGAGTTCCCAGTCGAGGCCGAGTTCACGGCGGAAGGTCTCGGTGATGCCGACGACCCGGACATCGAGCCGCCAGCCGTCAGGTCCGGCCATCAGGTATCGGGAGAGATCGGAGGCCAAGGCGATCTGCTCACGACTCCCGGCGACAAGCACGCGGGAACCGACCGAGACCACCTTGGCGTCCTGCCCGAGGACCGATTGCATCGCGTTGAGCACCTGGGACGGGTCCTCGTGCGAGTAACGCTGGACGGCCACGGCGCGGGCCATCCGATCGGACGAGTACGAGACGACGCCGTCCTGCAGACGGGCCGAGAGACCGAGCAGATCGCCGACGCCGTCGAAGACATGCTGGGCCGGAGCGTCGCGGTAGTCCACCGTCAGGAGCGTGGTCTCGGCCGCGGGCGGGGCGACGACGGAGATCCCGGCCTGATCCGCCGCCTCCAACAGGACGAACACCGCCGGCGTTTCCTGCGCGGAGACCGTGATCCGAGGGAGATCCCATTCAGCCCGGAGCAGCGGCGGGAGATCAGGGGAGGGAGGGAGACCGACCGGATCGCTCGGCGTGCTGGATGCGAGCGACCGCACCTCGGATATCGTCGAGCGTGCCGACTCGGACGGGCTCCGGGTCGGGCCATGACCACAGCCACCACTCAGCATCATCGACGCGCAGCACCAGCTTGCGACCGCCAGGCTGGACATATTCCAGCAGCACGCGGGCGTTGATCGGCTCACCTTCACGGACGCGCTTGCGGTCGATCCAGGGCGACGACCCGGCGCCGGTCCAGCGGGGCCAGACGAGCGGAGGAAGTTCGACGGGAGCGTCGGACACATGGGCAATCTCCGGTGCGGGAGGGGTCGAGAAAAAAGATCCGGCGGCGAAGGCGATCATGCAGAAGATCGAGAGCACAGAGACGCGACGGATCATGCGAAAGAAACGACGCAGGAGCGTGGGCTTGGGCGGGGCGGCGGTTGACATGGCGATCTCCAGATGGGTGTGGCCCTCGGCGTCGAGACCGGCGAACTCCCGGGCCCTACGCAGATCCCGGAGCATGGCACGAGCGGAACCCATGTTCGTGTGGCTCGAATACAGCCGGAAAAGGACCTGGTTCCAGCGGAACTTCGGGATAACGGTGAAGCGCTCGATCGGGCGGGCGTTCTCCGGGTCCTTGTTCTCCAACTGCTCTTTCGTCGCGCACTCGTAGCCCATCGCCTTGACACCGAGGTGCTTGAAACGGATGCCCCAGGCGAGGCGGTCCTCGCCGCGGTCCCAGACACGCCAGAAGTAGCGGGCCAGGAGGCGGAACTCAATCGCGATCCGGCTGGCATCCTGGGTGATGACCCAGAGCCACTGGCCGTGATGGCGGATCATGGTCAGATACGCCAGGAGATCTTCCCGCGACGGATCGTCCTTCTGCCGCGTCATGGGATGCCAGTGCTGGACCTCGTCGATGCAGATGATCGCGGTCGGGGGAATCCAGTTGGCGTCGGGGCCGTCGATGATGTTCGGTCCGTGCATCGAGCAGTACCAGACGGACACCTGGCGATCAAAGATCTTCTGCTGCCGGAGCAGCTGGGCGGGGTCCTCCCCCACCGCCGCCGCGAAAGACGCGAAGCGGTCGGCGTCCAAATCCGCCGGACAGCGTTTCTTCAAGCCCTCCCGGAAGCGGCTGTAGTCGTGCTGGCGACGGAGGAAACGGCGCCAGTGATCCTCGTCGAGACGACGGATCAGATTCGTCACGGCACGACCGCCCTGGAGGCCCATGTAGCGGCGGACGACGGGGAACTTGAGCGGGAGATTGGTGTAGAGCGGGCGGCGGGTGGCGAGGGTTTCACGCACGCAACGACGCACGGCGAAGAAGGACTTGCCGGCTCCCATCAGGCCGTGAATGACCTCCACCCCGTAGGAGATTTCAGTGATCGGATTGCCCCGGCCCAACGCTCCTCCTTATCCGCCGATGGTCGGAATAAACGCCAGGACCCAACGCACCAGACGGATCGAGCCGCAGAGGGCATAGATCGCAAGGTAGAAGATGGCCACACCACCGACGGGGACGACCCAGAGAACAACCTCCGCCGCTTCCATCAGCGTGATGGCGTGGCCGATGAGCGGTTCCCAGTCGAGTTTGAGCAGCCACTCGCCGGCAAAGGGATTCGGGAGCAGGTACATGAGCCGCTCGATCATGGACCAGAACCATTCCAGGACCGACCAGAGCAGCGCCGCGATCCAGTCGAGCACGGTTCCAAGAGCCGTGTTGAGCACGCCGACAGCCCAGTGCCAGGCGCCGTTGATGGCGTTGATGAGAGCATAGAGAGCGTTCAACCGTACCTCCTCAGCTCTTCCCAAACCATCTTCATCCCGTTCAGGAGACAGATCGCATAGATCAGGATGAACACCGGCACGCGGACCGGCTCGTAGAAGGCGAAGTCCACCGAGACGGCCAGAGGCTCGGGCGAGAACGCACCGATCGCCGGGAACGGGATCTCAAACTCCCAGACCGGCGCCGATTTGCCCTCCTCGAAGCCGATTCCGGCGAGAGCGCGGAACTGCTCGAGCGCGTACCAGGAGCCCGTCCACTCCTCCAACTCGGCCTTGACGCCGCCGCCGTACGAATCGGGACTCCCGACCAGATCGTAAAAGTTCCTGGCCTCACCGATCGGGCTGAAACTGCCAGACGGTCCGGACGGAGGAGGGACATCCGGGCCTCCCATGCCGCCCGTATCTGCAATGTAATACAAGAGATCGTTGGTATAGATCGCCTCGTGCAACACAAGTTGCATCAGATCCGCGATCGTCCAGAGGGCGTTGTCCATCCGGTTCCGGAGGGAGTCGCCGTCCGAGATCAGCCGTTGATACAGGAGCTTGTCGTAGTAGTTGCTCTCGACCGCGAGGGTGTGGATCTCGTAGAGCTGATCGACGGTCTGCCGACCGAGTTCGATGAGAATGTCCAGGCGTTCGCAGATCGCAGCGCAGCACTCATCGTCGCCGGGATCGCCACCGCCGCCGCCAGGATCGATCTTCGGCTCGGGCGGGGGATCGGGACGGTCCGGAGGGGAGGGCGGATCGGGATCGTCCGCGGGCGGGTTGGGGTCCGGGCGGTCGTGCGGCGGCGGAGGTTCCGGACGCGACGGGGGACGCGGGCGGGGAGGCTCGGGAGGTTCGCCGCCGCACTCCTCTGAGTCGATCGGCTCCGTGTCGGGCACGCAGCCGTCTTCCGGGTTCGGGTCGCAGTCGTTCGGGATGCCGTCGCCGTCGATGTCGTCGTCCTGCCAGTTCGGGACGCCGTCACAATCCATGTCCGCGTCGGCGTGATGCGGATCGTACATGGGATGATCCGGATCAGCCCAGTCCGGGACGCCGTCATTGTCATCGTCGGAGTCGAGCCAGTTCGGAACGCCGTCGCCGTCCGCATCGCCGGTCAGGTTGAAAGGGGGGAGCCAATATCCGGGGTTGTTATCGCCGCCGGTCCAGCCACGGGAACCGGACTCAAAGGACGCAAGCCAGGCTTCGTCCTCATCGACCGTCGAGGGGTCGGACAAGGGGCGATCGTCGAGAGAAAGGGGAGGGCAGGGAGGAGAACCGGGAGAGCCGCACGGCGGGTCCCAGATCGGGATCGGACGGTCAGCGGGCCAGTTCGGATTCATGATGGGCCGGGTGAAGACTTCGGTGTCCTCACAATCGGGGATGCCGTCGCCGTCGTCGTCGGAGTCGCTTTTGTTGGGGACGCCGTCGCCATCGAAATCGGCGTCAGGATGATAAGGGTTGAAGTTGGGCAGAGCCGGGTTCGGCTGGCCAACCGAACCGGGGTTGCAGAGAGACGCCTGGCCCCAGGCGGCGCCGCTGCAAGCGATCAGGATGAAGATCAGCGACCGTCCCATGACATCTGCTCCCCGGAAGGCAAAAGAACCGTGCCCATGAGCCAACCAAACCAGACACAGCCGAGGACCAGGACGCCGGTCAGGAGTTCCTTCACCGCCCAGACGCCTACACGCACGCTTTCCAGCGTGGCCAGAAGGGTTTCCACATCGGTGGTGGTCCAGGGGTCCATCGTTCAGTCCGGTCCAGCGCCTTCGTCGTCGGGATCGACGCCATGACTCAGCATGATCCGTCGTGCCGCGCGCATCTTGAGCGTGTTCGTACCGTAATGCGAGTAGTTCATCGCCCAGTCGAGCAGACGAGATTCACCGCCACCGCAGGCAGCCGTCGCCCGGCGAATGAATCTGGTGACCAGCCGGAAGCCGATGTAGAGGCCCGCGAAGAACAAGAGCATGGTCCCACCGACCAGGGCGATGGCCGAGATCACGGAGGAAAGATCGAAGGGAAGAATGATTTCCATGGGGCCAACCTTTCAAAGCCCGCCGCCGAGTTTCCTGAGGCGACGGGCGGGTGGAGGGATCAGACGGTCGTGCCGGCCCGCTTGATGAACTTGCGCGCGAGCTTGAAGCCGATGTAGACACCGGCCCACGCCAGGAGCATCGTCCCGCCGACCAGGGCGATGGCCGAGACGACGGAGGCCAGGTCGATCGGGAGCTCGATCGCGGGCATGGTCGGGGGACCGCCGCCCCCGCCCGCGAGCGTGAGGGTGGCCGGAAGGGCGACGGCCGCGATCGCGGCCACGGAACGGGACTTGATACGAGAGAGCATTCGTAGGACCTCATTGACCGAGTAGGAGACGCGCCGGTCGCACGCGGGTTGGAGCCGGGCTACACAGCCCGGAAGATGGAGTGAAGGTTCAGCCCGAGCGAGCGGATGCCCGAGCACACGAAGCGGAGCGTGAAACCGGCTCCGAAGCAGACCGACATGAGTTCGGCGATGTTCATGTGGCAGCCACCCAAGGACGGGATTGCATGATGGCTCTCCACTCTTCGAGCATCGAGCGCATGTACTTGTCGTCGGCTCTCGGTTTGATCTCTGGACCGCAAAGGTGATAGAGGGCGTCCGTGAACGATACCTTGATTTCCTTGGCCAGACGCGCCGTCGTGGGCATGACGGTATTGACCAACCATCGAGTGTGGCGTTCGAGGGTCGTTTCCTGCCGGCGGGGAACCGTCGTGACCGGCGAAGAACCCGTCGTCCACTCAGCCCACCAGCCGACCATGCGCCGCCGATCCCGGTGGCCATACGCGGACGGCCTGTCCTCATAGAAGCCGATGGCACCGTTCACTCGGTTCCAAGCCCTCTCCTCCCATCCGGATGAACACGAAAAGACATCGGCCGCGACCTCGGAGGCACAGTCCTTCGTGAACTCGACTTCGAAACGTTCGTGCTGGCCGAGCGGTGCATCGCCCTGTTCCAAGCCTTTGTCATAGACGCGGATGTAGCGTCCGCTGCCGTCCTTCCCACGCTGGCCGAAGTTGACTCCGTAGGCCACGATCTCGCCCGACTTGAACTTGATACGAGGCTCCCAGGTGCGGGAACCGACGAGTTCGCCGCCCGTGGCGCTGGCAATGGCCGCGTCGATCAGGCCCACACCGTCCTCATGGTGCGCATCGACCGCGAGATCCAGGCGCGTCACACGACCGCCCAGAGAGAAATCGACGCAGAAGGTGATGCGATCGAGGCCGTCCATGCCATCGAGCGCCGAACCCGGCACATCCACACAACAGATGCCGTCGGTATCACCCATTTCATCGGCACCGCTTCCCACGATCGACCCCCACATGAGCAGGATGCCGTTGCCGAAGCGTTCGCCGTGCTCGAAGAACCACCGACCACGGACGCGGTCCGGCTGGCCGAACAGATCGACGAGACGCGCCCGGATCTCGGACAGGCGGCTCGCCGGGTGCGTTACCCGGAACCAATGAGGCGTAATGGTGCGGGTGCGGAATCGGATCGTTGGATTTGTCATATTGCCCCCCGTATTACCATTCGGGGGGCACTCGAAGGGCCCGCCGCCGCGGCCCGCTGAAGCGGTGCCGCGGCGGCGGGGGCCAGGGTGTAGGACGGCGGTCATCGAAGCACCGCCTTGGTAGTGCGCCGTAGGCATGAAAGATCCTCGCACTGAGCGCCGTGAACATTCACGCGCCCGCCGGACTGCTCGAACACCAGGAAGCCCTCGGCGTGCAGGACGACGGCCAGGCCGGACTTGCGGGCGTGTTCCTCGCACATGGACAGCACGATCTCCTTCGACTGATGGGACACCAGCTCGACGAGACGGTTTCCGAGCCTGCCGTACATGATGAACATCAGGCGTCGTCCTCCGGAGAGAAGAATCCAAGACAACGCAGGGCCAGCCCCGCGGCGTGCCAGAGCGCCACAAAGGGATCGAAAAAGATGCAGGACTGCACCACCTCGCCGGACTCGGTGTCGGTGAATTCGGCGGTCCAATGGGGTTCGAGGGTCGGCGCTGCGAAACCGAAAACCTGCTGGCGCGTGTCGCCCAGGAGAGCCGTTACAGCCGGGTAGCCTGCGGAAACCGAGATCGGCTGCAGGGTGAACATCAGGCAGCGCCGTTCTTCGCAGGCTTGGCGTCGCCCCAGTCCACATCGAGGACGGCACTGCGATCACGAGCCTTGGTAAGGCGGGTCAGCTTGTGAACCTCGTAGACTCGCAATCCGGCGGGCTTGGCCTTCCTGCCGTCCTTCGCCTCCGAAGCCTGGCTGACCATGCACCGACCAACAACGGACCAGATCTCGCCGGTCTGCATCTTTTCAGCGAGCTCGGCGGGAACCGCCACCCTGACCACATCGCCGGGGATGCGGAGGTTGATACCGCCGATGTCCTCACCGGTCTCGGTGTTCGTGAAGGCGTAGGGGACGATCTCCCCTGTGACGGTGGCAAGGATTCCATGAACGACTTCCATTGGCTGTCCCGCCCGACTCAACGGGCAGAGCACAAGTCGCCTCCCTCGGTTCAACGCACCAGGCGGATGCCTCCCATGCGTCACCAAGATCGGCGCAGCCGTTCGGAGCCTGATCGGGCCATCGGGTATCCCGGGTCGGGGTGCGAGGGGGTTTGCACAGCCGACACCAAGGGGATACCATGATGACGCCGACGGGAGGACTACCCGCTCGGCCGCGGACTGGGGGAGTGCTTTTCCCGCCGGTCCATTCTCGCCCCGGTCCGCAACATACGGATCGGGGCGGCTTGTTTTACGGGACCATAGATGTGGTGTCAAGCGGGTGATCGGGCGTCCGCGTGGCGGCAGTTATTCCAGTGTATCTTCTGTAAAATTGAGTCCGGGTGGGCGGAGATCCTTGCCCTCCCGGTGCGGACACCCTTTTGGTGGAGTGGGAACCTGCCGGTATGATGGCGATTTTCACCAGATCAAGGGGCCACGAAATGGATGAGAGCGGAGCGGTGTATTCCGCGGCGGCCGTCACCGCCCGAGAGAAGGCGAGACGGCGACGGCAGCGCAACCGGGTAGCCGGGGCGATCATTGGGATCGGATTGATTGCCGGGAATGTGTGTCTGGTGGTGTGGCGGGCCGAGGTGATCGAGTGGGTCCGGGCGCGCTTCGGGAGTGTCGAGGTTGTGATCGAACGCAAGCGGTGAATATTCGGACGCGGCGGGACGGCGGCTTCCGATCACGCCGCCTTCATCTTCGCCTCGATCCGCTCCTTGGTCGGAACCTTCACATTCCGGGTCAGGCCCACCCACGACATCGCCTTGATGACCATGTAGGAGGTATCCAGCTCCCACCACCGCAGGCCGTGGCGGGCCGAGGCTGGGAAGGCGTGGTGGTTGTTGTGCCAGCCCTCGCCGAAGCCGAGGATGCCGAAGATCAGGTTGTTGCGGCTGTGGTCGTGGCTGTTGAACGGGCGGCTGCCCCAGATGTGGCAGACCGAGTTGATGCTCCAGGTGATGTGATGCACCAGCAGCACCCGCACCAGCCCGCCCCAGATGAAGCCCAGCAAAGCCCCGGACCAGGAGAGCGTGATGACGCCGCCCAAGACGGTCGGCAGGGCGAGGCCGAGGAAGACCCAGAGGGGGAACAGGCGGCTCATGGTGACGACATCGCGGTCACGGGCGAGGTCGGGGCAGTAGCGGTGAACATTGGGGTGTTCACCCGGAAGCATCCAGCCGACATGGGCGTGGCACGCGCCCTTGACCATGGCCCACACGCCCTCGCCGTGGTGGTGCGGGGAGTGCGGGTCGTGCTCGGAGTCCGAGTGCTGGTGGTGGCAGCGGTGCGTGGCCACCCAGTAGAGGATCGAGCCTTCGCAGGCCATCGAGCCGGCGATGCCCAGCACCCACTTCATGAAGCGGCTGGTGTCGAAGGACTTGTGGGTGAAGTAGCGGTGGAAGCCGACGGTGATGCCTAGGCCGGTGAAGGCGTAGAAGCCCAGCAGCAGGCCGAGGGTCGTCCAGCCGAAACCGATCGGCCAGAGCAGGATCATGCCGGCGATCAGGCCGAGCATGGGGAGCACGATGGTGATGAGCGTCGCGAGTCGGACGGCCCGGTTCGGCTCGCGGACGAGTTCGGCGTGCGTGGGAGCGGCGGGACGGGCGGCCGGAACGACACCGGCCTGGATGGGGAGATTCGTCAAGAGAGACTTCCAGCTCGCGCGGATCACTCGGGCGTCGGCAGGCGACAGGTGAAAGAGTCCAACGCCTCATCCGAGTTCGGGGGCACGGCGAGCTTGCGTGCCCAACCGCATCATAGTGCGAATCGGCGGGGCGTGCGGTTCGCCTTGAATCGGGCCAGGTTCAGGGATCGTGAATAGGCTTGGCCCGGGGACGCCGCTTTCAGCCCTTTGCCCCATGCCACTCCGGCGACTCCACCCCCCGTTTTCTCTTCCCTGTCCCGTTCACCGCTCTAAACGACAGAGGGCTCTGATGACCGCCCCCCCGCCCCCCCACCCCCCCACCCCATCCCAGCTTGCGTCCGATCCCGCTCGCAACCCTCCGTCGGGAAGCGATCTGCGGGCCACGGCCGAGCTGTTCGCCGCGGAAGAAATCGCCATCCGTCTGGGCGGTGGGTCCAAGGCCATCGAACGCCAGCACGAGAAGAACCGCCTGACCGCCCGCGAGCGGATCGACCGCCTGATCGACCCCGGCACGCCGTTCCAGGAGCTGGGCTTGTGGGCCGCCCACGGCATGTACAAGGAGCACGGCGGGGCGCCCGGGGCGGGCGTGGTGACAGGCATCGGCCGGGTGGAGGGGCGCCTGCACATGGTCATTGCCAACGACGCGACGGTGAAGGCCGGCGCGTTCTTCCCGATGACCTGCAAAAAGATCATCCGCGCCCAGCAGGTGGCGATGAGCGCCCGCCTGCCCCTGATCTACCTGGTGGACTCGGCCGGCGTGTTCCTGCCGATGCAGGAGGATGTGTTTCCCGACACCGACGACTTCGGGCGGATCTTCCGCAACAACGCGGTGATCTCGGCGGCGGGCATCCCGCAGATCTCGGCCATCATGGGCTTCTGCGTGGCGGGCGGGGGATATCTGCCGGTCTTGTGCGACACGCTGCTGATGACGGAGGGTTCGGGCCTGTACCTGGCCGGGCAGGCACTGGTCAAGGCGGCCATCGGGCAGGATGTCTCCGATGAGGAACTCGGCGGGGCCAAGATGCACGCTCAGGTCTCCGGCACGATCGACTTCCGCGAACCGGACGACGACGCCTGTTTGCGCCGGGTGCGCTCGCTGGTGGCCAAATACCCCCCCATCGCTCCCGGAATCGACGAGGGCGCGCGGGCCAAGCTCCACAGCGTGCGCTCGGGCGAGGATGTTTACACGATCTTCAAGGACAAGCCGGGCGAGCAGTACGATGTCAAGGACATCATCGCCTGCCTCGTGGACGCCCGGGGTGAGCCGAACGCCGACGGGCACACATCCCTCGCCCCCGACTTCGACGAGTACAAGGCCGAGTTCGGCCAGAGCCTCGTCTGCGGCTACGCCACCATCGGCGGCCGCCCCTGCGGCATCGTGGCCAACCAGGGCAAACTCACGCAGCGACAGCTCCCCGGCGGCAAGGCCGGGCCGAGCAAGTCCACGAACATGCCCCGGGTGATCTACGACGACTCCGCCGACAAGGCCGCCCGGTTCATCATGGACTGCAACCAGCGGAAGATCCCGCTGATCTTCCTGCACGACACCACGGGCTTCATGGTGGGGCGCGACAGCGAGCAGGGGGGCATCATCCGCGCCGGGGCCAAGATGGTCAACGCGATGGCCAACTGCGTGGTGCCCAAGATCGTGCTCATCATGGGCGGGTCGTACGGCGCGGGCAACTACGCCATGTGCGGGCGGGCCTTCGACCAGTTCATCGCCTTCGCGTGGCCCGGAAGCAGGTGCGCGGTGATGGGCGCGGCCTCGGCCTCCGGCACGCTCGCGATGATCGAGGAGAAGAGCCGCGAACGCAAGGGCGAGACCATCGACAAGGACACCCACGAGCGGATCCTGGCCGCCGTTCGGGCCAGCTACAACGAGCAGCAGGACATCCGCTACGGGGCCGCCCGGGGCTGGGTGGACCGGATCATCGAGCCGCACAGGACCCGTGAGGAACTGATCGCGGCCCTCGACGCCGCGGCCCAGGGCTGGAACCATGAACAGCCGTTCAAGACCGGCGTGCTCCAGGTCTGATGCGGACCCTGCTGGCCATCGCGTGCCTGTGGCTGCTGAGCGGCTGCGTTGCATCGCGTCCGGCCGAGATCGGACGCTCCGTCGAGGGCGCGCCGCTTCTAGCCGAGCAGCACGGGCGGGGCCATCAGCGCGTGTACATCATCGGCCTGATCCACGGCAACGAGCCGGAGGGCTTTGCGACACTGGACGAGATCCGCGGCGTTCTGCGCCAACACCCCGGCGTGCGGACCCGTCTGATCCCGACCATGAATCCCGACGGCCAGACCGCACGCGCCCGCGGCAACGCCCGGGGCGTGGACCTGAACCGCAACTGGCCCGCGTCCAACTTCACGCCCGCCCCGGATCGCGGGCCGAGCGCCCTGTCCGAACCCGAGACGGCAGCGGTCTACGCCGATCTGATGCGTTTCAACCCGGACCTGCTCATCGTGCTGCACTCGATCGGGCGCGGCGGCCCGTTCGTCAACTTCGACGGCCCCGAACCCGCCGAGCGGCTCGCCGGGGCCTTCGCCACCGCCGCCGCCCGGAGCGACCCCCGCTGGCGCATGGTGCCCTCGATGGGCTACCCCACCCCGGGTTCGCTGGGCACCTTCGCCGGGATTGACCGGCGGATCCCCACGCTGACCATCGAGTTCGAGCGCGGCCACGATCCGCGGGCCGCCGGCATCGCTGCGTGCGCGGGTCTGGACGCGGTGCAGCGGTCGCTTTTGTCAGATTCCCGCCCAACCCCACCTTCCCCTTCCCACCTACCGTTGCACTGAACCACGGAGAACTCCGATGACCCGATTACTCGCCCTCTTGTTTCTCCTCGCGTGGCTGGCCCTGCCGGGCTGCATCGTGCAGGACATCCACGACCAGATCGAAAGCTCCAACGAACGACTGGCGATGATCAACCGCACGATCGAGCAGATCGAGCGGACCAACACCCTCCTGACCAGCATCGAGAAGAGCCTCTCCAGCATCGACACCCGCCTGGAGAGCATCGACAAGAACCTCGGATCGGTCGATACGAGGCTCTCGACCCTCCAGGTGATCCTCGACGCCGTCACCGAGCACCTCGCCTCGCTGCGCCGGACCATCAACAACATCGATTCGACCATCCCGTTCCTCAAGCTCTCCGGGGATGATGCGGAAGAGCAGGAAGCCTTGGACAACAGCCAGACGGAACCTTCGTCCGAAACCCCGCCGCCCGCATCCCCCCCCCCCCCGGCCGGGTCCGGCGAATGACGCACGGCGTGCGCATCACCGATGTCGCCCCCCGCGACGGCCTCCAGGCCGAACCCGTCCCAGTGCCCACGGACCGTAAGGCCGCGCTGGTCCGCGCCGTTCAGGCCACGGGCGTGGCCGAGGTCGAAGTCTCCAGCTTCGTCAGCCCGAAGTGGATCCCGCAGCTCGGCGATGCCGCCGAACTCTTCGCCATGCTCGCCCCCTCCAAGCCCGAGGGCGTGCGGTACTCGGCCCTTGTTCCCAATGAGAAGGGGCTTGACGCGGCGTTCGGCGTGAACCAGTCCGCCCGATCCGCCCACGGTGTCGAACGGTTGATCGACAAGGTTTCCGTCTTCACAGCCGCATCGGAAACCTTCGCACAGAAGAACACCAACGCCACGATCGCGGACACCATCGAGCGGTTCCGGCCCCTGACCCCCCGCGCCCATGCCCACGGCCTGCGCGTGCGGGCCTACATCTCCTGCGTGGTGGCGTGTCCCTACGAGGGCGACATCCCCCCCACCGCCGTCGCGGAGGTCGCCCGGCGGCTGCTCGAACTCGGCGCCGACGAGATCGACCTGGGCGACACGATCGGCGCCGGCACGCCGGACACGATCGGCGCGGTGCTGCTCGAAGTGATCGAAGCCCTCGGCGGGCGGGCGACCAACGACTTCGGCGAGCCAACCCTCACCCTCCACCTCCACGACACCTTCGGCCGCGCCGCCGACTGCGTGCGCACCGCCTTGGAGATCGGCGTCCGATCGTTCGACGCCTCGTCCGGCGGCCTCGGCGGGTGCCCGTACGCCTCCACGCCGGGCCGCCGCGCCCCGGGCAACATCGCCATGTCCACGCTCGTCCGCACCATTACAGAGATGGGCTTTCCGACTGGCATCGAGCCGGCCGCCCAGGCCGAGGCCGATCGCGTCGCCACCGGGATGATCGCATGATCCGCTCCGAAATCACAAGCAACCTGGCCGCCGTCACGCTGGCCCGCTCGGAGAAACGCAACGCGCTGACCCCGGACATGCTTGAATCGCTCGCCGAGGTCTTCGAGCGGTTTCCCAAGCAGGTCCGCGCGGTCGTCGTCTCCGGCGACGGCCCAGCCTTCTGCGCCGGCTTCGACCTGAAGATGTGCGCCGCCGATCCCTCCGGCGAGACCATGCGTCGGCTCCTCACCGCGTTGTCCCGCTGCATCCACGCGATGCGTTCGATCGAGGTCCCGGTCGTGCTGGCCGTTCACGGCGCGGCCGTCGCCGGAGGCTGCGCCCTGCTCGGCGGGGCCGACATCGTTGTCGCCGACCGTGACACCAAACTCGGCTACCCGGTGGCGAAGATCGGCGTCTCGCCCGCCGTCTCCGCGCCCTTTCTCGCATCCGCGATCCCGGACGGCGCCGCACGCGCCCGCCTGCTCGACCCCGAACTCATCACCGCCGAGCAGGCCATCGCCATCGGCCTCGTCCACGAACTGGCCGACGGCCCGGACGCGGCCCGCGAACGCGCCAATCACATCGCCCGCCAACTCGCCGCCAAGCCCGGCATCGGCGTAGCCGCCACCAAAGCCTTGTGCAACGAGCTCGCCCGCTCCCGCACCGACATGCGGTCGGAGGCCCTCGCCGTCTCCCTCTCGCTCACCGGCTCAGACGAAGAACGCGAACGCCTCGCCGCCCTCTGGTCCTGACCCCTCTCCCCCCACCCCCCCCACCGCCATCCCCACCAACAGCACGAGCCAGCCCATGCCCGACCCCGCCATCCTCACCTTCGACGGCCCGATCGCCCGCCTGACCATCAACCGGCCCGACGCCCGCAACGCCCTCTCGATCGAGATTCTCGACGCGCTCCACGACCGGGCGGCCGAACTGGAAGCCGATCCCCACGGCGCGCATGTCCTGGTCCTCACCGGCGCGGGCAAGGCCTTCTGCGCGGGCATGGACCTCAAGGCCGTCCTCGTCGAACTCTCCGGCGATCCCGCCCTTGGCAAAAAACTGCTCACCAGCCTCGCCGAGTTGACCCTCCGCCTCCGCGCCCTGCCGATGGTCACGATCGCCTCGGTCAACGGGGCCGCCATCGGCGGCGGCTGCGGCCTCACCTGCGTCTGCGACCTCTCGATCACCCACGCCGACGCCAGACTGGGCTTCCCCGAGGTGGACCTGGGCCTGTGCCCGGCCGTGATCGCCCCGTGGGTGCTCCGCAAGCTCGGCCCGGGCGTGGGGCGTCGCGCCCTGCTCATGGGCGGCGTGATGTCCGGCACGGAGGCCAAGGCCATCGGCCTGGCCGACTTCCTCGCCCCCGACCGCGCCGGCCTCGACCCCCTGACCAATGAGGTGGCCCAGCGCCTCGCCTCCGGCGGCCCCAAAGCTCTGGCCGCCACCAAGGCCCTGCTCAACCGCCTCGACGGCTCCGAAGACCGCGACGCCGTCCTCCGCGGGGCGGAACTGAGCGCGTCCGTGCTGGCGACCCCCGAGGCCCAGGCCACGCTGAAGGCCCGCCTCAGCCCGAAAAACGCTTGACCCAGCAGGGGCTCGCAAGTAGATTGATCTGGGGATATGAATGGGGAGGTGGATGCGATGCCAGAAGAATCGGGGTTCGATGAATCCGGCGTGTCGCGCTCCCACTCCCCCGCCCCCCTTGTTTTCTCCGGGAAGTGGCGAAGCGGCGCCTTCGCTCTGTGCATCTTCCTGTTCTGCGGCTTCCTGTTGTTGGCCCAGTTCTTCCCAACGGGCTTGCATCACCACACCCAAACCGTCACCACAATTCAACCGTTTGATGCCTCCGAGAAGCCGGACTTGATGTCGCAACTCCGCGCGGCCGAGGCCATCGCCCGGCGCATGGGCTGGCCTTCCGACGGAGATCTTGAGGTTCTTCCCGGGGAAGAGGTTCAGGTTCTTCAGATGATCCAGACCGTCGCGGCCCCCCGGCTTGAGCCGCTCCATGCCGATCCCGAGTTCCTCAAGGCCGTCGAAACGATGCTCCTGGGCACGCTGCGAGCGGGCAGCGGCAATGCGCCGATCAATCGCGCGATCTTCGACATCATCCGCTTTCTGCCGGATTCCGAGCAGCTCTCCGAGATCGTGTTTAGGGCGTTCTCGCTCGGCGCGATGCCCAGCAGGCTCTGGCTCGACCGTTCTTATGAGAAACTGACTCCGGCCCAGATTGAACATGTCAGATCCGGCGTCATGTCGAAGCCCGTCGGGACCATCCCGATCTGGGAGCTGTATCTCCTGGCGATCGATGGTTCGGCCGCGAGCCAGTCCGTGCTGGAGGACCTGCTGGCGCGCGCCAGAGCGGCCGAGGCGCAGCCCGGACCCCGCACCCAAAGCCGCGGCCTTGTCCCCGACCTCGAACGGCTGACCGCCCTGCGCCAGGCCCGCTCGGACTCCTCTGCACTGATCGCCTGGGGAGTCGCCGGGGTTGAGCGTGGGAACTCCGCGTCGGGACTTTGGGCCTTCACCGAAGTCTTGGAGAGGGAAGGTCAGAACGCCGAGGTCTGGCCCAACGCCTGGCGCGACCTTGAAGCGGCCGCCTGGGCCGGAGCCGATCGACTCGTCAACCCCACGGGCGCGGGTTCAACCCCCCGAGCCAAGCGGTGGGAAGACCTGCGAAACCAATCCGCGGGATCCACCCTGAGTCCTTGGGTCGATTGGGCCGACCGGCACGGCCTGCCCGTGCCCGCGTCGATCCGCAAAATCATGGATACCTACCGACCGCCCCCCCCAATCACGACCGGCTGCTGAGCCTCGGCATTCCCGGTGGGCGGGGGGGCGTGGGCATATCATCCGGCTCGATTCAACCCCCCGACGGGGTGTGCCGGGCGTGAGGGACGCCGGGCCGCGCCGCCGCTGTCCCCCCGGGTGCCCATGTCCGAGCCGACGCTGCCGATCCGCACCATCGACGCAGGCGAGACCGGGACCGTCGCGGTCCTGACCCTCGAGCAGGGCGACCGGCCCGTCGTGGTCCTCGATGAATTTCTGATGCAACGCCTGGACCGCTCGCTCGCGGCCCTGCCGCGCGGCATCGACGGGTTCATCCTCGAGTCCGCCGCCCCCCGCGCCTTCGTCGCCGGGGCGGACCTCAAGGCCATCATGGCCATGGACGACCCCGCCCTGTACCGCTATCTGGAGTACGGCGCATCGATCTTCCAGCGCATCAGCGACCTGCCCTGCCCCAGCGTGGCCGTCATCCACGGGGCCTGCCTCGGCGGCGGGCTGGAACTGGCCATGCACTGCGACGGGCTGATCGGCGTCGTCGATCCCGACGCCAGGCCCTTCCCGATCGGCCTGCCCGAGGCCGGCCTGAAGATCTGCCCCGGCTGGGGCGGCACCAACCTGCTCCCGGCCCGCATCGACGCCAGGACCGCCATCATCGCCACGGCGACGGGCACGCCCTTCAACGCCCATTCCGCCGCCGAACTCGGGCTGTTCGACGCCACCGTCACCACCCGGGACGAACTGATCCCCGCCGCCGTGCGCTGGATCGGCGACCAGCGCGGCCACACCGACCGCGGCACGCCCATGCACTGGATCGGCGCGGACTCCCACTACGCCGCCTCCGAATCCGGCCTCCACGCCGCCCAGCGCGAACTCGGCCACACGCCGGAGGGCGATGCCGTCCTCGACGCGGTCGCCGTGGGCCTCAAGGAAGGCTGGCGGGGCGCTCTCCAGAAGGAACGCGACGAACTCGTCCGCCTCCGCCACACCCCCCCGGCCCGCGAGGCCATCGAATCGTTCTTCGCCAAAGCCGCGAAGAAGTGACCCCCCCGACCACCGAACGGCCACGCCCCCCGGCGCAGGCCCGACCAATCCGTTCCCGAGGAGACCCATCATGGCCGACCTGAAGAACCTCAAGGGCGTTTCCGAGCGCGACAAGCAGATGATCGCCGAGGCCGAGACCCTGCTCGGACCCGAGCCGGACGCCATGGGCGTGGTCAAGAACTACTTCTGGGGCCGCCTGCGCGAGAACCTGCTCTACCCCTACCCCGATGTCGCCAAGGAATCCCCGGAGGAGACCGCCGAGTGCGACCGTCTGCTCGCCGAGCTTGAGGACTACCTCAAGAACGAGCACCCCGCCGTCGAGATCGACCAGGATCAGTACATCCCCGAGTGGGTCATCAAGAAGCTCTTCGCCCTCGGCGTGCTCGGCATGACCATCTCCAAGGAATACGCCGGCCTGGGCATGGGCATCACCAGCTACAACCGTGTCCTGGAGATGATCGGCAAGTACTGCGGCTCCACCGCCGTCATGGTCTCCGCTCACCAGTCCATCGGCTGCAAGGCCGTCATGCTCTTCGGCACCGACAAGCAGAAGAAGGAGTGGCTGCCCAAGCTCGCCCGCGAGTGGCTCAGCGCCTTCTGCCTCTCCGAGCCGAATGTCGGCTGCGACGCCGGCGGCCAGGAGACCCGCTGCGAGGTCTCCGAGGACGGCGAGCACTACATCCTCAACGGCGAGAAGAAATGGGCCACCTCCGGCGCCATCTCCGGCCTCTTCACCGTCATGGCCAAGCAGAAGATCGACGGCAAGGACAAGGTCACCGCCCTGGTCTGCCACCCCGACATGGACGGCATCGACATCTTCTCCAAGAACCGCTCCAAGGCCTGCATCCGCGGCACCTGGCAGGCCCGCATCCGCTTCACCAATGTCCGCGTCCCGAAGGACCACATTCTCCACAAGGAAGGCCGCGGCCTCAATGTCGCCCTGACCTGCCTCAACTACGGCCGCTGCACCCTCTCCGCCGGCATGTTGGGCGGCGCCAAGCGGGCGATGGACCAGTCCATCAAGTGGGCGCAGACCCGCTACCAGTTCCAGCGTCCCCTGGCCGACTTCGAGCTGGTGCAGGAGAAGATCGCCCACATGGCCGCCCTCACCTACGCCATGGACTCGGTCCTCTACATGACCACCGGCATGCTCGACCGGCACGACGAGGACATCATGGTCGAGACCGCCGTGTGCAAGGTCTTCTGCTCCGAGATGGGCTGGCGGGCCGTCAACGACGCCGTCCAGATCATGGGCGGCGAGTCGATGATGACCGAGAACGAGATCGAGCGGATCTTCCGCGACTCGCGCATCAACACCATCGTCGAGGGCGCCAACGAGGTCATGCAGTCCTTCATCTTCGCCTACGGCGGCAAGCAGCTCGCCGAGAAGATGCTGGGCATCAAGGAGAAGGCCGACAACAAGCAGTTCTCCATCCCCATGATCCGGGCCGCCATCCCGCTGGGCATGGAGGTCTTCCTGGGCATCCGCCCCAAGGCCCCCCGCACGCCCAAGGTCCATGCTTCGCTCATCCCCTCGGCCGAGCGCGTCTGCAAGCTCATCGCCGAGCTGACCTACCAGTTCAAGATCGCCAGCAAGAAGCACGACTCGGCCATCGTCACCCGCCAGGCCGTCCAGGCCCGCCTGGCCGACGCGGCCCTGTACATCCACGCGTGGAACTGCACCCTCTCCCGCCTCGACCACGACATCCGCAAGGGCGAGTCCGGCACGGAGTTCGAGCGCAACAAGGCCGCGGCCTTCCACTTCTTCGACCTGGCCGAGCTGGCCATCCACGACGCCTTCCGGCGTCTGCACGAGAACGCCGACGACACCATGCTCACCGCCGCCCAGGCCGCCCTGGTCCACAGCCAGACCCTGCCCAACTCGGACTTCATCATCCCCGAGCGGTCCCCCAACGCCAAGGGCACCGGGCGCACCGCCCACAACGAGCATGTCAAGCAGTTCCCCGGCACCGGCCGCGGCGTCGCCGGCGGCACCGGCCGCGAACACATGGCCGAGACCATCGAGCAGCTCTGACCACCCCCCGTGCCCCGTGCCACCGACCCCGCTCCGGGGTCGGTGTTCTTTTTCAGCCATTGCATAACCGACACCCAACGAAACCACATGCCCAGCACGGTTGGCGATCGCCAACATCCTCCCCGTATCAGGAAAGATCACCGTGACTTTCCTACACTGGTCCGCCCCAGATCCAGGGCCAAAGCCGGCGCGGTGGTTCCGCCGCACGGGACATCCGAAGCCAGATCCAACCACGACCCGAGCCAGGACGCCCCCCTATGCCCCACCGCACCGTCTACGAGGCCAAGATCGAGCACCTCCAGATCCTCGACGAGGACGGGAAGCTCGACAAGAAGCTCGCCAAGGACACCCTGACCGACGATCAGGTCATCCACCTCTACGAGCAGATGCGCATCTGCCGCGAGCTTGACGAGATCGCCTTCAAGCTCCAGCGGTCGGGACGCATGGGAACCTACCCCCAGAACAAGGGGCAGGAGGCCAACGCCGTCGGCTCCGCCCTGGCCATGAAGAAGGGCGTGGACTGGCTGGTCCCGGCCTACCGCGAGAACGCCGCCCTGTTCATGCACGGGCTGCCCATGCACTTCGTCCTCGTCTACTGGATGGGCGATGAGCGCGGCTCCAAGATCCCCGAGGGCGTCAACATCACCCCCCTCTCCGTGCCCATCGGCACGCACATGCTCCACGCCACCGGCATCGCCTGGGCCACCAAGCTCCGCAAGGAGAAGGACAAGGCCGTCATCACCTACTTCGGCGACGGCGCCACCTCCGAGGGCGACTTCCACGGCGCGATGAACTTCGCCTCGACCATGCAGGTCCCGGTGATCTTCTACTGCCAGAACAATCAGTGGGCCATCTCCGTCCCGCGTGAGCAGCAGATGAACTCGCAGACCGTGGCGCAGAAGGCCCTGGCCTACGACATGCCCACCCTCCAGGTGGACGGCAACGATGTCTTCGCCGTCTACAAGGCCGTCAAGGATGCCCGCAAGCGCGCCGTCGAGGGCGGCGGCCCCTCCTTCATCGAGGCCGTCACCTACCGCCTGGCCGACCACACCACCGCCGACGACGCCCGGCGCTACCGCGACCCCGCCGAGGTCGAGGCCTGGCAGGGCAAAGACCCCCTGATCCGCACCCGCAAGTATCTGGAGAGCCAGGGCGTCTGGGACGACAAGAAGCAGACCGCCCTCGAGGAACGGGCCAAAAAGATCGTCGCCGAGGTGGTCAAGGCCGCCGAGGGCATCGAGGCCCCCCACACCGCCGATTTCTTCGACTCCATGTACGCCGACCTGCCCGCCGATCTGGTCCAGCAGCGCGACACCATGCGCACCAGCTCGATCGGGCGCAACCCGTCGCAGATCGGCCTCAAGGCCCAGCCCGCGGAGGCCCGCTGAATGCTGGTCAAGGTGATCGATCACAAGGGGAAGGAGCGGTACATCAACGCCGCCTTCATCAAGTCGATCACGCCCAAGAACGAGATCCAGGCCGAGATCGAAGTCTCCGGCTGGGCCATGAAGATCCGCGTCGGCCAGACCGCCGACCGGGTCGCCGAGATCGTCAACGCCGCCCTTCCCTCCAACCTCGACGCCCTCCTCGCCGTCGAGGCGGAAGTCCAGCAGCAGCAAAGCCAGGCCGCCATCATCGCCGTCATCGGCTAATCGAGAAAGGAACTAGCTGTGGACAAAATCAATAAACTGAAGCTTTCCGGATTCCGTTCGATTCGAGATACCACAATCGAGATCGGCACGCTTTGTCCAGTCATTGGACTCAACAGCTCTGGCAAGTCTAACTTGCTTTCGTATTTTACTATGCTCGGTTTTGTTCGCATGGGCCAGCTCCAAAGCTATGTGCAGCAATTTGCCGGAGGCGCAAGCGCTCTCATGCACATTGATCCAAAGGAGACCGAAGAGATCTCGTGGGACATCGAGTTTCAAACTTCTGCTGGAATCAATCACTACACTGCCGCTTTGGAACACGCAGCTGGCGACACGCTGGTGTTCACTCGGGAATCGCTAGAGTTCAAACGGTCTGGATCTCCAACCAAAACCACTACCACGCTGCGCAATAGCTCGGGCAAGGAATCTGGAATCCACGATGCTGCTTTTCAAAGCGTGCCGAGCGTCCAAGCGATGCGCGGCTTGCTGTACAACTGCAGGGCATTTCAGTTTCATGACACTTCCTCGCGATCGGCGATTCGTCAAGGTTCATCAACTGAAGATCGGTACTTGCAACACGATGGCCGGAACTTGGCGGCGTACCTGCTAAGAATTAGTCATGAGTCTCCCGATTCGTATTCCCGAATCGTTGAAGTTTGCCGCGAAGCCATTCCTTGGTTTTTGGATTTTGTACTGGAACCTTTTGGCGAGAACAATCGCGTTCGGCTCGAGTTCAAAGAGCGATCGGGACGCATTTTCCAAGCTCATCAAGCTTCGGATGGCTCACTGCGGTTCTTTGCGCTTGCGACACTACTCTGCCAGCCTTTATCCGATCGCCCCAAATTCATCTGTGTGGATGAGCCAGAGCTTGGACTCCATCCGAAGGCTCTCTCTGTGCTTGTAGACATCATGCGAGAAAGCAGCACTGGCTCACAAGTGTTGATGGCGACTCAGTCACGGGATCTGGTAAAGCTTCTGGGTGTAAATCCACTTGTCGCTGAGAGAGATCCCAACCGACCAGAGGCCACCCGCTTCCGCTACTTATCACCCACAGATCAAGATCTGTGGTGGGATGATTACACTCACGGTGCCGAGTTCGAGAATCGCATCTAGCTAGTTAGTATTATCGTTGCTGGGAGAATCCACCATGCCTGAAATGACCCTCGTCGGCGCCATCAACCACACCCTCGACCTCGCCCTCGCCGCCGACCCCGATGTCATCCTCCTCGGCGAGGATGTCGGCCTCAACGGCGGCGTCTTCCGCGTCACCGACGGCCTCCAGGCCCGGCACGGCAAGCACCGCGTCGTCGATACCCCCCTCGACGAGTCCGGCATCATGGGCTCGGCCATCGGGCTGGCCATCGCCGGCATGAAGGCCGTGCCCGAGATCCAGTTCGACGGCTTCCTCGGGCCGGCCTACGACCAGCTCGTCAACCACGCCGCCCGCATGCGCACCCGCACCCGCGGCGCGGTGACGGTCCCCCTGACCGTCCGCGTCCCCGTCGGCGGCGGCATCCACGCCCCCGAACTCCACTCCGACTCCCCCGAGGCCATCTACGCCCACTCCCCCGGCCTCAAGGTCGTCATGCCCAGCACCCCCTACGACGCCAAGGGCCTGCTGCTGGCCGCCATCAACGACCCCGACCCGGTCGTCTACTTCGAGCCCAAGCGCGTCTACCGCTCCTTCAAGGAGGAAGTCCCCGAGGAGCACTACACCATCGAGATCGGCAAGGCCAAGATCGTCAACGAGGGCGACGACCTGACCGTCGTCACCTGGGGCGCGCCCGTGTTCCAGTGCCTGGCCGCGATGGACGAACTGCCCGACGATGTCTCCGTCGAGCTGATCGACCTCCGCTCGATCTACCCCTGGGATGTGGAGGCCGTGGTCGAGTCCGTCCGCAAAACCGGCCGCTGCGTCATCGTCCACGAGGCCCCCATGACCGCCGGCTTCGGCGCGGAGGTGTCCAGCCGAGTCCAGGAGGAGTGCTTCCTCCACCTCCACGCCCCCGTCCAGCGCGTCACCGGCTTCGACACCATCATGCCCTACTACAAGCTCGAACTGAACTACCTCCCCGAAGCCCCTCGCATCAAGAAGGGCATCCAGGAATGCCTCGCGTATTGAGCCACTATCCTCTCTCTGCGTCCTCTGCGTGATCTCTGCGACCTCTGCGTACCTCTTGATCTTCTCCTCGGAGCAACGATGGCCGGCAAAGTCTCATCCGATCCCAATGTCTTCATCCTCCCCGACCTCGGCGAGGGCCTCGAAGAGGCCGAACTCATCGTCTGGAAGGTCAAGGAGGGCGACACCGTCGAGGAGCACCAGATCATCGCCGAGATGGAGACCGACAAGGCCCTCGTCGAGGTCCCCAGCCCCCGCGCCGGCACCATCGCCACCCTCCACGGCAAGGACGGCGACATCATCAAGGTCGGCGCTCCCTTCGTCACCTACAAGGGTGCCGGCTCGGGTTCCACCAAACCCGCGCCCACCGTGGCCGACCGCCCCACCGTCACCAAGTCCGCCGAACGCCAGGTCGAGTCGGCCGATCGTGAGGACGCGGGCACCGTCGTCGGCAAGATGGGCGATTCCCTCGCCGGCATGACCGCCAAGGACGGCAAGGCCCTGGCCGCCCCGGCCGTCCGCCGCCTCGCCCGCGACCTCGGCGTCGATATCGACTCCGTCCCCGGCACCGGCATCGGCGGCCGCGTCACCGCCAACGACATCCGCAACGCCGCGGACGGCAAGCCCACCGCCCCACAAGCCCCGAGCGTGAGCGAGCGGGCCTCTTCACCGGCCCCCGCCCCGAGTGCGCCCGCCGCCCGCCCCGCCGAAACCCGCCGCCCACTGCCCCCCCCTCTCACCACCCCCATCGCCCCCCGCTACAACCCCGCGCCCCAATACCAGCCCCAACCCCCGCAATACCCCCAGCACCCCGCCGCCTACCAGCCCTATCCACAGCAGCAGCCCTACCCCTACCCGCCCCAGCCCTGGGTGAGCGGCTATCCCTATCCCCCCGCCCCCATGCCCTACTACGCACCGTATCCCCCGCCCCCCCCCTACCCCTA
>CAZNZC010000024.1:0-22739 GCA_964577425.1 uncultured Phycisphaeraceae bacterium
GGCCCCCCCCCCCCCCCAGCGACAGGCCCGTGCCCGTGTTGGACGAGCTGAGGCTGATCGGCTCCAGCCCGCCGCCCGTGTCGGCCAGCTGGATGTCCTCGTCGCCCTCGTCCCCGGCCAGCAGGTCCACCTGGTCCACCTTGAACATCAGCCGGTCGCGGTCGCGGAACTCCTGCAACTGCCCGGACTCGGCCAGGTTCTGCACCTCGCCCTCGGTCATCCCGAGCCGGGCGGCGGCTTCCTCCAGCGTATAGAACATCTTGGCCATGATTCAGCGGCTCCGCGTGTCGCACGCCCGCGGGGTCCGACCCGAGGACGAGGATGGTCTGGTGCGTCACCCCGGCCCGGTCCGTCGGGAGGGGGGAGGGGGAAACAGGTTCCAAGGATAGCAACAAACCGTCCGGGGGGTGGCCGGCACGATGGCCCGGCTCGCCGAGCCGGGTCTTCCAGGCCGCACCTTCAACGCCCTTCCCGACCGATCCCTCCCGGGTTGTTGGGCTGCCACTTCCCAGTCGCGTCCGGATTTTTGAGATGCGATTGCTCGGATGCCCGACGGCTGGCGGCGTCCTCAGCCATCGCAGAAGAGTTTGAATCGCAAGCACTTCCGCGCATGTTGCCGTGGTGCTTTGTTCAGAAAAGCATCTAAATCTGAACAGCCCGGTAATTTTTCCTATTGTCTTGGATCTTGCCCCTTGCACGGCCGAGAACAAGCCGCTATGCTGCGAAAATACCCCCATCACACGGGAGAACACCGAGATGAAAATACCTGCCCTGTCCGTTGCAGCCCTGATTGCCGCGATCGTCAGCCATCCAGGCAGCAGACGCCGTCCCTGACAGTCTCTATGCGAAATCTCGGTTGGACCGTTGTGTTCGTGAAAAATTGGAGCGACTGAATGAACCTCAAGATCTTCGTTCTACTCATCATCCCGCATCTCAACGGTCCTCCGCTCGCGAACGCAGCCCCGCCGAGCATACCGCCGGAATCGGGGCCGGGCACATTGCAGTTGGTGCTCGACGCGTACTCAGACCAGTTCCGAAGCGGCTTGCAGGCACAGGAGCTTCAGGGTTTCGCCACCTCAGATGATCCGGAACAGTTCTATGTCGGCTGGCTCGAGGCCTTCGACGCGGCTATCGATGCCGATCCAACGAGTTCCATGATGCCCACGGCACTGATTATCAAGGCATCGCTTCTGAATGCGACTGGGGGCTTCGAGGAGGCCGCCTCCCTGATCCGCGATCATGCGGGTGCCGCAAGTACTCCTGAACTCCGAGCATTCTGGTACGCGCAGGCCCTCGATTCGCAAGCGTATACGCTGGGCTTGAACCGGGAAACGATCGGCCGCGAATCCATCGACCAGGGAATCGTTGATCTCGGTTCGATCCTGACGAACCTTGATCCGCAGTCAGCAAGCAGTCAAACGATCGGGATGGCGGTAGCGGCGTGCCAGAATCTGCTGGCTGCCATCGATCTTGTCAGAGCGTCCGGTCTTGGGTGCAACCTGTCAAATCTCGGCGGCCATGCTCACCAAATCTATCAGATGCTCGCGGACTCTCCAAGCGGTGCGACCCAGGCCGCGATCACGGATTTCGAAATAACACCTACTTCAATTCTCGCGGCGGAGTTTGAAATCCAAGTGGTCGTCGGTGACATCGCATCCGCGGATCAGATCATGAGCATTCTCGCGTCGCAGGGAGGCGTCAACGCCGATCTGCCCTACAAAGTCCGTCGGCTGGAGCTGAGTCTGGCAATCAACGACGAGAGAGATGACTATTTAAATGGCATGTCGTCCCTGATTCAGCAGAGCGTTTGGAACAATAATTCCGCGACCCTTGCTGTCCGGATCATGAATGAAGCTCATGTGACCTGGTCGGGCTTTGATGATTTTCTACTCTACTTTTACGCTCGCTGCGGCGAGATGACCTGGCTTGATGCGGAGGGACAAGAGACGATGCGTGCGCGAGTGGCCGCATCGCTCTGGGCACACTACCGAGCGGTAGAAGACGGAGAAAATGCCCTATTTTGGCGAGATAGGGCGATGGACCACGGTCTGCAGGAGATCGATCTGATCTCGCCCTCAGAGTAATGGCTCAGCGGGCAGCCATGACGGGTTTCCCGCTCATGAGGTGTATTTCCAAAGGGTCGAAGCACACACATATGATCCGGTGCCTAACGGGGCAACGGTGTTTAGTTTGTTTCCAAATCCCTTGTCCTCGGAGGACATTCGTGTGAATGTGAGTTTTCACCCATGAATACCAACGCTGTCGCGCTCGTAGCCGCTCTTGCCTGTTTCACATGCGATCTTCGGGGGCAGGCGGTCGATCCAAGCCCGGATCGTCTTCCCGCGAGAATCCGTGCGATCGAGTACGGATCGTCATACCCTGGGGAACCCACAAGACAGGCCGTCCAGGAGTACCCGGTCGGCGAGGTTGCGGCGAAGATTATGTCCCGGCTTTCGGCCACTGGGGATGATGCCCCCGGCGAGGAAGGTCGCGGGCGTCTCTGGATGGCGCTCGCCCTGCTTCCCGGCGATGATGCCGACGGTTCCACCATCTCGAATCCTGACCGCGTCTCTCACCTGACGGACGCCCTGATCAACGGCCCGTGGGATATTAAGTCTCAGGTGATCAACCACTTCCGCCGCATCGCGCCCGCGCAGCGGGACGCGCCGGCCGCCGCGCTCAATGATCTTGTTCTCAACCACGCCCACGCCACCGTCGTGACGGGGGCACTCCAGGCCCTCGGCCTGACGCGAAGCCTCAGCCCGCAAAGCGTTCCGCTTGTCCGCGAACTGATGGACCTTGATTACTCCAGTTTTCCGGCCCTGCAAACAACGATGGAGACGCCCGGCCTCAGCGCATGGGAGGGAGCCGGTGATCCGGAGCGCATCCGACAGATGGCGCTGCTTGCCGTGCTTTCAACCTATCCGGATCCACAGGCGGCGGCGCAGTATGTCGCGACGCTTCCCGACGAGTGGTCCACTGTCAGCAGGGTTATGGCGACCGTGAGCGGCGTGGCCGATTTCCTGCAGAGCGCCACCACTCCCCAGCGCGAAGCCTGGATCCAGGAGTACCTCCGCAGACTCTGCCTGCCCGCTTCTCATGATTTCCGCAATGACGGCGCTTACTTCTGGTTGCTGAACATGATGCAGATGTTCCCCGATCTCAAGCCCGTCGTGTGCCAGTGGCTTGAGGATACCGATCCCTCTTGCAGCCCGCGCAACACGGACCGGGATAGCGGGCTGCTAGACCTACTGATCTTTGAATGTCAATGACCGCCGCCATCAAAGAGCCTTTGCGGCCGTCGGGACCGTTCTGTCCAGTGCCATGACAGGTGGAATGCGAGCAATAACTCGGTGATTATCCTTTGTCGATCAGAACAAACAAGAGTCGAGAAATCGGCATTCGAGGGCTTCGTGCGCGTTTGATCGCATCGACTGTCCACTTGCGCATAAGTTCAGCATCGGACGCTTCGGGTTTCACTTTTTTTCGCCTGCTCTTCTTCTCGATCGTCGTCTGGGAAGCCTGGCGCTACCTCAGCCTCGGTCGCGTGCCGCGCTACTACGCCGAACCGTCGTTCTTCTTCAACTACTACGGCTTCGAGTGGGTCCACCCGCTCTCCGAGCGGGGCATGCTCATTGTTTTTCTCACGCTCGGGGCCGTCGCCGCGGCGGCCGCGCTCGGCCTGTTCTACCGCCTCACCTCGCTCGCGACCGCCGTCCTCCTCACCTACATCTTCCTCCTCGACCAGACCCGCTATCTCAACCACTTCTACCTCATCACCATCGTCGCCTGGCTCCTCGCCTTCATGCCCGCCAACCGTTTCCTCGCCCTCGACACCCGCCTCCGCCTCGCCAAGCCCTCGCCCACCGTCCCCGCATGGACATACTGGACCCTCCGCGTCCAGCTCATCCTCGTCTACCTCTTCGCGGGCGTCGCCAAGCTCAACCCCGACTGGCTCGCCGGCGAGCCGATCGGCCCCTGGCTCCAGAAACGCCACGACCTGACCCTCCTCGGCGGCCTCATCCCCCTCGGCGAATGGATCAGCCGCCCCGAAGCCGGACGCCTCTTCGCCTGGGGCGGCATCGCCATCGACCTGGCCGTCCCGGTCCTGCTGCTCATCCCCCGCACCCGCTGGATCGCGGTCGTCGCCTCGCTCGGCTTCCACCTGCTCAACGGGACGATCTTCAACATCGGCGTCTTCCCCTGGTTCATGCTCGCGGCCACCACCATCTTCTTCAACCCGAGCTGGCCCCGGCGATTCTTCCGCCTCCCCGAACCCCCGATGCCGCCGCTGACCGACCGCCCCGGCCCGAAGTCCGTACCTCGGCCCCCGAACCAGCCCGAACCCTCCGCTCAAACCCGGCGGTGGCCTCACAACATCCTCATCGCCTCGCTCGCCCTCTTCTTCACGGTCCAGCTGGCGTTGCCCCTCCGCCACTGGCTCTACCCCGGCGATGTCGCCTGGACCGAGGAGGGCCACCGCTTCTCCTGGCGCATGAAGCTCCGCGACAAGTCCGCCGGCGGCTACTTCCAGATCACCGACCCGGCCACCGGCCGGCGCTGGCGCGCCGATGTGTCCGACTACCTCACCCCCGCCCAGGCCCGCGCCATGTGGCCCCGCCCCGACATGATCCTCCAGCTCGCCCACGAGATCGCCCGCCGGGAAGAAGAGCGGCTCGGCCATCGCCCCGAAGTCCGCGCCGTCGTGCGCGCCTCGTTGAACCACCGCTCGCCCGAGTTCCTCATCGACCCCCGGGCCGATCTCGCGCGGATCAAACGGTCCCTTCTTCCGGCTGACTGGATCGTCCCTCCGGGCTTTGTTCCCATTCAATAGGCTGGCTCGGGGTGGGGGCGGGGGGATGGGGGGAACAGACCCGCCCCGTGGTCCGACCCCCGCCGCCGGCGTAGCCTTGCCCATGAACCCCACCCGCATTTCCAGACTGGCCGCCTGGGCGATCGCCGTCGGCATGGCCCCCACCGCCGCCCTCGCCCAGACGCTGGCCCAGTCCGAGCTGCGCCCGCCACGCATGACCGAGTCGCCCGGCAGCCCCAAGATCTGGATGTATGTCCTGCTCATCCTGCTGCTCTCGGGCGTGGTCTTCGCGGCCTCGCTCAAGTCCAAGCGCACGCACCAGGACTGACCCTCGTCCCGCCCTCGGGGGGGCGCGGGGGGCAACCGCCCCGGCGCGTCCGGCGTACCGGATCGACCCTCCCGCCCGCACCCTGGCCGCCCACGGAGACCACGCCATGCCATCCCGGCCCGCCCGCGTCGCACGCCCGAAGTCGCCCGTCCGCCGTCTGGTCGCGCTCAACGGGGTGCTGCTGCTCGCCCTGGCCGGCGTCAGTCTCGCCCCTTCCGCGGGCGCTCAGACCGCCTCCAACGCCTCCAACCGCACCCGCGGCGAGTACACCATGGTCGGCGGCGACATCAGCGGCGCCAACGCCAACGCCATCTATGTGATCGACTCGGCCAACCGCGAGATCATCACCCTGCTGTGGGACAACTCCCGGCGCCGCCTCCAGGGCGTCGGCTACCGCGACCTCGTCCTCGACCTCACCGCCGACCCGACGCGCTGAAGGAGCCGACCATGACCAACGACGCCAACCCCCAGACCCTCCCCACCCCCCACGACCAGCCCGCTCCCGCCGAAACCGCCGCCTCCGAAACCACCCCCGCGCCGCGCCAGGCCGGCTGGCTCTGGGTCTCCGCCGGCGTGCTGGCCGCGCTCACCCTCATCCAGGGCGCGGGCCTGCTCGACCGCCCCGCCATGGCCGAGATGGTCGCAGAGAAGTCCGGTTATGTCGTGATGACCACCGACGGCGGCACCAACCAGATCCTCGCCGTCCTCGACGAGCGCAACGAGATGCTCATGATCTACAGCGTCATCAACCGCCGCCAGATCCAGCTCCAGGACCGCCAGGCGCTGCCGGACATGTTCATCCGCGCCCGGGCCAACGCGGGCCTGCCCGCCCGGCCCTGAAGCCTTCACCTTCCCGGCCCCATCCCACGCCCGGCCCGCCTTTGGGCCGGGTTTGTCGCTTTTGCCCCCCTTGTCCACTTTCCCGCCCATTCCCCGCGCCCGAACCGTCCCTGCCCGTCCGCGTACCATCCCCGACTTCCAGATCCCTCGGAGCCTCCTTTGCCCATCCTCCCTCTCCCGCAGTTCGAGGCCGATCTGGCCGACCACCTCAAGGACGAGGCCGACCGCGCCGCCTACGAGCGCCTCAACGCGCCGAAAACTCTGGTCGTCCGCTTCGGCTATCTCAAGATGGTTGGCGAGTTCCCCTGGCAGTCCAGGGAGAAGCCCGGCTGCGGCTCCAAGATCGTGGTCCGCACCCACCGCGGCACCGAGATCGGCGAGATGCTCACCAGCACCTGCCCCAACTCCGGCTGCTCCAAGTCCGTCAGCCGCAAGGAGATGCTCGAGTACATCGAGAACTCCGGCGGGCGCCAGTACCCCTTTTCCACCGACGGGCGCGCCCTGCGCATCGCCACCCCCGAGGACATGCAGCGCCAGACCGAGGTCGAGCAGTCCAAGCACGCCCTCCGCATGATCGCCAAGCGGCACGCCGAGGAGATGATGCTGCCGCTCAAGATCGTCGAGGCCGAGCCGATCCTCGGCGGCGAACGCATCACCGTCTACTTCCTCAGCGAGGACCGCGTCGACTTCCGCGACATCGTCCAGCGCCTCCAGAACGAGTACGGCGTCCGGGTGGACATGCGCCAGGTCGGCGCGCGCGACGAGGCCCGCATCACCGCCGACTACGAACGCTGCGGCCAGTACTGCTGCTGCAAGAACTTCCTCAAGGTCCTCAAGCCCATCTCCATGAAGTCGGCCAAAACCCAGAAGGCCACCCTCGACCCGCTCAAGATCTCCGGGCGCTGCGGGCGGCTGATGTGCTGCCTCCGCTACGAGGACGAGACCTACGAGGACCTCCGCAAGCGCCTGCCCCACCGCAAGTCCCGCGTCGGCACGCCCGAGGGCGACGGCACCGTCATCGATTCCCAGATCCTCACGCAGCTCGTCCTCGTCCGGCTTGATGCCGGGACCGACATCGCCGTGCCCGTCGAGAACCTCACCGAACCGGGCCAGGCCCGCGCCCCCGAACCTCCCCCATCCCCCGCGGCCCGCCCCGCCACGCCGGGGCGCGACCGCCCCCGCCCCGGTCCCCGCTCGGAACCCAGGCCCGCACGCGCCGACCGTTCGCCCGGCGCCGACCGCCCGGCCCGACCCCCGCGCCCCGCCCCGCGTGATGAGGCCATCGACCTGAACGATCTGCCCGGCGACGACATGCCCGCCCCGGGCGTGACCGGCCCGACCAAGAAGAAGCGACGCCGGCGCAAACGCAAGCCCGGCGCGGAGGGTTCACCGCCGACCGACCCGGGCGTGCCGCGCGACCCGTCGCCGCCCGTGACAGGCGCCCCGCGTCCCGACGCCCGCGACGCATCGGACACCGGCACGCCCGACGCCGCTCCCCGCAAGAAGCGCCGCCGCAAACGCAGGCCCGGCCCCCCTAACGCGGGTGATGCCGGGCCGTCCGGCCCCGCTCCCGACTGATCCGTCACCCCTGCCTCCCGTTCCTCACACCGCCCCCCCGTCCGCCGAGAGGCCCCTCCCCGATGAGCACCAAGCAGTCGATCGGCATCAAGGAAACCCTCACCTCGCTGGTCATCGCCTTCATGATGGCCTTCGTGTTCCGCGGGTTCGTCATCGAGGGCTTCATCATCCCGACCGGCTCGATGGCGCCGACGCTGCTGGGCAAGCATGTGCGCTTCACCAGCCCCTTCAACGGCTACGACTGGCCCACCAACCCCTGGGACTACGCCCCCGGCACCACCGAGCCTGCCCGCGTCCAGGGCGCCGGCACACCCATGACCCCCTCCGATCCGATCACCGGCCTGCCGATCGAGCCGCAGCGCAACCGCCGCCTGGCCGCGGGCGACCGGGTTTTCGTGCTCAAGTACCTGCCCGGCGTCCACCGGCCCGACCGCTGGGATGTCGTCGTGTTCAAGTACCCCGGCACCCACGAGAACTACATCAAGCGCCTCGTCGGCCTGCCCGGTGAGCAGGTCGCGCTGGTGGACGGCGACATCTTCTACCGCGACTACGCCCCCGGGGCCACCTCCGTCGCCGGCCCCGACGCCTGGCGCGAGCCGGGCTGGAGCATCGCCCGCAAGTCGGAGCGCGCCCAGCGCACCATGTTCCAGACCGTGTTCGACTCCCGCTACACCCCACTCCAGCCCGAGCCGACCTACCGCCCCCCCGTCTCGCCCGACCGGTCCGCCGAGTGGTCCGGCATCCAGGATTCGAGCGTGTGGACCTACACGGGCTCCGGCTCGACCACCCTGGCCTGGAACGATCGGCGCCCCATCACCGATTTCTATCCCTACAACCAGGCCGATTCCCATCGCAGCCCCACCGGTCAGCCCGAGTCCAACCCGTTCCTGCGTCCGGAGGACCTGGGCATCCGCCGCGCGATGCCGCCCTACCCCGTCTCCGACCTGGCCCTGTCCATCAGCATCGAGCCGACCGAGTCGCCCGTCTCCGTCACGCCCACCCTCATGGCGCGCGAGCATGTGTTCCAGGCCGTGGTCGATCCCGTCGCGGGCAGGGCCACGCTGCGCATGCGCCGCGACGAGGACGGCGCGCCCTGGACCGACCTCGACGCCGGCGATTTCAACGCCCTCAGGCCCGGGCGCGCCACCCGCGTCGAGTTCTGGCATGTCGATCAGGCCCTCTGGCTCTTCATCGACGGCCGCCTCGTCGCCGGCGGCCCCGACCGCGCCGCCTACACCCTCAGCCCGGCCGAGCGCATCGACGCCGCCATGATCCCCTCGTACGAGGAACTCGTCGCCCACGACGAGCAGCAGACCGACGATGTCCGCCGCCCCGGCCTGACCGGTCCCGGCGTCTTCGCACGCACCGAACTCTACCGCCAGCCCCGCGTCCGCTGGGACTTCGCCGGCGGCCCCTTCAAGGTCCACCGCCTCGGCCTCGAACGCGACATCTTCTACCAGCCCGTCCCCGCCCGCGCCGACCAGCGCCCCACCCGCGGCGCGCACTTCAACAACTTCCCCACCCTCAACGACGACCAGTTCTTCATGCTCGGCGACAACTCCCCCAACTCCCTCGACTCTCGCCTCTGGACCGCCAACTCCATCAACCCCTGGGTCCGCGAACGCATCGACGCCACCCCCGGCGTGGTCAACCGCGACCTCATCGTCGGCAAGGCCTTCATCGTCTACTTCCCCGCCCCTCTCGAAGGCGGCCCCATCCTCGCCCCCGACATCGGGCGCGTCCGCTGGATCTGGTAGACATCGGTGGCACGGCTCGCCGAGCCGTGTCTTCCAAGTTCACGCCCACGATGAGTCCTCGAATCGTGGGGTTCCCAGTTCCCCCGTCGGGCCGACTGCAAGTCGGCCCCACAGGCGGTCACGACAGGCGCAGGCCGAGGGGATCGGTCAGGACGCGGGACTTGGTCAGGGTTTCCTGCCACTCGGTCTCGGGGTCGGAATCGGCGACGATGCCCGCGCCGACGGGGAAGTCCAGCCGGGCGTCAAGGAAGGCGTGGGGGGTGGGGCCGGGCGTGCCGTGGATGTGGGCGGTGCGGATAAGGACGGAGGCGGTGAAGCCGCCGTCGGGATGGACGCGGACGAGGCTGCCGCAGTAGGCGCCGCGGGAGAGGGGTTCGAGGGCGCGGATGATCTGGGCCGCGCGGACCTTGGGCGCGCCGGTGACGGAACCCGGGGGGAAGGCGGCGGCGATCAGGTCGGCGGGGGTCTTGTCGCGCCGGAGCGTGGCCTCGACGGTGGCCGTGGCCTGCCAGACGGAGCCGGCGTGCGGCTCGATGTCGCGCGGGCGGGTGACACGCACGGAACCCGGCACGGCGACACGCCCGAGGTCGTTGCGCATCAGGTCCACGATCATGTTGAGTTCGGCGCGGTCCTTCTCGGAGGCGTCGAGTTCGGCGGGGTCGGCGGCGATCGGGCGCGTGCCCTTCATGGGCCGGGTGCGGATGCGCCGGTCGGCGGGGTTATAGTCGAGGAAGAGTTCGGGGGAGAGCGAGAGCACGGCGTGGCGGGTGCTGGCGGTGGGGTCGTCCCAACAGAGGAACCCGCCGTGGGCGGGGGCGGCGGCGGCGGCGAGGGTTTGATAGAGCGCGAACGCATCGCCGCGGAAGGACGCGGTCAGATGGTGGGCGATGTTGATCTGGTAGGCGTCGCCGGCGGCGATGAGGCGGAGGCACTGGGCGACGGCGGCGGTGTATTGATCGCGCGGCCAGGCGGGGGTGAGGGGCGAGGCCTGGAAATCCCCGGATGGTTCACCCCCGGCCTCGGCGCGAACGGGTTCGCCGAGATCCTGCACCACGATGGGCAGCGGCCGGGCCGGCGGTGAGGCGGACAGACCCGGCTCGCCCCCCCCCAGCCGGTCCACCCGGGCGATGGCAGGCTCAAAGGCGGGGGCGGCGTCGTAAGGAATCAGGACGAGCCGATCAGCGCCGGCGGCAAGCGCGGAGACCAGAGCGCCGGGGCTGGGATGCAGGCCGGTGGCAAGCACGGCGCGGGGCGCGGGGTCGCCGGGTCCGGCGGCGAGGGAGGGGCCGGGAGGGCCGGGGCGGGCGGGGGAGCGGGCTGGGGCGGGAAGCGTGGCGATGGGGGATGGTACGAAACGAGTTGGTGGGTGAGGTTGTGCGTCGTTTGGAAGGTCCGGCCGCTCCCTCGCTGTCGCGGCTTGTACGAGGGTCGGACGCGGGTGCGAGGGGGTCGTGCCCGCCCGGGGTTCCTAGGATCTTGGCCCTTGCGTCGGGCGGAGGAGAGGCCCGGCGAACGAGGGAGGGCAAGTTCTTTCCCCCTGCCCACGCCCTCCACCCCCACACGACTCTCCCCTCCACGAAGGACCGCGGATCATGGCGAAGAAGAAGACGGCCAAGAAGACCACCACCAAGGCGACCGCGAAGAAAGCGGCCCGCAAGAGCGCGACCAAGAAAGCCAACGGCAAGATCACCAAGGTCCACGCGGCCGGCTCGCGCGGCAAGACCGCCGGCAAGAAGAAGGTTTCGCGCAAGGCCGGGGGGGCGGGGAGCGCGGGGGGGAAGCGCATCGACCCGAACAAGATGGTCTACGCCTTCGGCAAGAGGACCGAGGGCGACACGACGATGAAGCTGCTGCTCGGCGGCAAGGGCGCGAACCTGGCGGACATGACCAGCATCGGCCTGCCGGTGCCCCCCGGGTTCACGATCACGACGGACACCTGCGCCAAGTACAACGCCGCCGGCCAGCGTCTGCCCAAGGGGCTGATGCACGAGGTCGGCAAGCACATGACCGAGCTGGAGAAGCAGCGCGGCAAGCGGTTCGGCGACAAGAAGGACCCGCTGCTCGTCTCGGTGCGCTCGGGCGCGGCCATCTCGATGCCGGGCATGATGGACACGATCCTGAACCTGGGCCTGACCGACGCCTCGGTGGAGGGCCTGGCGCAGGCGACGGGCAACGAGCGGTTCGCGTTCGACGCCTACCGCCGCCTCATCAACATGTTCGGGGATGTGGTGATGGGTGTGGACCACCACCTGTTCGAGCACGAGTTCGACGAGGTGAAGGAGCGGTACGGCGTGGCGCTGGACACCGATGTGCCGGCCGCGGGCCTGCGCGAGCTGTGCGAGCGGTACAAGGATGTGTACCGGCGCAAGGTCGGCGAGGACTTCCCGCAGAACCCTTTCAAGCAGCTGGAGCTGGCCATCGAGGCGGTGTTCAAGAGCTGGATGGCCGACAAGGCCGTCAGCTACCGGCGCATCGAGGGCGTGACGGGGCTGAACGGCACGGCGGTCAATGTGCAGTCGATGGTGTTCGGCAACATGGGCGAGGACTGCGGCACGGGCGTGGCCTTCACGCGGAATCCTTCGACGGGCGAGAACAAGTTCTACGGCGAGTTCCTCATCAACGCCCAGGGCGAGGATGTGGTCGCGGGCATCCGCACGCCGAGCGATGTGTCCGAGATGGCCAAGTGGAACAAGACCGTCTACAAGCAGCTGATCGACATCAAGAACAGGCTGGAGAAGCACTACCGCGAGATGCAGGACATCGAGTTCACCATCGAGCGGGGCGTGCTGTTCATGCTCCAGACCCGCACCGGCAAGCGGACCGGCCCGGCCGCCGTCAACATCGCGTGCGACATGGTGAAGGAGAAGCTCATCTCCGAGACCGAGGGCCTGCTGCGCATCCCCGCCGGCGACCTGACGCAGTTGCTGCTGCCCAGTTTCGACCCCAAGGCCAAGGCGAGCGCGGACATCCTGGCCAAGGGCCTGCCCGCATCGCCCGGCGCGGCGGTGGGCCACCCCGCGTTCACGGCCGAGGAGGCGGTGGACCGCGCGAACCAGGGCGAGAAGATCATCCTGGTGCGCAAGGAGACCAGCCCGGAGGATGTGGACGGCATGCACAAGGCCGCGGGCATCCTCACCAGCACCGGCGGCATGACCAGCCACGCGGCGGTGGTGGCCCGCGGCTGGGGCAAGTGCTGCGTGGCGGGGGCCGGCTCCATCCAGATCGACGAGCACAAGGGCACCTTTACTGTCGGCGGGGTGGGGGGGCGCACCTTCGGGCGCGGCGACCTGATCTCCATCGACGGCTCGACGGGCGAGGTGATCTCGGGCGCGGTCTCGACCGTCATCCCGGAGCTGTCGGGCAACTTCGCCAAGGTCATGAAGTGGGCCGACAAGCACCGGACGATGGGCGTGCGCACCAACGCGGACACCCCGGCCGACGCGAAGCGCGCCCGCGAGTTCGGGGCCGAGGGCATCGGCCTGACGCGCACCGAGCACATGTTCTTCGAGGGCGAGCGCATCGTCGCGATGCGTGAGATGATCCTGGCGGAGACCAGGGCCGACCGCGAGAAGGCCCTGGCCAAGCTCCTCCCCTTCCAGCGCGACGACTTCATCGGCATCTTCACTGCCATGAACGGCCTGCCCGTCACCGTCCGCCTGCTCGATCCCCCGCTGCACGAGTTCCTGCCGCACGAGGACGCGGCCATGAAGGAGGTCGCCAGGAACATGGGCGTGGATGTGGAGGTGGTGCGCCGGCGCGTCTCGCTGCTCAAGGAGGCCAACCCGATGATGGGCCACCGCGGCTGCCGCCTGGCTGTCACCTACCCCGAGATCCTGGACATGCAGGTCCGGGCCATCGTGGAGGCCGCCATCGAGTGCGACGCCGGCGGCGTGAAGGCCGTGCCCGAGATCATGATCCCGCTGATCGGCATCGAGGCGGAGCTGGCCATGCTGCGGGCGCAGGTGGCGGCGACGATCGAGACGGTCAGGCAGGAGAAGGGCTTCAAGAAGAAGCTGGACATCAAGATCGGCACGATGATCGAGATCCCCCGCGCCGCAGTCACCAGCGAGGCCATCGCCAGGCACGCGGACTTCTTCAGCTTCGGCACCAACGACCTGACCCAGCTGACCTTCGGCTACAGCCGCGACGATGTGAACACCTTCCTGCCCGACTACCTCAGCAAGGATCTGCTGCCCGAAGACCCCTTCCAGAGCCTGGACCGCTCCGGCGTGGGCCTGCTGGTGAAGATGAGCATCGAGGGCGGGCGCAGGACCAACCCGGGCATCAAGCTGGGCATCTGCGGCGAGCACGGCGGCGACCCGAAGTCGGTCTTCTTCTGCCACGAGGCGGGACTGGACTATGTGTCCTGCTCGCCCTTCCGCGTGCCCATCGCCCGCCTGGCGGCGGCGCAGGCGGCGATCAAGGCCAAGGGCTGAGACAGGTCGGCGCTCGTGCCGACCCTTTTTCCCCCTCTCCCCGGTGGCACAGGCGTCCCGCCTGTGCGCCCCAGGTAGCCCCGAACGCAAGTGAGGGGATGGTTTTCGAGTGGCACAGGCGGGACGCCTGTGCCACCGGGGGAAGGAAGGCACGGCTCGGCCCCGCCGAGATTCGGGTGGCAGCCGTGTGCAAGGCGGGGGTTGTCCGATCCGCCCCCATCGGTTACGCTCTTCCCCGCTCCCTCCCCCCCCCACGCCGATCGGAGACCCGCCGTGGCCACCCGCAAGACCATCTTCGACCTCGATCTGGAGAAGATCGCCCAGCGCCACACGGAGCTGCTGATCCTGCTGGGCGTGCTCCTGCTGACGATCATCGCCACCGTGGGCGTGATGGTGCTCGGCGGCGGCACGCCGATGCTCGACACTCTTTTCACCGTGATCTACTGGCTGCTGACCGTGGCCATCCTCGTGGTGGTGGTCCGGGCGCAGCTCGCGCTGGGCACGGGCGTGGCGGGGGTCGTGTTCTACGCCATCCTCACCCTGGCCTTTTCGGTTCTGATCGTCGTCGTGACGCTGGGCCAGGCCGGGACGGTGCTCCGCCTCGCCGGCGCGAGGATCGGCTTGCTGGGCGTGTCGGTGTCGGAGCGGGCCAAGCTGCGTCCCGGCCACTGCCGCGGCTGCGGCTACGACCGCGGCGGGCTGGAACTGCTCCAGCCGTGCCCGGAGTGCAACCGGGTGCCGCAGGTGATCTGACGGCCTCTCCCTCCTTCCGTCTTCCCCCTCCGTCGCTCCGTCACCGCCTCTCTACACTTGCCCCACCCCCGCCGCCCCCGCGCCCACCCGGACCTCTTCCCTTGGAACGAGCCAAGTTCGAAGCCCTGGCCCTCGAACACCTGGACGCGGTGTACCGGATGGCCCTGCACCTGACCCGCCGCCCCGAGGCGGCCGAGGACCTGGTGCAGGAGGTCTACGCCCGGGCGTTCCGTCCGAAAACCATCGATCGGTTCGTGGACATGTCGCCGGAGGACGATCTGTTGTCGGGTTCGGGGGGGATGCGGTCGTGGCTGTTCGCCATCACGCACAATGTGTTCTACTCCAAGGTGAAGCGGGAGGCCCGCCAGCCGTCGTTGGTTGGGGAGTTTTTCTCAGAGGAGAGTTCGGAGACGCCCCCGGACGAGGCCCCGCCGGCGTGGTCCCGGGCGGAGCTGGACTGGGAGCATGTGGACGGGCACCTCAAGGCGGCCATCGACGAGCTGAAGGACGAGTACCGCGAGGTGCTGCTGATGTGGGGCGTGGACGGACTCAAGTACCGGGAGATCGGGGAGATCCTGGGGGTACCGATCGGGACGGTGATGTCCCGCCTGCACCGGGCCCGAAAACTGTTGGCGGATCGGCTGCTGGAGGACCCCCAGGCGGCCGATCGGTTGGGGTTGAGAAGTTTGGAAGACCGGGAATGACAGGGCTTTGAACACGGTTTGCCCGCTGGAATCCTCCGCCGCCCGGCCCGGGCCACTTACCGGCGTGCGGCATCTTGGAACGAAGAACGATGCGTCCTGAAGACACTCATCCCGAAGGTTGTCACGGCGGCTCCGCCCGGTCGATCGGCGCGCTGATCCGCGCCGCGGCCGACCAGGAACTGACCCCCGAGCAGGTGGCCGAGTTCGAGCGCCTCTGCGCCGAGCGCAACTGCACCGAGGACCGGGTGAAGTTCGAGCGGACGCTGCGCGAGTCGTGCGGGCGGGTGATGACCGGTTCGGCGTGCTGCACGGAGGCGCTGCGGGCGAAGATCCAGGCGATGGCCGCGGGGACGCGGGAGGTGGGGGGGGCGGAGGGCCGACTGCAAGCCGGCCCCACGCGGACGCGGAGCATGAGTTTCTGGCGCCGTTCGCCGGGCATGGCCGCGGCGGCGGCGCTGCTCCTGGTGGTGGCGGGCACGCTGGTGTGGCAGGCCTCGCGCCTGCCCAGCGCGGCCCCCCCGGCGGGGATGACCCCGCAGCAGGTGGCCTACCGCGACCGCGTGGCCGGGTTTGTTTCCGACGAGCACAACCGTTGCTGCCGCAGCGACGCGGCGGCCCAGGCCAAACTCATCCACCGCGATCCGGCGGCGGCCCGCGACCACTACGCCCGGACCTTCGGGGCCGGGGCGGTGGCGATGGAGGCCGGCACGGTGCGGGCGGGCCGGGTGTCGTTCTGGGGCGGGGGCGATTGCCACATCCCGGGGTCGCCCAAGTCGGCCCATGTGCGCTTCGACGCGGTGTCGCCCGAGGGCGAGCCGGTCCGCCTGAGCCTGTTCATCATGCCGGACACCGACCGCCTCCCGCTCGAGCCGGGCACGACCTATCGCATGAACGCCCAGGCCTGCGACAAGGCCGGGGTGGCCCTGTACGCCTGGCGCGCCGAGGGGCTGACCTACCTGCTCGTCTCCGAGGCCAAGGGCGATTTCTGTGCCATGATCCGCCAGGCTCTGCACGCACCGGCCCGGGTGGCCCCGTACTGAGGCGGTCCCCCCCCTCCCCCCTCCCCCTCTTCCCCTGGCCTTGGCGTTGGAAAGCCCGGCGAAGGCGCCCGCGACGCCGGATTTGTGCGATCCGAACCCCCCTCCGCCCGAGTACCATGCTCTGAGGGATACACCAAGGAGGCGTCCATGACACTGCGCACCCATCGGACCACCGCGGCCCGTTTCACCGCCCTCGCCGGGATGGCCCTGGCGGGCGCGGGGGGGCCTGTCCTGGCCCAGAACGCCCTGGGCGACGGGCGAGCGCTCGACGCCAGCCACAGCACGCAGGGGCGGTTCAACAACGCCCGGCCCTCCTTCTCGCAGGAGTTGCAGTTCCGCAACGCGATCGTCACCGGCAATGCCCCGGGCGGCCTGAGCTTCCGCGGCGACCTGGGCTACCGCGCCGCCGGTGAGTTCACGGGCGACCTCGGGTCCGACGAGCTGTTCTCCTTCCGGCGGGACTCGCTGTTCTCCGGGCTGGCGGGCATGGGCATCCGGGGGACGGACGCGCTGCAGTACCAGTTCAGCCTGACCACCGGCGCGCGCCCGCCGCAGAACCTGATGGGCGACCTGTCCTACGCGCGGGACCAGCAGTTCCAGTTCGGCGGCTCGCCGACGGGGCAGTCGGGGGTGGGGGGGCAGGCGGCATCGCACACCACGCTCAGCCGCGATCCGGACTATGTGGACCCGCGCGGCCTTGCGTTGTACCGGCCCTCGGCGCAGGACGCCGACCTGGCCGACGCGCTGACCGGGTCGCTGCGCAGCTCGTCCGCCTTCACCAGCACCACCACGCTGTCGCCCGTGCTGATCACCACCTTCGAGGAGGGGTTCGACCGCCGCCCCTACGGGCTGACCTCGTCGATCCTCACCGGCGTGACGGCGGTGCCGATGCGCGGGGTCGAGGACGCGACCCAGCCCGGAGGCGCCCGCGCGGGCCAGCCGCGTGATCCGTCGCAGCCGATGGTCCGCACCGCCTACCAGGAAGTCGTCGAGCGTCTCCGCCAGCGGGCCGATGCCCAGGCCGCGCGGACGGCGACGCCCGCCGACGCGGACATGCAGGCCATCGCCAACCGGCTCGCCGCCCTGCAGGCCGGCATGATGGGCGCGGACGCGCCCCCCGGCGCGCCCGTGACGCCGGGCGATCCGGCCATGACCCCGCCGGTCACGCAGCCGCCCGTGCAGCCCCCCCAGCCGGGCGTGCCGACGCTGCCGCAGACCACCATCCCGGGGGACGCGACGCCGAACATGCCGGGCCAGGGACCGCAGGACGGGACGCAGCAGACCTTCGGCGGGCCGGCGGGCGAGCGGCTCATGGACCAGTACAACCCGGCCCGCTACCAGATGGACCCCAAGACGCTCGATCTGATCCGCGCCTCGGAGACGCCCCTGCCCAACTTCGTGGACCCCGACGCCGCGTCGCGCGACATCTACAGCGAGCACATGCGCACCGGCGAGCGTCTCATCCTGGCCGAGCGCTACTTCGACGCCGAGGAACGCTTCGCGCGCGCGCTGGCCGTGCGCCCCGGAGAGCCGACGGCCCAGGTCGGCCGCGCTCACGCCCAGCTCGGCGCGGGCCTCGCCCTGTCCGCCGCCATCAACCTGCGGTCCCTCTATGTGTCCAACCCGGAGATGATCGGCGCCCGTTACGCCGGACGCCTGCTGCCCTCGCCCGAGCGGATCGACGGGCTGATCGAGCACCTCCGCGAGCGCAGCGGCGTCGTCCGCGTGCCCGGACGCGCCCTCGAGACCACCGGCCCCCGCGTGTCGGCCGCGTTCCTGCTGGCCTACCTCGGATATCAGAACAACCGCCCCGAAGTCACCGCCGAGGGCCTGGACATGCTCATCGAGATCGGCTCGCCCGAGGATGTCCGCCTGGGCGTGATCCTCCGCCAGGTGTGGCTGCCGCAACCCGCGGACGCCGATCCGGCGGAGCCGGGGTCCGGACCGGACGGACGGTGAGATGACCCCCCCCCCCCCCCCCCCCCCCCCCCCCCCCCCCCCCCCCCCCCCCCCCCCCCAACCCGCGCCGGAAACGCGGAGCCGCGCGATGGGGGCCTCGATCCGCGACTACTGGACCGACGGCTCCATCAGCGCGCTGTGCGCCATGCTGTCGGACCTCGGCGGCGTGACGATCGAGCTGCGCGACGAGCGTGACCTCGTGCTGCCGCCCGGCTCGGCGGCGGACGCGCCCGGCGTCGCCGCGCCCGTGCCCGCCGGCGCGACCGTGCTCGATGTGGTCATCGAGGACGAGCGCATCGGCTCGGTGGTGGTCCACCCGGCGCCGCCCGAGGCGCACGCCCGGTCGGTGGCCGCGGGCCGGCTCATCGCCGCGGCCACCCGGGAGATCTGCACCGATGTCTCGGAGCTGCGCCACCGCGTGGCCGAGATCGACACCCTCTACCGCCTCAGCGCCATGCTGGTGCGCGGCGGCAACGCCAAGGACACGCTCCACGCCGCGCTCACATCCGCCCTCGAAGTCCTCGAACTGGACGCCGGCTCGATCATGCTCCTGCCCGAGGACGCCGACGGCCTGGCAAAGGGCGAGTCCGAGGCCGACCTGGAGCGGTCAGTCTCCGTGAACCTCTCCGAATCGTGGCTGGCCAACCCGCTGCCCCTGAGCAGGGACCGAGAGTTCGACCGCCGCGCCCTGGCGGGCGAGGTGGTGGTGTCCGAACGCCTCGCCGAGGACCCTCTGGTGCTCCAGCCCGAGCAGTGCGTCGAGGAAGGCCTCGGCGCGTTCATGAGCGCGGGCATGGTCTTCGACGGCCGGCCGATCGGCGTCATCCGCGTCTACGACCGACGCCCGCGCGACTTCTCCCGGGCCGAGCGCCGCCTCCTCCGCTCCATCGCCCAGTCCGCCGCGGCCAGCGTCGAGCAGGCCCGCCTCATCCAGATGCGCGCCCGCGAGCGCAAGACCGTCCGCGCCCTCCGCATCGCCGGGGCCGTCCAGCAGCGCATGATGCCCGCCGACGCCCCCCGCGTGCCCGGCGTGGACCTGGCCGCCCGCTACCGCCCCAGCTTCGAGATCGGCGGGGACTTCTACGACCTGTTCGAGTCGCACGGCCGCCTGGCCATCGTCGTGGGCGATGTCGTCGGCAAGGGCATTGCCGCCGGGCTGCTGATGAGCGCGGTCCGCGCCACCATGCGGGCCTACGCCGAGCTGTCCGACGACCTGTCCCGCGTCATGGCCCGCACCAATGACGCGCTCTGCCGCGACACCACCGTCAACGAGTTCGCCACCGTCTGGATGGGCACCATCGACCCCCACACCCGCGAGCTGCGCTATGTCTCCGCCGGCCACGACCGGCCCGTCCTGTTCCGCCGGGAGGCGGGCGGGAGCTACGCGCCCCGCAAGCTCGAGGGCGGCGGGCTGGTGGCTGGCGTCTCGCCCGGCGAGTCCTACCCCGTCGAACTCTGCCGCCTGGAACGCGGCGATGTCCTCGCCGCCTTCACCGACGGCCTGACCGACGCCCGATCGTTCGACGCGGCCCGCTTCGGGCGCGAACGCCTGATCGCGTCCCTGGGCGGCGCGCTCGCCGCCGACCCGGACGCCCCCGCCGCCGCGCTGGTCGAGCGCGTGTTCTGGACCATCCGCCAGTTCACCGGCTTGCAACCCCAGGCCGACGACGAAACCCTGGTGGTCGCCCGGGTTTTGTGAGACGGATCGCATTGAATCCCGGGCGTGATCGGTATCAGACAGCCCCGGAGGGGCGCAGGCCAGTTGCCACGGGTGGAGCGCAGCGCAACCCGTGGACGGCAGGTTTTTCAACAGTTTCACCCCGGCAGGGGTGATGGCGACTCGGGGACTCCCTTGATCGCTCTGGGATGAAACGGTCTGTGTTTCGCTCGCAGGCCACGCCCGATTCTGGAGCAGGATCCGTATCAATCGGCACGCTCCCCCGCGGACGCAACCGCGGGCGCTCCCTTGCAGTCGCGGCTTGTCGTGCGGGTCAGCCGGATCGCGTGGCCTTCAAAAGGGCGGACGCCCGGCGGCTTGCGCACACCGGGCGTCTGGGTTGGGGGTCGTTTCGCTGTGTTGAGGGGGGAAAGGAAGAAAAGGGTTCAGGCGGCCCAGGGGCCGTCGTCGCGTTCGACGAAGGGGGGGAAGGGGATCGGGCCTGTGGTGCCGAGTTCGTTGGTCAGGCGTTCGAGGCCCTGCTCGACCCGGGCGAAGGCCTTTTCGACCTCGGCCACGGCGTCCAGCGTCCCGACGGCTCGCTCGGCCTCGGCCCGCCACTCCCGGATCAGGAACGGGGCGGGGGGATCGGTTTCCGGTTCGTCAAGAACCAGCCTGAGATGCGGCATGGCGTGCCTCCTACTTCCGAATGGAAGCGTGCCATTTGCAATCGTCCCGCGGTTGCCGGCTCTTGATCCGGCTTTGCGCCCTGGGGTGGGTTTGTGCGGGTTGTGCGGGCCGGACCATCTCATGCCCGCTGATATCGGGCCGCCCGGACTTGACGGATGACCAATTCGTCGGGAACGCGCGATCCGTGCGCTGAGGGGGCAGGGGGGAGGAAGGAAGCGACGGAACGACGAAGGGGAACACGGCCGGCCGAAAGATAAGTAAATCTACTGTGTTTGTTGCGGCGCGGGAGCGCGGTGGCCGAGTTTCGGCTCCGTCCCTGCGGCGATGCGGGACAGGTTCGCCCGGTGCTTATAGATGACCAAGGCCGCCAGCGCGCCGGCCACTAGGACGAAGGGCCAGCCCAAGAAGGGGACCAGGGCGTCGATCTCGGCCCGATTCTCGAAGAACTCGGGGTTGACCGAGTTGACCAGCTCCTTCTTGCGCATGGTCTCCACGAACCGGTGGGCCATCCAGGTCCACACGGGCAGGGTGAGGGCGGCCGTGACGGAGGCCGCCGAGATGTACCGCCACAGGGCCAGCACCATCAGGAACACGCCCAGGGACGCCACGCCCGGCAGGGCCAGCGCGGGGAACACGCCCAGCAAGGCCCCCAGCCCGGTGGCCACGCCCTTGCCCCCCTTGAAGCCCAGCCAGGGGGTGAACATGTGCCCCAGCACCGCCGCGGCCATCACGCCCAGCCACCACCACGCATCCGCGGCGGGCACCGAAAACTCCCCCAGCAGCCCCGCCCGCCACCCGGCCAGGGCCGTGGGAACGAAGCCCTTGCCCATGTCGAGAAAGAAGCAGAGAAAGAAGTACCGCCGCCCGAACACGCGCCCGAGATTGGTGGCCCCGATGTTTTTGCTGCCGACCGTGCGCAGGTCCACGCCCTTGGCCCGGCCGATGAGGTAGCCGAAGGGGATCGAACCGGCGAGGAAGGCGGCGAGGATGGTGAGGGGCCAGAGCATGAGAGGGAGAATATGGAGGGTGGGGGGCAGAGACGAAGAGACGAAGTGGGGCCGACTTCCAGTCGGCCATCCCTTCTCCCCGGTGGCACAGGCGGCGGGGGGGGCCTGCGCGAAGGACCCCCTGTGATGTCAGGCTCCCGCCCCGCACTCCGAACACGCGGCGCCGGTGGACCCTGCCCGCACCAGCGGGTAACCACACCCAAGACACCACCGCTTCGCCAGAAACCGCGAGCGGCCGATCCGCCGCCTGGGCACGCGAACAAGCGAGGCATAACCGCTCCACAGGGCCACCCCGACAAGCCAGACCAGGTCCAGCCTGGTCATCCAGCCGACGACCGGGATGGGCGTGAAATCGGGCCACTGGCCCATGTGCGGGTTGCGCACGAAGTCGCGCATCCACGCCCGCTGCCTGACCTCCATGACAAGCCCGTCCACGCCGAAGCAGAGCCACGCGCCGATCATCGAAACCAGGAACAGCGCCCCAAGCCCGCGGAGCGATGGTAAACGCTGCGCCGAACGCAACGCGCGCCCCCAGATCCGCCTCTTGCGCGCGTGATCCGGCCCGTCCGTCCGCCGGACGACCGCCGGCGCGAACCACAACGACGCCGACAACGCGAGCAGGCGCAGGCCGATAACCAGACCGAAGACGAAGACGGCGGACGCTGTGATCGAGTAATGCACGGTATGGGAATAGGGGACATCAAACCCCCCGAACTGGTAACGCTGCGTCAACATATCGTCAGCGAAAAGCTCCCAAGGCTTCGAAATGCTTTGGTACGGGTCATAGCTGAAAGAAAGCAGCGCCAGAATGGCGATCGTGCCAACCGCGTAGCCGCACAGGATGCTGAACGCGGCCGGAACGGATCTCAGAACGGCCGATGCCATCAGCACCGCAAGCCCCCTTCATGACGCCGGTAGCACGGGCGTCCCGCCGGTGCATCGGGTCTTCAGATAGCCCCGAATGCCAGTGAGGGGATGGTCTTCTCCCGGCGGCGCGGGCGTTCCGCCCGTGCGAGAACGGCCAACCGCCGGACCACACCACCATGCTGTATGCCCCGCCCCACCCCCGAGTTGCACGCCGCCGCTCAGAACAAGAAAGGGTCGGCACTACAATCCCCCCACCATGACCCCCCCCCACCCCGCCACCAACCAGACCCCCCCCGCCCCCCCTTCCCCG
>CAZNZC010000025.1:0-13530 GCA_964577425.1 uncultured Phycisphaeraceae bacterium
TTCATCTCTCCTCTCTCCAGAACAGTGTGCCGCCCCTTGTGGGCGGTACACTGTTTTTGCGTTCGGCGCGCCGCCGGGCCATCTCGGAGCCTTGCCTTGCGTCGAACGAGCATGAAGCGGTTCTCGGATCTCGTGCGGCTGCCCCTGGTGCTGCTCCCGCTGGCGGCGTGCCTGGCGGCGGGCTGCTCGAAAACCGCGCTGCGACCGGACGATGTGCGCTCCCCCTACGACCGCTACGAGCGGGTGCGGGCCGAGCGGGCCGAGCCGTACCTGGAGGACGAGTTCGGCAGACGGACACCGAACCTCCGCGGGCGCCTCCTGCAGCGGTCCGAGTAGCCGTGCCGGCGCGGGCGTGCGCGATGGGGAAAGTGGGGTAGCACCGCCTGTACCGGTGGCATGTTCGGCATTCTTGCGGGATATGCCGCGCATTCCGCGCGTCCGTGTCGGCATGAAACGCACGATCACGATGATTGTGCAAGAAATCCCGAGGCTTCGCCCGATCCTGTGAGATACTCTTCCGCAGAGAACGCCGCCCGATGCCAGCCTCCCGCGCCAACCCGCTGCCCGGCTCCCGTGTCCGCACGAAGGTGGTCTGGTGCGCCCTGGCCGCCGCGATGACCGCCGGTGTCGGGCTGCTCTCGCTGCTCGACCCCGGCTCACCCGCCCGCTCCGGCGGGCTGACGCTCTCCCCGCTGATGGCCACCGGCGGCGCACGCGGCGTGGAGGCCGTGCTCCAGACCCGAACCCCGATCGAGACCGGACGCTGGAACCGCATCGTCCTGGTGCATTCCGGCTCGCCCACCGGCTCCCCGGCCGCCATCGAGGACACCCACCGGAGCGTCGGCTACGACGGCCTGGGCTTCCACTTCGTGGTCGGCAACGGGGCGGGGATGCCGGACGGACAGATCCATGTCGGCTACCGGTGGATGGACCAGCAGGACGGAGCCCAACTCGCGGGGCTTGCCGGCTCGTCCAAGGGCATCATCGAGGTGTGCCTCATCGGCGACGGCGACCGGCGCCCCTTCGGGAAGGAGCAGCTGCTCCGCACCGCCCAGCTCGTCTCGGCCCTGGCCGAGCGCCTGGGCATCCCGCCCGAGGAGGTCCACCTCCACCAGGACCTTGCCCAGACCTCCAGCCCCGGCCGGTATTTCCCCCGGCAGGCGTTCGAGGAACTCCTCGCTTCCATGCGCTAACCTTGCCACCCCGATCGGGCGCCCCTCCCAGCGTGCTCTCGGGCCTCGTCGCGACGGTCGGCAGCGCCGCGCCGGGGATACCATCGACCTGCCAAGCTTCTGGGAGGAGACGCGGGGTCCGCGTGCAACCGCCCGACGATCCGACCGAAAGAGTCTCGGGGAGTGTTCCCATCCTCCCCAGCCCCCGAGACATGCCCGGTCCCGATCGGCCGCCGAACCCCCGTCAAAGGTGTCATGAGCGACGACCTGCCCGACATCCAGCCCGTCTTCAAGAAGGGTGACGCCATCGAGGGCATGCGAGTGCTCTCCGAGCTTGGCCGCGGGGCGGCCTCGGTCATCTACCTGGTCCAGGACCCCAAGAGCAAGCAGATCTGGGCGGTCAAGCATGTCCAGAAACGCTCCCCCAAGGAGCAGCGCTTCCTCGACCAGGCCGAGGCCGAGCACAAGATCGCCTGCTCCATCCACCACGAGTCGATCCGCAAGATCCCCAGGATCATCAAGAAGGGCAGCCTGCTCAACACGCGGGAGCTGTTCCTGGTCATGGAGTTCGTCGACGGGGTCTCCCTCCACGAGGAGAAGCCCGACCGGCTCGACCAGCTCGTCGATGTGTTCCGCCAGACCGCCCACGGCCTGGCCCAGATGCACGACGCGGGTTACGCCCACGCCGACATGAAGCCGCACAATGTGATCGTCGGCCACGACTTCGACGGCAACCCCACCGCCAAGGTGATCGACCTGGGCCAGTCGTGCAGGATCGGCACCGTCAAGGAGCGCATCCAGGGCACGCCGGACTACATCGCGCCCGAGCAGGTGCGCCGCGGGGCCATCACCGCCAGGACCGACATCTACAACCTCGGCGCGACCATGTACTGGGTGCTGACCGGCCGGAACATCCCCACGGCGATGGGCCTGAAGAACGACGCGCTGACCAGCTCGATCGACGAGAGCAAGATCGAGCCGCCCGTGCCCGTCCGCCAGATCAACCGCGCCGTGCCCGAGCGCCTGGACAACCTGATCCTCGAGTGCGTGAAGGTCCGGCCCGAGGACCGCCCGGAGAACATGCACATGGTGGCGGACAAGCTGGACCTGATCCTGGGCATCGTCCGCGCCGCCGCCGCCCCCCCCCCAGCACCCGCCGCCCCGGCCCGCGCGGACGAAAAGAACTGAGCGTCATGTGCCCGTACTCGACCTTGCCAACGCCGAGGCGGTGATTGACACGCTCCGGGCCGGTGCGTCCGCGAACCGCTCGGCGCCGTGCCGCGTCGGGTCGATCGACCGGATCGAGGCCCCCGGCCGCCTGATCGCCACCGGGGACATCCACGACAACCCGCTCAACTTCGCGGCGGTGGTCGAGGCCGCGGGCCTGGGCGAGGAACCCTCCGAAACGCCCGCCCACCTCACGCTGCACGAGATCATCCACCCCCCCACCCTCGTCGGCGGGATGGACTTCTCCTACCGCGGCCTGGCGCGGGTGGCCGCCCTCAAGGCCCGCTTCCCCGAGTTCGTCCACACCCTGCTGGCCAACCACGAGCTGGCCCAGGTGGTCGGCTCGGGCATCGTCAAGAACGGCGTGCGGGTGGTCGATGCGTTCAACGCGGGCGTGGAGTATGTCTTCGGCGAGGACGCCGACGCGGTGCAGGAGACCATCAAGGACTTCGTGTTCTCCATGCCGCTCGCGCTGCGCTGCGTGTGCCCGCAGGGCGACATCCTGTGCGCCCACTCCCTGCCCGCGGCCGCCAGCATGGCCCGCTTCGACCCCACCATCCTCTTCCGCGATCTGACCGCCGACGACTACCAGCCCCGCGCCGGCTCGGCCCACTTCATGGTCTGGGGGCGCGGCTACGACCACGAGCTGCTCGAAGACCTGACCGAGCGCTGGGGCGTCAACCTGTTCATCCTGGGCCACGAGCACGCCGAGAACGGCTACTCCCTCGTCGAACCGAACGCCCTCGTCCTCAACACCGACCACGAACGCGGCGTCTACCTGCCCATCGACCTCTCCAACAAGCCCCGCCTGCGCGACTGCCCCGCGATGGTCGTGCCCGTGGCGGGCCGCTGACGGGGCCGGCTCCTCCTTCCCGGAGCGGAGGGCTTCCAGCCCTCCGTCCCCCCCACTCCCCCCCGCCGCATCCCGCCCACCCCCACCGCGGTATCCACACCGGATGCCCCCGCACAGGCCGATCACGACCGAGCCGACCTGCCCCCGCTGCGCCTACGACCAGTCCGGCGAGGTCGCCGCGTGGACCGACCGCTGCCCCACCCGCGGCACCTGCCCCGAGTGCGGCACGCGGTTCTTCTGGGCCGACCTGTTCAACCCCGCCCGGCTCGACACCGGCTGGCTCGTCGAGCACGCGACGGGCCGGGCCGACGCATTCCGGCGCACGCCGCGAACGCTGCTGCGGATGCTCTGGCCGCCCGCGTTCTGGCGCGGCGTGGGCGTGACGGCCCGGGTGCGCCCGTGGGCGCTGGCCGCGTGGTGCGCCGTGCTGCTGCTGATGCTGCACGCGCTCACGACGGCGGGAAACTATCACGCTTCCTACACCTGGAGGCACATGTGGTTCGGCGCGGGAAGCGGAGTCACCAATGGAGAGCTGCGCGGGCTTTCCCTCCGCCTTGCACTGCTGGAACCATTGATCGCGACCGACCAGGCGGTCACCGGCACGCGGACATTCCGGGCGGCGTTCTTCACCTACGGCGGCTTCATCGGCCTCGACCCGCCCCTGTGGGCGGTCGCCACGGCGGGCATGACGGGCGTGTGGCTCTGCATCCTCACCGTGATCCCCGTGACGCGCCGGGCCGCGGCCCTGCGATTTGCGCACATCGCGCGGGCCGCCGTCCTGAGCATCTTCGTCCTGTTCCTGATCGTGGAACTGCACCGGGCCGCCCTGGCCGCATCGATGTTCTGGCGCGCGCCCGCCCCGCAACGCATCGCGTACTGGATCAATGGGCTGGGATCGGCCCTGCTCTTCCTGTGGACCGTGCTCTGGTGGCGGGCCGCGGCCAAGGCCGGCTGGGGCCTCAACCGGGCCGGCCCGCTCGTGGCCCTGGCCACCCTCGCCGCCCTGCTCGGCGCGGCCGTCGCCGTCCTGATGTTCGATCTGGACACCATCGCATGGCTCCTAGCCCGGTGGACCTGATCCAAGCTCCCCGCCTTCCTCGGAAAGCACCCTCGGTAGATGGTCGGCAAACCCCGCCCAGATCCCACGAGCAGGAACGCGGGGATCACGCCGCACACCACCCAGCGTCTCTAGACTTGGCCATGTCCCACTCCCCTTCTTCCCACGAAACCCTCGACCGCCTGATCCTCGACCACATCGCCCGCACCGACCCGGAGGTCGCCTCCATCGTCGCCGCGGAGGCCGACCGGCAGGAGCACACGATCGAGCTGATCGCCAGCGAGAACCACGCCTCCCCGGCCGTCATGCTGGCCGCGGGCACCTGCATGACCAACAAGTACGCCGAGGGCTACCCCGGGCGGCGCTACTACGGCGGGTGCGAGCACCACGACAGGGTCGAGCAGCTCGCCCGCGACCGGGCCAAGGAGCTGTTCGGCTGCAAGTTCGCCAATGTGCAGCCGCACTCGGGCGCGCAGGCCAACACCGCCGCGTTCATGTCCATCATGCGGCCCGGCGACACCTTCCTCTCGCTGGTCCTCAAGGACGGCGGGCACCTCTCCCACGGCATGAACCTCAACTTCTCCGGCATCTTCTACAAGCCGGTCCACTACCCCCTGCACTACGACACCAACCACCCCGAGCACGAGCGGATCGACTACGACGCCGTCCGGCGCGTCGCGCTGGAGACCAGGCCCAAGGCCGTCCTCTGCGGCTACTCCGCCTACCCGCGCGTCATCGACTTCGCCCGCTTCCGCCAGATCGCCGACGAGGTCGGCGCGGTGCTGATGGCCGACATCGCCCACATCGCCGGGCTGGTGGCCGCCGGCGAGCACCCCTCGCCCTTCCCGCACGCGCACATCGTCACGACCACCACCCACAAGTCCCTCCGCGGCCCGCGCGGCGGCCTGATCCTGACCAACGACGAAGAGCTGAACAAGCTCATCAACCGCAATGTCTTCCCCGGCGTGCAGGGTGGGCCGCTGATGCACATCATCACCGCCAAGGCCGTGGCCTTCGGCGAGGCCCTCCGGCCCGAGTTCAAGGCGTATCAGCGGCAGGTGGTCAGGAACGCCAAGGCGCTGGCCGCGGCGTTGCAGAAACTCGGCTACCGCATCACCTCCGGCGGGACCGACAACCACCTCATGCTGGTCGATCTGACCGCCAAGAACCCCGACCTGACCGGCAAGGACGCGGAGAAGTGGCTCGAGGGCGCGGGCGTCATCACCAACAAGAACGGCATCCCCGACGACCCCCGCCCGCCGATGGTCACCAGCGGCATCCGCCTGGGCACGCCCGCCGCCACCACCCGCGGCTTCCTCGAGCCGGAGATGGACCGCATCGCCGGCTGGATCGACCGCGTGATGGTCGCCGGACTCAAGGGCGAGGCCGACCTCGCCGCCGAATCCGCCAAGGTCAAGGCCGAGATCCGGGCGTTGTGCGAACGCTTCCCGCTGCCCCACGCGACGCTCGAAACGGCGTGAGCCGCGCCCATCCCCTCACCCCGAAGGGGTGATCGTTTGTTGCCACGGGTGGAGCGCAGCGCAACCCGTGGAAAGGACACCGTTTTCGATATCTTGACCCCGGAGGGGTCATGGAAGTTCGAAAGTTTCCATCACCCCTGCCGGGGTGAAAGAGTCGAAGGGTGTCCGTCTATCACGGCTTGCGCTGCGCTCCACCCGTGGCTACAACCCTGCGCCCCTTCGGGGATTTTGATACAAATCCCACCAGAGATTTAGGCCGGTTCCACATCACTCACTGGGCGGGGCGGGCTCTCTCATCAGCACCTGCCGTTGCATCAAAGTCCAGATCTGATCGATAGCCTTTTTGTCGATAGTGGGCTCGCCATTGATTGAGGTTTTGATCCGCACATCTGTTTGCCTTGGCGCGGACTGCCGCATCTGGATGCTGATGACGAACCTCGTGTCCTGAATCATGGAACTCACCCAGAATCGAGCCGCGGAGTTATCTTTCCCCTTGTTCCCAGTAATCAACCCACCCGCACGATCCGACATGGCAATGGTGTATCCCGCATCAAAGAGCGCACCAGATGCCGCGTTGTAGGTTTCCTCAAGAGTCGCATCGACAACCCGCGACTCAATGGCGTTCAACTGAGCCTGCGAAAACCGATTCGGGTTGACCGTCGATGTGCATCCGGACAGAATGATGCCGAGGAGGACAATGCCAGCGATCCGAACCATCCGAGTGCCCTTTCAAAATCGCACAACGCTCATCCGATAGTCACGAACAATATCATCTTCGCTGAAATACAAAATCATCATGGTCGAGACCGAACTCGATCTGAATCGAGATCCGGACCGAAACAGCGAAACTCTTCCGCCTGACGATTCATACTCATACGAAATTTTGTCGTATGTCCAGATCTGTTGGCCGTCCCGATGAGTGACCAGGTCGGGCGGGCCAAACACTTCCATGACTTCGGCCTGCGAAGTCACGCCTTTCTGGATGGTGATCTTCGCCATCCCGGCCGTTAGGTTTGACTCCGTTGCCCCTTGGTGTCTTCTGTCATCCACCGGCTGGCAGGCCCCCAGGAATCCGAAGCACAAACTTGCGAGCACGATGTTTGTCATGGTGTGCATGAGCGAATCTCCTGGCGGCCATCATACTCCTTTTCGCGGTTCTGTGCAACCGAAGGTCGCAGTCCGGTTATGGGACCGCGGCCACCCGGCGCCGCTCCTGCCTGGCCCTGCCGTTCTGCCGCACCGCATCCGCCGTGAAGACCGCGATCGCCACCCAGATCAGCCCGAAGGCCGCCCATTTCAAGGGTGGGAACGACTCCCCGAAGAACACCGCCGCCAGCAGGGTCTGCCCCGTGGGAGAAAGGTACTGCATCAGCCCCAGCGTGCTCAGCGGCAGGCGCTTGGCCGCGGCGGCGAACCACGCCAGCGGCGCGACTGTCGCCAGCCCGCCCGCCAGCATCACCGCCGACACCCAGCCCGGCCCCACCAGGAACATGGTCCGCCCCGCGACGCTCAGCCAGATCAGCAGCCCCAGCGAGACCGGCAGCAACAGCAGGGTCTCGACGGTCAGCCCCACCACCGGACCCACCCCGGCCTGCTTGCGCAGCAGGCCGTACAGCCCGAACGACACCGGCAGGATGATCGAGACGATCGGCAGGTACCCCTCGGCGGCGGTCAGCACGCCCACCGCCGCCACCCCCAGCCCGAGCGCCGCGAACTGCAACGGTCGCAGGCGTTCCTTGAGGAACAGGTACCCCAGCGCGACGGACACCACCGGGTTGATGTAGTACCCAAGCCCGGCATGGCTGAGGCGGCCCGTGTCCACCGCCACGATGAAGTAGTACCAGTTGATCCCGATCAGGAGCGTGCTGGGAATCAGAAACCTGAGGATCTTCCAGTCCGTGAACGAGCGGCGCAGCGCCCCCCACTGCCGCGCGTACGCGACCATCAGCAGCAGGAACGGCACGCCGAAGGCCACCCGCTGGCCGACCATCTCGAACGGGTCCACGCCCTGCCCGCTCAGCACGCGGAAGAACACCGGGATGACGATGGCCCACGCGCCGAACGCGCCCAGGGCGTACATCAGGCCCTTGCGGACCTGCGGCGTGGCTTCGGGCGGCAGCGCAGGCCCGCCCGCCGGCGCAAGCGCGTCGGGCGACGCCTCCGACCGGGGCACGGGTGCCAAGGACGGAGGCGGGGAAACGGATGAGAGGATGTTCGGCTGATCGGTTTCGCTGGGCATCGGGCCGCTCGGGTGCCCGGACTGTAGACACCCGCGCCAGCCTCCCCCTCCGGTCACGCCCACGATGAGTCCTCGAATCGTGGGGTTCTTCCCCCCGTGGGGCCGACTTCCAGTCGGCCATCTCCCCCGTCGCTCACGCTCCGGGCTTGTCGAGGGAAACCGGCACGCGCCATCGGTCGCCCTCGGGGATCGGCTTGCCGCACTCGGGGCAGGTGTCGGCCGTGAGCTGGTAGAGCAGGTAGCCGCAGGCGCAGCGGGGTTCCTCCACCTCGACGCGGACCACCAGCCGGCACCCGTCGCAGCGCGCTTCGCGGTTCGACCGCGCCTCGATCGTGCCCGCGCACCGCGGGCAGGTCAGGCGGACCGGCACGCCCTCCCCCAGCAGGCCCGGCTCGTCGTGCTCGGGCCTGCGCTCGAAGAACCAGACCAGACCGGCGCCGATCGTCCCGCCCGCCGCCACGATCGCGGCCACGCCGAGCAGACGGGTGAACAACTCGCTGTCGAAGAGCAGGTGCTCAAAGAGCAGCAAGGCGCAGAGAAGCCCGGCCGTGATCGCCCCGGAGATCAGGCCCGCCCGGCGCGCCAGCCGCCCCGGAAAGGCACGCAGCTTCAGCGGGACTAGCATCAGCCGCTGGGCCAGCGCGAACCCCACCACCAGGGCCGTTGTCGACACGCGCATGACCCAATCGGAAGCGGGCCAGCCCATCGTGCCGTCGAACCAGATGAGCGCCATGTAGCCCGCGAAACTGAGCGCCGCCGCCGCCAGGACGACGCCCCGCGTCCGCGACATCCGCGCCCCCACCGAGAACACCACCAGCAGCCCCAGCGCGTACAGGCCCGACACGATGATGCTGAACAGCAACTCCTCCGGCAGCGTGTTCCGCGGCAGCACCATGGCGGCGATGCCGATGAGCATCCCCAGCCCGATCAGGCCCAGAAGCACCAGCAGCAGGACGGCGCGGGTTGACATCACGGTTCCCTTCGCGGCCCGGGCGCGGGCGGTTCTACCACGACCCGGCGTATCCCGTGCCGAACGGTCCGGCGTCCCGGCGGGCCAACTGGTGCAGACGCCGGCTGATCTGCCGCAGGTGCAGCGCGTCGTGGGCGGCCCACGCGCCGAGCAGGTCGCCCGCGCGCATCGAGCCGAGCCTCGGGTGGACCCGCTCGGTGCTCCAATCGGGGTCATGCAGCGACCGCAGCCACGCCACCGATGCGCCGCGCTCGACCTTGAAGCGGTCCAGGCGTTCGGACAGGTCGTGCTCGGCGTAGCCGCGCTGGACCGCCCAGCCCTCCGGATCGATCGGATTCCAATCACGGTGGGGCGTTTCGAGCGTGGACCTCAGCCGGGCGCGAAAATCGTCGGTCTCCTCATCCACAAGGTGGCAGACGATCTCCAGCAGCGACCACGACCGCTCGTCCGGCTTCCATGATGCGTCGGTGTGGTGGACCATCGCGCACAGGGCGCGCAACGCCTGCGGCGCGCGTTCGAGCCGGTCGATCAGAAGGCCGGCGTGGATGCAGGGGGCGGACATCACGAGCTTCCCGAACGCATCCGGTCCAGCCCCGCGGGGAACGGGTAGCTGGGGAACACGCCGACATGGCCGAGCCGCCACATGCCAGGCGCGGTGTACACATCGCCCCGGTAGCCGCTCTGGTACATGGTGCGCAGCACCGCCTCGAAGCTCGGCTCGGCGTCCGGGTCCGGCCCCGCGCCGTTGACCAGCCGGTTCGACCGCGCCCCCAGGAACGACACCGAGCACACCGGGCGGCGCTCGGCGCGCCCGGCGATCATCTTGGCGATGGTCTGGAAGCCGCGCCCGAGGTCGGCCTTCGTGAAATGGTCACGCCCCTTGGGACGCAGCAGCGCCAGGACCAGCACCGAGTCCAGGTCGTACTTGAGGATGTACGGCTCGCGGTCGTGCGCGGCGTGGACCTCCACCGAATCCTGGAACATGCGGGCGTAGCTCGTCACCGCGTGCGAGGACCACTGGCTCGTGGTGACCAGCGACACCAGCTGGGCGATGATGCCGCGGGCGTTGTCCTCGTCGTTGACCGAGCAGATCACCGAGCGGTACCGCCCGTCGAGCACATCGCGGAGCATGTCCTGGCCCCACATCACGCGGATGCGCGAGCCGGGTTCCAGCCGCGGGTTCTCGGAGGGCAGCAGGCTGACCCGGTCGGGGAACGACTCGGGGCTGAGCAGCGAGTCGGCATCATCGTCGTAGAGCCGGATGGCGTCGGGCATGGTCACCTCCGCGGTTGACGCATGGTACGCGGAACCGGGGAGGCCTACAAGCCGCGACCGCAAGAGAGCGGCCGGGACCGCCAACCGACGATCTGACGCCGGACGACCGGCAACGACCGATTCATCGGCATCCTCCGCCGCGGACGCCACCGCGGCCGCTCCCTTGCAGTCGCGGCTTGTCGATCACAGGCCACGCCCGAGATTCAAGGGGAATCCGCATCAGCCGGCCCCGGGCGGCGGCGATCCTCCCACCGTGTGCGGCCCGATGCGGTGCGCCCCCCCGGCCAGATCCCGCCAGATGAACCACCAGCCGACCCCCGGCTCGTATTCCAGACCCGTGCTCAGCGGTCCGTTGCCCTCACCGAACGGCGGGATCTCGTCGTCAAGATGGGCGTGCCCGTGCTGCTTCAGAGCGATGGCACGCAGGCCGTCCGCGTCGCCCACGCCGGCCTCCTCCGCCTCGATGAATGTCATGTGCGCGATCGCCTCGACGGCGCGGAGCAGATAGAACGGGGGGCTGGCGGACCGGATCGGCCCGTCGTACACCCGCACCGTGAACACGCCCGCGACGCCCGCGAGCAACGCCACGGGCAGCACCCAGCCGCCCAGCCGCAACGCCCGCTCCCGGTCAAGACGCCCCAGCATCCGCGCCAGCAGGATGCCCGGCAACAGCACCGCGCCGGTCCACAAGGCGACGGAAACGCCGCGGTTGAATCCCTGGCCGGGCATCGCGTACAGCGGATCGAATGCACGGAACGGCGTGATCTCGATCACGATGTCCGCCCGCTGCGCCCGCGGCGCAAGCGTGCCGCTGAGCCGGGTCAGGTGTGGCAGCCCCGCGCCCGCCGCCGCCAAGCCCTCGTGGGCGATGCGCACCCGGTCCTCGCCGTCGCGCGTCCCGACACGCTCGCGCTCCGGGGGCACGCCCTGTTCGTGCGCGACGGGGAGCGAGCATCGTCGCTCCAGACGATCCGTGCCGGCGGAGCCGTCCGCGAAGACGAACAGGTCCAGGCGGATGTCGGTGTTGTCCACCGCCGTCAGGGCCATGGGGTACACCGGCGCGTCGGCCCGGAAGCGGAAGCACAGGGGGTGGGCCTGGTGCTCGCCCGCCGGCGCGTCGGAACGCACCTTGGCGGCGGCGAAGACCCAGCCGCGGTCGAGGTAGTCCTGCACCACCGGGTACACGCCCTCCGGCGCGGAAAAGCCCTCGGCGGCCAGCCAGGCCAGCAAATCATCGGCCCGATCCGCGCGGAGGGTAGCCGTGTCGTACACCCCGGCGGCCGAGCGGCCCAGCACATCGACCGTGGGCGCTGACACCGACGCCGAACTCTTCGCCTTCCCCACGGTGGTGAGCATGAACATCGTCAGCAGCAGGCAGATCAGCACCACCATGATGACATCCCCGGCGCGCGAGCGGGCGGCCATGCCGAAGAGCGCGATCAGGATGAGCATCACGGCCAGCATCTGGCCGGACGGATCCTGGCTGGCGCGGGTGATGCGGGGCGCGGTCAGGGCGGCGGCGGAATCGAACAGGCCGCGGGTGGCGGGGGTGATTTCCGGCTCCGACGGGAGCGGGACCAGCCAGGCGAAACGGTCGCCGTCGCCCACGAAGGCCGTATCGATGGCGAGGGTCTGGTAGGGCGGATCCCAGGCGATGACGGCCCGCTGGGCGGGGATGGTGGCTCCCCCGCCTGTCCCGCCCTCATCCGCGACGGCGACGAAGAACTTGCCGTCGGCCCGGGCGGGCGCGGCAAAGAGACAGAGCGTCAGGAGGATCAGTCCGGCCCAAGGTGTTTTCCCGGTGCCTCCCATGCCGGGAGGGTACGGGACGGGCCTGGGTCCGGTTGCGGAGGGGGGTCAGGCGGCGCGGCGGCGGCGGAGGTTGAGCGGCTCGCGGGTGACGGGCGCAGGGCGGTAGCGGGGGTGGCCGGGGTAGCGGGTCTCGAACTCGTGCGAGCCGGCGAAAAGGGGCAGCACGATGGCGTGGTGGATCAGGTCCGACACGGCCAGCATGAGGCCGATGGCCAGCACGATGGGGCCGAGCCAGGCGAGCATGAGGAAGGGAGATTCCGCGCCGGGGATGAGGCCGTGGACGGGGATGGCGGCGGGCATGAGGACCAGGCCGGGGTATCCGTGGTGGACGCGCCAGCCGCGGGTGAGACGGGCGAGGGGGCGGGTGCGCTCCGGGGACTTCCAGCCCAGGCCGAAGCGAAGACCGACCGTCACCAGCTCGAAGACGACGGCGAGCAGCAGACCAATCCAGATGGCGTGGATCCAAACCATGCGTGAAAATCCCCTTCCATGAGGCGAACCGACGGGCCGCCCTTATTATTGCGAACGACGGGGCGGTTGGGTTCGAGCGGACCAGGGGATGGGCAATGAATGGGGCGTTTTTGGGTTGGGGTGGGCCATCGATCCCGTGGGGCCGACTTTCAGTCGGCCATTCCCCGTTCCCCCGTCGCTCACGCTCCGGGCTGGTGGAAGACCCTGTCGCTGACGCTCCAGGCTCGTTGTGGGGGAGGCTGGAAGTCCAAAAATGACAAGACCCCCGAGGTGTTTCCTCGGGGGTCCTGAAGAGTCGGCGACGACCTACTTTCCCGCTGAGCAGTATCATCGGCGGCTACGGCTTAACTTCTGTGTTCGGGATGGGAACAGGTGTGACCCGCAGCCAATGATCACCGACAAAGCCCGTTTCCCGGTGTCCCGGGAAAGGGTGGTGGTCAAGGCAGAACGACGAGCAATAGAGGGGTGCGGCCCGGCTCCTATGGGGAGGGGGCAAGCACCGGAGAACCGGACATCGCAGATGTTCCGGTTGGTGTGTGGACCAGTCGCTGGATGACCGGGCATGACGACCGTGATGGTTGTCATGGTGGACATCGGCGGCTGGTCGGAGTGACCAAACCTTCGACCGTTAGTACCGCTCCGCTGAGGGCCTCTCAGCCCTTGCACGCGCGGCCTATCAACCCGGTGGTCTCCCGGGGGTCTCTCGCTAAAGCTAGCAAACCTCATCTCGAGGGGGGCTTCCCGCTTAGATGCTTTCAGCGGTTATCCCTGCCGAACGTAGCTACTCTGCGATGCACCTAGCGGTGCAACAGAATCACCAGGGGTTCGTCCAACCCAATCCTCTCGTACTAGGGTTGACTCCTCACAAGTTTGCAACGCCCACAACAGATAGGGACCGACCTGGCTCACGCCGGTCTGAACCCAGCTCGCGTACCACTTTAATTGGCGAACAGCCAAACCCTTGGGACCGCCT
>CAZNZC010000026.1:0-7091 GCA_964577425.1 uncultured Phycisphaeraceae bacterium
CCTTTCCGTATTTTCCGTGTTATTCAAAATGGTTCTTCTAAAATGAAAGATAATGCTAACTGGAAAAATGTATTCGTTGTAAGTGGATTTGAAATTTTTGGTGAATTGAAAGAAAGTGTTGAAGTTCAAGTTTCGGGAAGAAATTTCGTTTATAAAAATGATTTAGACACCAATGGTATTATTTATGCTCTAGGTCCTGACCGTATTAGAGTTAAAGCTTCTTCCATTCGCCAAGGAACTTCTCAAAGTGCTTTCCTCTCACGAAGCAAAGTTTTATGTTGGACTTTGAATGTTCCTAATTCTTGGTTTGGAGTTGATTTAGGTAAAGAAATTTCTGTGATTCCTTCTTATTATACTTTGAGACATGGTTCAACTGGAGATAAATTTCCTCCAAGAAATTGGTTATTACAAGGATCAAATGATGAGAAATGTTTAGAAGCTGATACTACTGATCCTTCTTATGATCCTTCAAGAGATAAAGTGTGGACTACTTTAATTGCACATACTAATGATGCCCATTTAAATAGCGACTTTGCAACTTATAGTTGGCCAATTGAATCTTCTACATCATTCCGTTTTGATTCAAACTGGTCCTAACAAATTTGCTGATAGTTCTGAATTTAAATTCGCTTTTGCTGTAAGTGCTTTTGAAATCTATGGGCAATTACAACAAAAAATTAAAGTGGAAATTGTTGAAAAACAATATACTTATGCACACGATTTAGATAAAAATGGTATCATTTATGGTTTAGGAGGTTTAGTTGATAGAAAACTCGCAATTTACAGTTCTGGTGTTGCATCTGGCAAAAAGATTGAAGATTTCCTTTCTCGTGAAGATGTTTTAGTTTGGACATCTAATGAAGAATATTCTTGGGTATTAGTTGATTTCAAAGATAAATCTGTAGTTCCTTCTCATTACACCATGCGTTATGGTTCAAGTGGAAACTTTTGCTGTCCTCGTAACTGGTTATTACAAGGTTCAAATAAACCTGAAGCTATTAAAGTAATGGAGATTTTTTTCAAAAGTTCAAATAAAACTGATTTCTTTTTTTTTTTCAGGGTTCTGGACTTGCACCAGAGAAAGATAGTAATTGGGATACTCTCAAAGAACATATTAATGACACATTTTTGGATAGTGATTATGCTACTCACACTTGGGAAATTCCTGTTACTAAACGTAAGGCATATCGTTTATTACGTGTAGTTCAAAATGGTCCAAATAAAATGGCTGATAATGAAGATTGGTAATATTAATTTTTTGAACAGTTTTTTTTTGTTCAAAAATTCTAATTTTTATTTTTTTTTTTAGGGTCTACGCTTTTGTAATTAGTGGTTTAGAATTTTATGGATCATTACAAATGAGACTTACAAATGGAGAAGCTCAAATTAATAGAAATGAATTGACCTTCCGTTATTCTAAAGGTGCTATTGGTATTATTGAAGGTATCAATTCCGAAGTTTCAGTTTTCTCTTCAAGTCAACAACAAGGAAACGTTCGCGATTTTATTTCTAAAGAAAAAGTATTTTGTTGGACCAAAAATGAGGCCAATTCATGGTTTGCTATTGATTTTGGTGCAAAAAAATCTGTTATTCCTACACACTATACTTTACGTTATGGTTCAAGTGGTAATAATGTTTGCCCTCGTAATTGGTTATTACAAGCTACAAATAGAAATGTTATTGGAGACAAAGCACCTTTACATGATCCTGAAAATGATCCTGATTGGGTTACTTTAAAACGTCATAGTGATGATTCAACAATTGATACTGATTTTGGTGAACACACTTGGCAATTAGATAATATTCCTTCTGATAAACAAGGTCCTTATCGTGTTTTCCGTGTTATTCAAAATGGTTTCTCTAAAATGGGAACTAATAATGATTGGAAAAATGTTTTTGTCGTTGGTGGTTTTGAGTTATTTGGTACTGTTGTCTTACCTCAATCTGGACAAGAATATGATGATGAAGAAGATGAAAAGATTATTAGTGATTTAAAACCTCTTGAAATGTCTGATAGTACTAAAGGAATAATTTCTCAATTGGGAGGTCATGAAAGAGCACGTGTTATGATTTATACATCAGGTTTGAAACGTGGTAATGATCGTGATTTTATTTCCACTGCGCCCAACAATATTGTATTTACTAAAAATGAAAAAAATTCTTGGTATGCTGTCGATTTTGGTGAAAAGAAAGCTATTATTCCAAATGCTTATCAAATGACTTATTCTGATAATACTAATTTTACTTGTCCACGAAATTGGTTATTACAAGGTAGTAATAAACCTAATTGTTTGGGAGATAGAGATCCCAACAGTAAATTATGGAGAACATTGAAAAAACATGAAAATGACAGTTCTCTTGATCAACAATTTGCTTCTAAAAGATGGGAATTAGATTTACTTGAAGAACATCGCAAACCTTATCGTTTCTTCCGTTTAATTCAATTTGATGAAAATAAATCTCGAGGAAATGAAGAATATTGCAACATTTTCGTAGCTAGTGCTTTTGAATTGTGGGGTGTTATTTATGAACGTCCTGCTCGTAAATTCGGTTTGGGTGAATCTCAACTTAAAACAGAAGAAAGTGTTGAAGAATCTAAAATTATTTCAAAATTGGAATTGGAAGAAAAACCTTTTAGATTCCCTAGTATTGAATGTACTCAAACTCTCCAAACTGCTAATCGTGTTCGTTGTCTTCTCGTAATTGATCATCTCCTTTATGTAGCTACTGATGATCCTACAATTGTAACTTTTGTATTAAAAACTGGAGAAACTGCCAACAAAGAATTCAAAGGTCATTCTGATGGTGTTACATGGATTACTCATAAAAAAGATAGATTGTTCAGTAGTAGTTGGGATGCCACTATTAAAGTTTGGGATCTTGATCATGCTTTATGTATTGCAACTTTAGAAGGTCATACAAATTCAGTTACTTGTCTTATTGCTTTCGATGATTATTTATATAGTTCTTCTGATGATCGTACTATTCGTTCTTGGGATTTAAAAACTTTTGAACAAAAACTCGTTTTTGAAGGTCATACTGCTCGTATTACTCACATGACTTCTCTTGAAGATAAAATTTATAGTTGTTCTTGTGATAAAACTGTCAAAGTTTGGGACAGAAGAAATGGTAAATTAATTGATACTTTCCAAGGTCATAAAGATACTGTTCGCTTTTTGGCTGTTGAAAAAGGTCGTGTTTTTAGTGCTTCTGATGATAATACAATTGTTGTAAGAAATTCAAATACTGGTAAAGAAATGCAAACTTTCACCAATTCGAATGCTGGAGCTAATAGTCCCAGTGGAGTTGCTTTAACGGATGATTTAATTTATTCTGTTTCTACTGGAAGTCGTCAAATTTTAGTTTTTGATAGAAGAACTGGAAGCCTCAAATTTACCATTGAGGGTTCAGAATCAAATTTAACTTGGATTTCTTTGGGTCCCGAAGGTCAAATATTTAGTGGTAGTACTGATGGTACAATTAAAATTTGGGATAAACAAAGTGTTCATGGAATTAAAACTCTTCGTGGACATAAAGCTCAAATTCAAAGTCTCTTTATTGATGATCAAGTTATTTTCAGTGGTTCTTCTGATAACACCTTACGTATGTGGAATGCTTCAACTGGAGAAAATCTTAAAATCTTAAAAGCTCATCCTATAAATGGAATTACTTGTATTGCTGTGATTGATGATCGTGTTTATACAGGGTCTCAAGATAAACGTCTTCGTTTCTGGAGTATATCGGAGGGTGAATGTATTCAAGTTGTTAAAGCTCATGAAGGCAAAATTACTGGAATTTTTGCAGTAGATGATCGTGTCTTTACTTCTTCAACAGATAGAAAATTAAAAATGTGGGATTCTGTTCTCTTAAAACCTATTGCTACTTATGATGCTAAAAAACCTATTCACGGTTTTAAAATCCTCGAAAATAACATTTTCATTGCTGTTGAAAATGAAATTCATGTCGTTCCTCTTGTTGGAGAAAAGAAATGGACTGCAATTGCCAAGGCAGAAACTTCTAAGGAAGAATCAAATCATTGTATTGAAGTTGTGAGTACTTTCAATCAGGATGAAAATAAAAAGGAAACTCAAGTTTTTGTTGGTGCTGGAAGAGATGTTAAAATGTATCGTTATGAAAATGGCCAATTAGAAAAATTAGAAACTGTTCTTACTTTCCACACTAATATTAATCACTGGTATTGCTGTTGCAGATGGAATTTTATATTCATGTGGTCGTGATCGTATGATTGCTATTTGGGATATTTATACTGGTAAATTAACTTACCGTTTGACTGGTCATGAAGATGATGTTACTCAAATTGTGGTAAAAGACCAAAAGTTATATACCTCCAGTGCTGATCAAACTATTGTCGTTTGGGATTTACAATTATTATTAGCTAGACCTTTCTTCTTTAGTGCTGCCAACAAAGAATATTTGGAATTCAACGATCATAACTCTGCTGATTTACGCATTGTAGATTCTCATAAACGTGACGTTCTTATGTTTGTAGCTTCCTTTGGTTTTTGAGTTATTTGTCCAATACTTTTGAATTTAATCTACAAACAAACAATTCTCATAATGAAAGTGCTTTATATTTTGCTATCAAAAATTCTCGTTGGATATTGTTAAAAGAATTGAAAGAAAAGAAATTTGTGGTTGACAATGATATAAAAATTATGGAATTATTAAAGAAAAAAGCTCGTCATGATGATTTAGAATTTTTCCAAGGATTAATTAAAGCACACATTAACTTTCCTTCTGTGGATGTTCTTTCTCATCAATTCCGTGCCCAAAATCCTCCTTTACGCACTTTAGAATATTATCTCACTTTTACTGAATTGAATGTTAATGCAAAAGGAGAAGGAGGTCGTACTTTGCTTCATAATAGTTGTTACTATGGTTGTCCCAAAGGAGTTGAATTATTGTTAAAACACGTTAAATTAAATGTTAATGTTCAAGATGATCATCATAAAACTGCTCTCCATTTAGCTCATGAACAACATGATTTATTAGAAAACGATCGTGGTGTTCAAGGATCTCATGAACTTTTATTAAATAGAATGGAATGTGCTCGTCTCATTATCTCTGCTGATGAAGCTTCCAAAAAACCAAATCTCCTTGGATTAAGAGCAGATGATGATAAACATGTTTACCATTACACATTGATTCATCATTTTGACACTAAAAAAGCCCTTAAAACTGAAAAACAAGAACTTAGTGATGCTCGTGAAATTCGTGAATCTCATGAACTCTTTGAAAAAATGTGTGAAATTGTTGATAAATCAAATGAATATCCTGCTGTTGCTCGTTATCGTCGCAATTTCGCTGCTCGATACTTTCTTAAAATTGCTATTCCTTATTTACTTTGGTTAATTGCTTTAATTGTTATTGGTGTTGCAGGTACTACCCGTAATAACAGTGCTACTTTCTTTTTCGCTCAAAGCTTACGTGATACATTCCTTGGAAATGAATGGAATGATTCTCCGCCAAAAACTTGGACAGATATTCAAGGAACTGATGACTTTTGGCAATATGTAAATGGACCTTTCTTGAATGGAATTGAAGCTCTGGCTTGGGGCGATGGAATAAGTGCTGAAGGAATCTATGATGGACAACGTTTGATTGGATCTGTTCAAATGCTTCAAGTTCGTGTGAAGGCAAATAGTTGTGACATTCCATCTCAGTTTAAAGGAGAACTAACAGATTGTTGTTCAGATAAATTTGAAGAGGATAAAACTTCTTACGGAAGTTATGAATTTAAAGATAATGTAAGAGCCGGTTTTTCAGGACGTCTTCATGATTACCCTGGTAGAGGTTTTGTAGTTTACTTACCAGTTCAGCGAGCAGATTTTTTGAACGTTACTTCGAAACTTATGGAAGATTACATTGATAATCAAACTCGAGCTGTTCTCCTTTCATTTACAAATTATAATATCAACTTGAATCTATTTGGAATGACTACTCTCATTCTCGAATTCCCTGCTTCATCTGAAGTTCTCCCTACTTCATCATTCTCTGCTTGTCGTGTTATTCGTTATGAAAACTCAGAAGATTATGTTGTTTTGGCAGTTGAATTATTTGTGATTGCTTATTTCTTATATGCCTTCTTTTACACTGAATTATATGAAATTTACTCGAAAAAAAGAAAAGTTAGATATTTGTCTGATATTTGGAACTATTATGAAGTAATATACCATTTTTTCATAAATTTTTTTTTTAAAAAATAACAAGGATTTTTTTAGTGGTTGGTTATTATTATTGGTGCTGTTATTATTGCACTCCATCTTCTTAGTTTACGTGAAGCTGGTCGTTTAAATTACAAAGCACCCTATGATGAATTCGTCGATTTTAGTTTTATTGAAAAAAATACCAACTTGGAATATGAATTGATGGCAATTTTCGTTTTATTAGCTTTGTTACGTGCTCTTAAATTTTTGAAAATTCCTCCTTACACTGGACCTGCCACTCTCAGTATTTTAGATACTATGCAAGATCAATCTTTCATTGTTTTCATGATTGTCTTTATTTACATTATTATTTCTTTTGGATTTTCTTATCACATTGCTTTTGGAATTGATTTGTTTTCAATGCGTACTCTTTTGGAAAGTATTTTAACAGTCCTCAGATTAGTCTTTGGAGAATTTAATTATGATGATTTACGAGAGTCCAATGTGGTTTTCGGACCTCTTTTTTTCTTATTATCTGTTGTTCTTGCTGCCTTGATTTTAATGAACATTTTTATTGCTGTGATTAGTGATATTTATATTGCCATTCAACAACACAACACCGAAGTCTGGGAAATTTTCATCACTTCTCTTATTGTTAAAGACATTCGTTCTCGTGATTCTCGTGCCGTACGTGATCGTATTGAGCGTGGATTAGAAAAATTCTTCTTTGTAACTCTTTGGAAAAGTCTTTGGAGAATATTCTGCTGTTGCTTTAGAGGATCTTCTCGTAATCAATATACACAGGCAAATGACCAAATTGAATTACGATCTCCCACCAAAGAAAATAGTAGCATTTTGGGTGAAAATGATGCTACCAGTAGCAATGATGATCATGCCACTCCTGTAGATAACCAATTTGATCTT
>CAZNZC010000027.1:0-4093 GCA_964577425.1 uncultured Phycisphaeraceae bacterium
CGTCTTCAGGTTGTTGAAGGCTTCGCGGAGCGCGGCTCGGAGGGTCCGCCACTGCTCGTCGGTGACTTCCTGGACGGTCCAGCTCGCCGACCAGTCGGGGTTCCACGGCTCGCCGTGGATCGTGCGGTTCACCAGGTCCAGCGACCAGCGCAGGTGCTCGGCGTGGGCGGCGATCGACCGGCCGCCGGGCGTCAGCGTCCGCGACGCCTGCGCGGCGGTCAGCGGCTTGATCGCGCCGAGCACGCCGGCGTCGGGCGCCGCGTTCACGAACCACGACCAGCTGTCGGCGGGGCCTTCATAGGCCTCGGCAAAGAGTTCGCGGGCGATCCGGATCATGTCGGCCCGAAGGAATGTGCTCACGGCGATGCTCCTTTCCGTTCCATCTCAAGAGCGTATCCGCCGCTCGGCAAGCGACCCCGAAAACGGTTCACCCGACCAATCTCCAGGGGTCCACCCGGTGGCTCGACCAGATCTCGGACGCCATCCTGGATGTGACCTAAGACACGGCTCGACCCCCTCAAGCCGGGTGCGACCTGTATCGCCATTGGGCTTCGCCCGCTCCCTGCGGTCGCGGCTTCTCCAACGCCCGGGATTCAGGTGGGATCCGTGTCAAAACGCCGCAAGCCCCGTTCATGCCGGGGCTTGCGCCAGTGCCCCCCGAAGGACTCGAACCTTCGACCCGCTGATTAAGAGTCAGCTGCTCTACCGACTGAGCTAGGGAGGCGTGCCGGACCCGATATCTCCCGGGCCGGGGATCTGATTTATAACCTCTTCTCACGAAAAGTCCACCCCCCATGCCCCCCCCCGGGGGGGGGGGAGGGAGCAACCCATCCGATTGACCCTTCCGAGGCCCACGCCTATCGTCTCGGTCCCGGTCCGGGGGCTGTCCCCGGCCCGGTATCCGTGTCCAGACGACGCCCGGTGCGTCCGATCGCCCCGATTTCCGGCCCACGGCCCGAAACCGGACGACCAGGAGCCTCCCATGCTTCCCGCCCAACGCCAGAGCCGAGGCCGTTCCAAGCGCCGGCGCTCGCACGACGCCATCACCGCCCCGGGTTCGACCATCTGCCCGCTCTCCGGAATGCCGAAGCGCCACCATCGCGTGTGCGCCGAGTCCGGCTATGTCCGCCCCGGCCTGCGGATCACCGTCCGCAAGCTGAAGATCGGCGCCAGCGACTAATCTCTCCGCCCCTCCACTCCTCCCGGAGTTCGCCCGGTGCCGATCCGCATCGCCATCGATGTGATGGGCGGCGACCACGCCCCAGACGCGGTCATGAAGGGTGTCATCGACGCCCTGCCCATGCTCGCCCCCGACGAACAGCTCGTGCTCGTCGGGCGTGAGGACGCAATCCGCGCCCACCTGAGCGAACGGGGCGTGAACGATCCCCGCCTTGAGATCATCCACACGCCGGATGTGATCGAGATGGGAGATTCTCCTGCCCAAGCAGTCCGTGCCAAGCCGGAATCCTCCATCGTCGTGATGGCCAAGCTCGGCTCGCAGAAAGCCGAGAAGCCCTGCGACGCGGTGATCTCCGCGGGCAACACCGGCGCGTGCGTGGCCGCGGGCCAGATGCACATGCGCCGCCTGCCCGGCGTCCACCGTCCCGGCATCGCCGTCACCATCCCGGCCTTTCACGGGCCGGTCGTGCTCTGCGACGCCGGCGCCAACCCCGAGCCGCGCCCGCTGCACCTGTGGCAGTACGGCATCATGGCCGAGGTGCTCGCCAAGAAGACCCTGGGCATCGCCAGCCCCCGCGTCGCCCTGGTGAACATCGGCGCCGAGGAGGGCAAAGGCTCGGACCTCATCAAGGAGACCCGGGACCTGTTCCGCAGAACCCCCGGCATCAACTTCACCGGCTACATCGAGGGGCGCGACCTGTTCGCTGGTGCGGCCGATGTCGTCGTCACCGACGGCTTCACCGGCAACTCGATGCTCAAGATGGCCGAGGGGCTGGCCAAGTCCCTCTTCGAGGCCATCGCCGCCGAGATCCTCGAGTACGACCCCAACCTCATGGTCCAGTTCGAGCCGGTCATCAAGAGCATCTACAAGAAGAACGACTACCACGAGTACGGCGGCGCGCCGCTGCTGGGCTGCAACGGCGTCATGATGATCGCCCACGGCTCCTCCGAGCCGAAGACCATCAAGAACGCCATCCGCAACACCGTCCAGCATGTCCGCGCCCAGGTCAACGACGCCATCATCGCCCGCATCGCCGAGCTGGCCCCCATCGGAGAAACGGTCCCCGCATGAGCGCGCCCACCCCCGCCTCCCCCGCCGCGCCCCGCCCCCGAGCGATCGGGGTCCGCATCGCGGGGTCGGGGTCGGCCCTGCCGGACCACCGGCTGACCAACGCCGAGCTGATGACGGTGATGGACACCTCGGACGACTGGATCATTCAGCGGACCGGCATCCGTGAGCGCCGGCGCCACGACGCCTCCCTGCCGTACCCCACCTCCGAACTCGGCGCGGCCGCGCTCGGGAAGGCGCTGGCCCACGCCTCGATGTCGCCCACGGACCTCGGCCTGATCCTCTGCGCCACCATGACGCCCGATTCGCCCACGCCCTCGGTCTCGTGCCGCATCGGCGCGACGCTGGGCTGCGGCCACATCGGCGCGATCGACATGAACGCCGCGTGCTCGGGCTTCGTCTTCACCCTGGCCGTGGCCCACGAGATGGTCGCGGGCGGGTTGTACGAGTCCGTGGGAGTCGTCGGTGTGGACACCATCACCCGGCATTGCGACTACTCCACCTTCGGGCGCGGCGCGGCCATCCTCTTCGGCGACGCGGCCGGCGCGCTGATCCTCCGGCGCGATCCGGACGCCTCCAAGGGCATGCTCGCCCAGGCCATGCACACCGACGGCGACGGCGCCCGCAGCCTCTACATCCCCTGCGGCCTCGACCAGATCATCGACCCCGAGGACGGCGTCCCCGACCCCCGCATGGACGGCAAGATCCAGATGAACGGCAAGGCGGTCTTCAAGTTCGCCGTCTCCAAGTTCCCCGAGGTCATCGAGGAAACCCTCGCCCTGGCCAACATGCCCGCCTCCGAGGTGGACCACTACATCTGCCACCAGGCCAACAGCCGCATCCTGGAGGCCGCGCGGGAACGCTTCGGCCTGCCGGAGTCCAAACTCCGCGTGAACATCGACCGCCTGGGCAACACGGTGGCCGGCTCCTGCCCGCTCGTGTTCGACGAGCTGATGCGGGAGGGCAGGATCAAGCCCGGGCAGCGGGTGATGTTCATCGCCTTCGGCGCGGGCCTGACCTGGGGCGCGAACCTCTGGCAGCTCTGATCGCCGGAGGCCATCCCCTCCCTTGGAGGGCTTGGAAGACCATCCCCTCCCTTGCGGTCGGGGCTGACTGGCAACCCCCGCCCGCGAAGGTATCATGCTGCCATGACACCCCCCACCATCATCCTCTGCCCCGGTCAGGGCGCTCAGGCCGTCACGATGGGCCGGGCGTGGGCCGCCAGCTCGCCCGGCGCCAGGGCCGTGTTCGACGAGGCCGACGCCCTGCTGGGCGGCTCGCTGGGCGCGCCGCTCTCGACGCTGTGCTTTGAAGGGCCGGCCGAGACGCTCAACCGCACCGACATCTCCCAGCCCGCGATCTACACCGCGTCGGTCGCGTGCTTCCGTGCCCTGGCCGAGCAGTCCGGCGCTCTGTCGCCGGCCGCCACCGCCGGGCTGTCGCTGGGCGAGTACACCGCCCTGCACCTCGCCGGGGCCTTCTCCTTCGCCGACGGCCTGCGCCTCGTCGCCCTCCGCGGCCGGGCCATGCAGGACGCCGCCGAGGCCGCGCCCTCGACCATGGTCGCACTGATCGGGGCCGACGAAGAGAAAGCCAACACCCTGTGCGATGCCGCGCGTGGCGACGACATCCTCGTCGCGGCCAACTTCAACGCGCCGGGACAGGTCGTCATCTCCGGCTCGCTGAGCGCCTGCGATCGGGCTGAGGCGTTGGCCGGGGACCACGGCCTGCGCGCCACCCGCCTGAGCGTCGCCGGCGCGTTCCATTCACCGTTGATGCAACCCGCCGCCGACCGGCTCGCCGCGGCCCTCGCCGATACCCCCATCGCCCCCCCCCCCCCCCCCC
>CAZNZC010000028.1:0-3230 GCA_964577425.1 uncultured Phycisphaeraceae bacterium
GCCAATTCATGTAAACCTTTTTTTTTAAAGGTTATTAGAAAAAAATTAAATTTTAATATGTTTTTGTACTTCTAGCAACATGTGGATGATCTTTTCCAAGACATTTTTCTCTTGTTTCTAAAGATTGAATGTAGAGCCCTTCTGCTTCATTATATTGTCCTCTTTTAAAATAAATCCAAGCTAAATCGTTTTGATTTTGTGCAACATCAGGATGTGTTTCAAACAATTGAGTGAAAATAACCAAAGATTTTTTATAAAATTCTTCTGCTTCAGAGTATTTTCCTAACGTAGTTTGTAAATAACCCAAAGCATGTAAACTTTTTGTAAAAAAATAGAAAAATTAGAATTTATATTAAAATTTTGAAAACTACCTTAAAGCAACGTCATAATGAAAATTGCCTAATAGTTTTTCACGAATATAAAGTGCTTCTCTATACATTAATTCAGCACTTTCTAATCTTCCTAAACGATAATGTAAATTTGCTAAATCATGTAAGGATTGAGCAACATGTGGATGATCTCTGCCAAAAGTTTGCTGAGCGAGCTTCAGTGATTTAGCCTGTAATTCTAGAGCTTTTGAATAATTTCCTTTTGAAAAATTCACTTGAGCCAATAAATCGATTCCACGCGAGATATCCATAATGTAATAACTACTACCCACGTAATTTCTTCGAATCGTTAAAGCTCTAGTACTATAATTTTCTGCTTCTGTATATTTTCCAATTTTGTGGGAGAGTTCTGCTAGAATGTGATAACAATTTGAAACGTCAATGTCTTCATTTCTCAAAACAGTGTCTGGAGCCAATGAATCTAAAGACTCTAAATACAATTTCTCTGCTTCTTCAAAACATAATTGTTTAAAACAAACCCAAGCTAATTTCTTTTTTGTTTGAATAACTTGAGGATCAGTTTTTTCGAGAGTTTGTTGTAATATGTTGAGACATCTTTCATAAAGTTCTTGACTTTGTTTATATTCTCCCTTAATGGTAGAAATATAAGCTAATTGATGCAATATAGAAGCTAATCTTGGATGAGATGTTCCTAAAGCAATTTCTCGAATAATTAAACATCTTCGTAATAAAGGTTCTGCTTCTTCAAATTTTCCAACATCAAAATATTGAAGAGAAACATCATAATCATTTTCAGCCACTTCAATTAATTCAGAACCTTTTTTAAAAAAGTATTTAGAAAATTTATGTTCATAAAGTAGAAATTTTACCCATTTCTAAATCATTATCTGGATGATATTGTCCTAATACTTCTTTATATAAAACTAATGCTTTTTTCGCCAACGTTTCTACTTCATCATATTTTCCTAGCAATTTGTTCAATTGAGCTAAACTTTCCAGTACTATGGCGACATAGATTTTATTTTGAATTTTTTCACGAATGGTGAGAGATTTGTTGAGAAATTCTTCTGATAGTTTATAATTTCCTTCTAGCATATAAACTTTTCCCAAAAAGTAATAAATAGTTGCAACGTCTGGATGATCTGGCTCTCGTGCTTTTTCAATCATTTGTTGAAGACGTAAATATAAAGGTAGAGCTAAATTGTAATGTCCTTTATAAATATGTTGTTCGGCTAAAGTTTGAATCAAAATAGCTGAAGAAAGGTCACTTCCAACTGGGTGAATGGAAAGTAAACGTTCATAATAATTTTCCATTGCTTCTGATGTTTGAATTAAACGTAACATATGAAAGACTGGTAAAACTTGGATAGAATGAATACGAGGTTGAATTTGTAATAAATCTGCTATTGTTAATTTCATTGAGGATATCTTTTTTTCATTAACAATTCCATAAATTTCTTTTTTCCATTCAAGTCCTAGTCGAGCTGAAATTCTCAAAAAAAGAGATCCTAGTGCAACTTGTTTACGAACAATATCCAATGTGTAAAAGGGAGACACTGGAAAGGAGTTTTGAGGAGGGAAATTTGAATGCATTTCTTTCAAGATCAATTCCCAAAGTTGTTTGTTTTCTTCACTTTCATTATTGGAAAGAGTTGAGAAAAAAGAATTTAAAAACTGAACGACAACTTCTCGACAAGCATCTTCACTCAAAGTCGTCAATAAACGCATACGTTCTTGAACAATTTTGGTGACAACTCTGGAAACAATTTCTTGTAGAATTAAACTTTTGTGAAGAACAGCAGAACTATCATTTAATTGAAAATATATTATACCTGAAAAATATGTGTTTTTTAGAAGAAGATGAGAAATTTTAAAATGATCTACCTAAAAAGCGAAGATTAATTCCATATTCGTGGAGTTCTTCATCTATTGCATAATTATTAAGATCAGTTGCTTGTATCGATTCTTCTCTTTGGATTAATAATTGAACAAATTGGGGAAGAATTTTTTCTACAAGGGAATTAGAAGCTTCAGTGAGAGATTTTTCATGTAATTCTTGTTGAGGAAGATCTGCTTCTCGAAATGTATCAGAATTTAGAGATTCATGGTATCTTAAAACGTATTCTGGTCTAAAAAAAACAAAGATAATAAGGAACATTGTTAAAAAAATAAATTTTGTTTTACCTCAATTGTAAATATTTTTTTGAAAATGGATTAACTTGAAGTGGCATTAAATTATACAAATTAAAAAAATAGTGTTTTCCATCTCTTCCCATATGAGCTTCTAACGATGAACAAGTATATCCTTTTTTTACACGTTCTTTTTCAGTTTCAATATTCATTGGACATAAATTTAAAATTCTTCCCATTGTATTGACTTTAAAGTTTACTTTATCATTAGGAGAAGAACAATTTTTATAAACTTCAGCATCTTTAGATATTGGAGGAACGCTAAGTAAGAATCAATAATTAGAAATCGATTTGATGTAATTTTTTTTTCATCGTACGCTGTAACTACTATTCGAAAGCCTAAATAATCAATAACAGACATGAATGGAAAAACCATGTTATCAATATGACAAGAGTAAATTACAGAACGTGCTCGTAACTCATGTCCCACCTTTTTATGTGCTTCTTCATAACTTTCACCTTGAAGTTCGTTTGTAGTAGAAGCAATAAAACGAAACGATAGTCCATCAACTAAATATTGTCCATCAGGTTGTAGTTGAATACTTCTCGATGTATTAACTAATGAACGTTCTTTTAATAAAATTCTGTTTTTTTTTAAATAAAATGATGATTAAAGTTCTTCTCATGATAATAAAATTTAGTATTGTACCTTATAGTTCTGACAACTGTTTCATTAAATTTAATTGTATA
>CAZNZC010000029.1:0-2739 GCA_964577425.1 uncultured Phycisphaeraceae bacterium
GCAACCGGAGCTACTGGTGCAACCGGAGAAAAAGGAACACAATTCCTGACAGGTTCTGTGGCGCCTACAGCTGGTATCGGTAATGTTGGTGATTATTACTTTGATCAGACTACGTCTACATTCTACGGCCCGAAAGCAGCAACTGCTCCGGAGTGGGTAACCAACGTATTCCCGATTGGTTCAGCTCACGCTGCCAAAACATACTACCTGACGCCAGGATTAGTAGGTGTAACTCAAACAAACAAATGGGTTTCACAGGACGTTGCCGTTAGCTATCCGCACGCCGGCCCGAGCGATGAGATCCAAGCTACTGGTGTTTACTATAACCAGGAAGATATGACTCGTAGAGGAAGCTATCCGGGGTGGAATGATAACCGGGAAATGATCTTTGAAAAAGTTCCTGGTTCCGGTGTATTTGACACCATTCCTGAGAATGGCCTTCCTGCAACCTGGGGACCAACATCGGTGAATGTGGGCGGTAGCTCTGCTTCCCTGTTCCGTACGGGTGCTAAGTTCCGTTTTACGCAGAACTTTACTTTCCCAACAGCTGAATTTAACCTGACTGATGAGGACATTAACCGTATCACGAAAGATAACGGTGCGTTCTACAATCAGTACATCTATGCAAGGGTGATTTCAGGTAACACTACCGGTACGCCGAGAACAGTAGCGGTTGGTGAGCCGATGTATTTCTATCGTACGAAACATGTTACGGTAACAAACAATGCGAATGGTCCGTTCCGTGCACATTATACGGCAAGGACAGAGTTTAACATCAACACCATCCCTGGCTTAGGCAACAAGATTGAGTCGTACAAACAAGATGGTAAAGTGTATCTGAAGTACCGTTACGTAAATGCAGCAACCAACGCTCCTCGTTATGAGACTGCTGCAGGTGCTGTATTGGGATGGATCGATATTACTGATAACTACCTGAATACCTATGTCGTGTCTGGTGCTGCTTATGGGCCGAACGGTCAGTACTCAACTCCGACAGGCTTTGGTACTACGGCGAATCCGTTCAACCTGCTGCCGGCTGCTCTGCTGGTAAATGGTACACAACCGCTGGGTGTTGCTGGTGGTGTAGTGACTGTTGCAACAGATCAGGTGCTGACCCATTTCAACGGTGCCTCTCCTCGTAATCAGGTAACCAACAGTGGTAACTTCGTATTCCATTGGGATATCACGTCAGGTAACAACCCGACTCATACGGCAACTAACGTACCGTTCGGCCCGATCACACTGAAGAACCCGAATGCTGCTCTGAATGTGGTGGGTAATAGCTGGGTTGGTGGAACGTACAACACAACGAACCTTGCTATCCCTTACTGGACTGCAAGAACGTTTGCTGATACGTACTACAAGGTTCCGAACCTGACAGCTACTATTCCTACTTCAACTGCACCGAGCGCGGGCTCTACTGCGTACACTCCGCTGGGCGCTTCAGGTACCGTTCCGGTAGTTATGTACAGCGGCGGTCAGGATGCAAGCTACTTCACTGGCAAGCCTGTTGTTCAGGTACAAGTGTTCGTAGTTCCGGGTGATATTGTACGTGCGGCTCAGGCTAAAGGCATCAATGTAAACGATGCAGCAGCACTGGAAGCATTTGCAAATGCTCAATAATAAGCAGTAACTACACATAGTTAGTTATTCATAAAGAGAAAGCGGACCATATGGTCCGCTTTCTCTTTTTTTGTATGCTCGAAGTTTGTTTCAACGTACAAAAAACTTGTTATCGTTGTATATTTTTGTGAAAGGGTAAGTTTTTACGAAGAGATTCCGGACGATACAGTTTGATACAAAGTGATGAATAATTGATACGGATTAGCGGTGCAGGATTCTGAAGGCTAATACGAAATAATTTATATTTGTAGTTAAATAACGAAATCTGGTACATCGTATGATCAAGTTTAAATATCTTGTTGGTATCGCGTTGTGTATTCCGGTGATAGTATACACTCAGCCTTCCTGGCAGCCTGTTCAGGGTAAGATCTTATCACAGTGGGCAGAGCAGGTTAATCCGGTGGCTCCGTTGCCTGAATACCCCCGGCCCCATCTTAAACGGGACGTTTGGCAAAATCTGAATGGTTTATGGGACTATGCGCTTGTTGCCGGTCGCGGTGAAGCAGTGCCCGCTTCTTTTGACGGAAAGATACTCGTTCCTTATCCGGTGGAGTCCGCCCTTTCCGGTGTTGGGAAAGAGGTGGGAAAAGAAAAGACGCTTTGGTATAGAAATACCGTGGAGCTTGGTTCGAAGATCAGAAAGGGTGATGTGCTGTTGCATTTCGGTGCCGTTGATTGGCGGGCTGTGGTATATGTCAACGGCGAAAAGGTGGGCGAACATGAGGGAGGGTTTGACCCTTTCAGCTTTAACATTACACCGTATCTGAAAAAGGGAAGCAAGCAGGAAGTAGTGGTCAGTGTGTGGGATCCGACTGACGAAGGTCCTCAGCCAAATGGCAAGCAGGTGGTTAAACCGCGTGGTATCTGGTATACACCAGTTACAGGTATCTGGCAGACTGTCTGGCTGGAAGGCGTTCCGAAGACGCATATACAGTCAACCAAACAAACGCCTGATATTGATAAAGGATTTCTTCATGTCAGCGCATCCGTGGTAAATACACAACCGGGTGACCAGGTACGGGTATCAGCCTGGACCGGCGCGCAAAAGATAGCGGAGCAAACGGTTGGAGCGGGGAATGAAATGGTATTGTCGATTACCAATGCCCGTTTGTGGTC
>CAZNZC010000030.1:0-1811 GCA_964577425.1 uncultured Phycisphaeraceae bacterium
CAGAGAGTTGAGGTGTGAAATTGTGTTGGAATGAAAGTTTAATTTGAAACTTCGTCATTCACAATTTTTATTATTTAAAAACAAGCACTGACAAAAAAAACATGAAAGATTACGTTTCTTTTCTTACACAAGGCACTTCATATTATTATTATTATTTCAAAATATTTAAATTTTGTTTTATTGAAATTTTTATAAAAAATATAATTAATAAGCAATTCATAACAGCAATAACAATTAAATATCCAAAAATCAACCACAAAAGCAAAACGACAAGCAAAATATCAAACAGATAACCAAAGTAACAACAAGCAAAATATAAAATATTAACAAATAAAATATAAAATAGCAACAAGAAAAGTATTAGGTAGCAACAATAAAGTATAAGGACCAACAAGTAAAATATCAGGTAACAATAAAATAAAGTATAAGGAGCAACAAGTAAAATATCAAGTAGCAACAAGAAAAGTATTAGATAACAACAATGAGTAGTAGTCACCGTATCAGTATGACTGTTTAAAGTATGTAAATAATTGATTATTAGTTTTATCCCAATATGAATAATTTATTACCTGAAGCAAGACATTGACCATTAGGAGAATATTCACATTAGCATGACTGTTTAAAGTATGTCTAATAATTGATTATTAGTTTTATCCAAATATGAATATTTTCATCTCCACTTACGTATTTATCAGTACTCACTTCTCTTGAAGTATGATTGCTTAAAGTATGCGATAATTGACCACTATTTGTATTCCAAATACGAATACTTGTATCTTTACTACTTGAAGCAAAGTACTTACTATTAGAATAATAACAAACACTATAGTGTACCAGTATGAGCATTTAAAGTATGTAATAAACAACCATTACTTGTGCCAGATACGAATACTTTTTCACTTCACTTGAAGCAAAGTATTAACTATTATAAGAATAACAAAAAGTACTTACAGTATGCAGTATGACTGTTTAAAGTATGTAATAAACGACCACTACTTGTATTCCAAATACGAATATTTTATCTTCACTCCTTGAAACAAAGTATTTAACCAATAGGAGAAAAAACAAACAGTACTTACAGTATGCAATATGACCATTTAAAGTATGTAATAACGACCACTATTTGTTTTCCAAACAAGAATATTTTATCAATGTAGCAAAAAGTAAAGTATCAGGTAACAACAAGCAAAGATCAAGTATAAACAAACAAAGTATTAGGAAGCATTAAAGTATACGATAATTGACCTTTTGTATATGAAATACGAATAATTTTATCATAACTCCCTGAAGCAAGACATTTACCACTAGGAGAATATTTGAATTAGCAAGACCCTTTAAAGTATGTAATAATTGATTATTAGTTTTACCCAAATATGAATATTTTACTACAGTATGCAATATGAACATTTAAAGTGTGTAATAACGACCCATATTTATATTCCAAATACGAATACTTTTATCATTACTCCTTAAATTAAAATATTAAGCACCTTAAAAAAAATAACAAACAGTACTTACTTCAGAAGTGTGACCATTTAAAATATGTAATAATTGACCGTTACTTGTATTCCAAATACGAATATTTTATCTTCACTTCCTAAAATAAAATATTGACCATTAGGAGAATAACAAACACTGCTTACTTTAGAAGTATGTCCATTAAAAGTATGTAATAATTGACCACTATTTGTATTCCAAATACGAATACTATTATCACCACTCCCTAAAGTAAAATATTGACCATTTTAAGAATAACAACAGTACTTACATATTCAGTATGAACAATTAAAAATATGTAATAAACGACCGCT
>CAZNZC010000031.1:0-1661 GCA_964577425.1 uncultured Phycisphaeraceae bacterium
GGTATAGGCCTGCGACGATTGGTAGCCGCGCTCCAGTTGGAGGTTGTCGAAGTCGATGCGGCCGTTCGGATGCGAGTTGCTGGTGACACTGACGACTCGCGGCGCGCCACTGCGCAGCAAGGCCGGCATCAGCAAGCCGGTCAAAGCGAAATGACCGAGGTAGGCGACACCGAATGCGAGTTCGAATCCGTCCGCTGTGCAGGTGCGCACCATCGGTGGCAACAAGCCGGCGTTGTTGATCAACACGTCCAGCGGCTGATCCCGCACCAGTTCGTCGGCCGCAAAGCTGCGGACGCGCGACAGGTCGCCGAGATCGAGCGGACGGAATTCCGCGCTGCCGCCGGATTCCCGGATCTGTTTCGCCGCAGCTTCACCGGCTGCGACGTTGCGGTCGGCGAGGATCAAACGGCAGCCGCGCTGTGACAACTGCAGCGCCGTATGCAGGCCGATGCCGCTGGCTGCGCCAGTAATCAGAATTCGGGGGACAACTCCGGTCATGGGATATGCGCGCTATGGGCCGCTAGGGAAACTCTGATTTATATCCGCAGTCTATCTGTCGGGAACTGACGACGGGGCGGGATATGAAGCAGAGGACGTTTGCATCGCTGGCCTGGGACCGCAAGAAGCGGGTGACGCGCAAAGAGCGGTTCCTGGCAGAGATGGATGCGGTGATTCCGTGGGATCGGCTGCTGGGGCTGATCCAGCCACATTACTACCGGGGTGAAGGCAGCGGCAGACCGCCGATGCCCCTGCCGGTGATGCTGCGGATCTACTTCATGCAGCAGTGGTTCAACCTGTCGGACCCGCAGGCCGAGGATGGACTCTACGACAGCGAATCGATGCGGCGCTTTGCCGGACTCGACCTGGCCGACGATGCGATTCCCGACGAGACCACGATCTGCAAGTTCCGGCACCTGCTGGAGCAGCACCATCTGACCAGCGCGATCTTCGATTCGGTGCGCGCTCTGCTCGAAGAGCGTCACCTGCTGCTCAAGTCCGGAACCATCGTGGATGCCACGCTGATTGCTGCGCCGCCGTCGACCAAGAACCAGGACAAGGCGCGCGATCCGGAGATGAAGCAGACCCGCAAAGGCAAAGACTGGCACTTCGGCATGAAGCTGCACGTCGGGACCGATGTGCGGGGCACTGTCCACACCGTGACGGCAACCCATGCGGCGATGACGGACATCAGCCAGATGCCGGAGTTGCTGCACGGCGAGGAAGCAGCGGTCTATGGCGACCGCGCCTACTGGAGCCAGGATGACCGGGCCACCCTGGAAGCCTTGGGCGTGCGCTACCGCATCAACCGGCGGGGAACGGCCAGCAGACCCATCAGCGAACAGTGGCGGCGCATCAACCGTGCGCGCTCCAGAACCCGGGCCCGTGGTGAGCATGCGTTCCGGGTCGTCAAGCAGTTGTGGGGCTTTGCCAAGGTCCGCTACCGCGGGCTGGCCAAGAACCTGGCCCGGGCCTTCACGATGTTCGCGCTGGCCAATCTCTACATGATGCGCCGACGACTCGCGTAGGCGAGGTGCGCCTGCAGCTCGGGAAACCGGGGCTGCAGGCGATCAAATGAGCGCCATCTGACCGCGAAATCGCACCGATTCACCGTCACGATCGAAATCAGCCGTCTGCTCGACCTTAAATCAGAGTTTCCCTAG
>CAZNZC010000032.1:0-1623 GCA_964577425.1 uncultured Phycisphaeraceae bacterium
AAATTTGGTACATCCTTATTTACCAATTTTGGTACATTGTTATCTACCAGTCACAATTCCCAACGGAGAAGTCACTTCAGGAGCTATTACCAATATTTCAGGCGAGGGCATCATGCGGGCCGATATGGAGTTTAACGTGGATTCGGGTGAAGAGTTCAACCATGTACGTGAGGCTATAAAAGCCGTGGCAGACCGCTCTCCGCTTATCCTTAAAGAGCCGGCCATACAGGTTCATTTTAAGACAGATGACATGGACGTGCACCATGTGGATGTGTGGCCATGGTGTAAGCCTGAGGATTATTTTGCGGCTTTTTACTATATGCAGGAAGAAGTAAGAAATGAGTTTAAAACCAGAGGCATCAGCGGTAATGTGCCGGATATGAACATTACCGTCACCAATGGGTAAAACAAAAAAGTTGTTCCGGAATCTATCGACATAACCTTCAGGACGGAAGTACATAATCATTATTTAACCCTCTCCAACCAATCTATAACTCCGACCGACTTTTCAGTAATCTCAAAAAAAATGAAGAAAAAGATTGCGAAACCGGAAAGTTGCACATATATTTGCAACCGATTAGTTTCGCAATTTAAAGTGATAGTAAAATGAGAAGAGATATTTTTCAAGCCATAGCAGACCCAACAAGACGGGCTATCATAACCTTGATTGCATTACAGGCTATGACACCTAACGCCATTGCCGAACACTTCGACACAACGCGACAGGCGGTTTCCAAACATCTTCGCATTTTGACAGAATGTGAATTGGTACATCAGCAACATCAGGGCAGAGAAATTTATTACTCGCTTGAAATTGAAAAAATGAAGGAAATAGACAACTGGTTGGAGCAGTTCCGCAAAATCTGGGAAACTCGTTTCAATCAATTAGACAATTTATTGGCAACTATCAAAAAGCAGGAAAAATGAGCAGTAATTTATTATTTGACTTTGTAGTCAATAAAGAGAACAACACGATTGTTATAAAACGTGAATTTGATGCCAATCTCGAATTAGTTTGGCAGGCTTGGACAACAGCCGAACTTTTAGACCAATGGTGGGGACCAGAACCTTGCCGTGCAGAAACCAAAACAATGGATTTTCGAGAAGGTGGTTTTTGGTTGTATTGTATGATTATCCCTGAAAATCAAAAACATTGGGCAAAACAGAATTTTGAAAAAATAGTATTACACAAAAATTTTTCGGGTACAGATGTCTTTTGTAATGAAAACGGGATAGTAAATCCGGAACTCCCAACAGGGAGATTTGAAAATGTGTTTACCGAAATGAGTGAAAAAACGCTTGTTACGATAATTTCAACACACAACAGTCTTGAAGATTTGCAAGAAGTAATTGAAATGGGATATCAGGAGGGAATGGAGGTCAACTTGAAGCAGTTGGATGAATTATTGTCAACTTTGAAAAATTGATAGCGAATCTCAAAATTTACCGACACAACCTTCAGGACGGGGGGTACATACTCCCCCCTTTTAATACGCCACTAACCTCTCAGCCTCAATCTCGGCTACCTCACCTTTTTGACGGAGGACTGCTATACCGGCAGCTTTAGCGATATCGGCGACTTCTGCGGGTATACTGGCACCTGCGATACCCAGATAGTATTTA
>CAZNZC010000033.1:0-567 GCA_964577425.1 uncultured Phycisphaeraceae bacterium
GTTTTCACGATGTAATAATGTGGAAACAAAGTTTTCTTAAAGGAAATATACCTTTAGCAGTAAAACTTTGTTTTTAGCGCCGTTTAGCATTCCCAACATCAGGAGAAATCATTCGTGAAAATGGCAAGACCCCGCTGTACCATCCCACTTGGCCTTTTGGCCGTATCCGCCCTGAGCGCCCTGGCGCCTCGCACGGCCCATGCCGGAGAAGCATTGGAGCTTCCCGCATTCGGCCCCAGCGAAAATCTCATCCTCTACATCGCTGCCGCTTTTGGCGTGCTCTCGGTGTTGGCCGGTTTGTTCTGGCGAGCCAAGGTCATGAGCCTGAGCGCCGGAACCGCCGGTATGCAGGAGGTCGGCAGCGCCATTCGCGCCGGTGCCTACGCTTACCTGCAACGCCAGATTAAAGCGATGCTGCCTTTGGTGGCTATCATTGCAATTGCACTTTTCCTGCTCTTCCAGAACCAGGAAGGTTATACGGTCACGCTGGCCATCGGCGTGGCCGTTGCGTTTTTGCTGGGCGTGGCCGCTTCCTACGGCGCCGGTTACGTGGGCATGGGCATGGCC
>CAZNZC010000033.1:577-1476 GCA_964577425.1 uncultured Phycisphaeraceae bacterium
TCGTGCAGGGCCAGGGCGTCGAAGTCGGTCCACAGCGTGTCGCCCAGCAGGCGCGCACCAGTTTTAAAGGCGCGCACGAAGCCGCGTTCCAATCGGGCGCGGTGGCCGGTATGATGACGGTGGGCCTGGGCCTGCTCGGCGCCAGCCTCATCTTCCTGGTCTTCAAGCACCAGGCGATGTTCGTGCTGGTGGGCTTTGGTTTCGGCGGCAGCCTGGCCGCGCTCTTCATGCGCGTGGGCGGCGGCATCTTCACCAAGGCCGCCGACGTGGGTGCCGACCTGGTAGGTAAGGTCGAAGCCGGTATCCCCGAAGACGACCCCCGCAACCCGGCCACCATCGCCGACAACGTGGGCGACAACGTCGGCGACTGCGCCGGCATGGCCGCCGACCTGTTCGAGACCTACGCCGTCACCGCGGTCGCCACGATGGTTCTGGCCGCGATCTTCTTTGCCGGCACGCCCCATCTGGCCAACATGATGGTGCTGCCGCTCGCCATCGGCGCGGCCTGCGTCGTGACCTCGATCGTCGGCACGTTCTTCGTCAGCCTCGGCGCCAACCAGTCGATCATGGGCGCGCTCTACAAGGGCTTCATCGCCAGCGCCGTGCTGTCGCTGGTCGGGCTCGCGGTGGTGGTCCACTTCCTGTTCGGCTTCGGCCTGCCGCTGAAGACCGTGCAGGGCGTGTCCTTCACCTCGACCACCCTGTTCTGGTGCGGCGTGGTCGGCCTCGCCGTCACCGGGCTGATCATCTGGATCACCGAATACTACACCGGCACCGACTACCGACCGGTGAAGTCGATCGCCCAGGCCTCGGTCACCGGCCACGGCACCAACGTCATCCAGGGCCTCGCGGTCTCGATGGAAGCGACCGCGCTGCCGGCGATCGTCATCGTCGGCGGC
>CAZNZC010000034.1:0-1414 GCA_964577425.1 uncultured Phycisphaeraceae bacterium
TTACAGCACATAGGTGTAAAATCTTTTTTATTTTCTTATTAGCCATATGGTGTACCTGTGTTTTTCCTCTCACACTCTTACCCGATTGGTAAGGAAATGGAGCTATACCTCCATAACTTGCTAATTGTTTAGCATCGTCAAAACGAATGAAATTATTGGTGGCTACTAACAGCGTACAAGCTGCTATTTTCCCTACATTTGGTACTGAGCAGATCCGTATATAATTATCCTCCAATTCTTTGTTTTCTGCAATTATTTCTTCTATCTCCTTTCCCATTTCCCGTATACTTGCTTCTATGCCTTCTAAAGCTTTCTGGCAACCATTTTCCACATACTTGGATTCCTCTTCCAATCTGGATTGAGCCATTTCTTTAATAGGAACTCTAAGCATCTTCCTAGCTTCTATTAAACGATCTCGGCTAGCTAGTAGATCTGCTAATTTTTGTAAAGCTTTGTCTTTAGGACAATAAGCTTGAGCTTTATCTTGGTGTCTAAAAGCATATAAGCATATTCTTTGAGCATCTATTTGGTCACTTTTACCCCTTTGAAGTCCACCACTCCATTTAATGGTTGATGGGTTTTCTACCCATACAAACGCCTGTTGACTTTGTAAAAATGTTACCAACCATCGATGATAAATTCCAGTATTCTCCAAGCATATTAACACTTGGTCAAGAGCTACATGCTGTTTTTTTAACCATGCTAGCAAGCTAGTAGCGCCTTTTAAATTATTACCAAACTTATTAGTAGTAATAGAAGCATCAGCTTTATCTTGCATGAGAGCTACATCAATAGTATCTTTTGATATATCAATACCTAGAATATGTGTATATTTCATATAAATTAGCCTTAAAAAGTTAAACTTAGTACTAACACTATACAGGTTACATTTAATTCCGTGATAATAGGCCTTAAAACCTAAATTTCTATATGAATCGTTGCCTGTAAAAACACAGGGGGATTAAATCTTTCGATAGGCCATTATGCCTAGAGGTCTAATTAAAGCGCCCCTTGTGTTGTGTTAGTTTTTAGCTTCAAGTTATCCACATGTCACCATCCCCTACTAACCAACCCTTCTACATATGGATAACTTGAAGCTACAATAATATTTTTTTGACTTCAAGTTATCCACATGTCACTATCCCTACTAACCAGCCCTTCTACATGTGGATAACTTGAAGCTACAACAACAATAATAATAATTTTTTTAATTTTTAATTTATACTACAAGTCTAACGGAGGTCTACTAAAAACAAGAATATGCGTTTTGCAGACATCCCAGCTCATCCATCCTTACAAAAAAGGCTGTTGTACATGGCTCATAGCGGCCATGTGCCCCATGCCCAACTCTTCTGGGGGCCCTCAGGCAATGCAGCCCTACCCATGGCTTTGGCCTTTATCACTTACCTAAACT
>CAZNZC010000035.1:0-1381 GCA_964577425.1 uncultured Phycisphaeraceae bacterium
CATCGCAACAATAGATCAATACTTGCTTCAACAGTTTTTCCCGTCCGAACTGACGGACTACTTCATTATTAGCGGTTTTCAAACACTATGCTCAGTAGCGATTAAGGAAGAATACTGGCTAATAGACTTTGAAGAAAAGAACGAACTTCCCAATGGCTACAGCCCTGCCCAGTATGAATCAAAAGGCTTTATGGAAAGCAAGTTGATACAAGACTTTCCGCTTCGGGGTAAGGCCGTTTACCTGCGTATTAAAAAACGCAGGTGGCGGCATAAGCAAACAGGGGTAATCATTAAACGTGATTTTTCATTTATAGCCGATGGTTCTAAATTCACTCAGGAACTATCGGATTTTTTAAAAGATGCAGGTGGATACGCGACCCGATACCATGAGCAACATAGCGAGCTACTTTAAGGTAGACAGCCAAAAATTACAACGCCACTACAAGCATCAGGTAAGCGGGTATAAGACATGGAATCAATTACCACATGCAGAAGAATATCTTTTATATCCGGAAAACATCACCGATAAATTAAGTATTGACGAGGTGAGCTTATCCAAGGGCGAACTCTACACTTTTGTAACCAACAAAACCACCAGGGCTAAAAACAAACAATCGGTAGTAGCTATTATCAATGGCACGCAGGCCAAAACCATACAAGAAGTATTGGAAAAAATACCTATAGAAAAACGCAATCAGGTAAAAGAAGTCAGCTTAGATATGGCTCGAAATATGTCATTGGCAGTAACACAGAGTTTTCCCCGCAGCAGTCAGGTTATAGACCGTTTTCATGTCGTGCGTTTAGTCATAGACGCTTTGCAGCACCTGAGAATAAAATTGCGATGGAAAGCCATCGAAGAAGAAAATACAGCCATCAAACAAGTCAAAGAAAAAGGTGAAAAATATTATTCCGAAGTATTATCTAATGGTGATACTCCAAAAGAATTACTGGCACGAAGCCGGTATCTGCTCTATCGGTTTAAAGAAGACTGGACATTCAACCAAGCAAAAAGAGCGGCAATCCTCTTTGCTAAATATCCCATCTTACAATCAGCTTACCAACTCACCTTAGCCTTCAGAAATATCTACCAAAACACAGACAAAACAACTGCCCTATATCGCTTCAAACAATGGAAAGAAAACCTAACAGATGCTAAAATAGAAGAGTTCAATACCGTACTCAACTCTTTAGAATACCATTTAGAAAACATACTCAACTTCTTTAACCACAGAAGCACAAATGCTTATGCCGAATCTTTTAATTCTAAAATCAAAGGGTTTAGAGCCAATCTCAGAGGTGTAACGGATGTCAAATTCTTCCTATTTAGACTGCAAAAATTATTTGCCTAAGTCTGAAGCTCCCCAGAAAATGATAGTGACCC
>CAZNZC010000036.1:0-1371 GCA_964577425.1 uncultured Phycisphaeraceae bacterium
GGCGCCGCGTCAGGCGACCGTCGTCGTGGCTCATGCCGGGGCGGTCGGCTGCGCCGACTGCACTGCGGTGCTCGCACAGACGGCCACGCGGCCAACTTGTATGTTTGAGGTGCTGGGGTGGAGAGATCCAGCCAACTATCGAGCGCTTGGCGCATTGACGAAGTGAGACGTCTCCCACCCTGCCTGTAGCGTCGATAAGGAACTGAGCGGCGCGCCTGTGAGCGCGACCGCCGATCTTCACGCAAGTTGACGCGGCAGAGCGGCCCACCCCAGCACGTTCATTGTCCATACGCTGGAGGACATCATGCAAGTACCCGTCATCGTGGGCGTGGATGTCGCCCGGGCCGAACTGGTCGTCGCTCGCGAGGAGTCGGCCAGCGCAGTGCAACACATCGGGAACGACGCCGATTCGATTCACGACTGGCTGCAGACGCTGGCGCCGCGCACCATCGTGGCCATGGAGTCCAGCGGCCGATATCACCGGCTGTTGGCCGAGCTGGCCCACGCTGCGGGGATGTGCGTGTACGTGCTCAATGCGCTCGATGTGCATCTCTATGGCCGGGCCATCAGGGCGCGGGCCAAGACGGACCGGCTCGACGCGGGGGTCATCGTGCGCTACGTGCGCGAGAACCGCGACGATCTGCATCCCTGGGAGCCGCCCCGAGGCGTATCGCAGACTCTGCGCCAGCTGCTCGACCAACGGGTGGCACTGACCCAGCATCGGGTGGCCATGCGCCAGGGGTTGGGCAAGCTGCCGGCAGGGAAGGAAGCGGCGCACATCCTCGAGCTGGCCTGTGCGCAGGCCTTCGAGCTGATCGACGGGCAGCTCCAGAGCCTGGTTCAGGCCGAGCCCGAACTCGATGCCGGCGTACAGCGCCTGGAGACCATCACCGGCTTCGGCATGCAGGCCTCGGTACGGCTGGCGGCCCTGTTCACGAACATCAAGTTCGCCAACGCCAATGCGGTGGTCGCCTACAGCGGCCTGGACCCGCGGCCGAATGACTCAGGGGACCACCACGGCCGGCGTCGCCTGACCAAGCGCGGGCCAGCGGCCCTGCGCCGCCAGCTGTACCTGGCGGCCTTCGCCGCCTGCCACAGCAAGGTCTTCGGACCGATCTACCGGCACTTGCGCCAACGCGGGTTCGCTTCCACCCAGGCCCTCGTCATCCTGGCGCGCAAGCTGCTGCGGCTGGCCTGGGCCATCTGGAAATCAGGCCAGCCGTTCGACCCGAGCAAAGTGCGGTTGCCCGCTTGCGCAGAAACATAGAACCTCACTTCGCGCCCCTTCGGTGCGCTGCGTTCAGACAAAGGCCGCGAGCATGAAGTGGTGGTGCGCAAGCTGCGCTTGCGCACGGGCCGCCTGCGCTGCGC
>CAZNZC010000037.1:0-1267 GCA_964577425.1 uncultured Phycisphaeraceae bacterium
AACACATCACAATCAATCACCTATAATATTTTCGGATTGTACCCCATATTTTTATTAAAGTTTCCAACTTAATTTTTGATTTCCTTTCCAATGCACTTATTTTCATAAAAAAATTTCAATCCAATAAAAAGTTATTAGCTATGTATTGTAAATTCAATTTATTTCTATTGACAATTTATTTTCAAACATCACATGGATTCAATGTCAAAATTTTGGGATTATACCCCATATTTTTATGGATGTTTCCAACTCAATTTTTAATGTCCTTTCTATTGCACTTACTTTCATTCAAAAATTCCAATTGAGTAAAAAGTTACATAGATGAATATATAATATTGAAAATAATACAAATTTTTCAATATTTATTTCTCAATTAATTTATTTTTTCTGGATTATAGCCCATATTTTTATGGATGATTTTAGTGTGATTTTTTATGTCCTTTCCATTGCAATTATCTGTTTGAAAAAATTCCAACTCAATAAAAAGTTATTAGCTCTGTATTGAAATTTCAAATTTTTTCTATTGATAATTTTTTCTGCTCATCACATGGATCCAATGTCAAAATTTCGGGATTGTACCCCATATTTTTATGGAAGTTTATAACCTAATTTTTTGTGTCCTTTCCAATGCAATTGTTTCCATTTCAAAATTCCAAGTGTATAAAAAGTTATAAGCCTTACATTATTACCAATTGTGACTGTATTTTAAAGTAAATTTCCAATCTGATGATCATGTGAGGAAGAAAAATGACAATGATCTGAAAACAGTATTTAGGTCAATTTTTGAGGGCAATCCAATGGAAGTGTCATTTTTCAATTATCTCAATCCAGCAAAAAGTTTAAATGGATGTAATTTCAAGTTTGAGTTAAAGATTATAATTGGAGTGTCACAGGGTTTACTCTATCAAACTAAGAAAGAGTGTATGATACCATGTTTTGAAAAAAAATGTAAATTTGGAGTTTATAACGTTCAACTTAGTTTGACGACATTAAACGTAGTGTGACTCAAGTTACAAATCCCAAAAAGGAAAAAAAATCTAGGTAGATCAAATGTATGTGGAAATGTACGCCCTTATGACGAAAATGCTTTCTCTATGGAACTTCAATCTGAACCAAGTTCTCGTGGAACCTCTCATTCAATTTTGAATATAAAAAAAGAGCGTTTTTTCTCATTTTTTTACTTTCCAACTCATGACCTACTTGAGGGGGGCGGGGCCTTAGAAGAAAAACACCGTGTTTTCAAAGTTTTTTTTTTTTATGGTTATTT
>CAZNZC010000038.1:0-212 GCA_964577425.1 uncultured Phycisphaeraceae bacterium
GAAAAAGTTTCATTTTGAATGTTGAAATTTTTTTTTCATCACTTTTGGTTATTTTTCATGGAGTCCCCACTTATGCCCAAGTCAATCAAAATAAACCTATTTCCAAAAATAGGATTTTTTAACTCGTTGAAGAGGTCGTTGTCAAAATTTTGTTCTTTCAATTTTTATCAAATTCATAAACTTATTGTTATATAAAATTTTGGGATTGGACC
>CAZNZC010000038.1:312-1048 GCA_964577425.1 uncultured Phycisphaeraceae bacterium
CCATATTTTTTTAATTGTATATAACTCAACTTTTGATGTAGAATTGATTGCAATTTTCAGTTTTCAATTTGCTCAACTCAATAAAAAGTTATTTTGAAAATACATGAAATTTAAAAAAACTGTTGATCTCATCAGATGATGTATAAAATTTCGGGATTGTACCCCATATTTTTATGAATGTTTCTGAGTTAATTTTTGATGTCCTTTCCAATTCAATTGTCGGTTTGAAAAAATTTCCATTCAATAAAAAGTTATTCTTGAGTTATTGTTTTTGTATTGACAAATTTTTTTTCACATCACATGACCTAATGTATAAAATTTTGGGATTGGACCCCATATTTTTTTAATTGTATATAACTCAACTTTTGATGTAGAATTGATTGCAATTGTTAGTTTTCAATTTGCTCAACTCAATAAAAAGTTAGAGTTGAACACTCTGTTATGGTAAGTCGTAACAATTATTTTCCACAATTTCTTAAATTTTTTAAGGGTGTGTGACAACAAAATTCCCTTTTTTGGTAATATGTTTTTTTTTGAATAAGTGGGCACTCCATGTTCTAAGTGATAGAAAAGTAGAACTTTGACCCTGACGTCAGATTTATATGGTAGTACTACCATAAGATTTCTTAAAAAGGTAATAATTTCCAAAATGGGATTTCTAGAAATAAATGAAATTCAAATTTTTAATTTATGGAAGTAAAGGTTCAATAAAGTGTTTAAAAGTTTATTAAAAAAC
>CAZNZC010000039.1:0-1000 GCA_964577425.1 uncultured Phycisphaeraceae bacterium
CACCCCCACCTTTCTCTGGACGCTGGCCATTAGGCTTTTTCCATGTTCCTTGCTACTTCAAAGATGATTCTTTTCCACATCCTCTTGAATCCAGTCAATCCTGTTGCTGTTCTCGTTTCGTTTGAATGTCTTCTTTTACAATTTGCCCAAAATCTTTCAATGGGACGACATTAAGGAAGATTAGGAACGTTTCCATCACGAGTGATAAAATTCATGTTTTTCGACTTGAGGTAGGTTGTCACCATTTTGCATGATGGCAAGAAGCCATATCAGGCCAGAAGATAACACTTTGGGGGGAGTGATACTTATGTATGAAGGGTTCTAGGACGCCTTTTATACACTTCACCAGGTTCATATTTGAGTCCATAGTAGTGTCCGTAATGAAGGGTTCCGAGAAATCTCCATCCGAGTCAAGGACTTGATAAACCAGCAATTTTTTTGGATACTTACTTCGGACCTTCAATTGGTCTTCATAAGGCACTTCACTACCCTTGGTGGAATGGAAAAATTGTCGACTTGGAACTTCATGACGATCAAGGGGGCGTAAGTCTCATCATCCATAATGACAACTTTTCGCGTCATTTTTCTGAAAATGTTTTTGCATGATGTCTGAATCCTTGATTCTTGGCCGTTTTTGTATTTTGGTGAACTTTTTTTGGTTTTGGCTGTGATCCCCAACTTGTGTACTTTAATTGCGTTAAGCCAGGATTTCGAAATTTGCAATTTTTTAGCAGCATGGATCCCTTTTGTGGAAGGCTTGGCACTAAAAACTTTCTTCATCATGTTCATCGTCGTTTTGGTCCCTACCATTGGAATACGTCGAGGGTTGTTTTTGAAAGTAATTTTATTGGATTCCTGACATTTTTTTATGTAAGAGTAGATTGTATTACTTTTGAAATTTTCTTTCTTCAAGTGCTACCAGGTCAAGTTCGGGTCGTGATTTGCAACAGAAAAGTAAAAATGCAAAACTCGTTTTGCTAACTCTTCACTTTCACAACGT